>NZ_JAGSYG010000004.1 GCF_025685655.1 Acidicapsa ligni | reverse complement strand
GAACGGAACGTGTTCTTCGGGTTGTGCTTCGACAACACCTTCGTGATCGCTGCCGTCAACGTCGTCTTGCCATGATCAATGTGACCAATCGTCCCTACGTTTACGTGCGGCTTAGAACGGTCAAATTTTTCCTTCGCCATAAAGTCCCCAGATCCTTTTCGTCGCTTGTATTGCCTGTTGCCCTTGAGGAGCGCCGGCCATCCGGCTCCAGCTCCAAAACGAACTCGCTACAAAACTTATTTGCCCTGTGCGCGACCGATAATCTCATCCGCAATCATCCGCGGCGCTTCTTCGTAGCGGGCAAACTGCATCGAGTACGATGCGCGACCCTGCGTGGAAGAACGAATATCGTTCACGTAACCAAACATTTCCTTCAGCGGCACAATTGCCTTGACCAACTGCGAACCAGCAGCATGCTCGAGCGATTCGATGCGGCCACGGCGAGAGTTGATATCGCCGATGATCGTTCCGACAAACTCTTCCGGCACCGTCACTTCGACAGCCATCACTGGCTCCAGAAGCACGGGACTGGCCTTGCGAGCGGCTTCCTTGAATGCCATCGAACCGGCAATCTTGTACGCCATTTCGTTCGAGTCGACATCATGATAACTGCCGTCATACAGCGAAACCATCACATCGACCACCGGGAAGCCGGCGAGAATTCCGCCGTCCAGCGCTTCGCGAATACCCTGGTCGATCGGCTTGATAAATTCCTTCGGAATCGATCCACCCTTAGTGTCGTTGATGAATTCGTAGCCTTTGCCCGGCTCGTTCGGCTTGATGCGAATCTTGCAATGTCCGTAGTTGCCCGAACCACCGGTCTGACGAATGTACTTGCCTTCGGCTTCCGCTTCCTTGCGAATCGTCTCGCGGAACGCAACCTTGGGCTCGCCGACATTGGCCTCGACCTTGTGCTCGCGCTTCATACGGTCGACCAGAATTTCCAGGTGCAACTCACCCATACCGCTGATGATCGTCTGGCCTGAATCTTCGTCGGTCTTGACCTTGAAGGTAGGATCTTCGTCAGCCAAACGGCTAAGCGCGATGCCCATCTTTTCCTGGTCAGCCTTGGTCTTCGGCTCGATTGCCACCGAAATAACTGTCTCCGGGAAGGTGATCGCCGAGAGAGCAATCGGAGAAGTAGGAGCGCACAACGTATCGCCCGTCTTCAGTTCCTTCATACCCACGCAGGCGCAAATATCACCGGCCATGATCTCGGTAATGTCCTCGCGCTTGTTGGCGTGCATCTTGACGAGGCGACCAACGCGCTCCGTCTTGCCAGTGCGCGGATTCAGAACCGTATCGCCAGTACGCAGCTGACCCGAATAAACCCGGATGAAGCAAAGCTTGCCGAACGGATCGTTGATCGTCTTGAAGCCCAGCGCTGAAAGCGGCTCGCTGTCATCGGAATGACGAATAAACTGCTCTTCAATATTGTCAGGGTTCAGACCAACAATCGGAGGAATATCCAGAGGGCTGGGCAGATAATCAACGACTGCATCGAGCAGCGTCTGAACACCCTTGTTCTTGAAGGCCGATCCACAAAGCACAGGGAAAAGCTTCATTTCAAGAGTCGCCTTGCGAAGGCCAGCCTTAAGCTGAGCCGAGGTAGGCATCTCGCCATCGAGGAACTGCACGAGAATCTCATCGTCAGTCTCGGCAACCATCTCGATCAACTGCATACGGAAAGCTTCCGCCTTCTTCTGCAGGTTCTCAGGAATCGCTTCAACTGAGTACTTGGCACCCATCGTCTCGTCATGCCAGAGAATCGCCTTCATCTCCATCAGGTCGATGACGCCCTTGAAGCCCGCTTCCGCGCCGATCGGAATCTGAATGGCGACCACACGTGCTCCGAGACGCTTGCGCATGGTTTCCATGGCCAACTCGAAGTCCGCACCGTTCTTGTCCATCTTGTTCACGAAGCAGATACGGGGAACGCGATACTTGTCGCCCTGACGCCAAACCGTCTCCGTCTGAGGCTGAACACCCGACACAGAATCAAACAACGCAACCGCGCCGTCCAGAACACGCAGCGAACGCTCAACCTCTGCGGTAAAGTCAACGTGTCCAGGAGTATCGATAATGTTGATGCGGATATTGTTCCAGGTGCAGGTCGTCGCAGCGGAGGTGATCGTAATTCCGCGCTCCTGCTCCTGCTCCATGTAATCCATGGTCGCTGTGCCTTCGTGCACTTCTCCGATACGGTGCGTAATGCCCGTATAGAAGAGAATGCGCTCGGTGCAAGTCGTCTTTCCGGCGTCAATGTGCGCCATGATCCCGATGTTCCGGCAACGATTTAGAGGTACTGTGCGAGCCACGGATATTTTCCTTGCGAACCCCAGGTCCGCTGTTCGTCTTACCAATCTCTGCGGTCAGCCCATCCGGGCGCTGACCGTACTGCAATTTCATAAAACCCAACTACAGCCGCAAACTACCAGCGATAGTGAGCAAATGCCTTGTTGGCTTCCGCCATACGATGAACGTCTTCCTTCTTCTTCATCGCGGCGCCACGGCCATTGGCCGCATCGAGCAGCTCATTGCTGAGCTTGTCGATCATGCCCTTTTCACCACGAGCGCGCCCGTAGGTGATCAGCCAGCGAATCGCCAGCGAAGTACGGCGCTCAGGATTCACTTCGATCGGCACCTGGTAGTTCGCTCCGCCAACGCGGCGGCTTTTCACTTCCAGTAGCGGCTTGCAGTTCTCGACAGCCTTCTTGAACAGCTTCAAAGCCTCGTCGCCGCCCCTCTGCTCGAGGTTCGTCATCGCGGTATAGAAGATGCCCTGGGCAGTCGACTTCTTGCCGCCCCACATCAACGAATTCACAAACTTGGTGACCAGCGTCGAACCGTAAACTGGATCGGGCGCTACTTCCCGCTTTGCTATGTGACCTTTTCTAGGCATGTTTCTGAATTCCTTTGCCCCTCATTCGAGCGGCGTCAATTACCAAACTTGAGTTACTTCTTCTTGCCGCCCTTGACAGGTGCCGCGCCAGCCTTGCCACGCTTTGCGCCGTACTTGGATCGGCTCTGCTTACGGTTGGCAACGCCCACCGAATCCAGAGTTCCGCGGACAACGTGATAGCGAACACCCGGCAGATCCTTCACACGGCCGCCGCGAATAAGCACAATCGAGTGCTCCTGCAGGTTGTGGCCAATGCCAGGAATGTAAGTCGTGACTTCAATTCCGTTGGTCAGACGAACACGGGCAACCTTGCGAAGCGCCGAATTTGGCTTCTTCGGGGTCTGCGTGTAAACGCGCGTGCAAACTCCGCGACGCTGCGGCGATGCCTGCAGTGCGGGAGAGGCCGTCTTGTACCGTGGCGCCGTGCGCCCCTTGCGAACCAGCTGATTAAATGTAGGCAAACCGCAACTCCTCAAACTCGAACCGTTACAACCAAACTTACCCGGCAAGTCGCGCACGCAGCTTTATGGCTTTCCACACGCCTTGCGCGAACCCATTTCGGGGCGCAAGCGCACGGAAGCCAATGTTGCTGCTTCGCGTCTGCCTTCGTACCAATACCAGACGAAAACCGGGACGGTGACCGTACGCTCCCTTAACTCCAGGGGTTCGATTCCGTTTCCTCAGCTTCGGCCTGCATAACGCTCCAAGGTGGAGGGTGTCGCAGGCACCGTAGCGAATCATCCTTACTCGCACAAGATCGAGCAATTCCAGGATTCTTTGGGAGGCCTACATCGCCATACCCCTCGCAGCTTCGAACCCACCCGCCACCGAAATGGCATCAACCCAGGCAGTCTAACTGCGTTGCTTCATCTCTTCTGACACGTAACTGAAGAGATGCCGCTCTTGTGGAACCTTCTAACAATATCAAGAAACGTGGGCAAGGTCAACGAATTCGCACCCCGGAACCGCCTCCAGCCAGAAAAATTTTACAAATTGGATAAAAAAGATTCCCGCCCCAAATCGAAAGCCCGACAAATCGCAATGTCCTGCAACCCCAACCCTATTGCGTCTTCGCCTCCAGCCTCTTCGTCAACAACTCCAAAAAACCACCCTCATCCGACTTCATACAAACCTGCGCATTTGGCTTCCCATCTACCTTGCTCGTAAACCCTTTATCATCAACCTCAATTCGCATAGGCTCCATCGGGCACAGCTCCGGATCGAACGTATAAGCCACTGCCAGCGGATCAAACAAGGTCGGAGTAGGCGAATGTCCCCCCGAATTCGCGACCCACTCCCCGTAAAGCATCTTCAACTGCGCCGTCAGCGTACTCCCCACCCCAAAAATCTCGTCCCGCTCCTTCGCTTCCAAATGAATCTGTGTCGAGTCCAGCGGAGCCATGAATACCGGCACCCCTACCGCCAGCAACCGTTGCGCTCCCTTCGGATCCTGCAAAATATTCCACTCCGCATCCGCCGGCCGCATCTCGCCCTTTCGGCCGTCATACCCGCGCTCGATCGAGCCGCCCATGATCACTACCCGCTTCACCTTGCGAAACGTCTCAGGGTCATGCTCAATCGCCGCCCCAACATTGAATAGCGGTCCCAGCCCGATCAGCGTCACCTGCCCCGGATGCGCCTTGATCGCCTCCAACATCGCCGAAACACCTTCAGAATGTTGTATATCCGGACTGCCCAGGGCATACTCCTCCTGGGTAGGACCATCCGCTACCTTCGTCCGCACTCCGACCGTAACCGGAATCGCCGCATTCCCTGTCGCCGCCAGAAACCGGTCGACCAACCGCGCACGCACCTGCGTATCCCCAAAAGCCGTCGAAATCCCCAACACCTTGAGCTCCGGACTCCGCAGGATCAGCCCCAGCGCAAACGCATCGTCGATATCATCCCCAATATCCGTATCGATCCAGACCAACTGCGGCTCGGCCACCGAAGCTTTCGGCGCCGCTTGCGCCAGTGCAGCCTGAGCCAGCCCCGCCGCAACTCCTGCCCCCGGAACAAAACCCAGCAGGCATACCCCTGCCACCAGCATTCGCATCCTCTTCATATCCCGCCTCCCCACCGTCAACGCATTCCGTTCGCCGGATTACGCCCAACACATTGCGAATCATCAATAAGCGAACACCCGTACATTAGCATCCAGCCCCATTCTGTGCTAATTTTCCCCTAAGGAATCAACCCCCTCGACAATCACGTCCCTAAACTGAATCCCACACGGAATCCACCCAGAATCGATGCCCGAGCCTTCCAAACTTCGCTGGTTGCTGGTGTGGACCATCTTCTGCCTTGCGTTGCTTTCTGCGTCTTCTCTTCCGGGTCAGCCCCTCGGCCCAACCTTCGACTTCATTCACGACCGCGAAGCGGTAGTCTCTCTCGATGGCTCCTGGCGCTTTCATCCCGGCGACAATCCAGCTTGGGCTGACCCCGCCTTGGACGATTCCTCCTGGCCTCTGCTCAAAGGAGACAAACCCTGGTCCAGCCAGGGATACCCCGGTATGAGCGGCTTCGGCTGGTATCGCTTCACAGTTCAAATTCCCGCCCAATCCGATTCAGCCAAATCCTACTCCCTGCTCTTCTCCCGCATCTTCACCAGCTACGAACTCTACGTCGACGGCCACCTCATCGGCACCAGCGGAGAGATGCCTCCCTCCATCGCCCCGCACGCGATGTTTCAGTTCCAGACGTTTCCGCTGCCAGCCCCGCCGCCCGGCCAAACTTCAGCACCCCAGACCCTGCACATCGCCCTTCGCATCTGGCATTCCCCCATCTGGGCCTCCTATATAGGTGGCGGCCCCTCGGGTAGCGGCAACCTCGTCGGCGAATCGAGCCTGATACAGACCGAGCTTCAGCACCGGTTCACCCTCGGCAAAGTCATCTTCGTCGATGACTACGTCTTCTCTATCGTCGGCGCACTGGTCGGCTTCACCACCCTGGGACTCTTCTTCTTCCGTATCAAAGACCACGAGTACCTCTGGTTCGCCATCCTGCTGCTCTCTCTTGCCGCAGATTCCGCCATTCAGATCGCTTACAACGTCTACGCCTTTTTCCCCATTCCCATCTTCGATCTCTTTGACGGAGCCCTGATCGCCGCCAATATGGCAGCGGCCTTGGCCTTCTTTTCCATCGTTTTGCGCACACGCCGCGGCCGCATCTGGTACATCACCCTCGCTCTTGCACTCATCAGCCCCCTGAGCGTGATCCTCTACTGGCCCGGCTGGCTCCCGGTTGCCGCCAGCGCCGCACTGCAACTGATCTGCCTGCTGCCTTCCTCTATCTGGATTCTGACCATCCTCCTCCGCCGCGCCATCCAGCGGGATGCAGATGCCCTGTTGCTCCTGTTTCCCACCAGCCTCTACATCGGCTACGGCTTCGTCTACAACCTCGCCATCCTCCTCAGCCAGGCCGGATGGACGACCGTACCAGACATCCTCCTCAATCCTCTGCCTCTACCTCCCTTCACCATTCACTGGATGATCCTCTTCGATCTCATCTTCCTCGCAGCCCTGCTGGCCTTCCTCATCCGCCGCTTCAGTCAGGCACGCCAGGGCGAGGAGCGCTATGCCGGCCAACTCGAAGCCGCCCGCCAGGTGCAGCAAATCCTGCTTCCCGAAGCCATCGTCCAGATCCCTGGCTTCAACATCGACTGCATCTACCACCCTGCCGAGCAGGTCGGTGGAGATTTCTTCCAGATCCTCACCACGAGCTGCGGAGATTTACTGGTCGTCATTGGCGACGTCGCTGGCAAAGGTCTGCCCGCCGCCATGATGGTCTCCGTCCTGGTCGGAGCCATCCGCACCGAAGCCGCCCACACCTGCGATCCCTCCGAAATCCTCGCCTCGCTCAACGAGCGCATGGTCGGCCGATCTCACGACGGATTCACCACCTGCCTCTGCCTCCACATCACGATCGCCGGTCAGGTTACCCTCGCCAGCGCGGGCCATCTCTCGCCCTATCGCGATGGCGAAGAACTCCCACTCGCCGCCGCCCTCCCACTGGGAATCATCGCCAAAGTTCCCTATGAACCCCACACGTTTTCTCTCATCCCCGGCCAGCGCCTCACCCTCGTCTCGGATGGCGTTCTCGAAGCACAATCGCGTCACGGCGAACTCTTCGGCTTTGATCGCACCCAGCAGATCAGCAATCTCTCCGCCTCCGAAATCGCCCAGACCGCCATTCAATTCGGCCAGGTCGACGACATCACCGTCGTCACCATCGATTTCCAGGGCAGCCCCAGCGTGTCCATTCCCCTGCTCGTCGCTGTAGTCTGAAAACAGGATGCACTCGCCGCAACAGATCGCCTTCGTCCTCAACGAAGACTCCCAGCTTCTCCAGCTCGTTGACGCCGCGTTCGCCGATAGCGCCCGACGCAGCGGCGAACACCTCGTCTGCCATCCCGGCTGCACCCAGTGCTGTCACGGAGCCTTCGCCATCAGCCCGCTCGACGCATTTCGCCTCCGAGCCGGAATCTCCCAGCTACAGCAACAAAACCCAGCCCTCGCCCAGTCGATTGAGCAACGCGCCCATGCTTATATAGACACATTCTCCGCAACCTTCCCCGGCGACCCCGCCACCGGAATCCTCGGAGCCAGCGACGAAGACCAGGAAGCCTTCGACGATTTCGCCAACGAAGCAGCCTGCCCGGCCCTTAACCCTGAATCCGGCCTCTGCGATATTTACTTTGCCCGCCCCATGACCTGCCGCGTCTTCGGACCACCCATACGCGCCGCTGAAGAATCAGCCGAAACCGGGCAAGCAGCCTTCGCCGTCTGCGAACTCTGTTTCACCCAGGCGAGCCCGGAAGAAATAGCCGCCAGCGAACTGCATATCCCCCACGCAGAAGAACAGCGCCTCGACACCCTGCTCCAAAACGCAAACAGCGAAGACCAGCCAGCCAGCGAACCAAATGAAACCATAGTCGCCTACTGCCTGATCCCCGCCCACAAGCCCTGACACACTTCAATCGCACACTTTATATAAAGGAAGGCCGGACAAATCCCATCCAGCCAGCCGCTCTCAAAATCACTGCCTCTTCAAAACCGCAGT
This sequence comes from Acidicapsa ligni, assembly GCF_025685655.1. Lineage (NCBI taxonomy): Bacteria > Pseudomonadati > Acidobacteriota > Terriglobia > Terriglobales > Acidobacteriaceae > Acidicapsa > Acidicapsa ligni. Next base: position 653,959 of record NZ_JAGSYG010000004.1, on the reverse strand, counting down.
AGCCCGCTCATCCGAACCAATCACACCCTCCAGGTGCGCAAACTCCGCCTCTTTCGCAGCAGGCAGCTCCACCTTGCGCACCGTATAGTCGCGCTCATAGTGCAACACCTTGCCCTTGGTCGAAAACGAAGAGTGATAACTCGCAAAGTCCAGATCCAGATTCACCGGATCAGGCAACTCATCCACCGCATAGCCATCAGGCAAAGTGATGTCGTAGCTGTCATGCCAATGCCCGGTCGCGTTCAGATTGATCGGCACCGTTCGCGGTTTTTCGTCCGAAGGCAAAGTATCCGACCCAATCACGCGGGGCCGAATCAGCATCAGCGGACCCACCGTACGCGCATACTCATGTGCCGTCAGCTTGTAGTGCAACTCAACCGGCTTATCCAGTGCGTCCGGTTCAACAAACTTGTAACTCTCCAAAGTTACGCCCGGAATCTCTCGTCCAACCATCTGCTCAAGATGATCGTGTTGCTCCTTGAGATCGCTGTCCTTCAGGCGATAACGCCACTCGCCGCCAGCCGGTCCAATATAAGAGTTATCGACAGATCCGGAAATCGCCCCATCCACCGCCAGCGCAAACGCACCATTGCGCTCAGCTCCATTCGCCTTTGGATCCAGTACCGGCAACGCAATCACCTGGCTTGATGCGCCCGCAGCGAGAATCCCGTAACTCCCTTGCTCATACGATGGCAAATTCCCCACCGGCGTACGCTCATTCGTCGGATCGAAGATCAGATATTGCTTGCCGTCCTTACCCTTCACAATTGCTTTCAGCCGTGGGTCCGTCACATCCGCCGGAACCTCGATGGCCGTGATCATATGGTTCCCCACCAAAGACGGCTCATCCGGATCGACCACCCCGCGCCGGTCGTCTACCGGCACATAAAACGCATGAATTCCAACCACCTGCAACATCGAGATCAATAGCGTCGTCTTGTCTTTGCAATCGCCGTACCTGTTCCGAAAAATATCCGAAGCATGATTCGCCTGCAGCCCGCCAATGCCGCGCATCACTACAAAATAGCGTATATCTTTCTGGATAGACTCCGTAATGCGGCTGAGCTTCGTATAGAAATCCGGCGCACCCGCAACCAGCGCTTGCGCTTTTGCGCTGATCTCCGGCGAAGGGTCAGGACGATTCGCCTCCAGCGTTGTCACCCACTGTCCAATTGCCTTCCATTGGTTGTCCTTGCCAACCACCGCAGCGTCACCCCACTGAACCGACATGCGCGCCGCCAGCGCCGCCCACACCGGGGGCGAAGGAATATTCCGTAGCACCAGCGCAGGCATATCTTTCACCTCCCAGCGCCAATGATTCGGCGCAACCTCCACTGGAGTTACTCCCTTGAAGCTATGCCAGGCCTCCGTATGCGCACGGCCCTGCGGCAGGTCGACCTCCAGCGCCTGAAACACCACTGGAACGCCATTCTGAATACTCCAGGTCTTCTCCTGAAGATATGGCTCCATCAGCTCCTCTGACTCACATATCTCCACCGCGCCTACATCTGCCGCAGGCGGATGCGCAACACGATACTTGCGTGTCGAGAGCATGACCGGAACACCCGTATCTCCCTCGTCCACGAAGTCCGTATCCTGGGCCTGGTAGCGCTTTTCATCTGCCGCAATCGTCCACGCGCGGAAATAGTTCACCTTCTCATCCACGTCGTATGAAACCTCACAGGTATTGTTGCGCCCCTGTGGTTTCAGTATGCGAATAGCCTCCCGTTCGCGCTCGACAGCCCGCCCCTGCGCGTCAATCGTCTCCACGTATTCATCAAATAGAATGACCGCATCCGCATCCTTTACATAACCTGGAATCGGCGTCTTCGCAGCATCGACTCCCCACTGCGGCACAGGCAACTTCTCTTTTCCAAAAACAGGCGCGCTGCCCAGGCCCGCCAACAATGCGGACCCCAGCAGCACCACCACAAACCGGCTCGATATCAAAATCCTTACCATCCTCACTCGACCGCGCAACAACACCGCAAACCTGTCCACACGGTCCTATCGAAACAACCCCTATTCGCCCTTGTTCACGGCCGCAACCTTGAGCACCAGTTGCTGCTGATCCGCCGTCGCAACCTTCTGGTAAAAATTGCGCAGATCGGAATAATCTCTTGGATCCATCAACGCGGACCCCAGAATAAACGTACGCGCGATAACGATGTTGTTCTTGTCGACAACAGATTTCAGCGCCATCATCGCATGGCCGGTATAAGGAATCGAAGTATCCGGAGGCGCACTTTCCACCGCGAACGTATCCGGGACGTGATACGTAACTTCGTCACGCACCGTTTCGGCGTAATGCATGTCCACTGAGATCTGGCGCTGCTCCTCCGCAACAAAGGGGTGCTTGACATGCGACTCAAAGAACACTCCAGGTAAAAAGACCCGCTTACCCGTCGCAGTGCCAAGGTTGCCCGAGATCTTCAAGACTCCCATCAAAGTGCTCTTAGGGTCTTCCAGTCCAAGGAAATGATCGAACTCAGCTTGAACCCCATCCGGAACCATGGTTTTCATCTGCTCATCGAACTCCTTTTTGATCTCATCCTCTCCTTTGGACAAAGCCGCCTGTCTCCAGTGAAGCGCCGCTGGTCCCTTCATCATGATTCGAACCATGCCGTCAACCTTGCCATCTGCAGCGATATTCAGATCGGCAATCCGAACAGTAGAAGCCTCTTTGTATGAGTTCCCACTCGTTTGAACGAACTTCACCCCTCCAGGATCCTGACGAAGCCCTCCAGCCTGCTGATGCGTCCAACGCAGATCGCCAAAGGCTGCGAATCGCTGGCCCGGATCGACCACTTTATCTTTTCCGTCCGTATTGATAATCACCAGCACATCATCCAACTGCCCCATGGATAGAAAGAATGGATTGAAGATCTCCCGATTGCGCCTACATAACTCCAGCGCATAAGCCTTCAATCCCGCAGACCTCACCATCGCCAGGTACAGAAGAGCAATCTCATCGGAAGTGCCACTCTTCTGGTTCCAGACATCCTCCGCCTGCTTGGCCTGCTTCACGCCTAACTGCTTCAGCTCCGCGGCAGACTTGCGGCGCGTAAAATCCGTGTTCTCGATCTTCATTACGCGATCGTAGATTTTTTCTGCCTTCACGATTTCGGTGTCTGAAGGACTCACAAACTCGTTAACCGCATCGCGCAGCGTCTTGGTCTCGTTTGCAAAGTGATCCATCTCTTTCGACCAGCGATTGCCTTCGTCCTTCCAGAACTCGTCCTTGGAAAGATACGGCGAGTAGTAAAAATGCACCTGGTATTCCACGGATTCGATGGGCGGCATATATTCCTCATCCGGCGTCGCAGGAATATCCGCTACATCCAGCTCATAATTGCCTGCTGCGTCCCTGATAATCTTGCTTTCCTTCGGCAGCAGCGAGGTATAAAGCAGCTTGTTGGATGACTCTCCGCGTGCATTTACAACCCGGTTCATCATCCTGAAAGGAACAAACGAGTAATGCGCCTTGCGCACGTAATATCTCGTTTGCACATCCCAGTCCGGAGTGGAGAGCACCTGGTCGTCATAACGAAGCTCCCAGCGATACTCCAGAATGCTGCCCGGCTCCACGCTCGGCAAAGTGAAGACCATTTTATTGATCTGATATCCGCTTCCCTTTTGCTCCACTAGATCGGATGGCTTTACGTCCAGCGGAACCACAGTACCATCCGCATGAATGGTCCGCGCCTTCACATCCGATACGGAAAACTTGCCCTTGGGATAGGGCACGCCGACCGTAGCCAGATCCTTGCCCTTCTCCGTAAAGATTTTGATCCGCGTGTAAAAGCTGTGGAAGTGAAGGTTGTCGTCAACCTTCTCTTCGCGATACAGATACTCCGCCGCAGCCCCCGGAGCCTTGGGGTCCGAAGTCATCTTCAGCTCTTCCTGGGTGGGTTGTTGAAACTGACCAAAAGCCAAGGCCGGAAAAAGGACAAACGACAGAATAAATCCTGTCAAAAGGCAAACACGTGTGCGCATTTCTACTCCTGGACGACCAACCACTGCTGTATCAGTGCAGATCGTTCTTTTGGGAAAAAGAATAACGGCGTCTGAATCCTGTAGCTTGATTTCTCTGCATCAAGTTAATCTCAGCCCCTAACTAAAAGCAAGGACTAAGCACAGGAGTTAGCTGGAAAATCATCCGGCAATGCTTGTCAGCAATGAAAGCCCGAGTTATGCATTCATCGCCTGTTTACCATGTTTTATAGAAAGCCCCTACGCCGCAAACCCTTCCACGCGGAACATTTTGTTGTAATAAACCTGCATTGTTTTCATCGGGCGAGTTTGTCGTAAAACAGACGAATCCGCGCCCTCCACTCCCGCCCCTGAAACACCTCCCCGGAATTGTTCGCCAGGAAAAATGCTTTGCGTTCCGGCAGGGTTGTGGTCTGCTGGGCTGTATACATGATCAAACCGCTGGAACGCTATTTTGAGTTTTCTCGTCTGGGCACCAATTGGCGCACGGAAGTGCTCGCTGGTGTGACCACGTTTTTGACCATGGCCTACATCGTGGTGGTGAATCCCTCCATCCTCGAAAAAACCGGGATGGCCCTCTCCGCCGTGACCGCCGCAACCTGCCTCTCCGCCGCGTTCGGATCGATCCTGATGGGCATCGTCGCGCGCTATCCAATCGCCCTGGCGCCCGGAATGGGCCTCAATGCCTACTTCACCTACACCGTTTGCCTGCGAATGCACATTCCCTGGCCGACAGCGCTGGGCGCGGTTTTTCTTTCTGGAATCGTCTTTCTCCTGCTCACCCTGTTCGGCATACGACAGTTGATTCTGAAAGCAATTCCACAGGAGCTCTATGCCGCCGTAGCTTGCGGAATCGGTCTGTTTATCGCCTTTATCGGACTGACCAAGGCCGGATTGGTAGTAGGCGACCCGGCGACCCTGGTGCGTCTTGGAAACATCAAAGACCCCATGACCGCACTCGCCCTTCTCGGTCTCGCCATCATGGTGACGCTTGAGATCTGGAAGGTTAAAGGCTCAATCCTCATCGGCATTCTGACCGTGACGGCAGTGGCATGGGCAATGGGCCTCGTGCATTGGACTCCCGCAGCAGGCGGCCTCCAGAGCCTGACAGCGACGGCCTTCAAATTGGATATTCCCGGTGCTCTGCACGTCGGGTTAGTGGAAATTGTCTTCATCTTCCTCTTCGTAGACCTCTTCGACAACCTCGGAACACTCGTAGCCGTCACCAAACGGGCCGGACTCCAAGCCCAGGATCACTCCATCCCTCGCCTGAACCGCATCCTGTTTACCGACGCAACCGCAACGGTATTCGGATCGCTGACGGGCACCTCGACCGTGACAAGCTACGTTGAATCCACGGCAGGCGTAGCCGCCGGTGGCCGAAGCGGCATAACCGCAATCGTGACCGGACTGCTGTTTCTCGTGGCGCTGGTAGCCGCGCCCTTCGTCGGAATCGTCCCCGGCGCAGCCACTGCTCCCGCACTCATCCTTGTCGGGTCCATGATGCTGGTTACCGTAACCGAGGTCCGCTGGACAGACCCACTCGTAGCTATCCCTGCGTTTCTAACATTGATTCTGATCCCACTGACCTACTCCATCGCCAACGGCCTGGGATTCGGGATGATTGCCTGGGCCGTGTTGCATCTGGCCGCAGGAAAGGCCAGGCCAAAAGACTGGTTGCTGTATCTTCTCGCCCTGCTGTTCCTGATTCGGTTTATCTATCTTTCTGCAAGCTAAAGGCCGAATCCGGTGCGGGAAATGGTTCATGACACAGGAGATGAGCAAGAAGTCTTCGCACGTTGATTGACTACCCAACGTAAGATGGAGACGGAGCTGGCAATGATGATTCCCCGGGAAAACGCGAGCGCTGGATCGAACTTTCTGACGATGCCGCTAATAGCCGTGCTGGCAGTAATAAGTCTGGCTGGATCGCTGCTGCTCGCCGGATGCCAAAGCGTCTCCGGTTTTTCGACCACCAGCCTCGTTCGGATCATCGACGCTTCCTACAACGCGCCCGCAGTCAATGTCTCGGTTGAGGGCCAGTTACTGGCCTCCAATGTCGGTCAGGGAAACATCACCACGTACGGAAAATTCGCGCCCTCTGCCAGTGCCACCGTCAAAATTACCACCTCTTCAACCGGCAAGGCACTCGCGAGTACAAGTGGCAGCCTCACAGCCAACCAAAGCCAGTCCGTGCTGATTACAGATATCGAAGCGGGCTACCAGGTCTCCGTCCTGCAGGACCAATCCGTGGCAGCGACCACCGGACACTCGGATTTCCGATTCATCAACCAGGCACCCTCGACCGGCGCGGTAGACATCTATTTTCTGCCGGGCACTTCAGCGACCGTGTACGCGACCGCCAAGCCAATCATCGTCGGATTGGCAGCCAATGCAATCTCAGACTACGTGGCGATTCCCTCTTCGAGCCTGTACATGGTGATCGCTCCGGCCGGCACGAAGCTTACCATCACCGCGACCACGATTTACACCTCAGGCGTGTTTGCCCTGGTTGGCGGCGAAGTACGCACCGTGTTGATCCTCGATCCACAGTTGTCGACAAGGCCAGTGCAGGTATACACCGCGGACGACGTGAACTAGACCCCACACCGGCCACGCACTACACCAGGCCATTCTTGAGTCAAACTTGAGTCGAGTCAAACTTGAATCAAAAATCAAAATCCCCAGAGACCGATCCGGCCTCTGGGGATTGATTCCAAATCAGCGGCGTATATGGCCGCTGGCTGGTTGCTGCAACTGCAATTAGTCCTGCTCTTTACGAGCCTTCTTACGATTCCGCTTACGCGCCAGTGCTTCCTTGACGCGACGCTTCTCGCCGGGCTTCAGGTAGTAGGAGTGACGTTTGACTTCCTTGATGATGTCTTCCTGCTGAACCTTCCGCTTAAACCGACGGAGCGCATTTTCAAGCGGCTCGCCTTCTTGCACACGAACCTCTGCCAAATGAATACACCCCCTACCTCGCCAAATGGCTCCTCTTAGAATACGGGATTTTTCGTAATCCGACCAATCTCGCCCCTGTGACATAGTTTGCCCGGAGTTTCGATAGACTGATTTCTGCATACAGGAGGCAGCATATTTATGATTCGGAGCTTTCAGGGACATCAGCCCGTTATTCCAGGCAGCAGCTATGTTGATCTTTCCGCGCAGGTTATCGGCGATGTCGAGATTGGCGAACGATCGAGCATCTGGATGAATGCAGTCGTTCGCGGAGACGTGAACTCAATCCGGATTGGTTCTCAATCCAACGTGCAGGACTGCGCCGTGCTGCACGGACAGCGGCATCTTTACTCCGTGACCGTAGGCGACTGGGTCACGATTGGCCACAATGCCACGGTGCATGGATGCGTACTGGAAGATGCAGTCCTGATCGGCATGAATGCCACCGTGCTGAACAATGCCCGAGTCGGCGAAGGATCGATTATCGCAGCGGGCGCCGTCGTTCCTGAAGGAACAATCATTCCACCCAGAACACTCTGGACCGGCATTCCAGCCAAAATGCGCCGCGAACTCGGAGATAAAGACCGCGAACTAATCCTGACCTACGCACGCAATTACGTGGATTACACAGCAATCTATCTGCGAGAGACCGGACGCTAGAGCAATCAGCGCCCGGCCATCCCAAATAGCAGCCTGAAATAAGCAAAACAAAAAGCGCCTGCTAAGTAGCAGGCGCTTTTCATTGATTTCAAATCAGAAGAACTTTGGCAGTACCGGATTCCCTGCCCTTAGTGCGCGGTGCCAGCCGGCTTGGGATTGGCCTTGTCATAGCGGGCCACCTGGATCTTCTTCGCCAGACCGAGCTTGGAAAGCGCCCAGATGATGTAGAAGTTAGGGTCAATCTCGTACCAGGTCAGTCCATGACGCGCCGAAACGGGGTGCGCATGATGATTGTTGTGCCAGCCCTCGCCGCCCGTGATCATCGCAACCCAGAAGCTGTTGCGCGAATCATCGCGGGTTTCAAAACGGCGGCTGCCCCAGAGATGCGTGGCCGAATTCACCAGCCAGGTAGCGTGCAAACCCAGCGTTACGCGCAGGAAGACACCCCAGAGAACCATCTTGACGCCACCCATGACACCGTGGTCGATCCACGAGCCGAGGCCGAAAAGAACCACTCCGCAGGCCACCAGGCTAACCCAGTGATACTTGCTCATCCAGAGATGGAAGCGATCGCGGGCAAGATCGGGAACATAGCGGGCAAGGGAAGAAGTCTTGGCATGCATAGACTTGCCGAGAACCATCCAGCCGATGTGCGCCCACCACGGACCCTCTTTAGGAGTGTGCGGATCGCCGGTGTGATCGCTGTGCTGATGATGAACGCGATGAACTGCTACCCAGAAAATCGGACCGCCCTCAAGCGCCAGCGTGGCACAAATGGTCATGAGGTACTCGATCCACTTGGGGGTCTGGAAACCGCGATGCGTGAGCAGGCGGTGATAGCAGACACCGATTCCGACATTGATCGCCAGAACCCAGAGGACGAGAGCCACGGCCAGGCGGCTCCAGCTGAAATAGAAAAGCGCGACAACGGCTCCAATATGGAAAGCGCCGATAAACAACGCTGTCACCCAGTTGATTCCGCCATAGTTGGCTTCGCGGCCCATGCGTACTTCTTCGCGTGCGGCGGTGGTTGCACGGCGACTGGCGGCTGAGCCAACCTGTGTGGCTACTGCAGAATCTGTTTCCGGAAGGTTCGTTGCTACTGGGGGCATCCGTTGGTTCCTCAAGGTGATACTAAGCCAATAAATTGACCGGTACTTAGATTGTATCGCCAGCCAAGGTTCCCCGCGGGGAATGTTTTAAATGTTTGAGCGGCCATGTCAAGCGCCGCAAAACAAATCGGGAGCATTCCTGCCCCCGATCTGAGACTACTTTTCCTCTTTTTCCAGCTCGGGAGGCAAAGCAACCGGCAGCGGATTGCGCTCAGTAAACTGCCGCTGATGCCAGTAAGGATAGATCGGCGGCTGCTGGCTCGCCCGATCCAGTTGAGCAACCTGCTCGGCAGTGAGATTCCACCCGGCAGCCGCAATATTCTGACGCAACTGCTCCTCGTTGCGTGCCCCGATAATGACCGAAGACACCGTAGGACGCTGCAGAAGCCAGTTCAAAGCGACCTGCGGCACGGATTTGCCCGTTTCAGCAGCAACCGCATCCAGAGCATCCACAACCGTATAGAGATATTCCTCCGGAACCTGCGGGCCGTAATCCGCAGTCTTATGCAGCCGGCTGGTCTCCGGCAGCGGCTGACCACGACGCAGCTTGCCCGTAAGACGTCCCCATCCAAGCGGACTCCACACAAGAGCGCCCACTTTCTGGTCCAGCCCAAGCGGCATCAGCTCCCACTCATATTCACGGCCAATGAGGGAGTAATAAACCTGGTGTGCAACGTAGCGAGTCAAACCATAACGCTCGGCAACCGCCAGGGACTTCATCAAATGCCAGCCGGAAAAATTGGAGCAGGCAATGTAGCGAACTTTGCCCTCACGAACAAATTTGTTGAGCGTATCCAGCGTTTCCTCGACAGGCGTCAGCGCGTCAAAGCCGTGGAGGTGATAAATATCCACGTAATCGGTATTGAGGCGGCGCAGACTGGCCTCAAGCGCACTGGTGAGGTGGTAGCGAGAGGAGCCCTTGTCATTCGGGCCGTCGCCCATCGCAAACGTAGCCTTGGTCGAAATAAGAGCCTTGTCGCGCTTACCTTCCAGAGCTTTGCCGAGGATCTCTTCTGAAACGCCCTTCGAGTAGATATTGGCAGTGTCGAAAAGATTGATTCCAGCCTCAAAACAGATATCAATGAGGCGACGAGCTTCGGCTACATCGGTGTTCCCCCAGGCTTGGAAGAACTCATTGGCGCCGCCGAACGTGCCGGTGCCAAAACTTAATGCAGAGACTTTGAGGCCGGAGCCCCCTAGTAAACGGTATTCCATGGATGGTTCGATGCCGGGAGAATGTATAGGTTTCACCAGGTTAGAGATAATGAAAGCGTGTATCCATTAATTTCTGCCCCTTCGATTGACCTGATCGCCGCACGCATAGCCCCGGTTCGCGCCCGGCTCGCGGAGCATCCGCTTTACTCGCGTATCCAGAAGCCGAGAGACCTGCAAATCTTCATGGAATCGCACGTATTTGCCGTCTGGGATTTCATGTCCCTGCTCAAGGCTCTCCAGGCGCGGCTGACCTGCGTTACCGTTCCCTGGCAGCCGACGCCCTGGCCAGCCAGCCGTCGGTTTATCAACGAGATCGTACTCGGCGAAGAGAGCGACCTCTACCAGGATCGCGCCATCAGCCACTTCGAACTCTATCTCGAAGCGATGCAGGAGTCAGGAGCAGATACCGCCGCGATTCAGGCCCTGCTCACAGAAGTAGCGCATGGAACATCCACCCCCGAAAATCTGAATTTAAGCGGGCATTTAAACAGTCCGGGGCTACCCGTACCGGCAAAGCAGTTCGTAACTTCCACCTTTGAACGGATCTCTTCCGGCCAAGTGCACACCATCGCCGCCGCCTTCACATTCGGCCGCGAAGACGTAATCCCCGATATGTTTCGCAGCTTCGTTCGCGACTTGGATGCACAGAGGAACGGACAATTCGCAAAGTTCCTCTGGTATCTCGAACGTCACATCGAGGTCGACGGCGAAGACCACGGCCCACTTTCCCTGCGAATGGTAGCCGATCTCTGCGGCAACGACGAGCAACTCTGGGAAGAAGCCGCAAACGCAGCAGAATCAGCCCTGCAGGCGCGCATCAATCTCTGGGATGGAATCCTGGCCGGTCTGTAGGCTTCCCTGCCCGCCTAGCCCGCATGTTTGACCCGCCATTTAGACTGGAAAAGCTATGACCACATTGAAAGCAGTACGCGGCACGCGGGATCTTTTACCCGCGGAGACAGGGCTTTGGAATCGGATTGAGGCGACCGCCCGGTCCGTCTTTGAACGGTATAACTTCGGTGAGATTCGCACACCGGTCTTTGAAGATACGGCGCTGTTTTCCCGCGGCGTAGGCGAAGAAACCGATATCGTCTCCAAGGAAATGTACACCTGGGAAGATCGTGCCCGCGCACAATCCGAAAAGACGCAGCAGCTAACCCTTCGCCCCGAAAACACCGCCGGCGTGGTGCGCGCCTACATCGAACACAAGCTCGGCGAAACCGGCCAGTTGCAGAAGCTCTATTACATCGGCCCGCAGTTCCGCCGCGAACGCCCGCAAAAAGGCCGCTACCGGCAGTTTTCACAGATCGGCGCGGAGGTCATCGGACCCGTTTCCGCCGGCTCCGAGTCGCCCCTGCGCGATGCCGAAGTGCTCGAAATGCTTTCAACCCTGCTCGATGAACTGGGTATCTCCGGCTGGACGCTAAAGATCAACTCCGTCGGCTCAGCCAGCGACCGCCCCAAATACATCGAGACGCTCAAAGCAGCGCTGGCCCCGATCGTCTCCCAGATGTGCGTGGACTGCCAGCGCCGCGCCGTCACCAATCCTCTGCGCGTCCTCGATTGCAAGGTGCCGGAAGATCAGCCGTTCATCGACGCCCTGCCCAGGATCGCCGACTCCCTGGATGAAGACTCCAAAGCTCACTTCGCCGCAGTCTGCGCCGCACTGGACGCAGCAAGCGTTCCCTACACCCGCGATCACCGCCTGGTGCGCGGCCTCGACTACTACACGCGAACCACCTTCGAATTCACGCACGGCGGCCTCGGTGCGCAAAACGCGCTGCTCGGCGGCGGCCGCTATGACGGGCTGAGCGAACTGATCGGCGGACCCAAAGCTCCCGGCATTGGTTTTGCCATGGGCGAAGACCGTCTCGTGCTGACCCTGCAAGCCGTCGAAGCAGCCAAAGCAGAGCTCGCCGACGCCTATATCGCTCCGCTGGGCGAGGCGCAGAATGCCGCTGCACTCGAACTCGCACGCGAACTTCGCCGCAGCCAACCGGATCGGCCCGGCCTCCGGATTGAGCTGGGCGACGGATCGTTCCGCTTGAAAAAGTCATTTGAAGCCGCGGATAAGGTAGCGCGGACCATCGTGATGCTCGGCGAGGACGAGGCAAAATCCGGTATTCTTACCGTCAAGGACTTCGCCAGCGGCGTTCAAAGCAAGGTTGCGCGCGTGGAGTTGGCTGCGTTTCTCCTTTCATCCCGAAACAAGTACTAGTAAAGGATCTGTGGTGCTCGACTTTTTAGGCAAGTTGGAACGGACACATCTGTGCGGAGATTTGCGCGCAGCCGACGCTGGTAAGCAAGTAGTTTTGATGGGCTGGGTAAACCGGCGGCGCGATCACGGAAATCTGATCTTCCTCGACCTGCGCGACCGCAGCGGCATTGCGCAGATTGTGCTGGATCGCGACCTCACTCCCGAGGGCCACGCCAAGGGCGAAGCAATTCGTCCGGAGTATGTAGTAGCCGCCGTCGGCAAGGTACGCCTGCGCGATTCACTCGCGATCAATCCCAAGATGCCGACCGGCGAGATCGAGATTGAAGCCACCCAGATTCTCATCTTGAACGACGCGAAACTGGCGCCTTTTTCGCCTGCCGAAGAAGCCATTGCCAACGAAGAAGTGCGCCTCAAGTATCGCTACCTCGATCTGCGCCGCGCCGAGATGCAACGCAATTTCTGGATTCGCCATCGCGTCACGCTCGCCGTGCGTCAGAGCCTGAGCGACCAGGGCTTTCTGGAGATCGAGACTCCAATTTTGAACAAGTCGACACCCGAAGGCGCGCGTGATTTCCTCGTGCCAAGCCGCATTCATGCAGGCGAATTTTATGCGCTGCCGCAGTCGCCGCAGATCTTCAAGCAAATCCTGATGATCTCGGGCTTCGATAAGTACTTCCAGATTGCGCGTTGCTTCCGCGATGAAGACCTGCGCGCAGACCGCCAGCTTGAGTTCACACAGATCGATCTGGAGATGAGTTTCCCTCAGCAGGAGATGGTCTTCGCCGTCGTGGAAAAGTTCCTCGTCGCTGGCTTCGCTGCCGCAGGCGTCGCACTCGCCGCGCCGTTCCCCCAGATCACCTACGACGAAGCGATCCGCCAGTTTGGCGTGGATAAGCCCGACCTGAGGCTGCCCGGTCTAACCGATGTCCGCGAAGCGTTTTCAGATGAGGATTTAACCACCCTCAATCTGGATGCCTCATTGCCCGTCATCGCCTTGCGCATTCCCAATGTCGGCGTGCTCAGCCGCAAGGAGCGCGAGGACAATCATCCTCTCTTCGACCAACGCAAAGGCGCAAAATTCATCGACGATCTAAAGCGGCTGGAAAAGGGTTTTCCCGCTGCCGTCGAGAAGCTGCGCCAACTGACAAACGCCGGTGAAAACGACTTTGTCATCGTCGTCGCAGGCGATCCGGCACATCCGATTCAGGCTTCGAATACAAAGATCCCAGGACGTCTTTCCGAGCGTGAAATCGCCATCTATTCCGCAGCCGGAAATTTCCGCGTTGAACTCGCGCGTAAATATGCAGATCGTCACGGAGCCTTCGGCATCACCACTACCGTGGTCGAAACAGCCGATCCAAACGCAACTCTGCTTGACGGAAGCAAAGCCTTCCAGCCCATCTGGGTTACGGATTTCCCCATGTTCGAGCATGACGGCGAGTCCGGCCAATGGGTGCCTGCCCATCATCCATTTACCGCTCCCTACGAGGGCGATCTGGACAAGCTCTTTACCGATCCGGCAGCAGTACGAGCACGTTGCTATGACCTCGCAATGAACGGGCTCGAGCTCGGTTCGGGATCGATTCGTATTCATCGCAAGGACATGCAGCAGCAGATCTTCAAGTCGCTGGGAATTTCCGATGAAGATGCGCGGTCTCGCTTTGGATTCTTCCTCGACGCGCTCGAATATGGCACTCCGCCGCACGGTGGCATCGCGCTCGGGCTGGATCGCATCGCAATGCTGCTCGCCGGCGCTCCCAGCCTGCGCGAAGTAATTGCCTTCCCCAAAACAGCCAAGGCCGTCGACGTCATGGTGGATGCACCAACTCCAGTAAGCGAACAGCAATTGCGCGAGTTATATCTTCGAGTAGCTCTGAAGAGCTAAGCCTCAACAACAAATAACAAGCAGCTAAGAACAAAGGGCAGTTATCGCAAGCATCGCGATAACTGCCCTTCTTGTTGGCTACCAATTTTCTACCGCTTCGCACTCCCCTATTTTGCAAGCCCCGATTTTGTAAGCCAGGACTTAAGATTTGGCTCCTGCGCCGCACGAAGCTCGATGCAATCGTTGATCTGATTTTTCGCGCGAGTAAGCGCATGCTGTGACGCAGCCACCTTGTGCGTATCAAAGAAGCTCGTAACCTGCTGCAGCCTGTTTTCGCTGCAGAAAGAACCCGTCGCACCAACCAGGTAAGCACCTGCAGAGGTAGTGAACTGACGGCTCACCTCGGTCCAGTGATCTTGCACATACTGCCACGCGAAATCCTGCGTAGCCGGGCTCTGCAGTTCAATGGAGATGAGAAGCATCGCATCCTGATTCCTCACCTCACTTGAGACGAAGTAATCGAGGGCGCGCTTCTCCTGCGCAGGATCGCTGAAGAGTGCAAGCGCATGTTGCGCACTTGATTTCAACTGCGGATTGGCAGCCGTCCTGCTCTGCCTCAGCAGCAGATCGAAGAACGTAGCATCGCCGTTGCGAGCCGCAATACTCAAAGCCGCATGCGCCAGCGTAGGATCGACGCTCGCCTCATCCGCAATGCTGCTCGATGCAATGGATTTTGCCTGGGCAATCGCTTCAGGATCGCGCCCGAGATCTGCCACAAGCGTGAGCAAGTCGGCGCGTAGTTCACGAGTATCAGGAGCATCGTCTGCTTGCGGACCGCCAAGCTTTTTGTAAGCATCTGTAAATTGATTGCGGCTCCACGTGGAGAATTGATCGCGATCTTCCGTGCTGCCTGCAATGCGGTTGTAGATTGAGGTCAGGTCTGCCGAAGCAGAGCCAATCACATCTGCATTGGAGTCGCCGCGAACCGCGCTCACCAGGTCCAGGAACGAACCAACATTAGCCTTGCCCGAGCGAGCAAGAGCCCACTCATCCCCGAGAACACTGATGCGCTCTTCAGGCTTGAGATCACTTTCCACATGCTGAACGAGCGCACGATATGCCTCCTCAGGATAGGCCGTGCGGTAATAGCCCTTGCCCTCCGCGTTAGCAAAGAAAAATGGCGCTGAAGGCGGAATGAGCGCCTGCCGATCGCGGCTGAGAATCTCGCAATTCGCGTTATCCGAAGACTTGAAGCAGACAGGAAGAGTCCATACCTCAGGCTTGTCGGATTTGGAATTCGCATTCAGGAAGAAGCGTGTCTGCGCTACGTTGACACTGCTTCCCTGCTGCGGCTCAAAGGTAAGGAACGGTACTCCTGGCTGAGATACCAGGCTATCCATAATCTTGTCGATCGGCTTATGACTAATGGCCGTTTGCGCAGACCAGAAGTCTTCCGCAGTGGCGTTGCCATACATATGCGCGCTGAGATAGTTATGCACGCCCTTGCGAAACGTCTCTTCGCCAAGATAGTTCTCGACCATCAGCAGCATCGCGCTCGCTTTGCCATAACTGATCCCGTCGAACATCTCGTTGATTTCATCCGGAGTATCAGCCTTGGCGCGAATTGTGCGAGTGATGCGCTGCGCATCGAGATCGAGCGTACCCTGGTTGCCGCGGACAACTCCCTGAGAGATATGCCACTCCGGCTTCCATGCCTCCAGCGGCTTGTTCTCCATCCACGAAGCAAAGCCTTCGTTGAGCCAGATATTATCCCACCATTGCATCGTGACCATGTCGCCAAACCACTGGTGAGCCATCTCGTGCGCAACCACCATGCCTACATTTTTCTGCGCACTGACAGACGCATGATCGGAGTCAAGCAACAGATCGGTTTCGCGATACGTAATAGCGCCGAAGTTCTCCATCGCCCCCGCTTCAAAGTCAGGCAGCGCAATCATGTCCAGCTTAGGCATCGGATACTTGATGCCAAAATATGTGTCGTAATAATGCAGCACATATTCCGTCGCTGAAAGAGCAAACTTGCCGTACTGCACCTGGTCCGGCGTAGCGCAAACACGAATCGGCACTCCATCGCTCGAGCCCGAGAGGCATTGAAAATCACCGACAAGAAAGGCCAGAAGATAGCTGGACATGCGTGGCGTAGTAGCAAAGGTAATCGCGTGCTTGTCCGTCTCCTGCGCAGGCTCATCTTTAACGATGTTGGTGTTGGAGATAGCCGTGTCCCCTTTATCCACGATCAGCGTGACGTCAAAGGTCGCCTTGAAAGCCGGCTCGTCGAAGCTCGGGAAAGCACGCCGCGCATCCGTCGATTCAAACTGCGTAACGGCATAATTGCGCTTGGCCGTTTTGGAAAGATAGAAGCCCCTCAACTCGTTATTGAGAATGCCGGTATAACTGATAGCCAGCTTCACCTTGCCCGCAGGAACCTGCTCCGCAAAGTGGAGAGTTGCCTGCTGCTTGTCCACATCCTCAGAAACCTGGGCCGTCAAAACCTTGCCACCAACAATGGCAGTCACAGCGCCGAACTTGATCTCAGCAGAGTTCAGCGTGATTTCCTTGGCTGGCTTCGCCACTACAACGTCGATAACTTCCTTGCCGGTAAAAGTGGCATCTGTGAGATTGGGCGCAAGCGCCAAAGCGTAGTGTTCAGGCTTTACGTTCTGAGGCAGCCGCTGTGCGGAAGCCTCGTGATTCGCCACGAAAAAAAACGTCAAAAGAACCGTGAGCTGGACGGCGTGAGACGTCCGGGAAAACAGATTAGGCATGTCCATCCTCGTGTAATTCAGGCTTGCGGAATTATCTCCCTTAATTTTTACACGCCTAAGTCAATGGATAGCCTCTTCATATCGGGTAGTGTGGGCAGCTTGCATGCAGTATCCGAAGTTCAGAGCTTTGTTCTAGCCCTTTGCCCTGCCCTTACCTTTGCCTTTGTCGCTGCCCTTGCCCTTCTGGCTGTCATTCCCAAAGAGAATCTGCTTCTTCCACTCCCAGCAGAAGGGCGATTACCCCAAACCGATCGACCACCCAAGATCGACATAACTTGACCAATCCTTTGCAGCCTCTGATAGCCTGAGATGTTTTCACGCTGCTCTGGAGGGTTCCACTTGTCCTTATCGCAATCTCAATCTCCACTCCCACCGAATTCTCTGACAGAGCTAACAGAAGACGAACGGATGCTGCAGGCAAGTATTCGCCGGTTCGCTGCAGAAGAGGTTTCTCCCCTCGTGCGATCCATGGATGAGGAGCAGCAATTTGCACCGGGATTGATCGCAAAGCTCGCAGATCTGGGCCTCATGGGCATCGAGGTTCCAGAGGAGCTGGGCGGGGCTGGCGGTAGCTTCTTTGACGCGATTCTCGCCGTCGAGGCGCTGTCTGAAGTGGACGCCTCCGTAGGGCTGGTCGTCGATATTCAGAACACGCTCAGCGTGAACTCCTTCCGCCGCTGGGGAACGGAAGCGCAGAAGCAGGCATGGCTGCCCAGGCTGGCAGGCGGCATGATCTGTTCGTATGCGCTGAGTGAGGCTGGCTCAGGGTCCGATGCCTTTGCCATGGAAACTCGCGCGACCCGGACCCCCACAGGCTACAAACTCTCAGGGCGCAAGCTCTGGATCAGCAACGCTCGCGAAGCTGGCGTCTTCCTGGTATTTGCAAATCTGCATCCCCAGGCTGGATATCGCGGGATCACCGCGTTTATTGTTCCAGCCGAGGCAGCCGGACTCACCGTTGGACGCAAAGAAGACAAGCTGGGAATTCGCGCTTCAAGCACATGTGAAGTCCTCTTCGATAGCTGCGAAGTACCTGCCGATTGCCTGTTCGGCGAAGAGGGCAAAGGCTACAAGATTGCCATCGAAGTGTTGAACGAAGGACGCATCGGCATCGGCGCACAGATGCTCGGCCTGGCCCAGGGGGCATGGAACCATGCGGCACGATATGCGCAACAGAGAAAGCAGTTTGGGAAGGCCATCGTCGAGTTCCAGGCCGTCCAATTCGTACTCGCAGAAATGGCCACAGAGATCGCAGCCGCGCGGCTCATGGTCTATAACGCGGCACGCCGCAAAGACGCCGGCTTGTCATATGTAACCGAGGCCGCCATGACCAAGTATTTCGTCTCGCAGATTGCGGAGCGAGTAGCCAGCCAGTGCGTAGAAGTCTTCGGCGGCAACGGATATGTGCGGGACTACCCAGCAGAAAAGTATTTTCGAGACGCAAAAATCGGAAAGATTTACGAAGGAACCTCAAACATGCAATTGATGACAATCGCAAAACAACTACTCTCAGAACCAGTGAAAGTCTAGAGCAAACCACACTGCAGAAAATTACCCTCCATTGCAGCACAATTAACCTAACGCACCCTAGCCCATCGTAGTAGCCCTTGCCTTTCGCAGTTGCCCTTGCAGTTGCCTTGCTTTCGTAGTTGCCTTTGCAGTGGCCCTTGCCGTTCTGTCTGTCATTCCCGCAGGGAATCTGCTTCTTCCCCTACCCGTCCATCCATCATCCCCAAAAGAACCCGCAAAAATCTACATAGCCCCCCTCCCCCGGAGGCATGGCAGATTCACCATCCTTTCGCCCTAAATCAAATCAAAGCAGCAGCAACCTGGCGAATATGAGCAGGCCGAGTACGGCAACAACCACCAACAAGATCAGCCCCAGCAGAAAACCACCCCTTCGCAAGAGCACCAAACTCCGCCGGATCTGTGCTGCCCGTCCAGCAGCGATGTTCAGCATCCCATCCCTCGCCAGAATTGGGGTAAACGACAATCGGCTTATCGCTTGCCCGGCGAAGCTCGGCAATTAGCCCCGGGATAAAAGCAGGCTGAGTACAGTTAATCCCTATGGCCACCGTTTGAGATAGGCCCGCTGCGAATTCCGCACAGGCACAAAGAGATTCGCCATGAACCACCTCGTTGGCATTCCGGCAGGTAAACGAAAACCATACCGCCAGATCGGGCCAGGACTTGCATGCGTCACCAATAGCTCGCGCCTCTTCGAGTGAGGGAATGGTTTCAAAGGCAAGCAGATCGGCGTTACTTCCAGCCAGCACGGCGATTCGTTCCTCGTGAAAGTGAACGAGCTCTGCAAACGTGCAATCGTAGTTACCGTGATATTCAGAGCCATCATGAAGAGCGGCGCCGTAAGGCCCCAACGATGCAGCGATCAGAATTTCTTTTTGAGGAAATGCACGTCGGGCTCTGTTCGCAAGCTCCACCGAGCGCAGCAGCGCTGCATCGGCGCGACCACGATCAAGTCCGTATTCGGCATAGCCTTTGCGCGAAACTTGATAGCTCGCAGTGAGTAACACATTCGCTCCCGCTTCAAGATAGGAGCGATGGACTGCAATCACTTTCTCCGGCGCATCTTCAAGCACATGCGCAGACCAGAGTGGACCACGGATATCCGCACCAAGAAATTCAAGTTCAGAGGCCATACCGCCATCGAGAACACGAAACTTTGCAATGTGGACCTGCTCGCGTGGCGTCATACAACTCATCTTACGAGCCGCCCCACAGTGCGTACTATTGATTCTTACGGCTCGCCTCAATGTAAGACGGCGTGTAGCCTTCCCATTCCCACGGAGTTACCGTATCTCCGAGAATGGTTTCCAACAACGGGCGAAAAGCAAGTTCTCCATTGTCGCTATTGGTAAGAATGATCATGCAGGACTGGCTGCGCTCAAAGCAGAGAATGTAGTTCTGAGCACCGTCACCATGACCTTCTTTAAAGAATGCCGGGCCGAATTTGGTGTGAGTTAAAAGCCCCCAGCCCACTCCATAGCCAAGACCAACCCCAGGTGCCTCGGCGCTTTCAGGTTCATTTGCCTTGAGTGGAAATTCATGTTCATCGTGGATGACAAAGTAAGGATGAAACATCTGCTGCATAGTCGCCGGTTTGAGAATTTTCCCAGCAAACAGCGCTGAGACAAAGCGGGCAAGATCTTCAGCGCTGGTCGTCATGGAGCCGGCAGCACGCGCTGGAAACCGTTGCGTCTTGGAACGAAATTTTTCGTTCAAGTCGTAGCGGTCAGCTACATCATCGGCAAATTCGGTGCGGTAAATGAGGCCGGTACGAGCCATGCCGAGCGGCGTAAAAAAAGCCTCCTGCAGGATCTGATCCAGTGGCTTCTGCGCCCTTTGCTCAAGGACAAACTGAACAAGGTTAATGCCCTCGCCGGAGTAGAGAAACTGGCTGCCCGGCTTGAAGCGAAGACGCATCTTTTTGTCCGCTTCGAGATCGGCAAAATTAGCTAGACCCGAGGTATGACTAAGCAACATGCGCGGCGTAACCGTCAGCCACAAAGGATCATGAACGATCGCGGATGCTTTGAATTTGTATGGCTCGTAAGTATCGAGTGGTTGAGGGAGTTGCTGCGAAATAGGCAGATCGAGATTGAATTCGCCGCGCTCGACCAACTGCATCACATAGGTTGAGAAAACGCTCTTGGTAATGGAGGCAGCCCAAAGGGTAGTGTCAGTATCCATGAGTAGAGAAGCTCCAGTTTCAGCAGTACGGCGTTGGCCGAAAGCGGCGCTCCAAACCAGATGGCCGGAGTTGAGAACGGCGATCTGGGCACCAGTAACATGGGCTGCTTCGAGCGTCTTTTTTGCAAAAGATTCTGCGTCAGAGCCGGATATCGTCGATCCGTCCAGACGGCGGATTGTCGCCGGAGCAGCATGGTTATCTTCCGCCAGCGCAAAGAAAGAAGCAAAAGACGATAAGACAGACACAACAGCGACAAAAGGCAGGAGTCGTTTCATGCAGGGTCATACGCGTTCGGGCATAAGTTGGTTCCGTAAGCCGGTTCACCGACACATTTGGCGAACTCGGACAAAGGTCTCGGAGTACAGGCGACCTTCAGCGGGACAGGCCAGTCTGCCTCATGGACGCTTCCTTTGAGCGGATACACGATCCAAAGCGGCGATATTCTGGGCTTCCGCCAGACGCAGTCCGGAGGCGTAGTGGGCGGTATCCATCTCGGCTTCACCGACGGCACGAACGCCGACAGCACCACAGACGAGAACGGACAGCCCCTGGCAGCCGACGGCAACCAGAGCCAAACAACCTGGCAGTTGCGGACGGTGAATCTGGCCAGCTATGCAGGCAAGACGGTTTCGACTGCCTCGCTTGTGGCTGGGCCGGAGACGCCTGCCGGTTCCTGGTTCCTGTTCATTGCCAAGGCCGCAATTGTGAGCACCAATGGAACCGTGACCCAGATCTACAATCAATCCCCCTCCGCAGGGTTGAGCTTCTCTGGGACGTCCGGTGTGACAAACGCAAACTCCAGTGTGACGACGTTCTTCTACATCCAGAAGCCTGTCGAAACCACGAACTACTACATCAGCGATCAGCTTGGCAGTACGCGAATGGAGATCGGTGCGGAAGGCTGGCCGGTGTCCTCAGATACCTACTACCCCTTCGGACAGGAACTCGCTGCGTCCTCTTCGCCCAACAACTACAAGTTCACCGGCAATGAACGTGACGCTGAGAGTGGCAATGACTACTTCGGGGCCAGGTATTACGCAAGCTCAATGGGGCGCTTTATGAGCCCCGATCCATCGCAGTTGGCCTATGCAGATCAAACAAACCCTCAAAGCCTCAACCTGTACAGCTATGGTCGGAACAACCCGCTGGTTAATACCGATCCAACAGGGATGGACTGCGTTAATGATAAAGGCGATGGGACCTTCACCACGAACACTGGGGATTGCGACAATTCAACAGAGGAAAAGGCCAACGCAGGACATTACATAGACTGCGATGGTTGTACGGAAAAGTCGACGGGAGGCACCCTAGACCCGACTACCGGAACTTTGTCTCTCACGGACGCGAGCGGAAATCTGATCCTGGGAACTAATGTTTCGGACTGGTCAGCTCCTACAGGTGTTTCAACGACCGAGTGGCTTTCGGGTAAGACTAATAATATTGCCCTAACTGGCTACGGTATCCCCGGCGGTTTGTATATAGAGAATCCCGCCACAATAGGGCCGACTCCACGCACTCCGCCACCGCCGCCGCCGGGAGCGTTTGAATGTCTTGTAGATCCAGTCGATGCGATGGCCATTCACCAAGCAGCGATGCAAATGTGGACCAAACAGCAGCCAAGGTCATCACCTAGCGATGAATCAGCCATGGGTAGATTTGGTGTGGGCACTAAGATGCAAATAGGGAGTTCGCGCCAAGTGAGGGCATTCGGAAACGCAGAAGCTGATAGCAAGTTTAGCGCTGCTGGTTTGCTCTTAGACCAATTCGTGTCTTCAGTTGGTTGTGGATTGTCAAAGTAGGCAAATGATGAGAAAAGTCAAAATCTCCGCTCAAGAGAGGCTCCTCGAAGAGATCGAGGCGAAGCAACGTAATACTGTTTGGCCCGATCCACTTCGAAACACACGAGATGTTGATGTGTTCTTGTGGAAAGGCTCACCCGACGCTCCTCTTGTGCAGAGGATAGGCGCTTGGATGTTCGGCATTGCCTTTATCCTATGCGGGGTCGGCTTCTTGGCTGTCGCATACGAAAAGCAATCGTTGGCGTTCGGGATCCTTTCTGCGGTGCCATTCTTGATCGGAGTAAAGGTGTGCCTAAATGGGTTTCGAAAGCACAGACGTAAGCCATCAAGACAGGAGTAGAAGTCCAGTAATGAGGTCCTTCCCTGATGCCTTACTGTGTCGTTGGCCTGCATTCGGCGGCCTGTGGCGACCGGGAGAAAGAGCGCGCTGCCTCCGGCATCGGAATAGGGGTGACACGTCACCCCCGAATGGGAGCTGTGGAGGAACTTTAGGTTCCTCTGCGGGAACCACAATGAAATGAGCGATCTACAGCTGCAAGATGGGAAAACACTGGTGTTTACAGGTTGCTGTGGGTGAACGCGTGTGGAATCAGCGGCTAAGAGGAAAAAATGGGCTTCGGTGGAGGTTCTGCGTAAACGCGGCGGTTGCTGTGCGTGAACGTGTTGAAAACACAGGGCCGGGGCGTTGGTGGCCGAAATACCCTGCGCTCTGGCGTCCGTTCAAGGCTCTGCGCTCTCGCTCCGACCGCTTCGCGGCCCTGACTGCCGCCTCCGCCACCCGCAGCGCCCGTCGGCGCAACGCCAGCTCCGACGACTGCGGCAGCAACACCAGGAACGCAGACCAATCAGCCTACGTCGAATCCTTGGACTGGACAACCTGGCTCCTAGTCGCAGACGGCACAGCCGGATGGAAGTCCCAAACAGGCTAGAAGGTACGAACCAGACGGGCATCCAGAAACCGACGTGGATCATGGGCACGATCACAGTCAGGGCGATCCCCATGCACATGACATCGGGCGTCCCGCAGATGGTAGCCGCCGACTCACGAAGATCGTGGATCGGGACGGCCCTTGAAGCCCACCGATCTAAGCCGCAATGAGGAGTCGAACAAGATGAAGAATTACGATCAATTCCACGACGGTTGGTTGGACGGACTTCTGATAGATCAGAAGTCCGTCCAGGTGTTCCTGAGCACCGAAGAGAGACAGCCTTTTCTTGTTGTCGCTAATGGCGTGGTGGCTCTGGCAGCGGATGGCTTCAAAGCTGGAAACATCGTTTTCGAAGTGGTGACGCGTCAAAAGGAGGAACTCACTCTCCAGGACATCACGAGGGCCTATGGGCTGGCGGAGGGAGCAACCGGTCAGGATCAGGCGCAGAAACTCTTGGCTAAGGCCCTAGAACAGAACCTCATCGTTTTAGAGATCAATCCGTCTTATGGGGCCAGTTGCGTCCTGCTAGCCGAGTCTGTAGACCTTTTACATCGTCGCGAATCGTTGGATCGTAAGTTCGCTGGCGCAATCGTATAGCTCCCTCTCCTACGTCGGCAGGCCTTCCCTCTGGGGGCGGCCTCGCTGCGTCTGGAGCCTCCATCTGGCATCCGTGGCGACCGGATCCGTTCGATATTCAGCGGTCGAGTGTCTCGGCTCTCTTCATGAAGAAGAATCTATAGCG
The DNA here is from genome assembly GCF_025685655.1 of Acidicapsa ligni. NCBI lineage: Bacteria > Pseudomonadati > Acidobacteriota > Terriglobia > Terriglobales > Acidobacteriaceae > Acidicapsa > Acidicapsa ligni. The sequence continues at coordinate 630,010 of NZ_JAGSYG010000004.1, read as the reverse complement.
GTGCCTTGGCTTTATCCATTATTGGGCGACTCCGCGTTCCTGGTCAGAATCGTCACACTTGAAAGCCTAGACCAGATCGGTGATAGAAAGGCACTCCCGCTGATCGCTGCAAAACTTCAAGATGAAAATGCTTTAGTTAGGGCCTATGCAGCGGGGGCTATCGCTCAGTTGGATGGCAGGAAGTATATTGCAGAGATACAACACGCACTAGAAACAGAAACAGATGACAATGCGAGAGTTGGCTTCGCCGATGCTCTTTTCTTAATGGGAGACGAAAAGCAGTTCTCAGAGCTGCTGAAATTGTTATCTTCTTCGGACTATCGTGTTAGGTCTGCATCCGCCAGCGCGTTGGGCGTAGCTGAACTAACTCCTGCTCAAGTACGATCTGCTCTCGAAGCCGTGTCACATGCCGCTCGTAACCCTCTCTTTAGAGCCGACAGGTTGACTATGGAGCGCGTCGAAAAGGAACTCGGCGAACAACTTTAGGAAAGCTGAGTCTGGTCGGGGCGTGGACACGTCGGGGTGTTGTCCGGGCTCTTACATCCTCAGATCAAAAAGTGAAGAGCTTGGAGGCGTTCGCTCGGATGCCCTTACCAGCTTCGTACAGGGCATCTACACTCGCTCTATCGCAGAACATGGCCGGGTCTCAGTTTTGCAGGCAAGTGGTGTTCCGGGCGACTTGATTACCGAATGGGTGGGACATGCAAATCTGCGAACTACCTCAATCTATACGCACTTCCAAGATGGGTTCCGTCAGCGGATGGCGTCAGAAATGGGTCTGTTTGCAGGCCAGAATACCGGGGCAGATTTGTCAATCAAATTGCCAGTTGGTCCCAATGGTCCCAATTCTGCTCAGTTTGCGGCATCTGCCTGAATGCGTTAAAATCAACATTACCGGGGATTAACCAACACGTCGGGGAGTGGCTCAGCCTGGTAGAGCACCTGGTTCGGGACCAGGGGGTCGGAGGTTCGAATCCTCTCTCCCCGACCAATCTTATAAAATTTGCTTGGCAAAATTCAGTTGGCGAGCAGTGGCACTACCGCGTGTCATCCCACTGAAAATTGGCTTTAGAAGCTACTCAGCCGCTGCATCCAACTGCATCTTCTCGTTTACTGGGCTCTCCACGCGCGTCGGCAACTGTAGCGCCGACAACAGCACCAGCGCCTGTAGCCCGCAAAGCAGCGCAAACCCTGCCACAAATGCCTTTGCCGAATCGCCGCCGCCTAGCCTCATACGCCACGCCAGGAAGGTCGCGCACGCCGTAGTCAGCGTCGGTCCGCCCAGCCGCTGCACAATATTAAGCGAAGTCGTCGCCATCGGCAGCTCGCGTTTCGGCACCGAAGCGTAGGCCGCCGTGATCGACGGAATTCCGACAGCGCCCTGCCCCAAACCACGCACCACCAGCGCCGCCACAAACACCGCCGTCACTAACCCGTAGTTCGCCAGGAATACCATCGGCACAAGCCCCGCCAGCGCCAGCGCGGCCCCTGTCGCCGCCACCCGCCGAATCCCAAAACGCTGCGTGAGCTTCCCCATCATCGGGTAGACGCACACCATTCCCAGGCCCAGCGGCGCCAGCATTAGACCCGTCTCGCTTGGCGATTTTCCGCACACACGGATTAGGTAGAAAGGCACAAGCATCTGCGCGGCATAGGAAACGCCATTCGACAGAAACTGTGTCGAGGCTGCGGTAGCAAACACCTTCCGCTGAAACAGCTCCAGATCCAGAAGCGCGCCTTCGCCCTTCACCATGCCATGCCGCACAAACAGCCCCAGCAGCACTGCCGCAATACCCATCAGCACGCGCCCAGTCGTCTCCTGCAAATGGTCGCTACTGTAAAGAAACAGCACAAGCCCTGGCGACAGCAGCGCGAACCCCATGCCATCGAAGGCACGCAGCCTGCGCTCGCCGCTATCATCCGGCAGAAACAACACCGCCATTACGATTCCCGCCAGGCATACCGGCACATTGACCAGGAAGAGCCAACGCCACGAAGCATGTTGCAGAATTGTTCCAGCCAGCACCGGTCCCAAAATCGGACCCAGTAGAATCGGCAGTGCCGCATAGCCCATTACGCGCGCCATGTGCTTACCGGCCGCGCGAGCAATCATCATCTGCGCCATAGGGGCCAGCAAGCCGCCACTCATGCCCTGCAGCACACGAAACCCAACCAGCGATTCCGCCGACCATGCTGCTCCGCATAGCGCCGACGACAGCGTAAACGTGGCGAAGCACCACACGTACAGCCTCTTTGCGCCGATCCGCTCCACCAGCCAACTATTCATCGGCAGCATCAACGCCAGTGCCAGCAGGTATCCGCTCGTCACCCACTGGATCGTCGAAAGTGCACTGTGCAGTTCCACAGCCAGCGTCGGCAGCGACACATTGACTACCGTTGCGTCCAGTTGGGACAGAAACGATCCCAGGATCGCTACTGTCCCAACCTTCCAGATGCCTGCCGGAAGCCGCTCTGCGGCCTTCGTCTTTGGTTCGTTTTTGGGCGCGGTTTTAAGCAAGGGCTGCGATCACTTGATCCGTCGATCGCACCTTTGACAGCCGCGGGAAAATTGTCCTGACCGCGTACTCATGCTCCTCAACTGTCATCGCGCCGCACGCATCTTCCACCACCACGAATGCGAAGCCCAATCCTGTACCCTGCCGCGCTGTCGACTCCACGCCAACGCTGGTCGAAACGCCGCAAATTACAACGGTTTCCACGCCATGCGTCTTTAACAGGCTCTCCAGTTCGGTGCGGGCGAAGGCACCATGATGCCGCTTTGTTATCAACGCATCGCCGGGCAACATCCCCGCTTCCGGCACAATCTCTGAAAGCTCCGCTGGCAGCGGCCCCTCAGGAATCGCGGGCGGCTGATCGACAGGCAGCCTCAGAAAGTCGTTGAAGTCCACGCGCACATATACCACTGTGCCGCCCTTTTCCCGTATAGCCCTGGCCAGACGGCTTGAGCGCTCCAGGATCTCGGGTGCCGCGTGTGGAACAATTGGTCGCCCGACAATTCCCTTTTGCAAGTCGATTACTACCAGCGCTGTTTTCTTTGTAACCAGATGCAGATCGCTCACCCTGTCTCCTTTTATAAACCGAGGACTCCCTCGGTTTGCCTTCCGAGTTAGAATACGAGGATGCCCTCGGTTTCGTCAAACCCGAAAAAAGCCACGCCAAGCAAGGCTGTTCGCCGGCCACCGCAGCAGGAGCGCTCCGAGCGAACTCTCGCAGCTATCCTTGACGTCGCCGCAGGTCTATTTGCCGAGGTCGGCTTCGAGGCAACCACGATGACCGCCATCGCGGCGCGCAGCAACACTTCTATCGGCGGCCTTTACCACTACTTCCCTGACAAGAACTCCGTTGTCCTTGCGCTGCTGAAGCAATACGGCCATGCCATCGAAACCGAGTGGAAGTCGCTCATCGATCAGGCCCCAGGCCTGACTCCGCAGAAGTTCGCAAATATTTTCATCGAAACGATGCTCCGCGTTGTCCACCAGCATCCCTGCTATCTGGCGCTGCAGACAGCACGTGTTCGCTTCCGACGCGACCCTGCGAGCCGACGCGCGCTTCGCCTCGCTATCGCCAACGCATTCCGGGCCAAAAACCCGGCACTGACCGAAGGCCGCGCATTCCTCAGCGCCAATGTGGTCATCCAAACTGTCAGCGGCATGACTCGCCTCTTTGCCGAGTCCACTCCAGAGGACCAGCCGATCATCGTCGCCGACTACAAAGTTATCCTTACGACCTATCTCACCACGATCCTGCGTGGCTAGGCCAATCCACCAGCCGACGCTGGTGGATTGGGCTGGAGAACGATGTTGGAGAACGATGCGGGGTGCTCGAAGTCTGGGCCTGAAGTCTGGGCTTGAAATCCGGGTTTGAACTCGGAGTTTGAACTCTAGAAATCTACAGTGCGCCGGTAGCAGATTCTGAGGATCCGCGAATGCCCCAAATGCGCTATGGTGAAACTCTAAGGCGAGTATTTGTTGATGCGGATTGTATGGGCTTGATGCTGGATGTTGCTGGTTCGCCCACGATGAAATACGTATTAGTTCGCAGGAATCAACTTAGCTCTGCAACCTGACCCAGGAACAGTGTGCCTAGAATCCCCAAGGTGGCCAAGTTGAAGACCTCGCGTTTACTCCGACTATGTTTCTTATTGCTCTGGGTAACTTGCACCGCGTGGGCGGTCGATCCCAGTCGGCAGATGTCGCAGTATCGCCATTCTGTCTGGAAGTTGCAGGACGGATTCTTCAATAGCCGCCCCTACGCAGTTGCCCAGACGTCCGATGGATACCTGTGGATCGGAACAATGGACGGACTCGTACGCTTTGATGGTGTACGGTTCGTTCCGTATGTTCCAGAGCCCGGAGATCAGGTATCTTCCCTCAGGACCTTATCACTGCTTGGGGCGCGTGATGGGAGTCTCTGGATCGGTACAGACTTTGGACTGGTACATCTGGTCGGTCATAAGCTCGTCCAGTATCCGGATTCGATGGGCCGCATCGATGCAGTGATCGAGCGACTCAACGGAGAAGTATGGTTCTCACGCCATCTACTGCAGGATCCGGACAATGTCGCGTTTTGCAAGGTAGTGGGCCTCAAAACCCAATGCTACGACCGGAAGGATGGAGTTCCTCTTCAAGGAGGTGCGACCCTCATGGAGGATGCCTCCGGCTCTCTTTGGATCGGGGACACTGTCTCTCTCACGCAATGGCGACCTGGCTCAGTCAGTACTTTAAGGCTAAGAGGACTGCAAGAGAATCCGTCTCAGGGGGTAATGGCAATTGCCACTCTACGGAATGGCACCGTGCTGGCAGGAATCAGCCCTGCCGGTCCAGGACTGGGACTTGAACAAGTGGTCCACGGGGCGTTGAAGCCGTTTCTTGCTCCTGGTCTTGACGGAAGCTCTCTGGATGTAACCGTTCTGTTGTCCGATAGGCAGGGCAGCTTGTGGATTGGCACTGAGGCGCAGGGCATCTACCGAATTCGTAATGGCAAAATAGATCGATTTCGTAGTTCGGATGGCCTTTCGGGTGACTATATCGTTGCCTTCTACGAAGACAACGATGGGGATGTCTGGGCGGCGACTACAAAGGGGCTCGATTGCTTCCGTGATCTCCGCGTAACGAACGTGCCAGGTCTCGGAGGATTAGGGACGGATGAGGTTGACTCTGTTCTTGCTACACATGATGGGACGATCTGGGCCGGAGGCTCGGGAGACCTGGGCTCTATTCGCAATGGGACTATCTCCTCCCTGCAAACTAAGAAGGGCCTGCCTGGCGACCAGGTGACATCGCTTCTTGAAGACGACCGGAACAGGCTCTGGGTGGGAATCGACAATACCCTGAACATTTACGAGAACGGCATGTTCCGTCGCATAAACAAACCCGACGGCTCTCCACTGGGATTCGTCGTGGGATTGGCGGAGGATACGAAACACACTGTCTGGGCTGAAATCAGCGGCTCTCCGCGAAGACTTGTTCAGATCAAGAACGATACCGTGCAACAGGAATTCCTGTCGACGCAAGTGCCGGCAGCACGAAAAGTCGCGGCTGCGCCCGACGGCGCTCTCTGGTTAGGTCTAATCAGCGGTGACCTTGGGCGGTACGCCAATGGCAAGCTCGACATCTTTCATTTTGGGCACACGGGGATGCCTGGCGAAACATCCAGGTTCAACCAACTATTCGTCGGTTCCGATGGCTCCGTCATGGGAGCTACATCGACCGGGGTTGTCGCGTGGAAGAACGGGAAACAGCTGACGATGACCGTAAAGAACGGTCTTCCCTGTGACGACATCCAAGCGTTGATCACGGATGATCACGGTGACTTATGGTTGTACGCTCAATGCGGGCTCATCGATATTCCGCGGGTTGAGGTGGAAGAATGGTGGGCTAAATCTGACAGTCAAGTGCAGTTCCGACTTCTGGATTCTTTGGACGGCACAGAGGCTGGTTATGCTCCTTTTAATGGAGCTGCCAAGAGTCCGGATGGCCACCTTTGGTTTGTGAACGGAGTTGTATTGCAGACTGTCGACCCGTCGCATCGGATGAGTGACGTCGTTCCGCCGGTCTATGTCGAGGATATGGTTGTTGACCGGCAGACTTATGCGGTTACGAATGGTCTGCGTCTGCCCCCGATCAAGAACGAACTGGAGATTGACTACACCGCGCCTAGCTTTGCCATGCCGCAGAAGATACGTTTTCGCTACATACTGCATGGAGGAGAGAAGATGTGGCACGATGCCGGCTCACGCAGGCAGGCGTTCTACAACAATCTTTCGCCGGGTAAATACAGGTTTCAGGTGATCGCCAGCAATAGCGATGGGGTATGGAACACGCAGGGTACGAGCTTATCTTTTGAGGTGCTTCCTGCCTGGTACCAGACGCGCATATTCTTTATCGCGTGCTTAGTTACGGCGATTTGTTTTATCTGGGTGATCTATCGCATTCGCGTTTTGCAGATGGCAAAGGTTATTGGCGCTCGCTTCGATGAGCGACTCTCGGAACGTACGCGCATGGCACGAGAACTCCACGACACCTTTTTGCAGACGATTCAGGGCAGCAAATTTGTCGTTGACGATGGCCTTGAGGAACCACTGAACGCGGAGAAGATGCACGGTGCTTTAAAACAGGTTTCCGGCTGGCTGGAGCAGGCGATTGCGGAAGGCCGTGCCACGCTGAACTCGCTGCGATCCTCGACGACATTAAAAAACGAGCTTGGGCCTGCTCTACGACGGGCTGCTGAAAACGGGGTTGTGCCGGAGAGAATGACGGTGTCGGTTTCGATCATTGGGGATGCACGCGAGTTGCATCCGATTGTTCGCGACGAACTGTATCGAATCGGATATGAGGCGATTCAAAATGCAAAAGCCCATTCGCACGGAAGCCGTCTGAGCATTGACCTGACGTATGGCCAGAACCTGACGCTGCATGTTGGGGACAATGGGGTCGGTATCGATCCTGGGTATGCCGCGAGTGGACGTGAGGACCATCATGGTTTGCAGGGTATGCGCGAGCGTGCCGCCCGCATCCAGGGAAGGCTGACGATCCTAAGTTCCACTGAATCCGGAACGGATATCTCCGTGATCGTGCCGGGCAATGTGAGCTTCCTGAATCCCGATACAGGCATCTTTGCCAATCTTCGGAGACTGTATCGCAGGACGATTGGCAATCATGAGATGTGAGTTCTGGACATGTATCCAGACGCTTCGTTGCTGCGTTAGAGCTGCCTGCACTCGATAAGAGAATGCTCGAACGTGTTGCCGCCTAAGCTACTGGCCGCGAACCCAGAATGAGAATCTCCACCAGCCGTCTTGCACTTTGCGGCCAGTCTGGCGAGGATGCGACGTTGGAGACGCCGACAAGAGCCCGAAAGAGATCGAGAGGTTCGAGATCGGAACGTATGTCGCCGCTCTTGATTGCACGCTCCACAAGAGCGTTGATCGCTCCGATGATCTGGGCACCCGATGTTTCAAAGACCTTGCAGTCTTCTCCAACAAGCGTGTTCAGCGCTGGCGCGATGATCTGCTTGGTTGCAATGTAGTCCACGAAGAGCAACATCCAGCCTCGCAGAGCCTCGATTGGTGGCCTGGTCCTGGCAAACTCCTTCTCCGCTGCCGCCAGTTTTTCCACTTCGGCACGATAGACCTCCTCAAGGAGTGCCTCGCGTGTAGGAAAGTGCCGATAGAGAGTTCCTGCACCCACGCCTGCCTGCCGGGAAACCTCATCCAGGCTGATGTTTGCGCCGGAACGGGTGAACGCTTCTTTGGCAACCTCCAGAATGCGCTCGCGATTACGCTGAGCGTCTGCGCGTGGCTTCCGGGGAGCGGGTTGGATTTTTTTCAAAACTTCACCTGCATTTTTGCAACCGGAGAGATTCTCCGGTTATCTACTGTATATTGCGGAGATGCTCTCCGTTTAATTTTAACAGCTACGACAGTTCAGAGCTGCTTACATACACACGTTGGAAATGGAAGACTCAAGGAGAAAAGAATGGCAAACGTATTTGGTATTACCTCAACCACGGAAGATGTGTTGAAAGGCGTGAATCTGAAGGGGAAAAGGATTCTCGTAACCGGAGTGTCTGCCGGGATCGGCGTGGAAACAGCACGGTCTCTCGTCGCACATGGCGCGCATGTTGTCGGTGCCGCGCGCGATCTCTCAAAAGCTGAAGCGGCAACCGCCGAGGTCCGAAGGGACGCTGCTGCTAATGGCGGAAGTTTTGAGCTTATCGAGCTCGACCTTGCCAATCTTAAAAGCGTGCGTGCCGCTGCCGATAGATTGGTCAAAAAGGGCGAGAACTTCGACGTAATCATCGCAAATGCCGGTGTCATGGCTACGCCTTTCGGCCACACTGCCGATGGGTTCGAGACACAGTTCGGGACCAATCATCTTGGCCACTTTGTCTTCGTCAACCGAATTGCTTCGCTGCTGGGAGCTGGGTCGCGGTTGATTAACCTCTCCTCGGCGGGCCACCGCTTCTCAAACGTCGATCTCGATGATCCGAACTTCGAGAAGACTGCCTATGAACCGTTCGTTGCTTACGGCCGATCAAAGACAGCGAACGTGCTCTTTGCTGTCGCGTTTAACCAGCGGCATCGTGAGCGCGGTGTGGTCGCTGCAGCGGTCCATCCTGGCGGTATCCAGACGGAGTTGGCTCGCCATATGGATGCGAGTCACCTCGAAGCAATGGTCAAACACATAAATGAAGAGGCTGCAGCGGCGGGAAAGAGCGCCTTCCAGTTCAAGACGATTCCGCAGGGAGCTGCGACTTCTGTATGGGCTGGTGTCGTTGCACCGGCAGAGGAAATTAGTGGCCGGTATTGTGAGGATTGCCAGGTCAGCGATATCGTACCGGACAATGTGACGATGATCCTAACGGACCAAGGAGTGCGCGGGTATGCGCTCGATCTAAAGAATGCTGAAGCTCTTTGGAAGAAGAGTGAGGAGTTGGTTGGAGAATCGTTCTAACGATCCAGAACAAAAACTGCTTAATTCACAATGTTCAGCGTAAGAGCAGCATGTGGGTTTCGTAATTTCCCCGCACAGAGTTCCTGGCAATAATAGGGATTCTGTGCGATTCTATTTGGTGCTGACAGGTCAACTTAATCGACACTTAGCGGTACTTCTCGACACTTATCGACTCTGTAACTTGCCCAACGGCTTTTCAGAGGGCGTGCCGAATAATTCACCCTGACGCAAGTTCCTGATAATTCTACCGAATCTCATACATTATCGTGCCTCATGAAGTACACTCGACGAAGCGAATGACGACTGGCAAACCCTATTCTGGTCTCCTGGTTTTCAGTGCCGCGCAAACCTATTAGCCGGAGATTTGCTGATTTGTCACTGTCTTTAACCAATTCTCTTCGCTCGCTCTTTTTTTCCCGCAGACTTGCTATTCTCTTCGCCTTTATTTCGCTGAGCGCAGTCGCGCCTTATGCCAGCGCTCGCACGTCCGGAACGCACAGGCATCCGAGGCTCCACGCCCTGGCGCATGCTTTTGTCAACGCAACTCTGCCGGGTGCAGGCCTGCTGCCCGAGGATGATGACGAGCCGCCTGCGGAGGGCCAGAAGTACGAGTTGAAGCTTGCTCATGGTCCTACCGGTGAGATTCTTGACGTGGTGTATCGCATCGGCAACACATATATTCCCGAGGCCCTGGACAAGCTCAATCTCTTTTTGCGCGACAGCCACAACCAGGAAGTGAATGCCTACGATCCGCGTACCTTTGACGTACTGCATACCATGCTGGCCAAGCTGGGAAAGTCCAATGGCGTGATCGATGTGCTCTCTGGCTATCGCTCCCAGGAAACGAATGACATGCTGCGCGAAAGTGGAACGACCAATGCGGCCGAGCACTCGCAGCACATCCTCGCCAAGGCTGTCGATCTCCGCGTGCCGGGTGTTCCTGCTCCGCTGCTGCGCGATGCGGCCAAGTCAATTGGGGCTGGCGGTGTTGGTTACTATCCTGCAAGCCAGTTCGTTCATATTGATGTAGGCCCGGTCAGGCAATGGACATTCACGCCCCACGCTGTCCGCAGGCACTCACGCCGGTCTCGCGCTCGGGCCAGATCCAGGCATATCTAAAAACACAGCATAGATTTGGCAGAGAGAATTCACGCCCGCATCCGCGATCCTTATCGTGAGGCTTTGGCCGTGAGTTCGTCGATTCGCGAAAGAAACAGCTTCAGGATGGATGATGGGTTGGCCCTGCGATAGCCGACTGATACGTCGATCTTTGGCCCGATACCCTGCAATGGACGAGTCGTAACGGCGTCCGGAAGAAAAGCCTTTGCATACAGAGGCAGAAGAGCAATCCCTTGCGTAGAAGGGATGAGCGACATCACGCCACCGAGGTTGTCTACCTCATGGCTTGGTCTAATTTCGATGCCATTGTCTTTTAGATATCTGTCGATTGCCCGTCGCAGTGCCGGCTGTTTTCCGGAGATGCTGAGAGCTGTTCCAGAAACGCTGATGAATGTTTCACCGACAATGTCCTGAACATCGATTGCCTCCCTGGCCGCGAGGGGATGATTCGAGGGCAGGAATACCTCGAATGATTCTTCGACAAGAGTTCTGAATTCCAGCTCATTGCCGCCATCTTCCCGGCGCAGAAAGGCGAGGTCAATTCCACCATGCAAGAGAGCGGTGGCAAGCTGGGGTGAGTTCTGCGTAGAGATCACTACATGGATGTTGGGCAATTCGTCGCGAAGAAGCTTCAGGGCCTGGGGAAGCCAGGTTGTATCATGGCCGATCATGAAGCCCAAACTGAAAGAGGGCTTGGCCGAGTGAGCTATTTGCCGAGCTGATTGTACAGCGGCCTCGGCCTGAGCAAGCATTACGCGTGCGTGATCTAGAAACACTCGACCGGCAGATGTGAGCTCGACACCCTTTGCCCCTCTGACGAGAAGTGGCGTGCCAACTTCATCCTCAAGGTCACGCATCTGACGACTCAGAGAGGGCTGAGTCGTATGCAATTTCTCTTCTGCCGCGAGTTTGAGACTACGCGCTTCAGCCACTGCTACAAAGTAACGAAGATGCCTGAGTTCCAAATACCACCTCTGCCTAGAAAGCATAACCCCTCAGCTTAGAAAGCAATTTTATTCATGACGTTTCGGGGTTATGGTCACTAAAACGGTTCATCGCACAGCGGAAGTATCGCTATAGGACGGATAGCGTCGTCATTGCTTTCGCCCCTATCTTTCTTCGCTCGATCGAGGACACGATTCGCTTAATAGAAAGGTGGAGACAGATGTCTCACTCGTTAAAAGGAAAAGTCGCGCTGGTAACCGGAGGCTCTCGTGGGATCGGGGCTGCAATCGCAAAACGTCTGGCCGCAGATGGAGCCAGCGTGGCTATCACGTATGCCAAGGATGCAAACTCAGCCTCTACTGTGGTCAAGGCAATTGAAGAGGCAGGCGGAAAGGCTCTCGCCATACAAGCCGACGCCGTCAACATCGACGCAATCCGCGAGGCCGTTGAGAAAGTCGTTGCTGGCCTGGGCAAACTGGACATTCTGGTGAACAATGCCGGCACGGCCATTCCGAAGCTGTTTGAAGACACGACCCTGGAAGAGATGGATCACGTAATTAACCTCAACGTGCGGGGCGTATTCGTCACGACGCAGGCAGCGTTGAAGCACATGAATGATAACGGCCGCATTATCATGATCGGTTCGTGCGTCGGCGAGCGCAATCTGACGCCAGGGCTGGCAGCTTATGCGGCGACGAAGGGTGCTGTTAAGATGTTTGCGCAGAGCTTATCCAGAGAGGTCGGAGCGCGAGGCATCACGGTGAACAATGTGCAGCCTGGTCCGATCGATACGGATCTGAATCCCGCTGGGGGCGATTGGGCAACACCTCAAAAAGCAGTGACAGCACTCAATCGTTACGGACATGTCGATGAGGTCGCAGCGCTGGTTGCGTTTGTCGCCAGTCCAGAATCTTCCTATATCACCGGTGCAAATCTGACTGTTGATGGCGGAACGAATGCCTAAATCGAAGAATGCATCGCTCGCTATTGAGGGACGCTCTACGATGGACTAATAAATGCCGTCATTTCGTTTATAAGTGCGATATCGCTTCGTGAAGCAACATACAACGGCTACTTCAAGTCCTTGAAGTAGCCGTTGTATGTTTCGACAATTTTAGAGTTCCTATCGCCAGACAATCTGAAACTTTAGATGCTCTTACTCTTCCACGCAATTCTTCAGCGCCTCACCTAACAGAGAACCGATGCGATGGCGCTTGCGGGCGTCAATTTCCTGCATGGGAAGTGCCACTCGTGCCAGGGCAAATCCCAGGATATAGGCGCTAATCAGCGCGGCACGTGTATTTTTTAATCTGCCGGTCAGCGCGTTGGCCAGTGGCTTTGCGAAGCACCTCTCGAATGATTCAGAGAGGATTGGCCCGGCCGTAGGACTGCTGATTGAACAGAGCAAGAAACGAAATGGATCATATCCATTGCGTCGCACTCCATGATCCATCGTAGATAGAAGATGATGTACGGTGTTCTCCGGAAGAGACTCTACGCCGTTCTGCAGAAGTACGTCCGTTTCAAATGCCTGATTCGCAATTTGACGGAAGAGTTTTTCCTTTGAGCCAAAATAGCGGATCACCAGAGCAGCATCTACGCCTGCATCTCCAGCTATGTCGCGAAGCCCGACGCTCTCGAATGAAGCTTGTGAAAATCGCGCTTTCGCTGCATTGAATATACGATCCTGGGTCGACTCTGCATTCTTTGGAGCATGGGGTTTCACTGTGCGTTTCATCGCTGATTTTGCATTCGCCATTTCTTCATCATATCAACGGCGGTTGACAGCAAGCCGCAATCCGTTCATGCTGGAAATGTCAACGGCTGTTGACTGCTAATTACGGACGCACATTGTTCTTTCTAACACAAAACAAAAAGAGGGCTGAATGAGTAACGGCGCTATCGAAATTGCAAATCTCCTTTACCGCTACGCGGAGTTCGTCGACAACGGGGATTTTCACGGAGTTGAAGTTCTGTTCAAGGATGCGAGGATGAAGCTACATGGACACGATGAACCACAAGATAGTGAGACGACTCTGGCAATGCTGAAGAGTGTCGTAAAAATCTATCCGTGCGGTACGCCGCGAACGAAACATGTGGTTACCAATCCGATCATCGATGTCGATGAAGCGGCAGGTAAAGCAACGTGCCGTTCTTACTACACTGTCCTGCAGGCTACCGATACGATTCCGCTGCAGATAGTTGCGGCGGGCCGCTACCATGACAGATTTGAACGCATCGACGATAGCTGGCGTTTTGTGTATCGTGATTACACATTGTTTGATTTGCAGGGCAACCTGGATGGGCATCTGCAGCTCGGGTGACCGGGCGTGTACCATATTCTTTTTATCGAACATTTTTTAGCAACAATTCTTTGGGAACAAAAGTATGGACATGCAAGCTCAAATCACTCGGCTCTCGCAGAGCGACTTCGGTGGCCGGAAAATTATGCTGACTTATAGACAGGAGAGGAACATGAAAATTTCGCGAGTATTTTGGATAGCTTCCGGCCTTACTCTCGGCTTAGCCGCGTGTGTCCAAATGTCGGCTCAAACAGCTACAACAAAAGGAAAGGCAGCACATATGAGTATTCAAGAGGTTCACGTACAGCGAGTTAATATCATTACCACCGAACCCTTTGACACAGTGGTTGCACGAATCGACGCGGCGATCGGCCATCCGGATATAGTTGCATTTCATAAGAGTTTTTCGGCTGCGCGCAATCAAGCCGAGATGGAGAAAATCGTCGATCCTGTCACGCAACCGAACGGTCTTATGGAGTTCATGCGGCTTGACCTGGGGGAAGTTCTCCGGAAAGAGAATGGAACAGACAAGCCAAGAATTCTCCGCATTGTCGCAGGGAATCCACTGATCATGAAGGAAATGGTGAAGCATGTTGTTGACGCAGGTTCGTACGCGCCAGTAACCATCCTCATTGAGGAGCGCCCGGATAGCGTCCGCATCTCGTATGACAGAATGGCCTCCTATCTTGCGCCCTATGGGAACAGCGATGCTCTCAAAGTAGCGCGAGAGCTTGACGCAAAGGTCGAGAAGATTCTGACTGCGGCGGCAAAATAAGTTCGCGTTCTGCCATTTTGGAGTTCCATCTAAACGCCATCTGCCTCGCAGACACCGGGCTTCAGGGTGGTCACGAATAAACCATGTCTAAAGAAGAGACATTTCAAGATCTCTCACTCAACTCGCCCTCTGGCCAGCAGGATCTCTGGCGATGGCTTTACACTGAGCTGCGCGCGGCCATTCTCGACAGGCGTTTGAAGCCTGGCGCTCGTATGCCCTCAACGCGCAGCCTCAGTGCTCAGTATTCGCTCTCGCGCGGAACCGTGGTTGCGGCCTTCGAGCAGCTACAGGCAGAGGGGTATACGCGCACTGAAGTTGGATCAGGAACTTATGTTGCCTCGGGTATTCCTGAAGGTTTTTTGTCCGCAACGCGCAAGCCTGCGACTCCAGTTGGTACAGCATCGAAGGCAGCAATTTCCAAACACGCACAGCAATTTCTAAAAGATGTTGAAGTGATGCCGGCGCCTCACTCCGTCGGCAAGGCTTTCCGCTCTTACGAACCTGCCATTGATCTTTTTCCCGTGGATCTTTGGGCGCGCGTTGCTTCGCGTGTCTTACGCAGAGCTCCGCGTTCGCTTTACGGTCACGGCGATGCTGCCGGCTACCAACCTCTACGTCGCGCGATCGCGGAGTATGTCGGTGCGTCACCCGGAGTGCGCTGCTCTGCTGAACAGATCATCATCACTTCGGGTACGCAACAGGCCCTCGACCTCATAAGCCGTCTCCTTGTCACCATGGGCGATCATGTATGGATGGAGGATCCCGGCTATTTACGCGCTCTTCAAGCACTCCGCAATACAGGTGCGCGTATTGTTCCGGTGCCTGTGGATGAAGATGGTCTCATCGTGAAGGCAGGCCGCAAGCTTGCGCCCAAGGCGAAGCTCGCTTATGTCACGCCGGCGAATCAATTTCCAATGGGTGTTACCATGTCTGCGGACCGCCGACTGGAACTGCTTCGCTGGGCGGCAAGTGCGAATGCATGGATCATCGAAGACGAATACGATGCGGAGTATCGTTACGCCGGTCGCCCCGTTGCTGCTCTGCAAACGCTGGATAGTTCCGGTTGCGTTATCTACGTCGGCACTTTCACGAAGATGCTCTTCAATGCACTGCGTCTCGGCTTCATGGTCTTGCCTGAGCGCCTCGTGGATGCGTTCAGATCTGCCCGCAGCATCATCGATCTCCATCCGCCGACGCTCGATCAGGCCATCCTCGCGGAGTTCATCACCGAAGGTCACTTCGGGCACCATCTCCGGCGCATGCGCCAGATCTACGCGGAGCGCATTGACGTTCTCAAAACTGCAGCGGACGAACATCTCAACGGACTACTCGACGTCGTGCACACAGGCGCGGGCATACGCACACTTGGCTGGCTCAAAACATGGAAGTCGGACCGCGACGCTACGCAGAAAGTACGGAAGCTCGGGCTCGAAGTATCTCCGCTGTCGATGTTCACAGTGAAATATGAACAGCCGCCAGCACTCATGCTTGGCTTCGCAGGCTGCAACCCGGCTGAGTTGCGACGCGGCGTTTCTATTCTTGCGACGGCTTTACGTGCTCGCTAGGCCACACAGCTTACTTCGCCATGCCTGACTACTTACTTCACCATGCCTGCGCGGAGGAGCTGAGCGATTCCCATCTCAGATTTCTGGCTTGGATGGCGACTAAGGCTTGAGTTCGCCACTGCTTTGCACTCCTACATTTTGATCGAGCGAAGCCTTATCCCTGTGCTGTGCAATCAACTGCAGAGCCTCTGCTGAGTCTCTTGCTACCTGCACTAATTTCCTGTTATCGGACTTCACGAATGCCGAAGTTACAGCATGGTCGAGAAATCGCAATAGGAAATCATAGTAGCCATTCGTATTGATCAGGATGCATGGCTTGGAATGAATGTTGAGTTGCGCCCAGGTCACGATCTCAAAGAATTCATCAAGGGTTCCGTAGCCGCCGGGCAATGCGATGAAAGCATCTGACAAAGACGCCATGAGCGCTTTGCGTTCGTGCATACTCCCGACCATGTGCAACTTCGTCAGACCTCGATGAGCAATCTCGCGATCCTGCAAGGCCTGGGGTAGTACCCCGATCACCTCTGCACCGCCAGAGAAGGCAGCGTCGGCAGTCGCGCCCATCAATCCAACTGAGGTTCCCCCATATACCAGGCCCCAGCCGCCGATGGCCATCTGCTGCCCAAGCGATTTCGCTTCGGCAATATACTTTGGATTTGCTCCGACGCTCGATCCGCAAAACACGCAGATCCGTCTCGCACTGCCTGGCTCTCCGCTCAGTAAATCACTCATGAAAAAAGCATACCCTGCACGGCGTCGCGATGTGCGGTCTCTGCGTGTGAATCTATCGCGTTCGCAATTTACGAAGTGGACCAGTCGATCTTTGCATTATGGACCTTTTCTCCAATCCGCATAAAGCCTAGGGTTGGTTTCAAGGAGATAGACCAATGCAAGCAAGACTGGAAGCACATAAAGTATCCCCGGCGGCGTATCAGGCCATGATTGGGCTGGAGATGTTTGTACGTAAACAATCCAAGCTGGAGCCTGCTCTTATTGAACTGATAAAGGTGCGCGTGTCACAGATCAATGGATGCTCTTACTGCATCGACATGCATTCGAAGGATGCTCGGGCAGGTGGTGAGACGGAGCAGCGGCTCTATGCGCTTTCTGCATGGGAGGAGACACCGTTCTTTACTGACCGTGAGCGCGCTGCACTAGCGCTGGCAGAGGCGATTACCCTGGTCAGCGAAGACCATGTTCCTGACTCTGTGTATGAGAAGGCTAAGGAGAGCTTTTCTGAAGAAGAGCTGGTGAATCTGACGCTGGCGGTCATCACCATCAATGGATGGAACCGGCTGGCGATTACATTTCGCATGGTGCCAGGGGAATACCAACCGGTAACGCATAAAGCAGAAGGAGGCAAGGCATGAGCCGACTCTTGGTCCTGCTGTTTCTTGTGGCGGGAACATTGTGTGCGCAGGAAACGCGTGCGCAGGAGACCAGGGTCACTCCGCTAATGGCAAAGGATCTTGCGGGCATTCCTGGCAAAGAGGCCACGATGATCACGGTCGACTATGCTCCGGGAGCGAAGGATGCTATTCACAGGCATAACGCGCATGTGTTTGTGTATGTGCTTGAGGGCTCTATCGTGATGCAGGTGCGTGGCGGGAAAGAGGTAACGCTTGGGCCCGGTGGAACATTCTACGAGGGACCTGAGGATGTTCATACAGTAGGCCGCAATGCAAGTGCGACCAGGCCTGCGAAGTTTCTCGTATTTTTTGTGAAGGATAAGGGAGCACCGGTTCTTGTTCCGGCGAAATAAAGAGGAAATTGCGATGAACGTTTACAGATTCTTCTATGGGCCGAGCACCTGGTATAACCCGGATGGCGGCGCAGCGGATGACGTTCTCAGGCTGCAGTCTCAAGTGATTGAAGGTGGATAAGCGAAGTGGTCGTTCGTACATATTGAGGACGCGGCGCACGTAACGGTCGCAGCTCTCACGGCGGATCCGGGTAAGTATGTTGTCGTCGATGACGACCCTTCGACGGTCAGTGTCTGGCTGCCCAAGTTTGCGAGCTTGGTGGGTACTCCGCCTCCGCCGCACATCACTGAGGAAGAAGCACCACAGATCGCTGGAGAAGATGCAGTGTACTACCAGACGAAGTTGAGTGGAGCCTCGAATGCAAAGGCGAAGGAGAGCTTGGCTTCACTCCGCGGAGACTGAAGTGGCTGAGCAAGTGAACTATCAAGGTATTGGAACTACGGGTATTAAAACTATCGGACGCTTCGTTGACGCACCAGCTCCCGGAAGCTGCGAATCAGGTTGCTGTCGCGTTTGGTGTGCCATGTCATGACGAATTCAACAAAAGCGTTTTTGGCTTTGAGTGGGCAGAAGGCAAGATCTGGAGTGCGAAACTGCTGCTGATTAAGGGGCAGGAGTGAGATGCCTTCTCCAGCCTGAACCATGAGAACGACGCTGGACCAGACCGAAGAGATACTGGCGATGCGAGGAGAGAAACCAGCCTCGGAGCAGAGCTCAATGACCTTGTCGAAGACGGCCGGGGATGTTTCGCGAGAGGAAAGCACAAACGGTTCATTCGCAAGATCACGCAGATCAATTCGGCAAGGCGAGCCGGGCTTGGAACCCTTTAAAATCGGGTGATTTTTCGGAAGAATGGCTACGATCGCATCCTGCTGAATAACCTCCGATTTCAGGTCGGAGCGAAACTCTGGTTCGAGGCGCCGACTGAAGCCGACATCGATCTTGCCTTCCCGAAGCGCCACCCATTGCAGGGTGGAGATCATCTCAACCAGAGAGAGCCGCACGCCGGGATATTTTTTGCGGAAGGTCTGAATGAGCGAGGGAAAATCGACACCCATGCCTCCGGCAAAGAAACCGATTCGCAGAGTTCCAAGCTCGCCGCGATGCGTCTGTTGCGCTACTTCGATGGCATGATCGGCGGCTGCGAGGACGCGGCGCGCCTCGATGAGAAAGAGTTCGCCGGCAGAGGTGAGAGCGGTTCTCCTGGTTGAGCGCAAGAACATTGCTACGCCGATTTCGCGCTCCATATTCGTAAGTTGTTCGCTGATAGCCGATTGAGCAACGCGGAGAGTTCGAGCGGCACCGCTAAAGCTGCCGTGCTCCGCAACTGCAACGAAATAGCGAAAATGCCTCAGTTCCATACATGCATGTTATCGGTTTTACCGATATATTCCAACGGAAAGAACTGTGATACCTTAGACAGCCCTGCGTATCTAATAGAAGAAGAACAAGCGCTGCATCCCAGTCGTTCTGCGTAGAAGGGGCAAGAAATCGCATGTGGATCGTTAAATTAGCACTGAACCGGCCTTACACGTTCATCGTGCTTGCGCTGCTGATCCTGATAGCTGCGCCAGTCGTGATTCTGCGTACACCAGTCGATATCTTTCCCAATATCAATATCCCGGTGGTCTCGATTGGCTGGCAGTATACGGGCCTGAACCCGGAGGAGCTTGAGGGACGCCTTACAAGTCCGTACGAGAAATCGTTGACGACGCTGGTCGATAACATTGAGCACATCGAGTCGACGACTTATAACGGCCAGGTTGTGGTGAAGCTCTTCCTGCAGCCAGGAGCCTCGCTGGATACTGCGAACGCGCAGGTGACGGCGGCATCCCAATATCTTTTGCGCCAACTGCCTCCGGGTATTCTGCCTCCGCAGATCATCAACTTTTCTGTATCGAGCGTACCGATTCTGCAGTTAGGAATCTCGGGCCATGGTCTATCTGAATCGCAGTTAAATGACTATGCGACGAACTTCATCCGCACTGAGTTGGTTACTGTACCTGGGTCCGTGATGCCACTGCCTTATGGAGGCAAGCAGCGCCAGATCAATATCAACATGGACCAGACGGCCATGCAGTCCAAGGGCGTTGCTCCTGGAGATTTGCTGAATGCAGTTGCGGCGCAGAATGTCGTCATGCCTTCAGGCACGATCAAGATTGATCGCGATGAGTATGACGTTCGTACAAATGGAACGCCGCGAACAGTTGAAGAGCTGGCTAACATTCCGCTGAAACAGGTCAATGGCAACACGATCTATCTGCGCGATGTCGCAAGCGTCAGCGATGGTTTTCAGGTACAGACGAACGTGGTGCGGCAGGATGGCCGTCGCGGTGTATTGATCTCTGTTCTGAAGAATGGTAGTGCTTCGACGCTGGATGTAGTGAAGGGCGTTCGCGCGCTGCTGCCGCGCATTGCTACTGAAGTTCCACCGGAACTGAAGATGTCTCCGCTATCGGATCAGAGCGTGTTCGTTCGCGCAGCGGTGCAGGGCGTCATTCGCGAGGCGATTATTGCAGCGGCATTGACGGCGATCATGATCCTGGTGTTTCTGGGGAGTTGGCGTTCGACGATCATTATTGCAATCTCCATTCCCTTGTCGATTCTAAGTTCGGTGATCCTGCTTAGCCTCATGGGCGAGACGATCAACACTATGACACTGGGAGGCCTGGCCCTGGCGGTCGGAATTCTCGTGGACGATGCGACTGTCACGATTGAGAATATCGAACGATTCCTTGAGGATGGGTTTGAACTGCGTGAAGCAATTCTCGAAGGAGCTGCGCAGATTTCGGTTCCTGCATTGGTGTCTACGCTGTGTATCTGTATTGTGTTTCTGCCTATGTTCTTTCTTGGCGGCGTGGCGCGTTACTTGTTTGTGCCATTGGCAGAGGCGGTTGTCTTTGCCATGCTGGCCAGCTATGTCTTGAGCCGCACGCTGGTGCCAACAATGGCGATGTACCTGCTTCGCGTACATGGACACGGCGCTCCGGGACGCGGGTTCTTTGCACGGTTTCAGCAGGGATTTGAACGTGGCTTTGAGCGGATTCGCCTCGGATACAGTTCCCTGCTGCGGTCGCTGGTTGCTCGGCGATATCTGTTTATTCCCTCTTTCCTGATCGTGTGCCTGCTGGCATTTTTGCTGGTGCCATTTTTAGGTGAGGACTTTTTTCCAGACACGGATAGCGGGCAATTTATCCTGCATGTGCGTGCGCCTACCGGGTTGAGAATTGAAGAGACTGCGAAGCTTTTCGACCTAGTTGAGGGTGAGATTCACAAGGAGATTCCTGCGGCGGAGATCGACAATATTCTCGATAACATCGGGCTGCCGTACAGCACTTTGAACACGCAGCATTTAACGAATGGTACTCTTGGCGTGAGCGATGGCGACATCCTGGTCAGCCTCAAGGAAAACCATCACCCGACGGCGAAGTATGTTGCTTCGTTGCGAGCAACCCTGCCGCGTTTGTTCCCGAGCACGGACTTCTATACGCTGCCGGCAGACATTACAACGCAGATCCTCAACTTCGGATTACCTGCACCTATCGATATTCAGATTCAGGGCAACGACGTAGGCGCAAGCAAGGCGAGGGCGGACATCATGCTTGCCGAGTTGCGCAAGGTTCCTGGACTGACCGATCTTCGCATTCAGCAACCATTTGACTATCCGACCTTACAGGTGGACGTTGAACGCACCAAGGCAGCACAAGGCGGCTACACTGAACGAGATGTGGCCACCAGCGTGTTGAATACGCTTAGCGGCAGCTTCCAGGTGACGCCGATGTTCTTCCTTAACTGGCAGAACCATGTGAACTACAACATTGTTGCGCAGACTCCGCAGTACAAGATGGACTCGATGCAGGATCTGGCGAACATTCCGATTAACCGCACTACGAGCGGGGCAGCGCCTCCTTCGACGGCGACTCCGGAGATTTTGAATGATCTTGCGGGAGTGCAACGCGGCCATGAGATGGCTGTGATCAATCACTTCAACATCCGGCGCGTGGTCGACATTTACGGCAACGTACAAGGACGCGATCTGGGTGCTGTCAGCCGCGACATCGACAAAATTCTCGATAGCAATCGTGGCTCCCTGCCGCGTGGATCATTTGTCACCTTGAAGGGGCAAGTGGAGACGATGCACAGTTCGTATATCGGGCTGTTGGGTGGCCTGGTGTTTTCGATCGTGCTGGTCTATTTGTTGATTGTCGTGAACTTCCAAAGCTGGGTTGATCCGTTCATCATCATCACGGCATTGCCTGCTGCGCTCGCTGGAATCGTGCTGTTTCTCTTCCTGACAAGGACTACGCTGAGTGTGCCTGCGTTGATGGGCGCGATCATGTGTATGGGCGTGGCGACGGCCAACAGTATTCTCGTTGTCTCCTTTGCGAAGATCAGGCTTGAAGAACATGGCAATGCGATTCAAGCTGCGATTGAAGCGGGTGCGACACGCTTCCGCCCGGTGTTGATGACTGCGCTGGCAATGATTATCGGAATGGTTCCAATGGCGATTGGGATGGGGGATGGCGGAGAACAAAATGCTCCGCTCGGTCGCGCTGTTATCGGTGGTCTGCTTTGCGCAACGATTGCTACCCTGGTGTTTGTGCCTAGCGTCTTCGCACTTATCCATGGGGCCAAACGCAACGAAGAGTCGCGCAAGCAGAAGCGCTTGAATGAGGCGCACGCATGAGATCCAACATTGAAGAACACGATTCGGAGAAAGTCATGACTACACAAGTACATCCCGCGGCTCAAGGTCAAGACGATGTAGTGGCAGCGCACGCCGATGTTGCGCACGTGGAGCCTGAGATCGAGACTTCCAAGGGCGGACGCATGCTGGGTATTCTGTTTGCAATCGCGCTTCTGGCGGCAATTGGATACGGATTATATCTTCGCTCGAAAAGCGAGAAGACCCTGACCCTCGCGACGAATGAAGCAGCGGTGATTGCGGTCAACGTGACGCATCCTGTACTGGGTTCGGAGTCACAGGACCTGGTGCTTCCCGGCAACGTGCAGGCTTTTACGGAGACACCGATTTATTCACGCACAAATGGCTACTTGAAGAAGTGGTATTTTGACATCGGTGCGCGCGTACACAAGGGCGACCTGCTGGCAGAGATTGAGACACCTGAGATCGATCAGCAGTTGCAGCAGTCTCGCGCTGAGCTTGAAAGGATGCAGGCAAACCAGGAGCTGGCGGGCGTAACCAGTAATCGATGGCAAAACCTGTTAGCCAAGCATGCGGTTTCGCAGCAGGAGACGGACCAGACGCGCAGCAACTATATTGCCTCGCAGGCGGCGACAGATGCGAGCAGAGCGAATGTGCGCAGGCTTGAGCAGTTGCAGAGCTACGAGCGAATTATCGCTCCTTTCGATGGAATCATCACGGCGCGCAACACGGATATCGGCGACCTGATCGATGCCGGTTCGGGCTCCACGAATCCGCGCGAGCTTTTCCATCTTGCTTCGATGGATAGGCTTCGCGTCTATGTCGCCGTGCCTGAGGTTGACTCCGATTCAATACACAACGGAGATACTGCAACTCTTTCTCAGGACTCCAATCCGACATTGAAGATCACGGGCAGGATTGTGCGCAATGCCAATGCGATCGATCACTCATCGAGAACGCTGAATGTCGAAGTCGATGTAGACAATTCAAAGGGAGTATTGCGGCCGGGAGCGTATGTCTTTGTGCACTTCCAATTGCCGGCTGGGACGCATACAGTGACGATTCCATCGAACACGTTGCTGTTCCGTGCACAAGGCATGCAGGTTGGTGTTTTACACGATCGCCATGTGCAGCTTACGCCGGTGACAATCGGTCATGACTTTGGTGGAACGGTGGAGATTATCTCCGGGCTCAGCACTGGAGACGAAGTTGTTCTTGATCCGCCAGACTCACTTACGACCGGGATGGAAGTGCGTGTCGAGACGAATGGAACGCGAGGCAAGTCATGAAGAATGGCATGACGCATTCTGTCGTTCTTTCGCTTGCGGGCGGGCTTTGCCTGATGGTGGCAGGTTGCCACGTTGGACCAGACTATACGCGGCCTGCGGCGGCATTGGCTCCGGAGTTCAAGGAAGCACCGCCTACCAACTTCAAGTCAGAGGATGGATGGAAGCAGGCACAGCCAAAAGATGCGCAGCTCAAGGGAACCTGGTGGACGTTGTTTGACGATGACCAGTTGAATTCGCTGGAAGCGCAGATCGAACCGGCTAACCAGACGTTGAAGCAGGCAGAGGCAAACTTTCGCGCGGCACGTGCGCAGATAAAATTCAACCGTGCTTCCGAGGCCCCGACCATCGGCGCTGCTCCCAGCATAGGCACTGTGCGCGACTCGGCGAACGAGCCTTATTTCAATCAATCCTTTGCGAACAA
The DNA here is from genome assembly GCF_025685655.1 of Acidicapsa ligni. Taxonomy (NCBI): domain Bacteria; kingdom Pseudomonadati; phylum Acidobacteriota; class Terriglobia; order Terriglobales; family Acidobacteriaceae; genus Acidicapsa; species Acidicapsa ligni. Next base: position 606,189 of record NZ_JAGSYG010000004.1, on the reverse strand, counting down.
TGGTGAGGGCAACTTTTCGCTGCCTATCGATCTGAACTACGAGATCGATCTATGGGGACGTGTGCGGCGCACTGTGACACAAGCCAAGGAACAGGCGCAGGCCTCGGCGGCAGATCTTGAAACTGCCCGACTCTCATTGCACGCGGAATTGGCAGTCGATTACTTTAACCTGCGCTCGGCCGATGCGCAGCGCAAGCTGTTGAACGACACAGTGGGAGCGTTTGAAAGTGCGTTGCAACTGACACAGGATCGATATGATGGCGGCGCTTCTCCTCTATCGGATGTGGCGCAGGCACGGACCCAGTTGCAGACTGCGCAGGTACAAGCGACGGACGTGGACATTCAGCGCGCGCAGTTTGAACATGCCATCGCGGTGCTGGTAGGCAAGGCTCCTGCGAACTTTACGTTACCGCCAAGCCCTGTCACGGTTAACGCACCGGCGATACCGGCTATTCCTGGAGCGCTGCCTTCGCAGTTGCTGGAGCGGCGGCCGGATATCGCGGGCGATGAACGGCGCATGGCTGCTGCCAATGAGCAAATAGGGATTGCGGATACCGCGTTTTATCCGACGCTTTCGCTCTCGGCAACGGCTGGATTCCTGGGCACATCCGCGTTGAACTGGTTTGACTGGCCTAGCCGCATGTTCGCGGTTGGCCCTACGTTGACGCAGACACTCTTTGATCATGGACGGCGTCGAGCTACTTCAGATACCGCTATTGCACAGTACGATGCCACTGTTGCGACTTACAGGCAGACGACGCTGACTGCATTTCAGCAGGTTGAAGATAATTTGAACACGCTCCATAACCTCGAGATTGAAGCGGGGCAGCAACGCGCGGCTACCGCATCTGCGCAACAATCGCTGGATCTGTTCAACACGAGATACGAGGGTGGTGTCGATACTTATCTTCAAGTGATTACGTGGCAGACGGCTTTATTGCAGAATGAGCGCAATGATATAGACATCACGCGGAGACGCTTTGAAGCGAGTGTGCTGTTGATCAAGGCTCTTGGCGGAGGCTGGGATGCTACTCAATTGCCGCATGGGTTGTAGGATGTGGGACTTTTGGGTGTTGGGATCAGTTTGGGACACCTTTTGTGGAGAACGGTGAAGCAGATTCCCTTCGGGAATGACAGACAGAAAAACAAGAGCAACGACAAAGGCAAGGCAAAAGCTAAGACAGAAGAAGCAGATTGTCTTTGGGAATGACATTGCTTGAGCCGGTGTCGCGGAGTATTATCTTGTGACGCTGGGACTGTACTTTTCTCAGGGGATTGTGGCTTGCAGGTTCTCCCACCGTTCTACTTTCCTCAATGTGGCTCATCTTTCGCCTCACCTGAGAGATCGAGGGCTTTCTGCGAACAACCTACGGACACAATTTCCCATCCCAAGTAAGTTGAGGAAGGAAAAGGGGTTCGTATGGCTTTTGAGAATTTTCCCAAGACCGGAGTTCGGGTTGCACTTATTGCGCTCCTGACGATAGCAGGTTGCAAAGGAAATCAAACACAACCAGCCAATACACAAACAGCGGACAGTTCACAGACTGCAGATAGTCAGGCTGCGTCCCCGGACGCAAATGATCCGGCATCTGCGAATCTTGCGCCTGTGACGGATGGTACACAGGTGGTACAGGCGGCAGCGAATACACAAAGCGCTCCGCAGGCGGCTGCGCCAGCCCCAACTGCTTCAGCATCGCGAGCAGCAGCTCCTCAGGCTTCTCAAGCTCCGCAACCAGCGGTTCAGCAGCCTGCCGGTGGTGGTTATGACGACAGCAGCTACGCTCAGGACAATAGCGCCCAGGATAATGGCAATTACGATCAGGACGATCAGCCGCAGCCAGTTGCCTATGCTCCGCAGCCTCCTCCGCCGCTGCCGGAATATCAACAACCGCCCTGCCCCGGAGATGGATATCTCTGGACGCCAGGTTATTGGGCTTATGCTTCGCAGGGATACTACTGGACTCCCGGCGCGTGGACAACGCCGCCTTACTCCGGAGCTCTGTGGACTCCTGGATATTGGGGATACACGGGAGGTCGTTACGGCTTCCATCAAGGGTACTGGGGTAATTACATCGGATTTTATGGCGGCGTCTCTTATGGCTTTGGCTATACAGGGCGCGGCTACCAGGGTGGCTACTGGAGGGATAATTCCTTTCACTACAATCGCTCGGTCAACAACATTACGAACATTCATGTAACGAATGTTTACCAACGCAATGTCATCATCAACAACACGACTATCAACCGTGTTAGCTATAACGGTCCTGGTGGCCAGCGGGTTCGCCCGACGGTGGCAGAGATAGCTGCGGTGCGTGCTCCGAGGGTGCCTCCGATGGCGCAGCAACGGGAGCAGCAACGTCTGGCGTCATCGAACCGCGCTCAATTTGCCTCGGTGAATCGCGGCAGGCCGGCGACGTTAGTTGCACAGCGACCGCTGACTGCAGATCGCAATATCAAGGCTCCTTCGCAGGCGGCAGTGCGTTCGTCTATTCAAGCTACTGGACAGAGATTTGCCAAGCAGGATGCGCGTCCGGGACAGCAGGCGAATCGGCCGGCGAACCCGCCAAATCAGGTGAATCGTCCTGGGCAGCAAGCGACCAGACCGCAAGATACCAGACCGCAGGCAAACAGGCCGCAACCGAACAGACCTCAAGAAACCAAGCCGACAAATCAACCTGGCCGTCCACAAGCGAGACCGGGCACTCCGCAGGCAAATCGTCCGCAGCAAAGGCCGAATCAACCTGCACAACGACCGACGCCTCAAACCAAACCGACGCCAAATCCACGCCAACCCAATACGCAGCGTCCCACACAGCCAGCAAAGACTCAGCCGCAGCGGCCACAGGTTCAACGGCCTGCGCAGCAGAGGCCTACGCAACAACAACCGGCTTCGCAGCCGAGGCAACAAGCACGTCCTGCGGCGAAGCCTGCTCCGAAGCCACAGCCTGCCAAACCTGCGGTTCGCCCACAGCCGAGGCCCAAGCAAGAGCAGCGTCCCGATCCTCGTCCTTAGCTACGCAGCATACCAACGAAGAACAGCCGGTTCGAAACCAAAGCATTTGGTTTCGAACCGGCTGTTCTTTGTTGGTAGAAGAAAGGTTGGGTAGAAGAGGGAGAAGCTAACCCTAGAGAGCGCCCAAAAGATAAGCGATCAAGAGTATGAGCAGGATGGTTCCAAGGCCAATACCGGCGCCCCCACCATATCCCCAACGGCTATGACCATAGTACCCACCGCCGCCGCCTAAAACCAATATCAACACGATGATCAAAATCAACATGAGCGTTCTTTCCTTTCTTTGGGTTGCGAGAATCTGAGAGCTGGATTTCTGGTAAGCGATGCATACCGATCAGCAGTTGTGAATGTCCAGTTTTCCTTTTGTCCTCACGACAATATGTAAGCTTAGAAAGCTTTTCTAAAGGCCGCTGCTCAAGGTTGCTCACCCCGCAAATGAATCGGGAGTGGCGACATGAGAAACTGTGAAAGGTGTGTGGCCCCAAATAAGCTATCTGCCCAGAGGGCATGACGTGCTAGCCTAGGCGCACATGAGGCATTAACAGTGAACTCCCCCATTCCTGTTTTGATTTGCTCCTATAAATGTCTTTTGGTTGCCCTTTCGGCATGCCTATCGGTCACTGCTGCGTATCGGGATTGTCACGGTTCAATCTTGAATGAGACGGAGGGGTGGACTGATGGCAACTAACACTTTTTCTCGAAGCATCGCAAGGCGGGGCTTCCGAACGCTCGTCTTCGTTGTCTGTACGTTTCTTTTATTTCAATTTATAAGCTTGTACCTGAGCTGGCCAAAGCAGGTGGTGCTTGGCGGGTTCACGCTCATCATCGCCATTCTATTGAACAGGCTTGGGAAATCGCACGTGGTGACGCTTTCACTCATGTTGCTTTCTCTGGCCGCGACGCTGCGCTATGGCTGGTGGCGTATTCACCTGGTGGCAAACTACTTCACGGACGAATCGAACAAGCGAGTCGGCATTGATGCCGCTCTGATGCTGGTGCTGCTATCCGCGGAGGCATACACGTTCTGCATCATGGTGCTGGGGTATATGCAGACGAGCTTTCTGTTAAGGCGCAAGCCGATTCCACTTCCTGCGGATGAGGCTCTTTGGCCGCATGTGGACGTGCTGATTCCGACTTATAACGAGCCTCTTTCGTTGGTGCGTTATACAGCCCTGGCTGCGATCAATATCGATTATCCGCCGGAAAAGCTGCATGTCTACATTCTGGACGACGGGACACGAGAGGACTTCCGGAAGTTTTCTGAAGAGGCAGGCATTGGCTATGTGACGCGGAAGAAACATAACCATGCCAAGGCAGGCAACATCAATCATGCGCTTACGAAGATGACTTCTTCGTTTGTTGCGATCTTTGATTGCGATCATGTTCCGACGCGGAGTTTTCTGCAATTCACGGTGGGTTGGTTTCTTGCAGAGAAGAAGCTGGCGATGTTGCAGACGCCGCACTTCTTCTACTCGCCTGATCCATTTGAACGGAATCTGCTGCAGTACAAGAGCATTCCGAATGAAGGTGAATTGTTTTACGGAATCATCCAGGATGGCAATGATTTCTGGAATGCTACGTTCTTCTGCGGTTCGTGTGCTGTGTTGCGACGCGAGGCATTAGATGAGGTTGGCGGTATTGCCACGGAGACCGTAACGGAGGACGCGCATACGTCGCTTCGCATGCAGTCACGCGGGTGGAATACTGCGTATATCAACATGGCCCAGGCTGCCGGGCTTGCGACGGAGACTCTCGCTGCGCATGTCGGGCAACGGGTGCGCTGGGCGCGTGGCATGATTCAGATCCTGCGGACAAATAACCCGCTGCTTTGCAAGGGGATGAAGTTCACGCAGAGGCTTTGTTATTTCAATGCAATGCTGCACTTTATGTATGCCGTGCCACGGCTGATTTTTCTATTGGCACCGTTGGCGTACATGCTGTTTGGGCGCACGATTATTCCTGGATACTGGCTGGCGATTCTGGCGTATGCGCTGCCGCATCTCATGATCTCAAGTCTTACGAACTCGCGTATTCAGGGGCGGCACAGGCATTCCTTCTGGAATGAGATTTATGAGACGGTGCTGGCGCCTTACATTCTGCTGCCGACGATTCTTGCATTGATCAATCCGAAGCTTGGTAGTTTTAATGTGACGGACAAGGGCACGACTCTGAGCGAGACGCAGTTCGATCGCAAGATTGCTGCGCCGACGACGTGGATGCTATTGGCCAACCTGGTGGGAGTGTTGGCCGCACCGTATCGATTGTTTGTTCTTGATCCTATGCACCCGGGCGTCATCATCAGCAATCTCTGCTGGATTCTTTTCAACATGGTGATTCTAGGGGTGGCTGCGGCGGTTGCTCATGAACAGCGGCAGCGGCGATCATCGGTGCGTATTCCTGCGAGGATTCCAATTGTTGCAGAGCTTCCGGATAGGCGTCAGATCACGGGGATCACACGGGATATGTCCGTTGGCGGTGCGTCTGTTGCACTCTCTAACCTGGATATCGGATTGCAGAATGGAGACATGGTCAGGCTTGCCTTTCCACTGCAAACGGGCGACGAACAAATTACGGCGACAGTCATTGGTATGCAGGATGATGAATTGCGATTGCAGTTTGTCGCACTTACGCTATTTGAACAGGAGACACTGACGCGAGCACTTTACTCTCGTGCCGATTCTTGGATGAATGTGCGCGCCAATACTGAGGATGATCGACCGTTCGTGAGCCTGCTGCGAATTATTCGCCTGTCGTTTACGGGATTCAAGCAGGTAGCGCTGGGGCTGTTGCCACGTAAGGCACGTGCCTCATCTCCGGCGGCTGTTCAGACGGTTTCAACAATTTTACTGGCATTGCTCTGGCTGCTTGGTACACGCGGGCTTGCGCAACGGGACGCAATTCCCGATCATCCATACCGACCATCTTCTGGTCCGGTCTCGATTGCAGGAACGGGAAGCGGCGAGGTTGGCACACGGATCACGCTGGAAGATATGGGCGTAAATGGCGCAGCCGAGATGCGTGGTTCGCATTCGTATACTGGGGTTCATTTTGTGCTGCCGCATACGTTGATGCCTCGCGAGGCACGGCTGCGGTTGAGCTATCGTTTCAGCCGAATGCTAGGGCCGCATGGCGGATCAATCCAGGTGAGGTTAAACAATACTTTACTTGGAGAGGTGGTTGCTCCATTAACTTCGGGGGATGACAAATCATTTTCATTCACTACGCTGGAGGTTTCTCCGGAGTTGCTGGTGAGAGACAACGATCTCAGTTTTGAGTTCAGAGGAAGCAGTGTTCTGCCTTCGGGCGCGAAAGCAGTGGCCCAGATATCGGCGACGATTGGTGAGTCTTCTGTTATTGAAATCGTAAGCAGTCCGCTCGCGCTTAGGAACGATCTGAGTTTGCTGCCGCTTCCTTTTTATGATCCCGCTCTGCAAACAACGGCGACAATACCATTTGTGTTTCTAGGCACTCCGGATACAAAGACTTTGCAGGCTGCGGGAATTGTGGCGTCTTGGTTGGGAATTTTGACGGGCGCGAAACCCGCACGCTTCTCTGCCTCGATTGGAGAAATTCCATCCGGCAATGTGATCATCTTCTCGAACAAGTCTTCTGCGCTTCCGCTATCGTTGCGACGCTCAACTGCGAATGGGTGGCTGGCAATCGAAGCGAATCCATCGGATGCTACGGGGAATGCGCTGGTGCTGGCTGGAGAGAGCGATGATCAGTTGCTGGCAGTAGCACAGACGCTGGCAATGATGAAAAGCAACGTGGACTCGACTGTCGCTGCAGCCGCGCCAATGCAGGGCGACACGCTGCAGGTGAATAGTTTTGCGATACCGGCGCAGCGTGAGGCGGACGATGCTCCGCGATGGATGCCGAGCGATCGACTTGTCTCGTTGTGGAAGTACAGTTCGGAGACGAAGACTCAAGGGGATGGGTCGGCGCCTATACCTGCATACTTTCGTGTGGCACCTGATCTTTACTATGGCGAGGCTCAAAATCTTCCGCTACAGGTGAGCTACAGGTACAACTCCGAGGCGGTGGCTGCGGGCTCTGTGCTGCGAATGTATATCAATGGAGCGCTGATCAATGAAGCGCCTCTCGCTACGGGAACAGGTCCAATTGAACGCAGGAGACAGGCACTGCTGCCGGTAGTGAATATGCGTCCCGTGGGCAATACGCTTCTGTTCAATTTTGACTTCGCGCCAAAGCTCAATGCGAACGGTACGCAGAATTTATCCGCGCCATTACAGGGATCGATTCTGCAGAACACATGGATCGATCTGCGGGGACTGGATCACTGGGTGCAGATGCCGGACCTGGAGCTATTTGCCAACGGAGGTTTCCCATTCACTCGGTGGGCTGATCTTAGCCATACAATCGTGGTGCTTCCTGACAATCCATCGGTGCAGGAGATCTCATTATTTCTGCAAATGATGAGTCATTGCGGCACACAAACGGGCTATCCGGCACTGCGGGTCAAGGTTGCCGGCCCACAAGACGAGATTGATAAAGACTACGATTACCTGGTACTTGGGACTGTCGGCAATCAACCGGCGTTTGCAGCACTGCAAGGCAAATTGCCTGTCTCCTTCGATACGGATGGCGTACATGTCAAACAGATCGATACGACGGCTATAAAACTTCATCGGGAGTGGCAGAGAATCTTCCATTTAGACGAAAAGAATAAAGCACCAAACAATGACGATGGAGTACCGGATGCCGTGGTTCAGGGAATCGAGTCTCCCTATGCGGCAGGACACTCGATGATCGTTATCGCTCTGCGTGATGACAGCTCCGAAGAGGGATTTGTCACGGCACTGCTGAAGCGATCCCAGTCGAGCGATATGTCACACACGGTCAGCATGCTGACGGGTACTCGATTTGTTTCGTATGCTGTTGCGACTCCGGGATATCACATCGGCGACATTTCGGCTTATACCGAGATGCGTATCTGGTTGACGAAATATTTCTGGTTGCTGGTGGTGATCGTGACCTTGTGCAGCCTGATACTCGCTCGCTGGACAAACGAGTATCTTAAGGAAAGAGCGGTGCTTAGACTGCACGTTGAGACTACCGCCGAAGAGCTGGTATGAATGTCAGTCAGCTTTATTTTGTGTTTATAGATCGTGTAAGGCGATGAGACTCACTGGGTATTTTTTACACGACCCGAGTAAAAACGACCGATCTGAGCATTCTGAATCAGAAACAAGTGCTTACTCGTCTATAAGATAGCGATGGTTCTTGTCGTGCACTTTGTTTTTGCTCGTGAATGGATTGAGAGGTGCATTTGCGCTTCTCTCCTGGGGGAACATCATGCATTTCTTTCGCTTACGCCTGGTTGCGGCTTTATTGATTGGGATCACGGTCATCTCATTGGGATCGACTTACTTTGATGTGCTGGCTCATAAGCTTTATCTGCAGCAGGATTTAAAGCGACGAAGCCAGTGGTTTGGCGCGGGGCTTCAAGCGCAGATAGAGCGCGAGATGGCTATCGGATCTCCAGAAGAATTGCCTGGGGTTTTGGAACATCTGCGGCAGTACGCGGATCAGCCGGGGCTCGCGGTCTATGACACGCAGGGTAAGCTGCTGGCTGCTGCGGGCGAGACTTCTCCTTTGAAGAATATTTCGGCAGGTACGTTTGGCCTGTTGAAACATCCGCTGAATGATGGCAAGGAGGCTTCGGCCTTCGTGCGTGTTCCTGTAAATGAGGGACAGAGTTTTCCTGCGATGGGTTCAGTCATGAATCGGGGAGTGAACCTGCTGCGGCCGACGCGGCTTTGGTATGAGGCCGCGATTCCTCTGCACAACGGTCAGCGCACGATTGGTGCACTGGTCATGGTTGCAAATGCTGAGTACATTCGCGCCGATGGTATTGCTGTCTGGCGAAGGAGCTTCTTGCGCATTGCCGCGATGGTGATTTTAATCGTCGTGGTGACACTGGTGATGGTGCGATGGTTTCTTTTTCAACCGGCAACGCGCGCCGCGGAGTGGCTACGCAGGTTGCGTCAGGGCAAGGCGGATGTTGACGAAGGAGCCAAGGAGTTTGCGTTTCTGTTGCCCCTGGCTAACGAGGTAACTTCAATCGCCGAGAATCTGACGCGCGCGCGCGCAGCGGCCGAAGCAGAAGCCAGGCTGCGCGATGCGGCAGAGCATGTGTGGACTGCAGATCGGCTGGCGGTCCATGTGCGGGAACGATTGGGTGATGGCAAGCTATTTGTGGTTTCAAATCGCGAGCCGTACATGCATGTGCGAAAGGGAAAGGAAACCGAGTGTGTGGTTCCACCAAGCGGTCTGGTCACGGCTATCGAGCCGGTGCTGCATGCATGCGACGGTACGTGGGTTGCGCATGGGAGCGGCAACCAGGATAAGGCTTTTGTGGATGAGCACGATCGGTTGAGAGTTCCGCCTGAAGAACCGCGATATACGCTGCGACGTGTATGGCTGAGTGAGGAAGAAGAAGCCGGTTACTATGAAGGTTTTTCCAACGAAGGCCTGTGGCCACTCTGTCATATCGCGCATACTCGGCCGATCTTTCGTGCCAGTGATTGGAACTATTATCAGCGCGTCAATGCAAAGTTCGCTGAAGTGCTGGTAGAGGAGATGCGCGGCACGGAACGCCCTGTTGTATTTGTGCAGGACTATCATTTTGCGTTACTGCCCGCGATGATCAAGAAGGCGCGTCCCGATGCAAGAGTCGCGATTTTCTGGCATATTCCATGGCCGAATGCGGAGGCATTTGGGATTTGTCCGTGGCAGGGACAGTTGTTGGCGGGACTGCTTGGCGCGGATGTCATTGGATTCCACATCCAGTCTCATTGCAACAACTTCATGGACACGGTCGATCGTGTACTGGAAGCTCGCACGGATCGTGAACATTTCACGATCCGTCGTCATGGGCATATTTCTGAAGTACGGCCTTTCCCTATCAGCGTTGCGTGGGATGAGCATACGGTTGAAGAGGAACCTTATGCGGAATTCGAGACGGATGACCCGGACGAAATCCAAGCGACCTCATATCAGTTGAAGAGGGACCTTGGGATTGAAACGCAGCACATGGTGCTTGGCGTTGATCGAATGGATTACACCAAGGGAATCGTGGAGCGTTTGCTGGCAGTCGAACAGTTGCTGGAAGACCATCCCTGGTATCACGAAAAACTTACGTTTGTGCAGATTGCTGCACCTACACGCGCACGTATTCCAAGTTATGCGCTATTACGCACACAGGTTCAGGAGACTGTGGCACGCATCAATGGGCGCTTCGAAACATCGCAGTGGAAGCCGGTTATTCTTATCGAGCGGCAATGCAGTCATGCTGAAGTCAGGCGCTATTACTGTGCGGCGGATATCTGCCTGGTAACATCGCTGCACGATGGAATGAACTTAGTCGCCAAAGAGTATCTTGCTGCTCGAAAGGACGGAGATGGAGTTCTGATTCTCAGTCGGTTCACAGGAGCTGCGCAGGAATTGCGAGACGCATTGCTGGTAAATCCGTATGACATTGTGCAGGTGGCGGAGGCTATTCACACGGGGCTTGAGATGAGCGTGGGCGAACGGCGACTGCGGATGGAACGGATGCGGCACCAGGTGAAAGAACATAACGTTTATCGTTGGGCGGCAGCGGTGTTGACGGATGTATGTGCGGTTCGACTGGCCACAGATGCGACAGGCTATCCGACATCCCCGCAAAACCATACTCCTGATTCCCTTACAGAGTTGACTTATTGATTTTTCACTCTGCGTCTCAAATGAAGCCTGAGGACGATAGGTCGCTCTTGATTGGCCTCGTCCTAAGTCTGCGGAAAATCTGCGAAGGGAGAGAGATTTGCAAACGAGCGCGATAGATGAAACAGACGTATCCATGCCAAGAGATGAAGCCCGTCTGGATGATTTCTTTTCGACATTAGCGAAGGCGCGGGAGTCTGCGCTTCTGCTGGATTTCGATGGAACGCTGGCGCCATTTCGCATCGATCGTTTTCAGGCGCGACCGTGGGCTGGTGTGACCGAGCTACTTGAGAAGATTCAAAAAGAAGGTCGCACACGGCTTGCTCTCGTAACAGGCAGACCGGCCAGCGAGGCCGCATCTTTACTGGGGATGAAGCAGCCAATTGAAGTTTGGGGATTGCATGGCGCAGAGCGACTGTATGCAGACGGACATGTTGAACAAGAGGTGCTTGCCGAATCAGAAATCTATGTCCTGAGAGAGGCGAAGAAAGCTGTCTATGAAGCTGACCTCGGGCTGCTGATTGAAGATAAATGGAATGCTGTTGTGGTGCATTGGCGAGGCATCGCTCCGCAATCAGTGCCAGCGATTCGGGAACACGTCGTAAGCCTCTTGCGTCCGTATGCTACGGATGAGCGAATACAGATGTTGCAATTTGATGGTGGGGTTGAGTTGCGAACGGGCCGCGATAAGGGCGGTGCTGTTTTACAGGTACTCGCGGGGCTTTCGGAGAGCGCTCCAGTAGCTTATCTCGGAGATGATACGACAGATGAATATGCTTTTCGCGCCCTTGCGGGCAGAGGGCTCGGGGTGTTGGTGAGAAAGATAGCGCGGCCTACAGCGGCACAGGTTTGGCTGAAACCACCGGGTCAACTGAGGAAGTTTTTGAAGTCATGGCTTACGGCAATGAACGGCTAGCGGAGAGATACTACGGGGTTTCAGCTTCGACTTATGTAACTGCTTTGCTCACTCAACTGAGCGCTATGGCTTCTCCTGCACTTTCACGACGAAATAGCTGAATACTGTGCCTTTGGGAATCAGCAACTGATGCGGAATGCCTGGTGGAATGTGGATCACATCGCCCTTGGAAAGAGTAGTTCTTGTTCCGTGAAGAACGGCGGTGCCGCGCATCTCTCCCGGAGCAGCGGATGTCGAGTTTTCCAGTTCTCCGCCTGAGAGCAGTGTTGCATTGCCGTCAATGACGATGAAGAGGTCGGAGTACTGTTCATGTACTTCTGCGCCGCCATCCTTGGTGCGCACACTGAGCATTGTGAAATCGACGCCATATTTCTGCAATGTTTCAGCGGCAGCACCGGCTGGATTATCCGCCTTTTGTTGCAACTCCGTTGCCTTATGCTTCAGATCCTGGGCGCTGTAATGGTCTATCTGCCCGGCCTGTTGAGCAATGCTGCTGGATGGGATGAAGCAGCAACCGAGGCTGATTACGATAACGATATTGCGGACAGTATTTCGCCGAGCTCTTTGCATCGTCTTCTCACTTTCACATTTGCGAAAACCATACGGCTGACATGGATGCGGTGTCAAACGTGCGCTCTGTAGAACACCGTTATGCGCATGGTGTAGGCTTCGTGCAGAGGATGTTTGAGCTACGGATGACAATGCCTGAGATTACTATCGAGTCTGTATTGGAGACACAAGGTTTTGAGCTGGGCAGCGTTGCGACTCATGCTCCGGGCGCGGCAGGCATGTTACCTATTACTCCGGAGATGTTGCTGCAACAGCCTTCCGGAAACCTCTTTGGCTTGAGTATGAATGTGGGCATGGGTTGGGATCCGGCGCGTGTACTGGGGCCTGAGATTCTGATCCTGAGTACGCATGGCGGTCTGCGGGCAGAAGATGGAAGTCCGATAGCACTTGGATTTCATACGGGGCATTGGGAGGTTGGGCTTCTCGTCGCCGAGGCTGCGCGGCAGTTGAAGGAACTCGATGCTGTGCCCTTTGCTGGAGCATGCACGGACCCGTGCGATGGACGCACGCAGGGAACGACGGGGATGTTCGATTCCCTTCCCTTTCGCAATGATGCGGCGATTGTGTTGCGGCGGCTGATGCGATCATTGCCGACGCGAGCAGGCGTTCTGGGAGTTGCTACATGCGACAAGGGATTACCGGCAATGATGATGGCGCTGGCCTCTGCTGCAGAGATTCCGACTGTCTTGATTCCTGGAGGAGTGACGCTGCTGCCTGAGAATGGCGAAGATGCGGGCAAAGTTCAAACGATTGGAGCACGCTATGCGCAGCAGCAGATCACGCTGGAGTATGCAGCGGAGATGGGTTGCCGAGCGTGCGCTACTCCTGGAGGCGGCTGCCAGTTTCTAGGGACGGCTGCGACATCGCAGGTGATTGCCGAGGCGCTTGGACTGGCGCTGCCGCATAGTGCGCTGGCGCCTTCGGGGCAGAGTATCTGGCTTGATGCAGCTAGACGTTCCGCGAGGGCTGTATTGCGCCTCAGGCAACTGCATCTTGGTACTCGCGATGTGCTGACGCAGGCGTCGATAGAGAATGCGATGGCGGTACACGCGGCCTTTGGTGGCTCGACGAATTTGCTGCTGCATCTGCCTGCGATTGCTCATGCTGCAAAATTGCGCAGGCCGGTTGCGAACGACTGGGCTCACATCAATCGCCAGGTGCCTCGGCTGGTGGATGCGCTTCCGAATGGACCTGGAAACTACGCAACAGTGCAGGTGTTTCTGGCAGGTGGAGCGCCTGAAGTTATGTTGCATCTTCGGCGCGCTGGGCTGCTCAATACGAGCGTGATGACTGCGGCTGGCGCGACGCTTGGGGACAACCTGGATTGGTGGGAGGATAGTCCGCGACGGCATGCATTGCGAAAGAATCTTCTACAACAGGATGGGATTGATCCTGACGATGTGATTCTTGCTCCGGATCGTGCTCGGTCTCGCGGACTAACTTCCACGGTGTGCTTCCCTGTTGGCAATCTTGCACCGGAGGGTTCGGTGATCAAGAGCACATCGATTGATCCATCGTTGATCGATGCGGACGGCAAGTATCGACATCTTGGCCCGGCGAAAGTTTTTACTACAGAAGCAGCAGCGATCCACGCTATCAAGAATGGGCTCGTTGTTGCTGGAGATGTTGTGGCGCTGATTTGCTCCGGACCCGCAGGCGCGGGGATGCAGGAGATCTATCAGATTACTGCAGCGTTGAAAGCGCTGCCTTTTGGCAAGCATGTAGCTGTGCTCACGGATGCTCGATTCAGCGGTGTGTCTACGGGTGCATGCATTGGACATATTTCGCCAGAGGCACTGGCCGGTGGTGCGATTGGCGCATTGCAAGATGGCGATCAGATTGAGATCGTGATTGATCGAGCGAAGCTGATCGGTTCGGTGAATTTTATTGGGGAAGAGAAACGCTTCTTTGCTCCTGAAGAAGGATTGCGTATTTTGGCTGCTCGAGGACCGCGTTCGGATTTGACGCCGCATCCCTCCTTGCCGGACGACACGCGGTTGTGGGCGGCATTAGTGCAGGCAAGCGGCGGGATATGGGGTGGTTGCGTCTATGATATGGAGGCCATTACTTCCTTGCTTGAAAAAGGCAGAAATGCAGAAGCGAAAACTAGTATCCGAAGAGAGGATGATTCCCATTGATTCTGTATCGAACGGCTAATGGATTATTTCTTGAGAAGGATGGGCCTGTTTACTTATTGGAGGAGCGCTCGCTGGATGCGCTGCTCTCTCATGACGATCTACATGGCTATCTCTCGGCGGCAATCGATAACGGAAGGGTTTCGCAAGAGTTTGACATCAGGCAGATTGCGGCTCCGATTGAGCACCAGGAAGTGTGGGCCTCTGGCGTTACTTATTACCGGAGCAGAAGCGCGCGCATTGAGGAGTCAAAGGATGCGGGCGGTGGAGATTTTTACGATCGCGTCTACTCTGCTGAACGTCCGGAGTTGTTTTTCAAGGCAGTAGCAAGCAAGGTAGCTGGGCCGAACAGCGATGTGAGAATTCGCAGCGACGCCAAGTGGTCGGTACCTGAGCCTGAGCTTACTCTCGTGATCAACTCTCGCGGAGAGATTGTGGGATACACGATCGGCAACGATATGAGCTCACGCGATATTGAAGGGGCTAATCCGCTGTATCTACCGCAGGCTAAGGTCTACGACCGCAGTTGCGCGCTGGGGCCTGGCATCCTGATTCAGAAGGAGCCTATGCCGCCGAACACGCAGATCTTTTTGGAGATTTTACGAGCGGGTCATGCGGAGTTTGCTGCGAGTATTCCGCTTTCGGAGATGAAGCGCGATCCGCGTGTACTGGTGGAATATCTGTATCGCGATCAGAGCTTTCCGCATGGATGTTTTCTGCTGACGGGGACCGGCATTGTTCCGCCTGACTCGTTTACGTTGCAGAGTGGAGATGAGATTCATATCAGCATCAGCGGGATTGGAACGCTGGTAAATCGCGTTGCTTGAGAATGGATTACACGAGAAGGGTCTGAGGATGGATGTCGCTGAGATTTTGATTGATGGTAAATGGCAGGCTGCAGATGTGGATGCTACATTTCATGCGGAAAACCCTGCAACCGGTGAAACGCTTGCCACTGCGTTTCCAATAAGCAGATGGTCGGATTGCGATGCGGCGCTCAGCGCTGCATCGAAGGCGGCGGTAACGCTGCGTGAGGTTGCTCCAGAGCGGCTTGCAGCGTTTTTGGAAGAGTACGCTTCGAACATCGAAGCTGCTGCACCTGCGATTATCGCGGCGGCTAACGAGGAGACCGGGCTGGCGGTGAGTCCACGATTGAAGGATGTGGAGTTGCCGCGCACTACCAACCAGTTGCGACAGGCAGCAGCAGCAGCACGCGAAGAATCATGGAAGCGCGCGACGCTGGATCTTGAGCGCAATATCCGTTCCTGTTTTGTTCCGATTGGGCCGGTGGTGGTCTTTGGTCCGAATAATTTTCCACTGGCCTTCAACGGAATAAGCGGCGGAGACTTTGCAGCAGCAATTGCTGCGGGAAATCCTGTGATTGCGAAGGCTCATCCTCTGCATCCGAATACCACGCGGCTTTTAGCTGAGGAAGCGCGCAAGGCCGCGTCAACAGCGGGCCTGCCATCGGGCACGGTGCAAATGATTTACAACGTCCGCAATGCGGATGGCCTGAAACTGGTGAGCGATCCGCGCGTAGGAGCTGTTGGTTTTACGGGAAGCCGCGGTGCTGGGCTGGCTCTAAAGCACGCTGCAGATGAGGCAGGGAAAGCTATTTATCTGGAGATGTCCAGTCTCAATCCGGTGATCTTTTTGCCAGGTGCGATTGCGGAGCGAGGCGAACAACTTGGGCGCGAGCTCATCGACAGTTGCCTGGCTGGTTCAGGACAGTTTTGCACGAGCCCCAATCTCATTTTGCTTTGGGAAGGTGAGCCGGCAGAGAGCTTTGTGGCCCAGGTCGCGAAGGGCTTTTCTGAGCGCACGCCACAGCCGCTGCTTTCTTCTTCAGGACGGGAACATATTCGCGAGGGAGTCGCTGCGCTTATCCATGCCGGAGCGCGATTGGCTGCTGGTGGAAGCGTCTCCAATGGGAGTGGATATCGCTTTGAGAATACGCTGCTGCGAGCGACGGGAGCACAGTTTCTAGCGAATCCCAGTGGGTTGCAGCGCGAGGTATTTGGAAATGCAACGCTGGTCGTCACGGTGAGCAATGAAGAACAGTTGCAGTCTATTCTTCAAATATTGGAAGGGAATCTTACCGGAACGATTTATTCGGCAAAGACGAGCGATGACGACGCAATTTACTCACGGATCGAGCCGTTGCTGCTGGCTAAAGTCGGACGCCTGTTGAATGACAAGATGCCGACTGGCGTAGCGGTCAGCCCTGCGATGCAACATGGCGGGCCGTTCCCTGCTACTTCGCACCCGGGGTTCACGTCGGTGGGCATTCCCGCTTCTCTGACGCGCTTTGCACAACTGCGATGCTATGACGGAGTTCGCGAGGATCGCCTGCCGGAGATTTTGCGGAACTCGATTGAGAATCCGCAGACGTGGCGATCGATTGGTGGGGAATGGGTTAAGGGCTAAGCCAGAAATGAAACTTGCGGGTGTGGTAGGCGAGGCAGGGCGTCACGCTGGACGGCGAGGGCAGAAAGCAGAGGGTTGTTTCTTTCCCTTTTGAGCTACCAAGGACTCTGTTTCGCTACTTCAAGGACTCCGACCGAAAACCTGAACGATTCCTCTTCGCGAATCGCACCGAAATGATGTGGGCGCTCAGGAATGTCCTCTGCGCGGTGAAAGAGCTTTGCACGGATTAGGGCTTTACCCCGCCCGGTCGCACCCTGCGCGTCTTCCGCCACACCTTCGCAGTGAACTATCTCCGGCGTGGTGGATCTGTCTTCCATTTGCAAAAAGTCCTGGGGCACTCAACGCTTGAGATGCCCTGGCGATACGCCAATCTAGTTACCGTGGATCTGCAAGCTATGCATGAGCGTGTAAGTCTGCTCGCACCATGAGACACTGACAGGCAACATGAACATGGTCCAATTGCTCATCCAAACCGGCGTTACTTTCATTGCAGCGGGTCTAGGCGCGATTCTTGGCGCTTTCCTGACCCGCCATACCGAGAGATTCAAACACCTTCAAGAGTTGCGCTCCACTGCGTATGCTGATTTTCTGCGTGGGTTTGCCAAAGTTGGCAGGGCGCAAATAGATGGCGACAGAGGCGAGCGCAGCAAGTTAGAAGAACTTGAGGGCCGGATCGTAGTAGCAGATTCCAGGTCCAGAATCGCGATTTATGGCAGCCCCGATGTCCTTCGCGCATTATCCAAGTTCATCAGACTTGGCACCCAATCCATTAGACCAGAAGGGATGCAAGCATTTGCCGAACTCTGTTCTCTAATGAGGCGGGAAGCCATCAAACACCACGCATCGCTCGACGATGTTCACACAGTGTTATTTAGCTGATAAGCATACGAAATTGCATATTCCACAAAAATATCCAATTTTTTATAATTATCAGTCTATGTAAATAAATGGATTGCGGCGCTTTTTGAGTGCCCAGTGGGTAAAATTTACCCACCCTATGGCGTTGGTTATAAAGTGGTTACGGTTCTTATTGCCGTACGTTCAATCAATACTGTCCATCACGATCGACAAGCATTGTGAATACAATAAACGCACATAACTCATTAATAATCAATGACATATAGCCATTGCTTGCACTTTTCCTCACTTTCAGGCTACTCTTTTCACCTCGGAGGAAACAATTATGGACCCTCATAGCAATTTCCACGATTACTTAACGCGAATGATGACGAAACAGCCCGTCAAAGAAATGCAGGACAGGGTCAATAGTGGGCCGCTCGATAGCCTAATCAAGTACCTACCCAATCCGAAGAAATGATCAAGACGAGGACGGGCTTAACTAAGCTCGTCTCGTGTCTCACTCACCCAATTGACACCGCGATAGATGCCTTCCAGGCCCAGTATTTGAACAATGCGCGTTGTCGTCTCTTTACGATGCTTGACCACCAGATCCATCGCCGGAAACTCCTCTTCGCACCTTGTGTGTATCTACCCCGGCCTGTACTATTTCCACGCAGCGGGAATTAATGTAAGTAGTTGATTTTAATGTATGGTAGGCGAGGCAGGGCTTGAACCTGCAACCCCCGGCTTAGAAGGCCGGTGCTCTATCCAGTTGAGCTACTCGCCCGCAGATTTATTGTATCGCCTCTGCGTTTGCCTTCACGGCTGAATGAGAGTGACTGCTGTGGTGCAGAGGGTGTTGGCGACGATTGCGAGGGCTGACGCGAGTGTTTCTTCGGCAGCGGTTGGGCTCGCACCGCATGCGGTGATATAGACGGTGATTCCAAAGCCCTGCTGTTCGCCTGCGACTGCTTGCCGGATGATCAAGTCTACCCTGGAGCAGCGAGATACAAGTGTTCGCAAGTTGAGTACGGCGTTGCGCCCGAAAGATTCGGCCTGTTCGAGGGACACAAAGAGGCTTTGGCGCTCAGGCAGAACGTCTACATAACAAGCTTGCGCTGCTGCTGCCTCTGCGATTGTAGCTTCCATCTCATCGGGATCGATCTGGGAGGGATCTTCAATCGTCCAGATGTCGCATTTGGCTGTCCAGAGCGAGGATTCCACGCTATTGAGATAGGCGAGTGCGGAAGCTAACGGTGGAAACTGGAGAGTCTCGGCAAGCTCGCTGATCCGATTCGGGGTTGCGCGGAGGTCAACGAAGCCGGACCAGAGCGGATCGAGTACGGGTGCCCTGGCGCCGATTTCAACTTCCCAGTCAGCTTCCATGAACCTGCTCGTGATTGCCTGCGATAGCCAGCAAATAACGTACGAGTGTGGCCTCGGCCCAGTGGCGATCGCTGTGGCCGTGAAGATCGGGAGGCGCGACTGTTCTGGCAAGAAAGGCGCAGTGGCCGCCATGTGTAGTTTCAACGAAATCGACGAAGGGGTTTGCCATCAGCAGGGATCGAGTCCCAGGCGTCATGCGGATGAATGGATCATCCAGCGCATGCAGGACCAGGGTCGGAATGGCGATTTGCGCAACCACCCTGGCTGCCGAAGACTGGGAATAGTAATCGTCAGCCCCGGTGAAACCACTGAAGCGAGCGGTTATGCGGTCATCAAACTCGCGAATAGATCGTATCGGGCCAATATCCTGCGCTGTATAGATGTCGGGGAAAAGGCTGGTTTTGCGTCGGAAACGTCGCATGAGATTGCGAAGGAAATGCCATTCATAAAAACGGTTGGAGGGTTCGTGCAGGGCGTCGGCGCTGAAGGCGAGATCTGCCGCCGGACTTACTCCGACTGCGGCGATGAGCCAGGGTGGAGCCTGGTTTCCTAATTCGCCAGCGAGTTTGAGAACCAGGTTGCCACCCATGGAATAACCGATTGCGGCAACACGCTGGAGCTGATAGGCATCAACGAAATGATGGAGCACGGCGTTGACATCGTTCGACAATCCAGAGTGATAGAGGGTTGGCGTCCAGGTTTCCGTGCCTCCGCAATTCCGCATATTCATGCGGATAATGTTGCAGCCCTCACTCCAGGCCCTTGCGGTGATTCCCTGGACATAACGTGAGTCAGAGGAGCCTTCGAGGCCGTGAACTATGACGAGCGTAAGGCGGCTGGTGCGGACCTGCTCCGGCTGCCAGTGGCAGTGGCATAAAACGCGGCTGCCATCTGCGGCATCTACTATTACATCCTGCGCGTGTACTGGAATTTGAAAGGGAGGACGTCGCCAGTAGTTCCCTGCAAGCGTTTGCCCGTGACTGCCGCGCAGAAATGACAGCGGCTCGAATGGAGTAAACCACAGGCCCCGATCGACTGCACCGGAACGTCGGTCTGCAGTCGGAATAGTCATATTGGAAGGGGGAATTTCCTAGGTTTGATCACAAAACGTGATTAGAAAATTGGGGCGGCTAGTGGGGATCGAACCCACGACATCCTGTGCCACAGACAGGCGTTCTGCCCCTGAACTATAGCCGCCATCTACCTTGTCGATTGTACCATTGAAGCTCGGTCAAGATACCATTTTCCCGATACGAGGAAACAGGATGCCTTCGAAGGAACCGATTGGAGAGCTTTTGCCGAATAACCGCTGGAAAAATGGCGGGCGCTGGCTCGGCGATGAACGGCTGCGATGGCTGGAGGTCATGCTCGATGAGGCCTTTGTCATTCCAGGAACGGGCATCCGCTTTGGGCTGGATGGGATAATCGGGCTGGTTCCCGGGCTGGGAGATGTGCTGGCCGGGATTCTTTCGCTGGTGATTCCTTTGGCGGCCTGGGTTCGCGGTGTTCCCTACATCACTCTTCTGCGGATGCTCGTGAACCTCGCGATTGGAGTGCTGGGGGGGACAATTCCAGTACTGGGGGATATTTTCGATGTTTTCTGGAAGGCCAACCGGCGCAATTATCGCTTGCTGACGAGATCTCTTGATGAGCCTCGGAAGCATACGTGGCGAGATTGGGTTTTTCTTGCATTGATGGCGGGGGCGATAGGTGTGATTTTCGCCATACCGATTCTTCTGCTGTTCTGGTTTTTCGTGTGGCTAGCCGAGTGGAAGATCACTCGTTGAGACTTATGGTTGTTTTAGAAGACAGAAACGGCCGTATGCGAGCACGAAGAATCCAGTCACGTTACAATGAAATTGAGTGAGTGCCCGGCTCCTGCCGGGTTTCGTGTCGGGGCGTAGCGCAGCCTGGTAGCGCATCTGCTTTGGGAGCAGAGGGCCGGGGGTTCGAATCCCTCCGCCCCGACCATCTAACCTATTTACTTACAACGGGTTTACCGAGTCGTCGGCTTGGGATACGAAACTCGCGTGGTTCTTCTGCCTCAGAAATGCCATCGCAGATTTCTTCGAAGACATCCAGTTGTGTCGATGGAGCGAACCTCGGACCATACGGTGACTGCCAATTCCGGCTGGCATCAAAGTGAACCGCCATCCATCGCATAAACTATTTCAAAAGGCGGCCCTCTGTACCTATGACATCAGCGACACTTTCGCCTCGCGACTGCCTCACATGCAAATCCCGAAAACCAGGTTGGTTTTGTGACTTGCCTACCCATGTATTGACCGAATACGACTCGATGGGCGTTCACATGATGTTGCCTAGCGGCGGCATCCTTTTTTCGGAAGGACGGACGCCTCAATGGGTTTCTGTGCTTTGCTCGGGACAAGTTAAGCTCAGCAAATCCTCGAAGGACGGCAAGACGTTTCTCGTAAGGATCGCGAAGCCCGGCGATGTTCTGGGTCTGAGCGCAGTTCTCTCCGGAACGCCTTACGAGGTCACCGCCCAGGCAATCGAGCCTGTGCAGATGAAGTGCTTTCACCGCGACGAGTTTCTCCACTTTCTGCAGCATCATGTCGAAGGCAACCA
This sequence comes from Acidicapsa ligni, assembly GCF_025685655.1. NCBI lineage: Bacteria > Pseudomonadati > Acidobacteriota > Terriglobia > Terriglobales > Acidobacteriaceae > Acidicapsa > Acidicapsa ligni. The sequence goes on along the minus strand of NZ_JAGSYG010000004.1, from coordinate 584,588 downwards.
GCACGCGGCCGAAAGTCTCAATAACGAATATCGCGCGGCCTTACTGGACGCATGTCGTTTAGCGCTTTCGAGTTCTATTGTGGGCAGGATGGCGCATCTCCTCCTTCAGTTTGCGAGCGAAGCGGGCACGCTAGAGCAAGACCAGCCGGAGATTCTTTTGTCCCTGACGCATGAGGACCTAGCCTCCATGCTTGGCACTACACGAGAGTCTGTCACTCGAATCCTGAACGAACTCAAACGCAAACATATCCTCTCGATAACCGGGATCAAGACGCGGATCCTTCGCAAGAATGCCCTCGAAGCGCTGGCCTGATCCAGGGGAATTCAACCCGCTTCAGCCGCTCGGACTATACCCTACGAGTATCCGACGCAGTTGTTACTGCACTGAATGCTTCGGTCTGTTACTGCCCTGCGAGATTTCACAGTGCCAGAGATCAGTAGATACAGAATTGCTCCCACGCTGATAATTCCGAGGAGTGAGCTGGTCTGTTGAAAGGGATCGTTCTCTGCGACAACAAAAAAAGGAGCTACGAATATTGGCTTCGTAGCTCCCGGAATTATTTGAAGTGCGGATCGGGCTTAGTTGGCTTTCTCTGTGGTTATAAACGCGTCCACGAGTGAGGTTACGTTGAGCCCCTTTTTCAACTCGTCCAACGTTACCTTATTTCCTGATACATGAATTGTGGCTGGTTCGCTGGGTAGAAGGTTGATGTAGTTATCCGAGTATGTCACGTCAGTCTCGCCAAACGACAGGTAAACGGCCCTGGCCAAAACGGAAGACTTCAGCACCACATCGAAGCCGTCGCCGGATGGCTGAATGTCTGTTGAGACTGGGGCCGGAAGAAGATGGACCTGCTTCGATGGCACGAAGAACACGAGATTGGAAGACACCTCTTTTCCTGCCACTGACAGGTCCGCGACTCCCACGAGTTGTGACATATCCAATTGGCCCAGGCTGAGGAGGTCAGTCATTGTGATTTGCTCATAGACTTTGGAGGCCAGTGGATCGATGGTGACATTCTGCTTGGTCTCTTTGATGACCTTCCCGTTGAAGTCCATGATGCGTAGACGTAGCTGCCCTTGTTCTGCTTCTACTTTGTCGGAGACAACGTAAAGCGAGAGTGTTCCATTATCGAAGTGTGGGGATACAAGAACGGGTGCGTAGAACTTCCGTGCGTAGTATTGGAGCGCCTTCCATCGGCCGTAGTAGTCGATGCTCGACCAGGATGCAACAGGCCAGCAATCATTCAATTGCCAGAAGAGAGAACCCATGCTCTCTGGTCTCTTACGGCGAAAGCTCTCAGCGCCAACCTTGACTCCCTCTGCCTGTAGCACCTGGCTGGCATACAGGAAAGATGCGAAGTCTTTCGGCTCTCCAAAATAACGGGACATGTAGGTTTGGATAATCTTGTTGCCGCCCCAATTCTTCTGGTGAACGATCATGACAGGCGTAAAGATGTTCTTCCGATCTTCTGGAAGAGTAAAGGACTCTATCGTCTTCATCTCCGGAAAGGATTGAAAGCCGTACTCTGAGGTGAAGCGCCACGGCCGCTTCTCGTATTCGCTAAAATCAGCATCCTGGTGCCAGACGCTCCAATCGTGATTGTCGCCGCTTTGATAAGCGTCTGTGAGCTCTTCATAGTCTGCGCTGGGAGTGCTGGGCCAATAAGGCGTTTGCGGATCGACACGTGCCGCTGTGGTCGCGAGGATTCCACTGAACTCGGTAAGGTAATCCTGCCAGATTCGCTCGTGGACAGGCGCGGGCAGTTGCCCGTTTCCATTCCAGTCGCGGAGATCCTCGGTTTCATTATTTCCAGCCCAGAGAACAATGCTGGGATGGTTCCTGAGACGTGTCATTTGATACTCGGCTTCCTGTTGAATGTCCTCTTTGAAAGAGTAGGTTCCGGGTTGCCAGTTATTGCCAAACATGAGGTCGTGGAAAACCATCAGACCCAGTTCGTCACAGAGATCGTAAAACTCCTGCGTTTCGTAATAGCCGCCTCCCCAGAGACGGACCATATTCATATTGGCATCCTTCGCTGACTGGAGGATGTACCGATACTTCTCGTTCGTAACGCGGGTCGGAAAGCTGTCGAACGGAATGACGGCTGCTCCCTTTGCGAAAACGGGTATGCCATTGACTACGAACTCGAACGATCGTCCCCATTTATCGAGGTCTCGACGTAGCACTACGGATCGAAGGCCGGTTTTCACATCCTTCGAATCAGTCTCCCGGCCGTTCTCTTTCACCGAGATGTGAAAGTGATAGATCGGCTGCGCGCCGTAGCCGGATGGATACCAAAGTTGAGGCTTTGTGATGTCGATTGGGAACGAGATCACGTTATGGCCCGGCCCCAGGGTCACAGTTCGATCCTGCTTCTGCTCGGTTCCTTGAAGGCCGTAGGTCATGCTGAGCGTGGTCTTGCTTTCTTTGGAAGCGAGGATGTCAACACGGACATTAAGTTCTGCTGCCGCGCTGCTGACGCTTTGTTGTTCGACGAAGACATCGTTGAGGCGGGCATCGTCCCAAACCTCAAGGTAGGCAGGCCGGAACACACCACTCGTTGCAAAGCGCGGCCCCCAGTCCCATCCGAATTCATAAACGGCTTTACGGATGTAGCCTTTTGGGTCTGTATGAGTGCGGTCATGCCAGGGGTCTTTTGCAGCAACAGCTTCAGCGGCTTTCATCGGTGCGGGGAAAACTATCTGAAGATCATTTGAGCCGGAATGAAGAATGGATTTCACATCCATGCGCCATTCCTTAAACATATTGTTCGGCTGTGCGATGCGCTTGCCGTTCAGGTAGATCGAGCAGGCTGTATCCAATCCTTCAAAAACCAGGTCCACATGTTCGCGAGAGAGTGTCGCGGGCGTCGCCTGAATCGTGGTTCTGTATTCCCATCCAGCTTTTTCGATCCACTGGAGCTTGCCTTCGTTGTCACGGTAAAAGGGATCGGAGATCTTTCCGTCGTGCAGCAAATCCAGATGAACGTCGCCTGGAACCATAGCGGGCAGCCATTCCCCCTGAACCGTAGGCGGGACGTCGGCCTGAAAGGCAACCATTCCATCGTCAGGGAGTTGACGCAGTTCCCATGGACTGCTCAGAGAAATGCGTTCGCGGCTTTGCGGCTCCGCTGTAGCGCCCGTGGAAAACGCGAGGGCAGTGCAGGCAAAAAGAACAATCAGCAGTCTACGGCAACGGATCATGGATACCCTTTTCATCAGCGTTGTTAGAGACACGTATAGCGGCTTATCGCCGCTATACGTATCCATCAAGAATAAGAAGTGAACCGAAGCAACATTGGACGTAGCGTCGCCTATTACCAGATCACTTTGAATGTTAGCTGCACGTTGCGCGGCTGATTCGATTGTCCAGCCGAGGACTTGATGATGGTTCCGAAGTTAGCGTCGGTGGGCGTGTAGTCATAGCCAGTCGCCCAGTCGGGATGGTTCGGAAGGTTGAATGCATCGACACGGAACTGGGCATGCAGGCGATCCACAATACCGAAGGTCTTCGCAAGGCTTGCATCCATATCACTGGTACGCGGATTGCGAATTCCCGTGTAGTTGATGTTAGGAGCATCTCCGTACTGCGGGGCAACGACGAAGTTGTAGTTGCCTCCACAGCTATTGCTCGAACCAACGGAAGCGAGCCGCCATTGGCCGGTGGTGGAATTCTGTTGCCATTGACCGACGCATGCGTTGTTAACGCCGCGAATCAGATTGGAGCTGTATTGCGGCTGAATATGGGCCGAGCCATACATGTAAGTCGATCCGTTCAACTGCCACGGCATACCCGTCTGCCAACTGATGATGGTTGACGTTTCCCAGCCGCCCAAAGCTGCATCCACCAGCCGGTTTGCGTGGCCCAGGAAGGTGCGGCCTCGGCCGACTGGGATCATCCAGAAGCCTGAGAAAGTGATGCGATGGGCAAAGTCCGACGAGTCCAGATGTCGCGACTTGATTCGGTAAATCGTATCGGTGAAGCCGCCTGCGTCCATGGTCTTTGACCAAGTCCAGGTGCCGTGCACGGTCAGAGATTTGCTCACACGATGCGAACCCGTCACCTGCAGCGCGTTATACCAGGTCTTGCCGCCGTTGATGTCGTATTCGGTGATATCGCCAAAGGCCTGGAATGGCCGGGTGAAGTTCAGAGCCTGGATTGTCGGTTGCGAATAGTAGTTCGAGCCCTGAAAAGGAGCGACCCCTTGAAACGGATTGGTGAGGTAAGAGCCCGTGTCGCTATTGCAGACGGCTGGATTGCCGCCTAGCTCCAGATTGCACTGCGCATAGGCTGATTCTGCTGGATGGTTGATGTTGTCGCTCGTCCCCAGGCGGTTGGTACGTGTGCCGACGTAATTGATCTCGACGATGTCATCCGCAGCGAACTGCTGCTGAACTCCGGCTGAGTAGGTAAAGGTTCTCGGAACTTTGAAAGTCGGATTCAGATAAAAGAGCCCTTGTCCCAGACCCGTCAGCAAACCGAGCGAGGAGCCCGTTGGTTGAATGACCGTGGGAAAGGGATTCGGACCAGTGCCACCGACGCCGAGATTTTGTGTAGGCGTTTTCATACCGTCATTCGATGGGTTGTATTGCGTGGTCGAGGAAAATCCATATTGGCTTGGGCCGGGATTGGGATTTTGAAACATCACGCCGAAGCCGCCATGAACCACTGTCTTCGGGTGGACAGACCACGAGAAACCCGCACGAGGCTGCCAATCGCCCTTATCAAGCTGGTTGAACGGGCGCGGATTGCCATTGACACCTACGAACTCCTGGCCGCCCATCAGAGGACCGGTCAGGTACGGGGATGCAGGCACCTGAGATTGAACCGGGTTCGTTACAGTCGTGTTGAAAATGTAGTCCATCCGGTTGTGCCGTTCGACTACGTCGCCGTTGATGTCGTAACGGAACCCGAGGTTCAAGGTCAGGTTAGGAAGGATCTTCCAATCGTCCTGCACAAATGGTGCGTAGTAGTGCTGGGAGTAGAAAGCAAGCGGGTTGATGCTCACATATCCCGACGAAGCTGTTCCGAGTAGAAGAGAAGCGATACTATTGCCGCTTGCTGCGTCTCCGGACTGATAGTTTGCCTGCGTCCAGGTGCGATCGACGCTGAGGCTGGTGCCACCGGTTATAGTCCTCCAGGAGGATTGCAGGAGACGCCAATCAAATCCGGCGTGGACTGTATGTTTGCCTTTCACCCACGTGAGGGTCGGCAACATGGCCAACGAGTTGCCCACCGTGAATTGACCGCCCGAGTTGCCAATCTGAGTAAACTCGCCCGAGTTCGTGGATGGGAGAAAATTTCCAAAGACACCAAGCGAAGAGATGAACGAAGTTGGCAATCCCAGCTGCGTCAGGTCGTAGTTCAGAGGCCCTGAGTTCAGGATGTTGCCACGTACGATCACCGAAGCTTTGAAATCCACAATCAGATTGGGCGTGAAGGTGTGAATCCAATCGGGGACAAAGGTATTGACGCGTTCTCCGTGAGGAAATTCGCCATTAGCGCCGACCCCGGGTATACCGTTCTGGTCTTGATATTCATCGCGCTCCCAGTAACCCCAGCGCAGGCTGCCGCGGTCTTTGCTGGAGAATGTCTGGTCGATCTTGAAGAGTGCGTTTCGATACGTATCCGTGACGGCGCTGTTGCCAACGTAATTGTCGGTGTAGGAGTTTTGCGTTGCGCCCGGTGTTGCGTTCGGCTTCGGGTAATAGGAATACAACTTGGCCGCGAATGGACTCAGGCGGTTTTGAGGAATGATGTTCCCAGGAAAGGGATCTCTTACCAGCGCTCCAGTTCCATTGTTATGCAGCGTCAGCGGATCGTAGAGCGTGATGGGCTGTCGCCTGCCCAACGAGGCGTCATAGTAGCTGAGATCGCTGAAATCTCCGGTCAGCCATTGTTGCTCGGGGACACTATCCAGCGCGACGCTGGGTATGATCTCGCTCCAATTCTCAAACTGTGCAAGAAAGAAGGTCTTGTTTTGCCCGTTATAAACCTTGGGCAACACAACAGGTCCGTCGAGTTCGAATCCATACTGATCGCGCTTGTGATTCTGTTTGGGAAGATTGTTATAGTCATTGACCCACAGGTTTGAGTCGAGCCAGCCGCGCCGCGCAAACTCATACACGCTTCCATGAAGTGCGTTGGTGCCGGACTTCAGCGTCATGTCGATCGCGCCGCCCTGCGCTCTGCCGTACTGAGCGTCGTATGGGTTCGTGACTACTTTGAACTCCTGAACCGACTGCACTGGAGCGATGTATCCCATCTGGGAGTTGGTGCCGTTATAAGCATCGCCGTGTGCGGCTTCATTGGAGACTCCATCCAGAAGCAGTTGATTGTTTGCAGCTCCGCCTCCGTTGATGGAAAGGGCTGCAACGCTGTTATCAAAGGGCCGCATGTACAGAACACTTCCGGAGTAATAGGTTCCGGCGCTCAACTGAGCCAACTGTCCCATGTCGCCACCATTGAGGGGCAGTTCATTTACGCGCTCGTTCTCGACTACCTCTCCGACGTCGGCTTTCCCTCGGTCCAACTGCGCTTCGTTGACCTGAATCGTTTCGGAGACAGTACCGACTTTCAATGTGAAGTTGACTGTCAGGGTCTGGCTGACCTGGAGGGTTAGATCGGTCTTGGTCTGAGTGTCGAAACCAGGTGCCATGATGGTGATGCTGTAGTGTCCCGGCTTGAGATACGGGACCGTGTAATCTCCGGTTCCGGTCGTCACAGAAGTCTCTGCGACATTGGTATCGACGTTCGTGATTGTGATCTGAGCCTTGGACACGACTGCGCCCGACGCATCGGTTACCCGACCAGTGAACTGCTGAGCCTGCGCCACCCCTAAAACGAAAACCATCCCAAAGAGGCAACCAGCTATCGACTTGAAAACTCTCATCTTTTTAAACTCCTTGCATACATGGCCATTCCTCGAAGCTGCCGGAAACATGTGACCAGCCGCAGGGCATAGATCCGCGCCTGCGTGGAAGCCAGGTTCCAAGCGACAAACAGTAATCCCAATCAGGGAGTGGTAAGGAGCCTGTCAGGGCTCGGCGCCAGTTCCAGCTCTCTAATTTTTTGCGCCGTCTCCGACTTCCCAGGGCGAACCATCTCAGCGAAACCCAACGTTGGAAGTTATCAAACCGGCTTAATTACCCGCTCGAAATCGTTTCCGAGTGTCGCCGATCAAATTATTCCGTGCACGTTACCGTTGTCAAGGGAATTTTTATAAACAAGTTAATCTTACGTACAGAAAAATTGGCTTCTGCGCAGCGCAATGGATGGATAGCACCGGTAAGCCTAGCGCCGGTATCGAACGCTGAATACTGCTTTTCAGCCGTCGGGTAACTGTTGAATGCATGCAGGAGTAGTGAGAAAAACCAGCTATAGAGCCCATAAATTGAGCGATTTAACTTCATCCCTAGCGGGCATTGAACGTAGCACTTCATCTTTAGATTTTACCCAACCTTGAGTTGAAGGCTGGAATTATGCCCATATTTGGAAGAATTCAAGATTTTTCGCAGCAGAACCAGACGGTGCTTGACAGGCGGATAGCACGGCTCATACTGTTAGCGGTAACGTGCACAGCACAAATGTTTCCTACAATTTCTGTGGTGCGCGGACGGTATCAGCCGGCCACAGACGAACCGTCGAAAGAAAGTGTCCTTAATGCCACAGAGCGAAATGACGCCCGAGATAACGGAGTCTGCTAAACAGGCAGGAGCGGTGCTTGAACTGCCCAAAGCACCGGAGAACGAGATTGGACCTGTAAAGGTTTGGGAGGAGCCAGTGGTGCTCCGAACCTATCGTCCTGCCGAACCCGATCGCAATCCGCTGTTCCTCGAAAAACGTGTTTACCAGGGGAGCAGTGGGCGTGTTTATCCTCTGCCCGTAATCGACAGAATCGATACCGAACCAAAAGATGTGTCGTGGAAAGCGGTTCATCTCGAAAACGAATTTGTCCGCTTCATGGTTCTTCCTGAGATAGGCGGCCGAATTCATGTGGGCCTCGACAAGTTGAATCAGTACGACTTCTTCTACCGACAGAACGTGATAAAACCTGCACTGGTCGGCCTGGCCGGTCCATGGATCTCGGGAGGCGTTGAATTCAATTGGCCTCAGCATCATCGACCCGCGACGTTCATGCCGGTCGAAGTGGAGATTGAGCGGGGCAATGACGGAAGCGTCACGGTATGGTGCAGTGACCACGATCCGATGTCACACCTCAAGGGCATGCATGGTCTGTGCCTGAGGCCGGACAAGGCTTATCTTGAACTACGTGTGAGGCTGTATAACCGCACCACAGATACACAGACATTTCTTTGGTGGGCCAATGTTGCGACGCGCGTTCATGAGGAATACCAATCGTTTTTCCCGAAAGATGTTCACTACGTCGCAGATCATGCCAAGCGAGCTGTAACTGAATTCCCTCTCAGCCACGGAAAGTATTACGGCGTTGATTATGGGGAGCGCGCTCTTCATGGAGTGCCCGACGAGGAGAAGCCATCCGACTTTCTTCCCGATGGCTCCTATGCTCCAAACGACTTAAGCTGGTACGCCAACATTCCTGTTCCAACCAGCTATATGATTGCGGGTTCTCGCGGGGATTTCGCCGGCGGATATGATCACAAACGCAATGCGGGTCTTGTCCACTTTGCGAATCATCATATTTCACCGGGTAAGAAGCAGTGGACCTGGGGCAATCATGAGTTCGGATACGCGTGGGACCGGAGCCTCACGGATTCCGATGGGCCTTATATCGAACTGATGGCAGGCGTATACACAGATAATCAACCGGACTTCTCATTCCTGGCGCCAGGGGAAACCAAGACGTTCAGCCAGTTCTGGTATCCGATCCGTGAGATTGGTGTTCCCGATCTCGCTAATCTTGAGGCGGCCATTCGCCTTGAACGAAAGACGGATGAGGCAATAATCCATCTCCTGGTGACGAGCGAATATCTCCAAAGCACCGTCCGTCTGCGCGTCGATGGCGAGGAAATGCATCAATGGCATGGTGATTTACTTCCCGAGAAACCTCTTCATCACGCATGCTCTATCCCTTCTGCAGGAGAGATCGAGATCCTTGTGGAGCAGGCTGGAACAACCCTGCTGAGATATGCTCCGGCAGAAATCAGCGCAGCAGAAAAGCCGGAGGTCGCGACAGAGCCGCCTCTTCCGCAAGAGGTAGAGACATCGGACGAGCTCTTCCTGATCGGGTTGCATCTTGAGCAGTATCGCCATCCTACCCGTAACCCCGATGTCTATTGGAGAAAAGCGATTCGTCGCGACTCAAAGGACAGCAGGGCGAATCATGCCCTTGGCCGCTGGCATCTGCGTCGAGGCGAGCTTGGCCTTGCAGAACAACACCTCCGTACAGCTATTGGCCGTCTCACTGAGCGCAATCCGAATCCATACGACGGTGAACCGCATTACAACCTCGGTCTAACGATGCTCTATCTCGGCAGAGCCAACGATGCGTATGCAGCCTTCTACAAATCGACATGGAATGCAGCATGGCGCGGGCCAGCGTATCACCGATTGGCGGAGATCGATTGCATCAACAAAGACTGGCAGAAGGCGCTCGACCATATTGGCCGCGCTCTTCGTGTAGACGTAGACAATCTGAATGCGCGCAATCTGAAGGTAATAATTTTGCGCAGGCTAGACCGCGAGATGGACGCTGATGTTTTGCTTGAGGAGACCTCGGAGCTGGATACTCTTGATGTTTTCAGTCGCTTCCTCGCGGAACAGGAGCTTCCTGCAAACGGGCAGCAGCGTCTTGATCTTGTATTCGATCTGGTTCGAGCCGGACTGTATCAGGAAGCCTCTCAAGTCGTCTCGAAAGTGCCGGCAGACCGGAACGATGGGAGCGCGGCCATGTTGCTTTACGCGAAGGGCCACATCTTGTTCAAGCTTGGTCAACACGCGGCAAGTTTGCTCGCTTATCAGGAGGCAGCGGCAGCTAAAAGCGATTACGTGTTTCCGAGCCGCATCGAAGAGATGCTTCTTCTCGAAGAAGTTGTGCGTAACCACCCACAGGATGCGCGTGCACCGTTCTATCTCGGAAATTTTCTTTATGACCGCCGTCGTCACCGCGAAGCTATTGACCTCTGGGAGCGTGCCGCCGAGCACGATCCCACGTTGCCTACCGTTTGGAGAAATCTAGGTTTCGGTTATTACAACGAGTTGCAGGATGCAGAGAAGGCACGCAGCGCCTTTGAGCGAGCTCGTGTCGCCGACCCAAATGATGCGCGAATTCTGTACGAACAGGACCAGCTTCTCAAGCGCACTGGAGAAACGCTGCAACGGCGTCTTGCGATTCTCGAATCCCATCAGCAGATCGTTGAGACGCGTGATGATCTGTCGATAGAGCTTGCATCGCTCTATAACTGTTTAGGCAGCCCTGCATTGGCGCTTGACATAGTTCTCGGCCGACATTTCCAACCGTGGGAGGGTGGAGAAGGTCAGGTTCTGGCGCAGTTCGTCCGCGCCAATCTGTTACTCGGGCAGCAGGCACTTAAGCAGGCAAATCCGAGTGAGGCGCTGCGGTTCTTTGAGCGTGCCTCTAATCCTCCGCAAAGCATCAGTGAAGCTCGCCACCTTTTGATGAATCGTTCCGCCATGGATTACTGGCTGGGTATCGCGTATCAGGAGAATGGCATCAAGGAGCGCTCCAAGGCTCATTTTGAACGAGCGGCGCGTAGTCAGGCAGACTTCCAGCAGATGCAGATCCAGCCAATTTCTGAGATGACCTATTGGAGCGCTCTCGCGCTCGGTGCTCTTGGGCAGAGAGACGAATCCCGGGCGCTGTTCCAGAAGATCTATGATTACGCGGTCTCTCTGGCATCACGAGCTCCGAAGATCGACTACTTTGCGACCTCGCTGCCAGCCATGCTTCTCTTTGAAGAGGATCTCGATGAGCGTCAGAACATTACTGTGCTGTTTCTGAAAGCCCAGGCGCTCCTTGGCCTTGATTGTGTTGATGAGGGACGCGCGTTGCTTGAAGAAGTTCTTGTTCATGACCACAACCACACAGGGGCTCTTGACCTGCAACGCTCACTGGAAGGGTAAGCATGCAGGAAAATTCAACATCGAGAATAGCTGCTACCAGCGTCAAGAATTCCTCCTATGTATGGGGAATCGCGATGGTGGCGGCTCTTGGTGGACTGCTGTTCGGATATGACTGGGTTGTCATTGGTGGGGCAAGGCAATTTTACGAAATCTACTTTCATCTCTCTTCCAGTACGCTGGTCGGCTGGGCGAACAGTTGCGCGTTGGTGGGCTGCCTCATCGGTTCCCTTGCCGCAGGGCCGTTGGCGAATAGCGCAGGCCGAAGCCGGATTCTCTTCTCCTCTGCGATTCTGTTTGCTATATCCTCGATCTTCACCGGGCATGCGCACACATTTTCTAACTTCATTGTGTGGCGCATTATCGGCGGCGTGGCCATTGGATTGAGCTCGAATGTATCGCCCCTCTACATTGCCGAAATCAGTCCCGCCAGCATTCGCGGACGGCTCGTAAGCCTGAATCAGTTTGCGATCGTCGTTGGCATTCTTCTTGCGCAGATAGTGAACTGGACTATCGCGCGACCTGTTATCTCCGGCGTGCCAACGGATGTGCTTTTTCAATCCTGGAATGTGCAGGAGGGCTGGCGATGGATGTTTTACGCTGTGGCTATACCTGCCATCGTCTTCACTCTGGCCTCGTTCTTCCTTCCGGAAAGTCCACGCTGGTTGTTAGACCGGGGACGCGAAACAGAGGCTCGTTCAATTCTGAAAAACATCGGCGGAGAGTCTCACGCGTCCGCAGAATTAGCGAGCATACAGCGTTCTTTTGCTCGCCAGGCAGCAACATCCATAGGCTGGAAGATATTTCTGCGTCCTGAGATTCTTCGCGTTGTCTTCATAGGAATGGCGCTGGCTGTCCTGCAGCAATGGACGGGAATCAACATCCTCTTCAACTACGCAGCCGAGGTTTATCGCAGCGCCGGATACCGGGCCAACGATATCTTTCTCAACATCGTCATCACAGGAACGATCAACCTGGTTTTCACCATAGTGTCGATGACTCTTGTAGACCGCATCGGACGTCGGCGCCTGATGATCTACGGAGCTGCGGGCATCGGAATATCCCATGTGCTGTGTGCCCTTGCGTATCATGAACAATGGCCCGCGGCAGCGGTGCTTATCCTGACCCTCTGCGCGATTGCCTGCTATGCCCTGACGCTCGCGCCTGTCACCTGGGTTCTGATTGCAGAGATCTTCCCTCAGCAGATTCGTTCCCAGGGCGTATCGGCGGCTGTGAGCGCTCTTTGGGTCGCATCATTTTTTCTAACCTATTCGTTTCCCTCTCTCAACACCCATCTGGGAACGGCAGGAACATTCCTGCTCTATGGGGCAATCTGTCTGTCCGGCGTCTTGTTTGTTGCGAAAGGTGTACCCGAGACCAAGGGTAAAACCCTGGAGCAAATTGAGGATGCGATTACAGTCCATTTCTGATTTTCAAAGCGAGGTTTAAGCTGTGCGTGGATTTTACAAAGTTGCCGTCGTTTGCCTTATCTCAGGAGCCGGGAGTGTTGCCCAGGCACAGGTTCCCGTCACAACACTCACCTCGCCAGACGGCCGGCTCTCGGCCATCTTCGGCATTCATGCTGATAAGAATGCTGATCGGAATTCCGCAGCGGACAACGGGCAATTGGTTTACTCGGTGAAATTTCTGGGTAAGCAAGTCCTCGATGATTCTGGCCTTTCGCTGGATCTTGAGGGGGCTGAGTCATTGGGGGAGCACGTTCACATTGCCACGAGCCAGAGTAGCGATGGGGTAGATGACTTCAGGCTCGCAAATGCCAAAACGAGTTCAGTTCATGAGGCCTATCGCAGTCTGATCTTGCAGTTGGAAGAAGGCTCAGCGCCCAATCGTCATTTTGCAGTTGAAGCAAGGGCCTATAACGATGGCCTTGCGTTTCGTTACTTCATTCCCCGGCAGGATGCGATTCAGAAGATTCGTTTACGTGGCGAGAAGACAGAATTCCGGCTGACAACGGATGCTACGGACTGGGCGCTTGAGCTGCCGAATTATCGCAGCAGTTACGAGAGCGAGTATGTCAAACTGCCGACTACCGCGTTCAGCAATCAGGGTGGAGTTTCAAGCAACTTTCTGATAGGACTGCCCCTTCTCATGCATGCTCCGGGCACTGCATGGATGGCACTGATGGAGGCTGACATCGAAGGCAATAGCTCGATGTATGTCACTAATCCTTCGGGAAACTGGGCGGGTCACTGGTTTGTGTCGAAGCTATCTCCTCGTTTCGATAATTCGGAATTGGCGGTCGAAAGCGTCGCTCCGTGGCACTCGCCCTGGCGCGTTCTTCTGGTTGCTGACAATCCTGGTCGATTGCTGGAATCCACGACAGTCTATGCTCTCAATCCTCCGAGCCGCATTGAAGACACGAGCTGGATTCATCCGGGAAAGGCCTCGTGGAACTGGTGGGTCAACGATGTCGATGCCCACGGAACTCCTGCCTTTACTACCGAGAACATGAAACGGTATGTGGACTTCTCTGCTCAATCGGGCTTTACTTACATGGTGCTGGACGCGGGTTGGTCCAAGAGTGACATCACCCAGCTCAACGGCAAAGTAGACGTTCCTGAACTGGTGCGATACGCCGCAACCAAGGGCGTGAAGATCTGGATATGGCTCTATTCCGGCTCGGTGATGAAACAGATGCACGAGGCTTTTCCTCTCTACGAAAAATGGGGAGTCGCGGGCATCAAGATCGACTTCATCAATCGGGACGATCAACAGGGCGTGCAGTTCTACTACGACGTTGCGCAGGAAGCCGCCCGGGATCATTTGCTTGTTGATTTTCATGGAACGCGAACTCCGTGGGGTATCGAACGCACATGGCCGAACGTGCTCAGCTATGAAGGCGTTCTCGGCCTCGAAAACAACAAGGTTGGTCGTCGTGACAGCCCTGTCGATCGCACGGTTTTCGCTTTCACCCGATCGCTTGCAGGCCCAATGGATTACACGCCTGGAGCATTCGACAACGCGACTGAGGATGGATACAGCCCGCGCGACTCAAGTCCGATGGCTATGGGCACCAGAGCCCAGCAGTTGGCGCTCTACGTCGTCTTCCAAACCCCACTCCAGATGGTATCCGATAGCCCCGAGGCTTATGCAGGCCAGGCGGCCTTTCAGTTCATCAAAGATGTACCCGTTTCCTGGGATGAGACTCGAGTTCTAAACGGTGAGCCAGGGGAATACGCCACGGTCGCTCGCAGGCATGGACAGGAATGGTATGTCGGAAGCATCACCAACTGGACTCCGCGAGATATCGCATTGCCACTGAGCTTTCTCGGTGACGGAATCTACACCGCACAAATTTATGAAGATGGAAAAGACGCTGCCACAGATGCCAAGCAGGTAGCTATCCTGACGCGAACGGTTGCGAAAAATCAGAACCTCCACCTTCACCTGGCGCCGGGAGGCGGGTTTGCAATTCGCATCGTTCCAGGGAAGGGACGATGAGATCTGTTCACATCTCCGGGTGCAGCCTAGTTGCCGCGAAGCTCGGCTTCGATATCTTCACCCGTGGATGTTCCGACCAGGTTTTCAAACAGACAGAGATTGCTCCGAAAGATCACGTGGGGAGCAAGCTGCAGGATCGGCTGCGGCTTATGATCGCGCAGAAGATAGATGAGCAGATTTTCGAGTGCAACTTTTCCCTGCGTGAACGGGCGCTGATACAAAGTCGCCAGAACTTTGCCCGCTTCTATCAAAGGAATGAGCTCTCGAAAGAGGTCAGTGGTAACCACCTTGATTTTTCCAAGCAGGCCCAACTCCTCCAGAGCTTTCAGGACTGGCATGCTGTTCGCTGTGCTGATGTAGATGCCGCTGGGACGCGTTTTCGCCTGCATCACTTCCAGCGCCTGACGATATGCCTCTCGTGGCCGTTCATGGCTTTCGAGCGCCGGGCGCAGGGTCAGGTGAGGAGCAATCACAGCCAGAGCCGCTGCAAAGCCTCGCAGCTTCTCCACGTGGTCCAGAGTGGAAAGCTCGCCGGTAAATATAACGACCTCCGCTTTGGACGTCAGATTCTGAGAGAGCAACTCTGCGGCAATGGCGCCGCTGACGGACGCATGTACCGACACGGAACCAATCCGGTCGATATTCGGCGCGTCGCTTCCGACGCACATGGTTGCCACGCCGTCCTGAGCAGCTCTCTTGACCAATGGCTCGTACTTGCGCGCGTCTCCAGGAAGAAAGATGATCCCGTCGTACTGCTTCAGCACAGCGCGGCGAAACGCCTCGATATCACCACTGCCAAGTCGCGGGTACTCGAAAAACTCAAGGCTAAGATTCAATCCAACAGCCGAGGCTGCCGCAGCGCGAATTCCTTCTCGCAAAGGGTCGAAGAAGTGGGATATGTGCCTGGGCAGAACCGCAGCCACCGACAAGCGGCGGTTGAGTTTGAGAGCCTGGGCGGCGAGATTTGGAGTGTAGCCGAGCTGTTCGGCCGTCTTGAGAACAAGATCTCTCGTCTTTGGACTTACTCCCGGACGATCGTGCAACGCACGGTCCACCGTGCCAAGCGAGATGTTCAATGCTTTAGCGATGTCTTTGACGCCAGCAGTTTTTTCAGGATTGGCCATGTCTGATCTTGATTTTCTCAATTCGTACCCGAGCCTACCGGTAACGTGCCCGGAGCGTCAATCTTTCTTTGCCAGAAACGAATCTTGTTGCATCTGCCGGCGTATGGACTAACAGCCTCTCGCCCTCACACTCACATTTCAAACTCTCAGATTACAGCCCGAAATTCTGATTCAGGACACGCCATGAATTCTTCTGCGAATCGCACTTTCCTCTTCGGACGACACTCCCGTTTCTTTAGCTGTCTTGTCCTGTTATGCATGCTTTTCGCTGCTACAAGCAGAGCGTCTGCTCAGGCATCGAAGGCAAACATACGCTACAACGCAACAACGCGCGTCTTCCGAATAGACACAGCCCGCACCAGCTACATCATGGGCGTCAACGAAGCCGACCAGGTTCAGAATCTCTATTGGGGCCATAGGCTGCCGAACTCGGACGAGTTCGCCACAGCGAAGTCGATGCCCGGCGCGGCATCCTTCGACCCTCCTATCACTACAACTCCAGAGGAGTACACCGGCTGGGGCGGAATGTTGTATGTGGAGCCGAGCCTGAAGGTGACCTTCCCTGATGGCAATCGCGATCTGGTGCTCAAGTATGTGAGCTACAAGATTGACGGCGATCAGCTCAGCCTGTTGATGAAGGACATTTCGCGCGAGGTTTACGTTACCCTCAACTATCGTGCGGATGGCGAAATAGGCATTCTGCGTCGTTCCGCTGAAGTAGAAAATCGCACCGATGGCCCGATCACGATTGAACAGGTCTCGGCTGCGACATGGAATCTTCCGCGTGGCACGGACTACCGCCTGCGTTATCTTACCGGGCGCTGGGCTGGAGAGTGGACCATCCAGCAGCAGCCAATTCATCCGGGAAAGACAATCCTTGAAAGCCGTCGCGGGACGACCGGCGCACAAAATAATCCTTGGTTCGCAATTGACCACGAAGGCGATAACGATTCGGAACGAGGCGGCGTATGGTTCGGCGCCCTGGGCTGGAGCGGCTCGTGGCAAATCTCGATTGAGCAGGACATGCTGCAACAGGTTCGAGTCAATGGCGGACCGAACAGCTTCGATTTCGCCTATCGCGTTGCGAAGGGCGGCAAGTTTCAAACTCCTGAATTTTATGCCGGGTACTCAGACGAAGGCATCGGGGGCGCATCTCGACTCCTTCACCGATACGAGATCGACAGCATTCTTCCTGGAGCACCGAAGCCAAAGCTGCGTCCTGTGCTCTACAACTCATGGGAGGCTACAGGTTTCGATGTGAATGAAGCCGGGCAAATGGCGTTGGCCGAGAAGGCTGCGAGTATAGGTGTCGAACGTTTCGTGATGGATGACGGCTGGTTCGGCCAACGGAAGGACGATCGGGCTGGGTTAGGCGATTGGTATGTCAATCCACAGAAGTTTCCGAATGGGCTAAAGCCACTCATCGATAAGGTTCATTCGCTCAATATGGACTTTGGGCTGTGGGTAGAGCCAGAGATGGTAAACCCTGACAGCGATCTATATCGCAAGCATCCCGACTGGATTCTGAATTTCCCCGGGCGTCCCCATACTGAAGGCCGTAATCAACTGGTGCTCAATCTTGCGCGACCGGATGTGCGTGCCTATGTCTTCGGCTTCCTCGATAAACTCCTCACCGACAATCAGATCGCATTTCTCAAATGGGATTACAACCGCAACTGGTCCGAACCGGGTTGGCCTGCCGTTCCGCTCGATGAGCAGAAAGATGTGTATGTCGACTTCACTCGAAATCTCTACAGCATCCTCTCTGAATTGCGGGCAAAACATCCCAGCGTCGAAATCGAGAGTTGTTCGGGAGGCGGCAGCCGGGTCGACCTGGGGATCATGCGCCTCACCGATGAGGTATGGCCTTCCGACAATACCGACGCCTATGACCGGCTGCTGATCCAGAATGGATTTACCTATGCCTATTCGCCTGGAGTGATGATGGCCTGGGTGACCGATTCCCCAAGCTGGGCCAATCAACGCGCTCTTTCGCTGGAGTATCGGTTCCTTTCTTCGATGCAGGGATCTCTCGGTATTGGAGCCAATCTCAATAAGTGGGCACCCGAAGACTTTGCCACAGCCCGTAAGATGATTGCGCAATACAAAACGATCCGGGAGACGGTGCAGAGGGGCGAGCTCTATCGACTGATTGCACCTGAACACGGCAGCGAGCAATCGGTAACCGAATCAGTCGCGCGCGACGGCCACGAAGCCGTTGTCTTCGCGTTCCTTCATTCGAGCAATGAGCTTTACCCCTATCCTCGGCTCCATTTGCGAGGTCTCGATCCTGATACGCAGTACCGAATCAACGTCCTTGATGGCAGACTTGCGTCGGATACTCCTGAGCATGCAAGCGGCGCCTACTGGATGGACCGAGGCATCGATGTGGATTTACAGGGGGATTTCCGCGCTATGACCTTTCGATTGGAGCGCATAAACGGGAATCAGTGAGAGGTAGAACATGCTGCGGTAAATCCGGGAGAATGGTTTATCGATATGTAATTCTCAAAACCTGCTATGGCGAATTGGGAACTACCGGCTAGTAGACAAACTGACTTAAAGCGACAGGGGCCGATCATCAGCGATCGGCCCCTGTCGTATACAGCCCGGTTGCACACAGACCAAGCTATACACAATCCATACTTCTCTTATCGGCTTGTCAGCGGATTATTTCTTTGAGCGCCGGCTGCTCTGCTGCGGGTAGCTGTACACCGAGGATCGCTGCGATTGTCGGCGCAACCTGCAGGTTCGATATTGCGCCGAGATGTATGCCGCGACGAATCGCTGCTCCTGAGGCTACAAACAGGGCCTGCATATCGGGCATGGTGTTCATATAACCATGCGCACCGCGAGGCTCGTGCAAGACTCGCGCGAGAGGGCCATTTGTATCGTCGCCGAAAGCGTAATCAGGCGCGGCAGTGAGATAAAGCTGAGGAGCCTGATCGGTATTTGCTTCAGCGGGAAGTCCGATCGCTTGAGCCTCAGCATTCGTATAGACATGCGCAATACCGGGTATGCCGGAAAAGTAAGCCTTCAATTGCGGAATGAGTTTCGCGCGCGCCTTCTCATCCCGAATGTAAAGCTCTGCCGCACCTCCCTCAGAGTTGACCCACACGTTCCCAACAACACGACCGTCCTGCTTTTTCAGAAGGCCCTGCTGCAATAGAGCTACGTTCGGTTGGATGACGTGGGTATACGAAGTAAAACCGTGATCCGAGACTACAAAAAAAGTGGTGCGATCGAGAATGCCGAGCTCTCGTGCGGTGTCGACAACACGCTTCACACAATAATCGGCATAGGCATAAGCGGCGTATGCGGGATTGCTAAATGGGGCGCTTCCATGCTGAATCGTGTCGGTCTCAAGCAGATGGAGCAGCAGCAGGTTCGGGCGGTGGTTGCGAAGAATATCAATGGCTGCGTCGGTCCAGATCTGATCCCGCCAGGCCGGACTGCTGTCGTTGGTAAATGCCGCAATCTGCTCCCGAGTTGCGGTGCCGTTGGCAACCAGCTCGCGGGCAATCTCTCCATCGGGATCGGGCTTTTCGCGGAACTCCCAATCGACGCCCTTTGCGCCATAGATAGCGACCCAATCCACCTGAGCCGTTGTCAGACCTTGCTCGTTGGCGGCCTCGTACAGCGTGCGCGCGTGAACCAACTCTGCTTTATCGACCCAGGGTTTCACGTCCGGAGCGCTACCGTCCTGAGGGAAGGTGATGAGACCATTTGCCATGACATAGTGGTGGCTCGCATCGACGCCTGAGATGAGCGTGGTGTGATTGGGCCAGGTCACGGTGGGGTTGATGGGCTGCATGGCTTCTGCCGCAGCGCCGGAAGAGGCCAGAGAGCGTAGAGTCGGCATGGGCAATCGCGGATCCTGCAGCGCGCGTGCAGGCAGTCCATCCAGGCTGATGACGATGACGATCGGCTTTTGATTCTCTGCGGGAGACGCGGCAACGGCAGTGAGACACGAGAGAAGAGCATTGAAGGCGAGAACGGATTTCAGCAGGCGAATGGAAATACGAATCAAACGAAAGACCTTTCGATTGGGAACGTGGATGCAGAGAAGAGGCAGGCAGGATGGCGTATAAGCCACCCTGCCTGGTAATTAGAACAGGAGTTTGAGAGCGAACTGCAACTGACGTGGGTTGGTTCCAGACTGCGATGAGTTGATGACACCGAAGGTGTTGTCTGTCACGCCGGTATCGGGGCCGCCGAAATTCTCATGATTGAAGACGTTGAAGGCTTCTGCGCGGAACTCTGCCTTCACCTTCTCAACAGGATGGAATTCCTTGAAGATAGAAAAGTCCGTGTTGGCAAGCCCTGGCGAGCGGAGCTTGTCGTAATAAGCCGGGCCGTTGCCAAGCATGAAAGGCGCCGGCTGACTGAAGTCTGCCGTGTTGAAGAAGTGATTCAGGCGGTTCTTGATGGAGCCAGAGAGCGATGCATTCTGGAAGTTCGTATTGGCGTAAAGGTTCTGAAAGTTGAAGTTTGAAAGATCGTTGCTTGCATTGATCTGCAGTGGGTTTCCACCCTGGAGCGTTGTGATGCCGTTCACCTGCCAGCCGCCGAGCACAGCATCCTCCCAGCGGGGAATGTTGCTGCCGAAGATCTGACCGCGGCCAAACGGCAACTGGTAGATGTAGCTTCCGACGAAGCGCTGGCGAATGTCCTGATAGCTGATCGCGTAGTCGGCCATAGGATTGAAGCTGTCCTGGTGGTCGCTGTTGTTGTCGTAGTTCTTCGACCAGACATAGGACATCTGCACTTGCAGTCCATGAGAAAGGCGCTTCGCGAAGGACAGTTGCAGGGCATCATACTGCGAGTTACCACCTGAGAAACGCAGAGGCTCCATGCTGGTGTACTGCGGGTAGAGTTTGAGAAGCTGTCCGCGCGAGGTTGTCTGAGCGGATAGCGTATTCGTCGTGATCTGGCCAAAGAACGGATTGGCTACGGTGTCGTTCAATGAAGAGCCAAGAGCAAGATCTGCGGTTGGAAGCTGATCGAAGTCCATGCCGCCTTCGTAGCTTTGCAGCAACTGACGGCCACGATTCGCGACATAGGCTACGTCTAAGGTGATCTTGCCCGGCAGGGTCTGCTGAACATCGAGACCCCACTGAATCATGTACGGCGTCGGCGAGTTCTTGTAGACACCTTCAATTGCACCACCCGCACCTGTAGAAAGGCCATCGGCTGCACCTGGAGGGGGCTGGAATCCCTGCGGAAAGGGGTTGTCGAGCGTGTTGAAGGGCGTGATGCCATCGAGTGAGCCAACCCAGGTGTTCTGCACGCGGAAGCCGTACGGGCCAACCGTGCCGGCAGCCGCCTGGTTAGAAGCGCCATAGACGAGGGCCGCGCCAGCGTGCACGACGGTCGACGGACTTACTGCCCAGGAAACGCCAAAGCGCGGCGCGAAGTTATTGGCATCAATGTTGTATTGATAACGGCTGTTCCCATTGACTCCGACAAAGACCAGACCACCGGTCAATCCCGGCAGCGCACTCGCTAAAGGCGAAGCAACATTGGGGTTAAAGTAGTTCATTCGGTTGAAGCGCTCTGTGCGCGGTAGATCGATATCGTAGCGCAAGCCCAGATTCAACGTGACCTTCGGGGCGATACGCCAGTCGTCCTGCGCATAGCCTGCATAGTAGAAGCTCTGAGTCGCTACGTCCTTGAAGGCCTGAATCATATCGCCGGTGCCGGTACCGAGCAGCATGGAGGCAACTCCGTTGCCGCTGTTGGCGCTGGCGGCGTTCGGGTTCGGGCCCTGCGTGAAGCCTGTGCTGAAGTTGAAAGCGCCTGAGCTGTCGTTGCTCTCGTTGTCGTTGACGCGGATGATCCGGCCATCGAAGCCGAACTTGAAGGTGTGCTCGCCGTGTACCCATGTGTAAGAGGAGAGCATGCTGTAAGTCATGAAGGCATTGTGACGATTGCCTTCATTACCTAAGGATTGATAGCCGCTTGGATTGAAGTACGGGAAGATGTCTACGCCGCCGAAGGTGTTGATGTTTCCGGGCAGGCCCAGCGATGAGGCCTGAAAACCAAGGCTCGTGTTGAAGTACTCATAGAGCGTCCGCGCGAAGCCAAGACGGAAATCGAAGATCGACTTCAAGGTCGGGGTAGCAGTGTAGCCCAGTGTTACGCCGCGTGAAAAATCCTGGGCGTCGATCAGACCTTCCGCAATCGCATCCTGCTGCGGATAGAGTGGATTGGGGTTGTTGCCAAAATAGCGATTGGAATAGCGGGCGAAGATCTTCTGCCGCGGAGTGAGTGTATGGTCAACGCGCACATCCCAGGCGAGGGTTTCCTGCACGGCGCTACCGCTGGCGAAGTAGTTGTTAGCATTCGTGACAGGATCCCCGACGACGTTCGGCTCGGGATAGTATTTGAGGGCACTCAGAGCGACCTGACTGATATGCGCCCCGTACGGCGCTAGCTGATCCTGAGTGATTTTGTTGCCGACGAAGGGATCACGAACATAGTTCCCTGTAGTAGGGTCTTTGCGGGTTGAGAAGGGGTTGTACATCTGGATGAGCTGATTGTTCGAGCCGAAGGTCTGCGAAAAGTCCCCCTGGCGCTGCAGATCGGTCGGCACCGTCGCGGTGATCGACTGGAAGGCGTTCTGAAAGAGCAGTTCGGTTGAGACAAAGAAGAAGGTCTTGTCTTTATAGATGGGGCCGCCCAGAGTTCCTCCGTACTGATTGCGATGGAAGGCCGGAAGCGGAGAATTGTTGAGGTTGGAGAAAAAGTCGTTCGCATCGAATGCGTTGTTGCGGATGAACTCAAATGCGCTGCCGTGAAACTGGTTGGTGCCGTTCTTGTAGACCACGTTCAGGACGCCATCGAGGGTGCGTCCATATTCGGCCTGGTAGTTTTGCCCCATCATACGGAACTCGCCGATGGCATCGACCGAAGGAAATATGCCAACGCCCTGAAAGCCATTGACTGTCGGGAAGCCCGCCGGCGTGCCGTCCACCAGGATGTCGCCATACTCGTTGTCGCCGCCGTCAATGGAATAGGACACCGCGTTATAGTCGTTGCCGATTGAACCCGAGTAGCCGGGAATGAGTTCCAACAGCGAATAGGATTCGCGGGTATTCAGAGGCAGGTTGGCAATATCTGTGCCGTCGACCTCACTGGTCATTGCCGCCGAGACGGTATCCAGCCCCGACACGTCAGCTTGCACTTCGACATTCTGCTGCACCGACCCCACTGGCAGGATCACATCCTGCGAGCCGTGCTGATTCAATTCCAGGTGAATGCCGCTTTGGTCATAGCTTCGAAAGCCAGCCGCTTCGATGTGAAGCGTATACATGCCCGGCTTCAGATCGAGCAGCTCATATTCGCCTTTTGTGTTGGTCGTTGCCCGCGTGAGGGCGTTGGTCGCGGTCTCGACAGCGGTGACTGTAGCGTTACTGATGACTGCTCCAGATGAGTCATGCACGGCTCCCACCAGGCTTCCACCTGTGGTTTGAGCAAAACCAGCATGAACTATCAGGAGCAATAAAACTAAGCAGAATACCCAAATCCTTTTGGATAACATAACGCCTCCTCCGTGCAAATGAGAGCAAATTAATTGTTGTCGGGGCCGTCGGCAGAATGCTCCAGGGAATGACCTACCCCAGGAACGCACCCGCTTAATGCCCGCTGCCGTGCTCGCTGCAACTTCGTCGAAGCAACTAACGTGACTCTAAGAGGGGGTTGAAAAGCGCGCCTCGCTGTTTCACCGTTAAACTACGTTACAAGGATCAAACCTTTTATTTTCAGTTATTTACATGGTTATTACATGCGAGCTTGCAACGGTTGCAGATGTGGTTGTTCATTCTGCTTTTACATGGATCAACTATCAATAGGACTGTGGTTTCCTCAGGCACGGCAGATTCTGACCTTCAAGCAGAAGAACTTCAAGATCCTCGTTGGGACCTGGTAGTTCGTATTAACAAATCGCCGGCATTCATACGTTCAGAGCAGTTACCGAAACTCTTGTCGTATGTCTCTCGCATGGCGATTCTGGAGCGGCTTGAAGAGATCAACGAACAACACATTGGCGTAGTCGTGTTCGGCCGCTCCCCTGACTACGACTCGGCGGCAGACAGCATCGTGCGCTCCCATGCCACTCGTCTGCGGCAAAAACTGGAGCAATACTTTCGCGCCGAAGGCAGCAATGAATCCCTTCGCATCGATATTCCGCGAGGCGGCTATGTGCCGCGCTTTTACAAGGCGGAGAGTTCCGTGCCGGAGATGCTCCCACTCGATGTCGATCAGGCACCTGCAGAGCAATCAATAGCTGTCGACACAGGGGCTTCTCAGAGCGTTGAGGTCGAGAAGCCGACCTCGGCGTTCAAGAGAATTTTCGGATCGAAAAGCCTCATCGTTGCCTTCTCTGTTCTGCTGACATTGGTGATTGTGGTTTTGCTGTTTCTCGTGCGACGGCATCTGAGCAAAGATGCTGAGATGGCTGACGGGCGTGCGGGCGTACATCAGACCCCCATCGAACGCCGCTTCTGGCAGACGCTCCTTCCCACTACTGGCAAGACGATCATCGTCTCAGGGGACTCCAGCCTGACGCTCTTCGAGACTGTAACAAACCATGAAGTCTCGCTCGAAGACTATATTGATGGAGCATATCGGACCCCAGAGTACTTCAAGGGACTCAATTCTGAGATTCCTCCGGCCATAGCAATCGACATCGCCAGCCGCCGTTATACGAGCTTTGTAGACGAGGAGCTTACTCAGAATCTGACCCATTTGCCGGAGTGGACCCCTGCACATGTCAGTAATGTTTTTGCCCAGGATCTCAAGCCTGCCGATGCGGCAGCTTCCAATCTCATCCTCATCGGCTCGCGCCAGACAAACCCGTGGATCTCTCTTGTTGAGCCGCCGCTGAATTTTGTTCTGGTCCCCGATGGAATGCGCGGCTTTCAGTTTCTTAACCGCCATCCTCGGGACGGAGAACCTAAGATCTATGCATACAAGAACGAGTCTGGCGATTTCGGCGAAGGCAATGTCTACGCGGATATCGCCTACCTGCCTAATCCCGAAGGCCGAGGTCTGGTGCTGATTCTTTCGGGTATGTGGATCTCTTCGACGCAGGCCGCAGGTCAGTTCATCCTTGATAGCTCACAGTTCTCTGGATGGCTTCAGTCTATTGCCAGGCCCGATGGAACAATTCCGCCCTTTGAGCTGCTACTGGCGACCAAGAGCCTGCAAGGGAACGCCACTTACACCTCGATCGTCGCGAAGCGTGTGATGAGTGCCAGCGCGAATCTGCACAAGTAAGGCCTGTTCACAGCCTTGTGTTCAGAGCAACAGGCGTAGGTCGCCGTTTCTGCTCCGTCATCCTTGCCTGAACCAAACACGCCAACCTGTCTTTCGTGATTAACTGCGGGGATGGCTAAATCTCGCGCATAGGATTTGGGTATGCGTTTCTTTGCCTTTCTGTTTGCTCTTTTGCCCCTGAGTGGTTTTGCACAGGACTCGCTTCAATCTAAAGTCGCCGCGATTGCGAAAGACGCCAAGGGAACGGTGAACGTTTCCTGCATGCTTCCAGGCACGAAGCTCAATTGTGATCTCAATCCTCACAATCATCCGCCGATGCAGTCCATGTATAAGCTTCCGCTTGCACTCACAGCCTTGCACCTGGCAGAGGCAGGGAGGCTGTTGCCCAATCAGCGGCCTGGAGAATCTGCGGACGCCACTCTGGATCGGACCGTGCGATTTCTGCCGACGGACATAATTCCTGGATCTTACAGTCCTCTTACCGATCGCTACCCGAAAGCCAATGTTGATATAACGTTGCGCGAACTGCTTCGCCTGGCAGTTGCGCAGAGCGACAACAGTGCTGAGGAGGTTCTGATTCGCCTCGTTGGCGGTCCGCCGGTAGTGCAGAGCTACATACACTCCCTGGGTATCTCCGCTTTTCACCTGGTCTACAGTGAGCGTGATTTGGACCGCGACGAAAATCTTCAGTATCAGGACTGGATTGAGCCTGCAGCAGCGGTGCAACTGCTCGAACTCCTCGTGAACAATCCTCCGATATCGCCCGCGGCTAACGCCTTTCTCTTACGAACAATGGCCGATACTGTGACTGGCCCTGGCCGGCTTCGTGCGGGACTTCCTCATGGAACCGTTCTTGCCCACAAGACTGGCTCTTCCGGAACTCATGGAGGCATAACAGCCGCCACCAACGACATAGGATTAATCACTCTGCCGGATGGACGGAGACTAGCTATCGCTGTGTTCGTTACAGATAGCCGAGCCGACGAAGACACTCGTGAAAGCGTCATCGCCCGCATCGCACAAGCTGCGTACAGAAAGGCAATTCTAACGAAATGATCTTGAGCGGTCTTCGGTGAGATTGCGGAAACCCGGAGTAAGCTCATCGATCTGAATGTAAAAAGCAAATAGCCCGTCCTTTCGGACGGGCTATTTGCATGCATCAACTGTAGGTGCGCGTGGAGTGGTGTTAGGACACTTTCTTGATAAGGCCGTGCGGATCGAGCACGAACTTCTTCGCGGCGCCTTTGTCGAAGTCTTTATAGCCTTGTGGAGCATCATCGAGGCTGATGACTGTGGCATTGACGATTTTTGCGATGGGCAGGCGATCATGCAGGATTGCCTGCATCAACTGCCGGTTGTACTTCAGCACGGGAGTCTGTCCGGTGTAGAAACGGTGCGACTTGGCCCATCCAAGACCGAAGCGCATGCTCAGGTTTCCTGTCTGCGCCGCCTTTTCGGTGGCTCCCGGATCTTCCGTGACGTAAAGGCCCGGGATGCCGATAGAGCCAGCCGCGCGGGTGATGGTCATCAAAGAGTTGAGAACGGTCGCCGGTGCTTCGGCTCCGTCGTGTCCATGTGATTTTGCCTCGAAGCCCACAGCATCGATGGCGGCATCGACCTCCGGCTTTCCGACGATCTGTGCGATCTGGTCTTCGAGCGACGCATCCTTGCTCAGGTCGATCGGTTCATACCCGACCGATTTCGCATGGGCGAGCCGTTCCGCGTTCATGTCGCCAATCATCACAACTGCGGCGCCAAGGATATGAGCGGATGCGGCAGCAGCCATGCCAACGGGTCCGGCTCCAGCTACGTACACGACTGAACCGACGCCGACACCTGCATTCACTGCACCATGAAAGCCGGTAGGAAGAATGTCTGTAAGCATGGTAAGATCCCTGATCTTCTCCATGGCCTGCGCCTTATCTGGAAACGGAATGAGATTGAAATCGGCGTAGGGAACCATCACGTAATCCGCTTGACCGCCGATCCATCCGCCCATATCGACGTAGCCATAGGCACCACCGGCGCGGCCAGGGTTGACGTTCAAACAGACGCCGGTCTCCTGGGAGCGGCAGGTCTGGCAGCGTCCGCAGGCTACGTTGAAGGGCACTGTAACGAGATCGCCCATCTTGATGTATTCAACGTCAGACCCAAGCTCGACGACCTCGCCTGTAATTTCGTGGCCGAGTACCATGCCTGTCGGAGCGGTTGTGCGCCCGCGTACCATGTGCTGATCTGAGCCGCAAATGTTGGTCGAGACCACCTTGAGAATAACGCCGTGATTGATTTTCTTACCGGCTGGATTTTCGAGCTTGGGATAATCGATGGACTGCACTTCAACATGATTCGGTCCGAGGAATACGACTCCGCGATTGGATGCCATAATGGTTCCTTTCTGCTGCGAACAGCAGGTGTAATGGTGCATTGCGATACGGTCAATAGCTCGACAGCCCGATAGCCTGATCGGCGGATAGAGCGACTGACCGAAGACTCTATGGAATAGCAGTGCCCGGAACGCGGCGGCTCCTGCTTCAGTAACCGCATGATTCTCCGGAGCCACCACTGACTCCAATAGCTCCGACGACCTTACCGCCCTGCTTGAGTGGAATACCCAGTTGGATCATTCTTCCCTCCCGGGGAACTGCATCGTAATGAGTCTTCATTATCAAATCGTACTGATCGGTACGATTACACTGCCAGTGACTACAATACGACTAGGGTCTCTCCGTTGGCAAACTTCTAAAATCAATGTCTAAGAAAATTAACATCGCTTCTACACCTGCACGTCGTAGATCAACCACTTCCGGCCGGCCGCCGGCAAAGCAGGCGGCCGCGCACATGGACAAGATTCTCAGTGCCGCTGCGGAGCTCTTTTTGCAAGAGGGATTTGACCGCGCCAGCGTAGCATCCATTGCCAAGCTTGCGGGTGCATCCAAAGAAACACTTTACTCTCGCTTTTCCACGAAGGAAGAGCTCTTTGAGGCGGTGATTGCCCGAAAAACGGACATTTTGCTGCAGCAATTCTCTCGGGTGCTCGTACAAAAACAGTCCGTCGAGTCGGTGTTGAAGATGTATGGATCGAATCTCCTGGATTTTATGCTGCTGCCGGAAATGCAACGTCTCAATCGCACTCTCATCTCGGCGGCGCCGCAGTTTCCTGAACTGGCGGGGAAGTTCTGGCGGCTCTGTCCACAGCGGGAACAGGATCAATTAGCCGAATACCTCAAACTGCAGGTCGACTGCGGCGCACTCAAGCTCACGGATACCGCAAAAGGCGCTGAACTTTTCTTCAGTCTCTGCCTCGGACAGTTCCTCTCGCATGCTTACCTGCTGGTCCGTAAACCTCCGAACGCAGCGGAAAGGAAAAGGCACATTCGAACTGCGGTTGACATGTTCCTGGCCGCTTATGCGAATCGACAGGTTAAGTCGATGGCCTGAAGGCCTACCGAATGCTCTGACGATGGTAGAACGTCAAAAAGAGAATTATGATCGGCATTATGATTTCGGTAGCCAGGAAGATCCCGGAGTTATTAGAGGCATGGTTGTTATAAAGCGTCATCTGACGAACATGTCCTACAGCATCTCCCAGCAACCAGACCCCGTTTGCAATCGCTGTCGCCAGCCAGAAGTCACCACGAAACTTCATACACAGAACACCCAACACGCCAACGGTCAAGTCGGCCATTCCTACTTCATATTCGTATGGACTGGTTGACCATCCTATGGATGCCGATGTCTCGGCGGGACGGAAAACGTGTGCGTAGGCGGTGAGCAATCCCATCAGACCGACATAGAAGAAGAGCAGATACAGCAGATATGTTCTCGCTACGGCACCTCTGCTGCTCCTGCGTTTTGGTGAAAATGCAACATGAACGGACGCAGCCACAACCGCAATTAGAGTAAAGAGTATTTGGAACATGCACCCTCCTGAGAAACAGTGGCGTCAATGCTCAACAAGACTTGAGAGCTAAATCGGAGTTGTCCTTGGGCGTGTCCCAGCATACACATATTCCGTCATTTTGACTCTCACCGAGTTCATTGACCCAGGACGAGGCGTCGTCAAGCATGCAATCGCTTGAACAGCCTGGAGTAGGAGTCAAAACGACAGTCGACAGATAAAAGGTACGTATAACTGTTCAAGTAAATTATTCCTGCTGTTGGACGGGTCGTCATCAATTCAGAAAATCAGGTATTGGGTCAGTGGGACAATTGTCCTTTTGGGAAGAACGGAAGAAGCAGATTCCCTGCGGGAATGACAGCCAGAACGGCAACGGCTAAAGCAATTCCTCATGACATATCTTCGTGTTAATCGGTTCGTCTGTCGGCAGGTTCTGTAGTTCGAGCATGATGGGCAATCACTCTCAGCGGCCAACTCCAGCCGCTTCCGTTTCCACTGTGGCGCCTGTAGTAAATTTCTTGTTCTTCGCCGCTTATTGCATACCCAGAGCGGTATTTTGCAGTAGTGTAATCGGGTGTTGATCCTGACCCGGTGCGCGGCCGCCAACTGAGCCTGGTACCAGATGCGTCCCCAAAAAGCGGGAATGCTCCCAGACAGCTCGTCCTGGCTCTGCGCGCTCTCGATCGTATTGAGCCAGCGCATTCCGGAGACGTGCATCGTCTTTCCAATTCGGACTGTCGCCTGAACCCAGTTCCGCCAGAAGCACCTGACGAAGTGCCCACGCGTCTTGAAATGCCTTTGTGGTACCGGCACCGGGATGAGGACGTGCGAGCACTGCTGCATCCCCGACCAGAGCGGTGCGGCCAACGGCAAGACGAGGAACGCGCAGATCATACACAGGCTGCAGAAATGGCATTTCTATGGCCAATACCATATTTCTCATCGGAGCAGGAAGCAGCCTTGCGGCGGCCTCACGCATGTCGGCAACCGTGCGACGTGCGATTGCCGGAGGCGGTATCGCATGTTCGTATCGGGTGCCGTCTTCGCCAGTCAGCAGATCTTCGAGTTCTCCACCTGTTCGTGCGGGCCGATACCATACGAGGTTCAGGCGGCGACCGCCCGGTTCAGTCTCTCCCTGTTCTCCGGGCACGGAGTAGATAAGGGCTTGTTCTTTGTCAGGTGTAAAAAAACTCATGCGCTCACAGAGAGCATGGCGCGTTGCCTCATCAAGCGCAGACTCGGCAACCAGGCCGCGCCATGCAACATAGCCAGCATAGGCAGGCTTGTGTCCAGGGAGAAGCTGGTCTCGCAGGGTCGAGCGTGATCCATCGGCCGCAATGACCATATCGCCGTGTTCCCGCGCACCATCACGAAACAATAGTGTCGCCCCCTCATGGTCCTCCTCAATCCCTGTCGCTTCTCTGCCCTGGTGGTAGAGCTTGTCAGGAAGCGAAGGCCGTAGCAGCCGATAGATCGAATCCCATGACGTGACAATCTGGTGATGTAGGCGGCTTGCAATGATCTCGCCACTCCGGTCAAAGACTACGCGTTCTCGAAGGGCAACGCCGGGCTTATTCGCACCCGGTTCGAGCACACCGGCGTTCTCAAGTGCCTGCCATAGTGGGGGCTGAGTTGCAATTCCGCCGCCCCGGCTCGACATATTCTGCGCAACCCTCTCGTACACAGCGACGTCGTGCCCATCACGGCGCAGAAGGACAGCATGCAACAAACCACTCAGGGAACCACCGGCGATCAAGATCCTTGCCATTATTTACTCACTTCATTTGGGCTAGACAGAGTCATTCACCACTGAACCGTGGCGCAACCAGGGCACGACTTCGTAAAGCAGTGCAGCCTTAGTCCTCGGACTTTTTCTGGATGAAGCTCTCGGGCGTTCCATCTTCAGGGTTGACGAAGATGATGTCCTTTGGATCCCGTCTCGGCGCATCTATGGCCAGAAAGACGACTGGGCCTTCGAAGATGTCCGGTTGTGCGTGGACGGTACCCCGCTTGAAAAACAGAAAATCTCCGGGTCCGAATTTTGTGCGATTCGCAGCATCCCCCATCCAGAATGTACCTGTGCCGGAGAGTACATAGAGGTGTTCGTCGGAGTTTGCATGGTAATGAGGCGGTGTTGGCCGATACACCCGAAAGAGCCGCGAGCTTGCTGACGGTTCATCGGTCAGATAGGTATCCAGCAGTAAAGTGTCTGAAGAGTCTGGAAAAGACTGGACGATCTGGTTTAGATCGAAACGCCGAAATGCAAATTGGTCCGTTTGTCGCTCCATGGAATAACGCTAGAGACGTTTCACCAATAAGTCACATCGTTTGATTTATGACAATCATAAGTAAACTTATGGGGCCAATCACCACTGAACTTTGGCCCTCAGTAGAGCATCGCGAACGACCCTGTTGCGAGGGATGCGCTGACTACGGCTGGTCGAAGCGAGCATCAGGCGGCTGGCCGGAGGTGTTCGCGGTTCAACGAGTTCTAAGAGATCGCCATTACGCAGCTCCAGGTCGCAGTAATACCGCGGAAGAACAGTCATCCCCGCCCCGGCAATAGCCATTGTCATGAGCGCGCGCAGGTTTGAGACGATTACCCCTGGACGAGTGTCAGGTTCGACTTCGAAAACAGACTCCCAGAACTCCTGAACCTGGGGCATCTCTTCGCTGTAAACAAGCAATGGAATACCATCCAGATGGCGCACGCTAATCTCACCCTTGCGGGGAATGTGATTCAACCAGGAGGGAGCAGCGACCAGCACCAACTCCTCGTGATAGAGGAGCTCGGAGTCGATATTTCTTACTTTTTTGTGCTGCCCGACGATGGCAAGATCTAAATCGTTTTTGGATATAGCTTCAAGTAGCTGCTCGGTCTCACCCAACACGACGCGCAGGTGGAGTCCGAGGCGAACGAGCGGCGCGAGTGTAGGCAATACGCGCTGGGTGAGGAACTCGACCGGGCCACCGATCTGGACGGTTCCTTCGATCTCTGAGCCGTGTGCCCCTGAATCTCCTGCTGATTCGAGCGCGTCAATATGGGGTGCAATCGAGCGCGCTAAATCGTGGGCGGCAGCAGTTGGAACGATCCCACGCGGTGTTCGATTAAACAACGTGCGGCCGATTTGCTGTTCGAGAGACTTGAGTTGTCCAGAGACGGCAGGTTGCGAGAGATGGACATAGGCAGCTGCTTTGGTTACGGATCCACTTCGATAGATTGCTAGAAATGCTCGAAGATATTCGAGATCGGCCATAAGAAAATGATGATCTCTATAGAGAGGCAAAGCAAGGCCTTCGAAAGGCATTGCAGCATTGATAAGGGAGACAGCTAACTTGTGAGCTGCCTCCCTTCACCCTGATTAGCTGTTGAGGAAACGGTTGGTATCGAAGACGAACTCCTCATGATGCTGGTTGTAGGAGCCGTGGTTTGAGTCACTGTAAATAATCAGCTTTGCATTCGGAAGATTTTGGACCAGATGCAATGAGTTGATCGTGTACACGATGATCTCGTGGTTTCCGCTCACAATGAGCGTGGGCAGCTTAATCTGCTTCAGATAGGCGAAGCGCTCTCCGACAGGTTTGCCCCACTCCAGAACTGCCGCGACCTGGGCTGGAATAACCTTTTCGCTGTTGTCCTTGTCACGGTTCTCGGTGCGCGATGCGACGCGCTTGAGATACTCCAGGCCTGCCGCCTGGCTGGTGGCAGTAGGGCTGAAGAGCACATCCAGCCACTGGTGCTCGGGCGGAGTGTAGGTCCTGCCAAAGATCGCCTGGGCTTCCGGAGTAAGGTTTTCCATGGAGTCTCCGTTGCGCGGGCCGGTGCCGACCAGCACAAGCTTGCGCACCAGGTCAGGACGCTGCATGACAATGTTCTGCGCTACCATGCCGCCGATCGAAAATCCGAAGATGTCGACTTGCTTCAGGTTCAGCGCCTCAATGAAGGCGATTGCATTCTTTGCCATATCTGCGAAGTTGGTTGGAACTTCGCCAGTCGAGCCTCCGACCCCGGCGTTGTCAAAGAGAATCACTTGACGCTCTTTTGCGAGCCCGTCCGTGACTGCAGGGTCCCAGTTGTCCAGAGTGCCGTTCAGGTGCATGTTGAACACGAGCGGAATCCCGGTCTTGTTGCCGAAGCGACGGTATGCAAAGCGAATGCCGTTGGCTTCGATAAATTCGGTGGGAACTGTGTTGTGGGTAAAGTTGCTCATGGTTGATCCTCCCTTGGATCCATCTTTGGATCCGTCTTTAGAACCGTCTTTAGATTCGTTCTGGTCTTCGACTGGTGTTGATGGCATAGCCTTTGCGTAGGGTGTAAGCCAGGGGCTGATAGCCAACAATTTGGCTGCTGTTTGAATAAAAGTGCGTCTTTCCATCTCATTTCTTCTTTCTGTACCTTGCGTCAGGTCTCTGCAACGAGACCCAACGCTTAACCCACACACGCCACCTAAACCTTAGGCAGCGCTCTTGCCTCCATCCACGGCGATCCTGGCACCAGTGATAAACGAAGCCTCGTCCGAGGAGACAAAGACGATCGCGTCCGCGACCTCCTCAGGGTGACCGACTCTCTTCAATGGCACGCCTGCGGCAAGACGAGCTTTGACCTCTTCCGACCCTGTAAAGCGGTTCAACATGCCGGTCTCAACTGGGCCTGGAGCGACGATGTTGACACGGATGCCGGAGCTTGCCAGTTCGAGGGCAGCCGACTTGGTCAGGCCCTCCACGGCATGTTTGCTCGCCGAATAGATCGAGGCAGAGGCCGCTCCTGTCCGCCCGTAGGTCGAAGAGATATTCACGATGCTGCCCTTCTGCTGGGCCTGCATTGCGCGAATCTCATGCTTCATACTCAGGAGAATGCCAAGGACGTTTGTCTCGAAGGTAGCGGCGAAGCTCTCCGGCGTCTGATCGACAATCAGGCCAGGCTGGCCTTCAGTGCCGGCATTATTGACGGCAATGTCGAGGTGCCCGAAACGCGCCACGGTCTTATCGACGAGATTGCGAACATCTTCTTCGCGGCAAACGTCGGAGTTGATGTACTCGGCCTCGCCTCCGAAGGCTCGCAGTTCTGCTGCGAGTTTGCTTCCTTCTTCGTCCCGGCGACCGGAGATAACGACGCTCGCTCCCTGTTTCGCGAAGGCGATAGCTGTTGCGCGCCCAATCCCCGTAAGAGCGCCTGTGATGAGAACAACTTTGTTGGCCATGATCTTCTCCTTCTTAACTGCGTAAAGCTTGTTATGGCTTTTGCCATAACACTGATACGATACGTATCGTATCGTTACAAAGATAAGATACACCGTGTATCGTTAAAGATTCGAGAAAGTTTTACATGGAAACAGTGAATCGCATCCCGAAGGAAGACCCGAAGGCGTCCATAGGGCGGCCCAGAAGCGAACGGCTCCACCAGGCGATTCTCAAAGCCGCAGTGGACCTGGTCCTGGCGTCCGGCTTCCGCGCGCTGAGCATGGACGCCATTGCGGCGAAGGCGGGAGTTGGGAGAATGACGATCTACCGCCGGTGGCCGAACAAAGCGGCCATCATCATGGATGCGTTCGTGATGCGAGTCGATCCCGGCACGCTGTTCTCTTCAGCAGACTCTTTCAAGGAGAGCATTCGACTCCAGATGAGGACAATGGCGAAGGCCTTCCGGGGAAAAGATGGGGCTCTCATCCGGGTTCTTCTTGCCGAGGCGCAGTTTGACCTCGAACTGGCCAAGGCTCTACGCGAACAATGGACGATGCCCAGGCGAAAAATGGCCATCGAATATTTCCGGGAGGGCGTTCGCCTGGGAGTTCTTCGTTCTGACATCGATCCCGATGCAATGATCGACTTGCTCTATGCCCCGCTCTACTACAGGTTGCAGATGGGGACCGGACCGCTCTCAGACGCGTATGTCGATGAGATCTTCGACCACGGAATGAAGGGGCTCGAAGCCACTTAGCCGTTCATGACCAGGCGAAGTCGAATTCGCCACCCGGCGAGTTTAAGAGGATCTCGGTAACAGCTTACCTATATGCTTTTAATAGGTGAAAGTATGGACATCGACGATCTGAAAATTGTTGCGGCGGTTGCAAAGCATGGCAGCATGAACCGGGCGGCGGCCGACCTGCACATGGTGCAATCCAGCGTTACAGCGCGGATTCGGCTCATCGAAGAAGAGCTCGGTGTCCGGCTTTTCGTCCGGCACAATCGCGGTGTGAGGCTTAGCGACGCAGGACTGCGCCTGCTTCCATACTCAGACCGCATCCGTTCCCTTGTCAGTGAAGCGATCACCGCTGTCAAGGAAGATGGCATTCCCAAGGGCGGCTTGAGGATTGGCTCCACGGAGCCCACTGTCTCCATGCGCTTGCCGCAAGTCGTCGCCGAGTACGCCACAGAGTACCCGGCTGTCGAGCTGACGCTTACCACGGGAAACACAGTAGATTTGATCGAACAGGTCTTAGACGAAAGCCTCGACGGTGCTTTCGTTGCGGCTCCGATGCGTCATCCCGAACTGAGCGCGGAGCCGATCTTCCAGGAAGAATTGGTGCTCGTCAGTCACTCGTCCGTTCTGAGCATGGAGGCACTAGCCAAGGCCAGAGACACAAAGGCGATCGTTCTGGACCAGGGTTGCTCCTATCGTGATCGGTTGAGTCATGTGCTCACGGCGCGAGGCATCGCTCATCAAATCCTGTCCTTCGCGTCGTTCGATGCGATCCGAAGCTGTGTCCAGTCCGGAGTTGGCGTGACTCTCTTGCCCAGGGAGCTTTTTGCGAGCACATGGAGGGGCGAGTCCGTGATCGCACACGAACTTCCTGAGTTTACGAATCCTATCGAAACTATTTTCATTCGCAGGCTGGATGGTCGACGGATGAGCGCTTTGGATGCATTTCTCGCCAAGAGCCGCGCCTTGTCGAACCTTCGATAATTGGCTAAGAACCGCCCGCTATCTCGATTTTCGATAGCTGCTCTCTAAAAAATTCGTGACGCGGCCATGATCCGTGCCAACATCTACTCTGCAGCACGAACGCTGTAGAGAACGTTGTTAGAGAGAAATCAACTCCCTTGAAGTTCATCTCTGTCGTGTTCGTAGACGAAAGGACTGGCAGAATACTATGGCAACTAAAGGAACCGTTATCGTAACCGGAGGCTCGCAGGGAATCGGAGCCGCCATTGTGAAATCTTTCCTGGATCGCGGCTATGCGGTCGTAGCAACATCCCGGAATGCGAGCAAAGCATCCTTCCCATCTTCTGAAAACCTTGTGCTTGTCGATGGTGACATCAGCAAGGCTGCAACCGCAGAAGAGGTAGCGCGGACGGCGATCTCCCGCTTTGGCTCAATTGATCACGTCGTGGCCAACGCAGGTATCTTCATGGCCAAGCCGTTTACTGAATTCACAGCGGAAGACTTTCAGGCGCTTGTCTCTACGAATCTGGAAGGTTTCCTCTATATAACCCAGCTTGCCGTCAAGCAGATGCTGTCTCAGGGCAAAGGCGGAAGTGTTACAAGCATTACGACTTCCCTGGTGGCTCACCCGAACTCATCCGTTCCCGCATCGGTATCCATGATCACCAAAGGTGGACTTACCGCAGCGATCATCAACCTGGCGAGCGAATACGCGAAGAACCATATCCGCTTCAACGCAGTAGCGCCCGGCATTGTCGATACGCCAATGCACAAGGACAATCCGAAGGACTTTCTCAAGACGCTCTCACCGATGGGCACGATCTCTTCGTCCGAAGATATCGCGGAAGCCGTTCTCTATCTCGCAGAGGCTCGGAATGTCACGGGTGAAGTGTTGCATGTCGATGGAGGCGCACACGTCGGAAAATGGTAAACACACCGCAACATGAAACTGCTTCGGCAGAGGAACGAATTGCTGCACTTGGAATCAGTATGCCTCCAGCGCCCGAGCCGCTGGGGGCATACGCGGAGACAGTGCAGAGCGGCAACCTGCTTTTCATCACGGGAACGATGCCTGTCGCAGGTGGAAAGCCGAAGTATGTGGGCGTGCTCGGTAAAGATGTGGATTTTGCCGATGGGGTGAAGGCGGCAAGACTCGCAGCCCTGAATGCGCTCGCAGCGGCTCGTCAACATCTGGGATCGCTCGACCGCGTCAGCCGCGTCCTGAAGACGGAGGTCTATCTTGTGACCACGGAGGACCTGGTTTTAAGTCAACCGAAGATCGCCGATGGCGCTTCGGAGCTTTTGATTGAGATCTATGGGAGCAAAGGGCTCTCTGCGCGAAAGGTCATGGGCGTTTCGAGCCTCCCGCTTTACGTACCGTTGATGGTGGAACTGTTATTGGAAGTAAAGGCGTAGGAGACACGACATGCTCACCCCTAGGACGCAACTGCCCTGGAATGAAACGCGCGTCACATCGGCGTTGAAGATTCGTTATCCCATCATCCAGGGCCCTCTCGGAGGTTTCTCCTCGCAACGACTCACTGCCGCGGTATCGAACTTCGGCGGACTGGGCTCCTTCGGTGGACACGGACTTCGCCCGGAAACGATTGCCGAGACGATCGCAGAGATCCGTTCTCTGACCGACCGGCCGTTTGCGATGAACCTCTGGGTGTCGATGCAAGATGATGGTGCGTTCACATCGGACCGCCAAGCCTTCGAGCGGGGTCTTCGACATATTGCTCCGCATCTGAAGGCGCTGGGCCAGAACCCGCCTGTATATCAGCCTTACGAAGGTATTCGGTTTGAAGATCAGGCGCGGATTTTACTGGATGCCAGGGTTCCCGTCTTCAGCTTCATCTATGGGATTCCCCCGCGCGAGCTACTGGACGAATGCCGTCGTTTGGGGATTGTGATCATGGGCACGGCGACTACCGTGGAAGAAGCGAAAGCGTTGGAAGACGCAGGAGTCGACATCGTCGTTGCTTCCGGTTTCGAGGCTGGAGGACACCGGGGATCGTTTCTTCGCTCTTCTGAGGAGTCTTTGACCGGCACATTTTCTCTGACGCCACAGGTTGCCGATGCGATTGCGCTTCCAGTTGTAGCTGCGGGCGGAATCTCCGATGCGCGCGGTGTTCTTGCGGCTTTTGCTTTGGGTGCGGAGGGTGTCCAGATGGGCTCGGCATTTCTGGCCTGCGAGGAATCGGGCGCCAGTAAACTGCATCGCAGAATGCTTTTGGATAGTGCCGGGCGAAGCACAGGGCTGACGCGAGGTTTTACCGGGCGTCTTGCTCGTGGGTTTCGGAACACGATGATGGACGATTGGAATTCTTCACCAGAAGATATTCTGCCCTACCCGCTTCAGAGGCGATTAGTGCGCCACCTTTCAGTTCCCGCACAGTCCGCAGAACAGGAAGAGTTGCTTCCCTTATGGGCGGGTCAGAGCGCGGGACTGAACCGGCATACACAGGCCCAGCTTCTTATGGAGGAGATCACCAGCGCATTGAGCGAGATAGGTGGCCCGGTTCTGGATTGGGCGGAAGGACGCGCTTTGAAGGAACGTTCCTGATCGCAAGCATGGGAGCATAAGACTCGCCCACAAACAAAAACGCCGCGGACTGATCCGCGGCGTTCTTGTTTGTGTGTTGATGTTAGAAGCGGATGCGGGCTGAGAGTTGCAGCACGCGAGGTGCTCCATTCATCGCAGTCAGCTGTCCGAAGTTGCTCGGCGCAGTAATGTTGGTGTATGCCGAGTAGGTTCCGTAGTCCAGATCATCGAAGTTCGGATGATTAAAGACATTGAATGCGTCAGCACGGAATTGCAGGCCCACATCCTTCGATGGAAGAAGCTTAAAGTACTTTGCAACGCCTGCATCCACGTTGAAGAATTGAGGTCCGCGAAGACTGTTGCGGCTGCCGATGGCGAGACCGACAGGGCCGGAGAACGCAGCAGCAGCAGCGGCAGGATCCGCAAAAACAGTGAGCGTACCGCCGGTGTCTTTATGAATGTGACGCCGGACAGCGTTGGTATCTCCGTTAAAGATTGCCGGTGCATCGTTCGCAAATCCTGCGACGAATGCATTCGACAACGCCGACCATGCTTGCCCGCTGTGCCATGAAGGAATAGCGCTCAGATCCCAGCCGCCAATCACTTCATCCAGAGCCCAGGGCAGATGAGCGCCAAAGCTGCGGCCACGGCCAAACGGCAAGGAATAAGTCAAATCGCTGGTGATGTAATGCGCGGTATCAAAATCGGAATTACCACGGCACTCGCGCGGATGTACGGCGTCGCAAACGAACCCATAACCGCCGTATGCAACCCCGTTCGCTACAAGCGATACATTGTCGATGGAATGCGACCATGTGTAGTTCACTTCAAATTGCAATCCATGGGTCAGATTCTTTTGCAATGTAACGAGCAATCCGTGATAGCTGGAAAAACCCTTGTTGGTGTAGACCGTGTTTTCGCCGAACTGGGCAGCCATACCGACATTGGGTTGCAGGTTTGGAGACAATGCCTGAATGAAATCGGCGAAGTCACCCTTTGATACCAAGGATGAGTTTGCGGCCGCAGCAGCAGAGGTGTTATTTGCCATCCCCTGTTTGTATCCGCTAGGCAGTTGATGTTCAAACCACGGCTCCGCTGGCAGATTCTTGACGTCGGCTCCGCCGCGAACTTCCCGTTCAATATTCACCATTGCCTGGTTCATTGTTTGACCCGAGGCTGTATCTGGGAAATCGATGAGTTGGCTGCCGTCCGCCTGTGCCAACAACCGACGACCAAAACGACCGACATAGCTGACCTTCAGGATGGTTGAACCTTGGAACTGGTGCTGCACTCCAAAGTTGACCAGAATCGAATACGGCGTTTTGAGATGCGGATCGATCATCTCGTTGAAGAGACCGTTGATCAAGCCATTTGGTTGATTGTTCGTAACCCAGGGTTGAAAGGGAGCCTTTGGAGTTGCTGGAGCGACGGCTAGCGGAGGTGCTGCCAGGCGTGGATCGGTTGCAATAGAACCATCCGCATCGGAATTGTTGCCGTTGTTTACCGTGGTATTTTGCTCGAACAGATAAGAGAACTGGGTCTGCTGATACTGCACCGCGTTGACGACAGTCCGGTCATAAACCACACCGGCGCTGCCATTAAAGACCGTCGACGGATCGAAACCAGGGTTGTAGGAAAACGCAACATGAGGAGCAAAGTCATGCGTGTTGGCTGCATAGAAAGATGGTCCATGGTTTTTCTTCCCACCCAGGACATACGTAATGAAAGGCACTGCAGTATTTCCGGAAATACCAGCGGCGCTTTGCTTTTCGCGCGCTGAGAAGTACTGGTCAAAGCCAGTGGTCTGTACGGTTTCGAGCCCCTGCGTCTCATACGGAACGGTGAGGTATTGATAGTTCAACCCAACATTTACCGTAAGGTGTGGAGTCACTTTCCAGCTATCACTGATGTACGGCTGCGTCTGGTAGTAGACATACTTGCGCAAAGCCGAGGAAGGCTGAGCAAGTACATTTCCTGAAGCATCATAGTTGAAAGTGCTGCTGATGCTGGCTACACGTCCCAACGAGGAGACGAACGCATTATCGTAGTACTCCGCTGCGACACTGTCGCCGGGGAGAAGATTGGCAGGCTCCAGGTCGGGCGTACTGAAGATGTGGCCGCCCAGACCGATACCGTAGCTGTTGTAACCAAGCACAGAGCTGCTTGAGTTGTGAATCCACTTGAAATAACCACCCACCTCCAACTGGTGACGCCCCTTGGTCCAGATAAAGTTATCGTTCACCTGGGAAATAATCGTGTGGCGGGATTGCGCGTTGGATGGGCTGGCATAGGGGCTATCCGCTAACGAGGGAGTAAAGCCATTGCCAAAGCTGATTTGATAGATACCCTCGGGATTTGATGGACGAGGAAAGCCATAGTCCTGAACAACGCTACCGTAGGTGAATTGGTTCACCTTGCTGTCGCTTATCTGCCAATCCATACCGGCGGCATATCGATAACTGCGATCGACGAACTGGCTTGATGGTGGATCCCCAGGAAATTGCGCCGCGCCGTCTACCTGATTTTCACGAGCGACGTTTCCAATGCCGTAAATCTTGATCTTTGGGGTCAAGGTCCAATCGATTCTGCCCGTATAGTTGGTCAGATTGGTGGGGATAGCCGAGTTGAAGCGGAATCCTGCCGAGTTGACGCCATCAGCAAAGGTCGGATCGTTCACTTTAGGGTAGCGGCTCGCAAAAAGCGCGAAGACCTGGGGGCTTTCGCCGATATGAGCCGGGTCGATCTGCTGCACCTGCGCAGCATTGATCGATGAAATACAATTCCCGCTCGTGTTCTGACGGGCGGCATCGGTGCAACCCGCGTTGTTGTTGATATAGGAGATGTTTCCCGCTGCAAATGATGGGAGGGGAACGGTACGCTCCACTGTCTCCTGCTGCGCGATACGCGAACCTAGAAAGTTAAAGAAGAAGAAGATCTTGTCGTGCTTGATTGGGCCGCCGACCGCCCCACCAAATTGGTTGCGCACCAACTCCGGTTGCGAGACGCCTGCGTTCGCGTCAAACCAATCGTTCGCCGTGGTGGAATTGTCACGATGATATTCGTTGATATTGCCATGCCACTCGTTGGTGCCGCCGCGCGTCACGAGCTGAAACTGTCCACCACCGCCCGGGCCATTATCCGCGGTAAAGCCAGCCGTCGTGCCGCGAAACTCCTGGATGGAATCGACAGGTGCATTACCAGTGATCGCTGCAAAATTACCCGTCGCGAAATCATTGACATCCAGACCATCGATCGTGGTGTTGGTCTGGTCGGTACGTGCACCCGTGGTTGCGCCGCTGGAGGTAATGCCGGGTTGGAGGGTGAACAAAACGCTCGGAGAAGTACGATCCTGGACCGGAAGATCTTCTAGCTTTGAAACTTCAAAATTGTTACCAATGCTGGCGTCAGTTGTGTTGAGTGTCACGCCTGCGGAGTCGGAAACCTGCACTTCAACTGTCACACCCGGCTGCAATTTTGCATTCTGAGTACGCGAATTGGCCACATTTACATAGATATTGTTCACTTTCAGTGCAGCGAAGCCTTGAGCATTGAACTCAATCGTATAACCAGGTCCTGGGGGGACATTGGCGAGGCGATACGAACCAGCCGAATCCGTCTTGACTTCATAACGAACACCGGTCGAAGGATTAGACAAAACCACTGTCGCGCCCGGAATGAGGGCATTCGACGAATCGGTGACGGTGCCGTTGACCGTAGCGGTAGTTTGCGCAAAAACAAGACCAGAGCTGAAAGCAAGTACAAAGAAAAAGAAGATTCGGGAAGAAAACAACCTCATGAAAACGTGATCCCCTTCATAATGTTCAAAATTAGAAAAATTAAATACAGGCTTACAATTTGTTTCTTATGCAATTTGTATTCCAAACTTTAAATCCCTTTAACAATCACACTTTAGTCGATATCCACAGAAAATATATTGTTTTGCGTATTGATTAATACATTATTTCATATCAAAAATAAGGAATCTAGCATTTTATGTAGAAATTGGTTTCCGCCAATTTTGACGTAAACCGAGCTTTCCCAAAGAACGAATGCGGGCCATTCCAATAAGAAACGATATGTCTTTACAAAAAAACACCGTGGCGAGGAACCGGAATTTTGTTCCGGTCCCCTACGCACGGTCGATATCACCTGCGGTGTCGGTTAAGCTCACTTCGTCATTGAATAGGGAGCTTCATGCGGTTGTGTGGACCAGGTTGCATCTGCCTTCGAACTCATCACAAAATGCAACTCGCCCCCTCGCATCAGCTCTTCATGCCGCACAAAAGTTCGCGTTAAGGGTTTGCCATTGAGCGTAACGGACTGGATAAAGGCATTTGAGGAACTCAGGTTCTCCGCCACCACGGTCAGAGTCTTGCCGTTTGGCAAGTGCAGCGCTGCGCGGGATACAAATGGCCGCCCAATCACGTACTCATTCGATCCAGGCGCAACGGGGTAAAACCCGAGCGATGT
Organism: Acidicapsa ligni; assembly: GCF_025685655.1. Classification (NCBI taxonomy): domain Bacteria; kingdom Pseudomonadati; phylum Acidobacteriota; class Terriglobia; order Terriglobales; family Acidobacteriaceae; genus Acidicapsa; species Acidicapsa ligni. Next base: position 541,862 of record NZ_JAGSYG010000004.1, on the reverse strand, counting down.
AAAGATCATCCACGCCGACATCTGCCCGAGATCGTCGTTTCCGACGAGGCCATCCGGTGTCGGTCGATACTGAGACTCTACGATCTGGCGAAGACGTTCCTGCGTGCGCAATGGCTCGCCGGCATAGTCGTAGAGGTAAGCCAGGTGATGGCTTGGCTCATTGCCGTGCACGTACTGTCCCATCATGCCGGCCATGTCTTCAACATCCGCATACTTGGCCGGATCGACTTTGGCATCAAACATCGCATCGAGCTTGGCGATCAATTGCTGCTTGCCGCCCAGCAGTTGAATGAGACCCTGCTCATCCTGAGGTTGATACCAGGAATACTGCCACGCGTTGCCCTCGGTGAAACCGCTATCCTCACCCGCGCGTGTCGGATCGAAAGGCTTGCGAAATTCTCCGTTAGCTAACCTTGGCTCGACAAACCCATCCGAAGCATTGAAGTTGTTTTTCCAATTCGCCGCGCGGCGATCAAAGGTCGCGGCGATATCGGTCCGCTTCATCGCCTGCGCCATGCGGGCAATCGTCCAGTCGTCAAAGGCGTACTCTACAGTCTTCGATGCAGCCTCTGCGTCGTGATCGACAGGCACGTATCCCAGCTTCTTATACTCTTCGAGATTGCCGTATGGCCCGTAGTTTGCACTGGCCACCATAGCCTTCAACGCCTCATCCGCATCAAAGCCGCGAATGCCTTTCACGTATGCGTCTGCGATTTCCGGTACCGCGTGATATCCGATCATGCACCACGCTTCGATGCCCTGGAACTGCCAGATCGGGAGTATCCCGAATGGACTCTCACGCTGCGAGGCAAGCAGCGACTGGATCAGGTCACTGGTGCGCTGCTCCGGTTCAATCAACGTCATGAGCGGCTGTTCCGCACGATAGGTATCCCAAAGCGAAAGGCTTGAAACATACCTAAAGCCCTTCGCATAATGAACCTGGTTATCCGGCCCGCGATACCCTCCGTCCACATCCATGCTCAAACTGGGAGCGAGCAAAGAGTGGTAGAGAGCCGTGTACAGATTTTTGAGCATGGCGGGCTCGGCCTTGAAGTCGATGAGACCCAGCTGCCTGTCCCACGCAGACGTAGCTGCCTTGTGCACTGCATCGAAATCGAAAGCTGGTACTTCGGCATCCATGTTTGCAACCGCACTGTCTTCACTGACAGGCGATATGGCCACCTTGACGACCAGAGCTTCCTTGACCATGCCGAAGTCGAATGAAGCAATGAGTCCTCTGCCTTCGATCGACTGCGTGTCTTCCGCGGTTGTACCCGGTGTCCTGAATCCGTGATATTCAACCGGCAAGGGCTCGCGGTCGTATAAACTGTGCCCTTTCATCGGCTGAGAGAAACGGATGGCAAAGTAGAGTTGCCGCCCAGGCGCCCAGCCACGAGTCTCTCTCATCCCGGTCACGGTTCCATCTGGACGCACGCGGATACGCGACCACAGCACCTTGCCTGGATAGTTGTAAATTGACGAGCGCAGATCCATCAAAACCCGCGCAGGCTTGTCCGAAGGGTAACTATAGCGGTGGACTCCAACGCGCGCAGTGGCCGTCAGCTCAGCCTGGATGCCGTAGTCGAGAAGAGAAACGGCATAGTATCCGGGTGCGGCCTTTTCGCTCTCATGACTGAAGCGCGACCGGTAGCCAGACCCAGGCTTGTCGATATCGCCAGGTTCAAGCCGTACGTCGCCGGAGATCGGTTGCAACAGCACGTCTCCCAGGTCGGAGTGTCCCGCACCGGAAAAGTGCGTATGCGAAAACCCGAGAATCGTCGTATCTTCGTAGCGATAGCCCGCTGCCCATTTATAACTCTGCCTGAAGGAGCGAATCTGCGTATCCGGCGAGAGCTGCACCATACCGAAGGGTACGGTCGCGCCGGGAAAGGTATGACCATCCGGACCGGTGCCAATCATCGGATCGACCATCGTGGAGGGAGAGCCCGTCTGCGCGGAAAGAATCGGCACACAGGCAAGGACAACTAGAAGCGAGAAAGACTTGATAACAATACCTGGCAAACGACGCATCTTCTTTTAAGAATCACCTTTCAGATTTGCATTACCCATACCACGCGATCTAAGCAGCACAACTTCATCCACAGCTTCAATTTTCCACATGACGGCGCGAAAAATGGCTACCGTCCAGCCATCGAGGCAATCTCTGCATACCCGGCCATCCAATCTTTGGCGAGCCAGTACAAGTACGCCAGACTCGGCCTTGTCTCATCGGTACCGTGCAGAAATCTTACAGAGGCAAATCCAAACACTGTACCTGGAGAGAAAGCAAAGAAGACTATATCGATTATAAGTAGCGCAAGCAGGGCACCCTTATACTGCCCGTTGGGGTGCCAAATGGGCTCGTACTCGCGGGCTCTGCACGCGAGTACCTCTGGCAACCGTCAATCGCCACATTAGCCCGATGAAATATAAATTTTGTGGACTTACGGTGCAATAAGTAACGTGATTGCATTCCTGAAATCAGCTTGGTTTCGCTTTTGAAATGACGAGATCATCGTCCTTTGTTTCCCTGATTGCAAGCAGACCTAAAAATGTCAGCACGGCCGCACCGGAGAGATAGTAGCCGACATAGGGCAGTCCATATGTTTTGGCTAACCAGGTGGCAATATATGGAGCCAGAGATGCGCCTACAATGCCCGCGAAACTGAAGGCCAGCGAACTCCCGGTGTAGCGTACCGAGGTTGGAAAGAGCTCTGAAAGCACAGTCCCAAGCGGCCCATATGTCATCCCCATCAAGAACAGGCCAAGGGCCATCATGGACACTGCTCCGACGGTGCCCGCGCTAAACATGGGTGCCATGATTAAACCAAAGGCGAAGATTGCCGCCGTAACCCAAAGCATTGTGCGACGACGACCTCGCTCCGCCAGTATTGCCGAAAGTGGAATGGCTATAGCGAAAAAGAAGATGTCGAACATCTGCATCAGAAGGAATTTACCGCGACTATAACCCAATGCACTCGTTCCCCACGAGAGCGCGAAGACCGTCATCAGATAGAAAAGTACGAACGTTGCGAGACACACGAGAACACCCGCCATGAGCGCCCTGGAATGACGGCGAAAAACGGCCACCATCGGTACTTTTTCCTGTTCCCCTCGTTCGCGAGATTCTTTGAATACAGGAGTTTCGGTAATTGTCAGCCGAACATACAGACCAAGAAACACGAGAACGGCGCTTGCAAGAAAGGGCAGCCGCCAGCCAAAGGTGAAAAACTGCTGATCGGTGAGCCAGCGAGAGAGAAGCAGGAAAATACCGCCGGAGAGGAAAAATCCGATAGGAGCGCCAAGTTGCGGAAACATGCCATACCAGGCGCGCTTGTTAGGCGGCGCGTTTTCAATTGCCAGGAGTACCGCTCCACCCCACTCCCCTCCAAGGCCGAGTCCCTGGCCAAAACGGCACAGCGCGAGGAGCAGCGACGCGGCAAAACCAATCGTATGATAAGTTGGCAGCGCTCCAATGGCAACTGTTGAGATTCCCATGGTGGATAGGGCGATGACCAGTGTTTTCTTTCGTCCGATGCGATCGCCAAAATGACCAAAGAGCGCTGACCCTACCGGGCGCGCGAAGAAAGCAATACCAAATGTAGCCAGCGATGCGAGCACAGCAGAGGCCGGATTTGAAGCCGGAAAAAACAAGCGCGGAAAGACCAGCACAGCAGCAGTTGCGTAGATATAGAAATCGAAAAACTCAATCGTTGTGCCGATCAAACTTGCAAACAGGACCTGGCGCGGTGTATTGATGCGCCTTCCCGTCCCGGTAGGTACTGTACTCATCGAATCTCCAAATATATGGCAAGCCCTGGGTCACAAACATTGGCCCACAAGCCTTAGATCACAAGCATTAGATCCGAGGATACGCTCTGTCTGACTGTCGCTCGGCAGAATGGCCCGGCTTAAGCGCTGGTGATTCATATAAGGATGATCGTCACTCCAACTTGGATGCTGGCATGGACGATTTTTCTTTGGATCAGCCACATCCTCCGCGCCCGATGCCACCAGTCTGCGCTTAAGCTAGTATCAGAAAATCCCTAAGGCCAAAATCGTGCTGCTGAGATCACTTCGCATCAGCGGGTACCAACTCAAAGCTGACGAAGGCCAGATGGCTGCTGTCAGGCGCCCATGATGGAACATTGATCGTGCCAGCGCCGCCAACGATATCGACAAGGGTTCTGATCTTCTTGTCACCGAGAGACATGAGGCGAAGCTGAATGTCCTTGTTCGGCAGGTGGCCCGTAACACTCTTGTCATAAGAGACAAAGACCATCCATTTGTCGTCGGGGGAGATATGCGGCGTCCAGTTGTTGCGCTCATCCGATGTGACCTGTTCTGGCTGGCTTCCATCCGGATGCATGCGCCATATCTGCATGGTGCCACCACCGCGATTCGAATTGAAGTAAATGTATTGTCCATCCGGTGAGTAATCGGGATCGTCGTGGATTCCAGCGCCAGTGGTGGCTGCGCTTTCTTCCCCGCCATCCACAGAGATCGTATCGATATTGAGGCCATCGCTGCCTGGGCGAACAAATGCCAGGGTCTTTCCATCGGGAGACCAGCCGTGCCACCACGATGCTGGATTCTTCGTCACCAGGCGAGCAGCACCTCCGCCGGATGGGAAGATGTAAATGCGTGCACCCGGATCTCCAGCAACGAAGCAGGTAGCCGCCAGCCACTTGCCATCCGGAGAGAGACCATGACTACTGCCGCAGTTCGTTGCAATGCCCGTATCCAATGCATGAGGCGTACCACCATCTACGGGGATGCTCATAATCTTTCCGCTCTGATCAAAAAGCAGCGACTTCCCATCACGTGTCCAATTTGGTGCGGCGAATAGCCCCTGGGCAGTAAAAACATTCGTCTGGATTGGCGATTCAGGATTGGTTGCAATCGTGCGCAGAGTGCTGTAGAGAATTGGTTTTGCATCGGCGATAGCAGGAGCAATCGGCTTCAGTTGGACATTTGAAAAGACTGCTTTTTCTATAACATTCTTGTCGTGTGAGCAGACGCCAAGACCGATGTAAAACTCTCCTTCGAGATGGAGTTTGACGGCGGCACCTGCGGGGTGGAGTGGTTCACCGTTCGTACTCATGTACATGGTGATTGTGTCCCCTCGCTTATCAATGCGGAGCCGCTGGGGTGCACTAATGTTCCACTCGATATCGTGCGTCTCATCTCCAATGGCAGATCTGTATTGAAGCGCCGTAAGCCCTGAACCATGCAAGGCAGCGTCAACATAAACAGAGTCCGCATCGAGATTTTGACGGATCACAAGAACAGCTTTACGATGCGGATTCGTACCTGCCGAGGGAAAATGAATATCCGCAGTCAGGGATACATCGCCGGAAGTCTTCTTCCATAAAAAATGGAACGCATCCTTTGTAAGCCACATGTTCTCACCCGACCCGGTGATCGTGTACGCGCCCTTAGCGGAGTCAAAATCTACGGTTCCTGCATGAAGCACTGTGCCCACATCGTTGTGGCCGTCGAAGACGCCTAAGGACGTTGGCGCAGATTGAGATCTTGCTCGGGTAGCCATTGCACATAAAATCAGGGCACAACTCACCCAGGCAAGCAGCGATGCAGGAAGCTTTCGATTCACGGTTACATCCTTTTTTGAACGTAGTCTCAGAGTGAGTGTAACTCTCTTCGTCGCTCGAACTCTACGAGTCCGGCAATACTCGTGTCAACACTGCTCTTCGGAATGCGATCCAAAGCATAAGGAGATTCCCGTTTCCGGCTGCATTTGCAATACATCGCTTTAGTAGATATAAAGAGTGCGATTATGAATGACGCCCTGCGCTGTATGACTTTCTCTTATCGCATGCGGGTCTGAGAGCTGCAACACGCACTCCAGGATACGTAGCGGTTGGCTGGTTCATGACCGAAATCGGTTTCCTATAAAGTCGGGATGGAGTTCCATCGTGCCTATGTTTTCTCGTCGCCATTTCGCTTTTGCATGGCTGCTCCTTATGGCCATCGCGTCTCCTGCGCGAGGGTATGCGCTCGGGCAGCCACGCTTTGTAAACCATACAGCGAGCACGGGAAGCTTCACCGTAGCGGCTAGTGGGAGGACAGCGACGCTATATGTGGATCACGAGGACTTTCCTGGCGTTGTTCGTGCGGCACAGGATCTACAGGCCGATGTGGAGCGGGTTACCGGCCTGAAACCAGGCTTTATCAGCAACAGTGATGCGGTAAGTGGCACCGTGATCCTGATTGGAACAATCTCGAAAAGCAGGTTGATCGATCGTCTGATTAAAGAGCACAAGCTGAATGTAGAAACAATCAAGGGCAAGTGGGAATCGTCGATTATTCAAGTGATAGATAAACCAATCCCTGGTGTCGATCGTGCTTTGGTCATTGCTGGAAGCGATAAGCGCGGCACAATTTTTGGCATCTATGACTTGTCCGAGCAAATTGGTGTTTCACCCTGGTATTGGTGGGCGGATGTGCCGATCACCCATAAAGATAGTCTCTATGTTCAGGCTGGGCGCTATGTCCAGGGCGAGCCTGCGGTTAAATATCGTGGCATTTTCCTGAATGATGAGGCTCCTGCGCTCACTGGTTGGGTAAACGCCAATTATGGCGGATATAACCACAAATTCTATGAGAAAGTCTTTGAGTTATTGCTTCGCCTGAGAGCCAATTATTTATGGCCGGCGATGTGGGGCAGCGCATTCAACGAAGATGATCCAGAGAATGCACGGCTCGCAGATGAATACGGGATTGTAATGGGAACTTCGCACCACGAGCCAATGCTGCGCGCGCAACAAGAGTGGAAGCGCCACGGCACCGGGCCGTGGGATTACTCCGCGAACTCTGAGGTTCTAAACAAATTCTGGAGTGAAGGAATTGACCACAACAAGAATTTTGAAAGCACGATTACTCTAGGCATGCGAGGCGACGGAGACATGCCAATGACTGAAGGCGCGAATATAACTCTGCTCGAAACAATTGTCGCCTATCAGCGAAAAATCATTGCGGACCATTCCACGCCCACACTCAAGACTGATCCTCAGGTATGGGCGCTGTACAAAGAGGTTCAGCAATATTACGAAAAAGGCATGCGCGTTCCAGATGATGTGACGCTGCTATGGTGTGACGATAACTGGGGCAACATACGAAGGCTGCCCACAGTGGAAGAACGCAAGCGCAGCGGAGGCGCTGGCATTTATTACCACTTTGATTATGTCGGTGATCCGCGCAACTATAAGTGGATCAATACCAACCCAATCGAGAAAGTATGGGAGCAGATGAATCTGGCGCTGAACTATGGCGCGGACCGCATCTGGATTGTGAATGTAGGAGATCTTAAACCAATGGAGTTTCCGATTGAATACTTCCTGACATTGGCGCGCAATCCTGAGCGATGGGGCAAAGATCAAACGCTGGAGTTCACAAGGCAATGGGCAGCGCGTGAGTTTGGCGAAGACCATGCGAATGAGATCGCCGAGTTGATGGACACTTATACGCGATACAACGGTAGACGTAAACCTGAGTTGCTGGATGTGGATACCTTCAGTCTCATCAACTATCGCGAAGCGGACCGCGTTGAAAATGATTGGCGAGCTTTATTGGCAAAAGCAGAAGGAGTTCAAAAGCAATTGCCCGAGAATGAAAAGGATGCATATTTCGAACTGATTCTGCACCCAATCAAAGCTTCGGCGATCGTGAATGAGTTATATATCTCCGCAGGTCGTAATCGACTTTATGCCACACAGGGAAGAGCCGATGCCAATGATTTTGCGATTCAGGCGCGATCCCTTTTCAAGGCAGATGCAGAGCTAACCAGCGAATACAATCACCTGCTTGCACATGGGAAGTGGAATCACATGATGGATCAGACCCATCTTGGATACACCTATTGGCAAGAGCCTCCGTTAAATGTTATGCCTGCCGTGGTTGAGGTACAACCCGCTGCCGAAGCCCGCATAGGAGTCATTGCGGAAGGAGCGCCTGACGCAATTGGTGTTCAATATCTATCGTTTGATAACTTTCAACGACAGACCCACTTCATCGATATCTTCAATCACGGGTTGACTCCCTTTCATTACTCGGCAAGTACGAATTCGCCATGGATCACTCTCAATGAAACCAGTGGTGAAGTAGAGAAAGAACGTCGGGTTGAGGTCAGTATTGATTGGGCAAAGATCAATTCCGGTGAGCAGGAAGGCAAGATCATTGTGACGCAACAGAATGGTCCATCGGCTGTCGTCAACGTGCAGGCTACTCGCTCTCAGACGCCTTCGCCTGAATCGCTGAATGGATTTGTGGAGAGCGACGGTTATGTCTCCATCGAAGCCGAACACTTTACACATGTAACCAGTGCAGGTGCCGTACATTGGGATCGCATTCCTGGATACGGAGCGACATTTTCAGGAATGACTATTTTCCCGGTGACAGCGCCAAGTGTGGCGGCTTCGCAAGCTACTGCGGCATTGCAATATCGAATGTATTTTTTCGACAGCGGCACTCTGAATCTGGAAACAACGCTTGGTCCGACACTGAATTTTGTGCCGGGACGAGGTCTACGGTTTGCAGTGTGGTTTGACGATCAGTTGCCGCAGGTTGTGGATAGCTTAGAGCATAACTCTGAAAGCGATTGGGCAAAGGCAGTAAGCGACGGTGTGCGCCGTGTAGAGACGAAGCTCAACATCACTCAGCCCGGCTATCACACGCTTAACTTCGGCATGGTAGATCCAGGCATTGTGCTTGAAAAATTTGTAGTGAGTGCAGGGTCTATCAAACCCAGCTATCTCGGCCCACCGGAGAGCTTTCACAACTTCCCCATGAACACGGACGCTGCGCAGAAATAAACGCAAATGTAATCTGGTTGCGAAAGTTTAATCTCGTAGAAAAGCAAGCAGGCAGAAGTTGAATTCGCTGGCGGCTTCTATGTTCGACAAGTGTGCCGCTTGCAGGACTTCGTATCGTGCATCACGAATTTGATCCGCGAGAAATTTACCATCAGCCGGCGATGTGACGGGGTCTTCCACACCTGAAATAACCAGGGTAGGTGTCGCGATCTGACATATGGTTGCGCGTAGATCAAGATCGCGGACAGCGGCACAACAGGCTGCATAACCATCTACACTCGTTTGCCGCAACATATCAGCCGTGTGAGAAATTATCTCCGGATGCATGTCACGAAACGGCCGTGTAAACCACCGCTCCAAGGTACCTGGAATAATGGGGCCAAGACCTTCACTCAAGACTTGCGCGATGCGCGCATTCCAGATGTCTTTCTGCCCAATGCGGGCAGCCGTGTTTGCCAACACCAGTTTTTGCAAACGGGTTGAGGCATGAATACCAAGCCATTGCCCGATGGCGCCGCCCATCGACAATCCACAAAAGCTGAACGTCTCAATTTGAAGAGCATCCAATAAACCCAAAACATCCGGGCCCAGATCTTCGACTCCGTACGGGCCCGGTGGGACTGAAGACCCACCATGCCCGCGCGTGTCGTATTGAAGCAGGCGGAAGTGCGGCAGAAGCGCGGCAACCTGCAGCTGCCACATATCGAGCGCTACGCCCAGAGAGTGGGATAGTACGAGCACAGGAAGGCTTGCGTCCCCAATTAACTGGTAGTGAATGCGGACGCTTTGCCCTCTCTCTGATTGCAGCTCTGCAAATGCCATTACAGTTCCCTGCTTCAGCCCTGGAAGCCGATTGCAGCATGGCTGCCATCGCAGTAGGGTTTGTTTGCGGAAGCTCCGCAGCGGCAGAGTGCTGTTTGTGTCGTTTTATTAATGATCTGCTTCTGCGCATTCTGCAGCACGAGTGGGCCGTTGGCAAGCAGCGGGCCATTGGGCAACGGAACGAATACAACTGGACCAGTGGCAGTGAGTTCGGCAATGTTTTCTGCCGGGACGGATTCTCCTGCATCTGCCCACCCCGAGGTACGGTGTGTGCCATCGCAAAATGGCTTTTTAGCAGAAGCGCCGCAACGGCAAAGCGATGCCCGGGGCTTGGTTTCTAGAGTGCCCGTACCTGTGTCCACCTGGATTTCTCCGGTCGCAATCAGTGGCCCATTGGGTGCGGTGAATGCTTCATTTACAAGGGGGGTCAGTGTGGCAGTGTCGCTCAAGGTGGTTCCTCCATTGCCAGTCTACCTTGCTCACATGGGAGGGCATAAGATGCAGCGTCTGGTGCTGCTCCAGGGCAGCCACGATGGAAAATTGCCAAAAAGAAGGGTAGCGGCATGCAAGGCCGCTACCCGGATGTCAAGAGACGAGTTCAGAATATGAGAGATAACAGGGCATGTCTTGGGCCAGATGGATGAGTTGAAAATCAATCCCAGGAGGGATAGCTCGGAGCAGGTAAGCAGCGAAGGGGCAGCGTAATAAATAGCAAGAAAAAAGGCAGCTGCATGCGAAATGTGCGGCTGCCTAAAAGGTTAAGAGACTTATCCAGAGTAAGACTGGGAATGAGACGTGTCTTGCGTCCGAGGAGCGAGTTTTGCCTCCACCATTGGATGGAGATTTCGATAATTTCTCGTATACCTACAGAAACAACTCGATTCGCCCCCTGTAACAGTTGCATATCGGGCTCAGTCCGTGTTGGATTGCATGGTATGCACTTCTCGCTTTGGGCGGCATCAGGTCGATCGGCATCTCCGCTGCACAAGTCAGGACCGTTCAGGCTCCGATGGCCGCGCTTGTCCCGATTCCGCTTGTCCAAACCCCGCTTGCTCTTGGTTTCCCTACTGGCAATGGGAATGCTTCACGAGACGGAAGGGAATGCCCTGCAACCTGCAACTCCACTAGCTCACTTTGGCCGGCAGGCATGGAGCATGGAAAACGGTCTGCCGGAAAATACGGTGCCCGTTCTACTGCAATCGCGCAGCGGTTTTCTATGGGTTGGGACAGAACTTGGCCTGGCGCGATTTGATGGAACAAATTTTCGCATTTTGGATCGTACGACAACGCCATCCTTTCCTGACGCCGAAATTCGCTGCCTGCTCGACGCCGCAGATGGTTCACTCTGGATCGGCACAGCGGATGGGCTGGTGAGGTGGAAAGACGGTCGGCCCACCCTGTTTACGAACAGCGAGGGATTGCCGAGTGCTTCGATTCGAGGACTGGCCCAAACCTCGGATGGCACAGTCTGGATTTGGACAGAATCAGGGCTGGCGCGTTGGATAGAACCGAAAACGAATCCGGCAGCCAATGGAAAGATAGACGACAGGAATCAATCGGCACAGTTCGAAACGATCCCATCCGGCAATGGCTTTCCTGCTGGCTCCATCACATCCATAGCCTCGGATAGCCGAGGCGGTCTGTGGGTTGCAACCTCGGTAGGCGCAGCCGTTTTGCGCCAGGGACTTTGGCACTCCTTCTCAGAACACTCACAGCATTCCGAGTTATCCCGTGGCGCATCCATAGTCTCAGGAGATACGAATGGCAACGTGCTGGTGGCAACGCCAGAAGGTGTTTTTTCGGAGTCGAGGGGCAATCTTGCAATGCTTCTGTCACGGACTGCGCTGCCCCTGGACGGGGTGAGTTTTCTGGCGCGGTTATCCAATGGCGGTGTCGCGGTAGCCAGTAAAAGCTCTATCCTCTTCGTGCAAAATAATCGCCTTGTGGGGCCGTTCACGACGGGTCACAGGCTCCCCGGCACGCGTATTGAATCTATCTATCCCGATCGTGAAGGCTGTCTTTGGATCGGCACCAATCATGGGCTGGCTCGGTTCGTCGACGGACAGATTCAGTTGCTTCCCGCAAATGATCCTCTGGCATCCAATGCTGCTGTTTCCTTCCTTGAGGATCGGGAGAGTGACATCTGGGTGGGTACGGAAAACGCGGGCCTGCATATCCTTCGCGACTCGCGCTTTCGCAGTATCGGTGCCAGTGAAGGACTAAGCTCCGACGCAACGACGGCCATCGTCCAGGATATGTATGGCGTGTTGTGGATTGGCACTCGTGAGAGTGGGTTGAACCGATTGCCTCCCAAGGGATCGGGGGGACATACGATCAATCTGACCACGTCCAATGGTCTGTTCAGTAATGTGATCTTGTCCGTGGCTGCTTCTCCAAATGGCGATCTATGGGTCGGTACTCCGGATGGGTTGAATCGCCTTCAGGGAAAAACTCTCACCAGCTTTTCATCGGCGGATGGACTGCCGGATGACTTCATTCGTTCGTTGTTGGTCGCTCCTGATAACTCGTTGTGGATTGGTACGCGGCGCGGGCTGACACACCTCGAACTGGGCTATCCAACAGAGAATCATTTCAAGACCTTTACTCAGTCCGACGGACTGGGAAGCGACCTGGTGGGCGCACTGGCTCGTACTGCGGATGGCGACCTATGGATTGCGACGCTCAATGGACTGACCCGGCTGCACAAAGGCCATCTTCGTAACTACACTACGGCCGATGGCCTCTCCAGCAATGTGATCACTGCACTTGAAGTCGCTCCAGATGGGATGCTGTGGATCGGTACCCAGGGAAGTGGGTTGAATCTATGGGATGGCAGCAGCTTTCACCCTATTCGCGATAAGAATCGTCAGCTTCCAGCAGCTATCCATGCGGTGCTGCAGGACAACCGCGAGCATGTATGGCTGGCGTCTGATTCCGGGCTGACGCGTGCCAATACACAATCGCTACTGGACTGCGCGCAGCATGGAAACTGCAGTGTAAACAGCACGAACTTTACCACCGCAGACGGACTCCGTACGCGAGAAACCAGCAGCAACAGCCACCCCACGGCATGTCGTGCACGCGACGGGCAACTATGGTTCACTACGCCACGCGGAGTTATCATAGCGGACCCATTGCACTTCGCCGCCAATCCACCCATTCCGCCGGTGGCCATCGAACGATTTGCCGTCGATGACCAGGACGTGCCGGGGCTAAACGAACATGATCAGAAGGAAAGCGAAAATAGCTTCACCAAAATCGCAGCCGGGCATCTTCGATTTCAGTTCGACTACTCCGGACTAAGTTTTGCGTCTCCGCAGAAACTTCGTTACCAGTATATGCTCGATGGATTTGATCGTAAGTGGACAGATGCTGGAACGCGGCGAACGGCGTACTACACCAATATTCCGTCAGGGCATTATCGCTTCCGTGTGCGCGCCGGCTTTGGTGATTTTCGCCCAGCCCTTCCCGATGGAGGCGCGTCGGAAGCAACGCTTTCCTTTGAGCTGCGCCCACATCTTTATCAGACAGCCTGGTTCATCGCGCTGCTGATTCTGTTCGCGGCCGTGCTGGTGTGGCTCGCATTTCGGCTTATCTTCCGAAGGCGGCTGGGGCGAGTAGAGCGGGAATTCAGAGCTGTCATGGCTGAACGTAATCGCATCGCACGCGAGATTCACGACACGCTGGCGCAGGGATATGTAGGGATCTCCGTTCAGTTAGAGGTTCTCGGAGAGCTGCTGCGTCATAATCGCACAGAGGCCGCAGCGAAACATCTCGATATGACGCAAGGATACGTTCGCGAGGGTCTGGACGACGCACGCAAATCCATCTGGGCGCTCCGTTCTCACGACACTGGCGAACAGACTTTGCCTGTCCGTCTGCGAAGGCTTGTTGAACAAGCAAAATCCACTGAACTGGAGACAGGCTTGGAAGTGCATGGCGCCTATCGTGCACTCGCACCCGATGACGAAAAAGAGATCCTGCGCATTGCGCAGGAAGCAATCCATAACGTGAAAAAGCATGCGAGGGCGAGCCATATGACCGTTCGCCTCGACTATGATCAACGATCACTGATGTTGTCCATCTCCGACGATGGCAGGGGCTTCGCGGTTCTTGAAGAGAACGGCGGATTTGTTTCAACTCCTGGTCACTATGGATTGACAGGGATGAAAGAACGAGCAGAGTTGATCCAGGGACGCATCGAGATCGTAAGCACTCCGGGCAAAGGCGCCATCGTTCGACTTGAGGTATCCGCTCCCGCGGTTGTTATGGGAAGCCGGGATCAGTCAGCAGCGATTTCGCCCGATGACGCTTACTCAACTTCAGAGTCAGTTTCAGATGTAGCCGTTTCAGGTAAGGCAAAGGAGCAGCAGTGAATAGTAATCCGATTCGTATTCTCGTAGTGGAAGACCATCACGTCGTCCGCCAGGGGCTTATAGCATTGCTCAGCGTTGTCGATGGAGTTGAAGTCGTTGGCGAAGCCGCAGACGGCATAGAGGCCATGAAGGAGTTTGACGCGAAGCATCCGGACGTTACACTGATTGATCTTCGCCTGCCGAAGATGAGTGGCGTTGATGTGATCCAGCGCGTACGAGCGAATCATGCACACGCACGCTTCATCGTACTCACCACGTTCGATGGAGATGAAGATATCTATCGTGCGCTACAAGCCGGAGCACGCGCATATCTTCTGAAAGGTATGACTGTAGAAGTGCTGATCTCCACCATTCGATCCGTTCACGCAGGCAAGTCGTGCATACCGCCAGTGATCGCGCAGAAGCTCGCCGAGCGCATGAGCACGGAACAGCTTACACATCGTGAACAGGATGTACTGGAGCAGATTGTTCGCGGTAAAAGTAACAAGGAGATTGGCGTAGAACTGGATATCTCAGAGGCGACGGTGAAGACTCACATCAACAGCCTGCTGGGCAAACTCGGCGTTACCGATCGAACGCAGGCTGCAACAGCGGCAATCCAGCGTGGTCTCGTACAGCTTGAGTCGCTGGGAGATATTCGTTTATGAAGTTGCGTCACAGCTCCAGAGCGATATTGAGAGCGTTTATTACCCTGCTCATTATGAACGCGGCAATAGCCGCAGTGGGATTTGCCGAAAGGAATACCTGGCGACAGGCAACCGACGCTGAGCTGGCGGCGCTACTGCCGGCGCGGGCTCCAGTTGAAAAGGAACATATCGAAACCGAAATGCGCACTGCCAGCGGCATCACCGATGGCAGGGGACATTACATTGCAGGCGTAGTGTTGATCACCGCCGGTTACTCGGCTGACGGCAAGTATTCGCACTATCTCGTCGTTCAATCGCCGATGCGCATTGGCAGCATCCATCTATCGCCGGGCGAGTACGTTTTCGGATGGCAACGTGATGGGGATGCGCTTAGTCTCCACCTGCACGAAGCGCTTACCGGAAAATTGTTAGGCAGTGCGGAAGCGCATCGCATCCCAGGCAATAGCCGCGTGGAGTCACTCCGTATATGGCCACCGAACGAGAGACCCCTCATCCAGATTGGGCGGTTCGGCATTCCCTACGAATTGCAAGAAGAAAGTAGCTCAAAAAATTGATAGGACACGTCATGCATATCTCCGCCTTCCGGTCGATCCCCATCTCAGCCTGCCGCCGTACACTGGCAGGCATGCTTTCGGCTTCCGGTTCTTACATTGCATTGGGTCTTCTGGCCTGCACCTTATTGCCTTCCGCCATGCTCTGCCAAGGCGGCAGTAGCGCGCCTGGATCAACAGGACAGAGCACCAGCAAATCGACGGAGGGCTCTCCGCACCCCATTCAACTTGACAGCCATCAACGCCCAATCACCGCTGGCGGCTTCGTTTCAAGTGGCCCTGTCGTTTTCGAGGACGCTTCAGAAAAAGCCGGCCTTACGCACTGGACCCACCGCATGGGCGATACGGATAAGAAATTTATTCTGGAAACGAATGGCTCCGGCGTAGGCCTGATTGACTACGACAATGATGGATGGCTGGATATCTATTTCGTGAGCGGCTCTACATTCAAGGCGCTCGATGGCAAGGAAGAACCGCCCCACGCTGCGCTGTTTCATAACAATCATGATGGGACTTTTACAGACGTCGCAGAAAAGGCTGGCGTGACGAATGGCCGGTGGGGATTTGGAGTGGCTATCGCGGATTACGACAATGATGGCTGGCCTGATATTTTCGTGGCCAACTATGGCAAGAACCGCCTCTATCACAACAACCACAATGGGACTTTTACAGACGTCGCAGAAAAGGCCGGAGTTACTCTTGGCAACTGGTCTGCTGGAGCAACCTGGGGAGACTATGACGGGGATGGCCGCCTGGATCTTTTCGTCTCAGGCTATGTTCATTTCGATCGTGACAATCTGCCTGTTGGCGGTACCAACGGTGTTTCGTTTGCCTTCTGCTCCTTTCGCGGCGAGCCTGTGAACTGCGGCCCACACGGATTGAAAGGCGAGCCAGACCATCTTTTCCATAACAATGGAGACGGCACGTTTACCGATGTTAGCCTCAAAGCCGGAGTGGCGGATGAGCCTGGATACTACGGGCTGAGCGCCGTCTTTGTCGACATTAATAACGATGGAAAACCGGACCTGCTGGTCGGCAACGACTCAACGCCAAACTATCTTTACCTGAATAAAGGAGATGGCACATTTGAAGATGTTAGTTATGCCTCTGGCTATGCACTGAACGAAGCGGGACGCGAAACCGCATCGATGGGCATCGCCGTGGGTGACTACGAAAACAATGGCCAGTTGGACATCTATAACACTACCTTTTCTGATGACTATAAGCCGCTCTATCACAATGAGGGCGATGCCAACTTTACTGACATCAGTTATCAGCTTGGAATCGCCGAAGTCTCAGTTCCCTTCCTCGGTTGGGGCGATGCATTTATCGACTATGACAATGATGGCTGGAAGGATCTGCTGGCCGTCAATGGCCACGTCTATCCGCAGGTAGATCAGCATCCGTGGGGAACAACATGGGCACAGCGCCCACTGCTTTTTCACAACATTGCCGGGAAAAAATTCGAGACCATGCCTGCAGTTGAAGGAACGGGTCTGGCAGTCGTGATGGCTGCACGAGGCATGGCTGTCGGCGATCTCTTCAACGACGGCAAGCTGGACGCAGTTGTCAACGTCGAAGATCATCATCCCGTACTGCTGCGCAATGTTAACCCTGACCACAACCACTGGCTGGAGTTGAAACTCATCGGCAGTGGCAAGACTGCGACAAAGGCTGAAAGTCCTCGTGACGCTATCGGCGCCACAGCGTATGTGACTGCGAATAACGTGCGGCAACGAGCAGATGTAATCAGCGGAGGAAGCTATATTTCATCGAACGACCAACGTCCGCACTTCGGCCTTGGTGCCGCAACCTCTGTTGAAGCAATCGAAGTTCACTGGCCCAGCGGCAAGGTGGAGAAGTTCACGACATCCGGCGTTGACCGCATCGTGACATTGACTGAAGGCAGCGGGCAATAGATTCGCACTTTTTCTATTGCGATGAATTCGCTATCGGCAAATAGAATGCCCCGAAGATATCCATCTTCGGGGCATTCTATTTGGCTTCCATTGAATCAGAATGTAATACGTCCTGTGAGTTGTAGATTGCGTGGACCTGCACCTTCTGCTGTCTGCAATTCAGGGATTGCACCGAATGCTCCGGAATCCAACTGCATATTGGGCGGCTCATAGTTACGGTGATTGAATACGTTGGCAGCTTCAGCGGAGAACTCGAATCTTGCGCGCTCCCCAATCGCCAGATCCTTGCGCAGCGAAAGCGAAAAGACATCTGTGCCTGGCCCCACCACACTGCCGACAGAAGCTGTACCGAAGTAGCCACGATTGGCCGCGGGTATCGCATAAGCGTTGGGATTCAGCCACTGATTGATGTTGCGGTGCGTGGCATAAAGGGATTGACCAGGCACGATATCAGCATGAGTCTGGCCCACAGTAGTGAGGATGTTCGTTCCCGCAGGGTCGCTCGTGGCCTGATATGGAGTGAGGAATGGCCCACTCTGAAGCACGGTGACACCGCCTAAGTGCCAATCTCCTACCATCGCATTCAATGCCGAACCGGTACTTAGCCAACGCTGCCCTTTGCCAAAGGGAAGATCATAGAGATAAGTGGCAAGGAAGCGATGTCTGCGATCGTAAGCTACGTTGCCGTAATCGAGACCGGGATGGAAGCGATCCGTAAGGAAGTTACCACCTGAACTAACGAAGCCAGCAGGTGTAGCTCCCGCGGCATCGGAGATATCACGAGTAAAAACATAGCTGGCATTGAAGGTCAGCCCCTTACCGCTGTGCCGCGACACCTCCACTGTTCCGCTGTTGTAGTTGCTCTCGGCGAGATTTTCCACGCTTTGAATAACGCTCCAACATGGATAGGGACGATGATCCGCAACGGTCAACCCGCCATCGGTGATGCATTCATTTGAGCTTGCTGACGACTCATTATTGTAATAACCAGTTGTATTTGCTGGAACCTGATTCAGATCCACCATCGTCTCAAGATTCGTGCCGTGGTTGGCCGTATATGAAAGCCTCATGCCTATTCCATGACCCAGGTCCTGCTCCACCGTGAGGTTCCATTGCTGTACGGAAGGATCTTTGTAGTGAATCGGAAAAGCATAGTAGAAACCAGCGGTTCCAGTAGCGCTGCCAGGAGTCTGCGGAGGAAATGGATTACTGAAAGATAGCTGCGGAGTTACACCGTCCGCTTGAAAATCCTGGTTGAAGACACCGACATAACTGGCCGAAACAGCCCATCCTGAAACAAGTGAGAAACCCAGAGGCGTCTCGATAAATCTACCCCACCCACCCCGGACAACCGTCTTGTCATTGCCGTATGGACGCCATGCGAAGCCAAGACGAGGGCCCCAGTCATGCTTGTCCGTATAACGCAACGTTTCAGGAAGGCCAGCCTGCTTCGCTGTTAATGTTGGCGTAGGCGCAATGGCGTTGATAAAATCGTTCGACTCAAAGCCAATGGCCTTAGCGTTAGGGACTACAACTGCGCCTGTCACAGGAGAACCGTCTGTACCAGCGCCAGAATAGTCCGGCAGAAAGAAGGCGGTGTTGTATTGGATTTCCTTCAATGGCGGATGAAGTTCCCAGCGCAGACCAAGATTCAGCGTGAGGTTCGAAGTCACTTTCCAATCGTCCTGTGCAAAGACGGCATACGAATATCCCACACCATCCATCTCCGACTTATTGATTGTGGCCGCCTCCGTATAATCCGGAAAGCCTTGAAGAAAGGATGTATAGGGTTCGCCAATATTGGCGCCCACATCGGAAGAACCGTCGAAGACATACCAGCCGCTGCTGTAGTTACCGAAAACGTTGGTGTCGAAGTCGGTCAGCCGCTTCCAATCTCCCCCAAACTTGAAGGTATGATGCCCTTTAGTCCACGTCACATTATCGAGCAACTGCACAATCTGGCTGCGTTGCACAGTGGGGTTGCCGCCACCGGTAGCCATGAATCCGTTGATGATCAGTTGCGGCGCTTCAGCCCAATCGAGATTTGGCTGGGGTACAGACAATCCGGTCTGCTGCAGTAGTTGGCTGGTGCTGTAGCTCTGATTTGTTGAAGTATGCTGCGCATTGAATCCGCCACGAAACTCGTTCAGCAACTTTGGCGTAAAAACGTAGTTATGCGCGAAGGTCAAGCCCTCATCAATCTCAGGAATGTTGTACGCGCCCTGCAAAGGACTACCCGCTGATTGGCAGAAACTGTATGTACAGGTCGTGTCAGGAGCGGACGTAACCTGGCGATTTTTATAAGAGAATCGTGCGAAGACCGACTGCTTCTGCGAGATCGTATGGTCCAGCCGAACGTCTCCCTGATTCGTGGAAATAGGCGATGGAAAGTTTTCGCGGAAGTTATTCACGTAAGAATCGGCCGACCCGTAATTCGGCGCTGGCATCAGGTATTTCAGCATATTAGCTGAGATTGGATTGATGGGAACGCGACTTGGATCGACCGGAGTAATCCCGTCTGGCTGATAGATATTGGTGATTCCCTGCCCTTGCAGATAGCTGGTCAGATCGGCGAATCCTGTTCCATTACCGCGCATGGCAAGCGTTGGAACACTGGCAACGATTGGCGTCTCACGAGGAAGACGCAGCCCTTCATAACTTATGAAAAAGAACGTACGATCCTTCCCTTGGTAGAGGTGAGGAATAGTCATCGGCCCACCGAGTGTTCCACCAAAATCGTTCATCACGATCTTCGGCGTCTCTCCAGTGAAAGGGTCTCCGGCGTTAAAGACAGTGTTCTCGATATTTTCAAAGACTCCGCCGTGATACTTGTTGGTGCCCGCCTTGGAAATGGTCGTAATATCGGCGACACCTGAAAATTCAGCATTATTGTTGGACTCACTCACCCGAATTTCTTCGATGGAATTGAACGAAGGAAACATTTCGTTGATCGGGCCAGAGTATTCAACGCCTACACTGCTGATGCCATCTACAGTGACACTCAGTAGCGCTGGCGTTGTGCCCATAACTGAGAGATTGCCGCTATCATCCGTTTGAACGCCGGCCTCTGTAGTCAAAGTTGAAATAGGGCTGGTTGATCCGGTAGAGCGCGAGTAAATAGCTACTGGAAGGCTGACCAACTCCTCGCCAACTTTAGTTTCGGCCAGGTTGGATACTTCTGTAGTAATGACATTCTGAGCCTGTGCGACCACTGTTACGGTCTGATTTTCAGCACCGAGCTGCAGCATAGGATCAAGACGTCGTGACTCACGCGCAGTCAGCGAAACTCCAGGCGATACATATTTTTCGAAACCCGCAGCCGTAATCGTGATGCTGTAAGTTCCAACGTCGATATTGCTGAACGTGAAGTTGCCACTCGCATCGCTCGCCACAACACGCTGGGCAGCGGTGCCGGTATTGAGCAAAATTACTTTTGCTCCCGGCACAGACGCACCCGAAGAGTCATGCACGGTTCCGAGAATTGTTCCATAAGTTGACTGGGCATAAACTCCGGGCGCCACTGCAACCAGTAACACTAGCGACACAAGACGAAGCCGAAATGAAGGAGAATGAGAAAGCGACCGCAGTATGGAAAGAAAAAATCTCATGCTTTGACCTCACTTAATGGAGTAAATGCGGTTCATTTCGAGATAGGGATATCCCCACCTCGCGAACTAAAGACAGTTCCGGCCAACTCTCCGGACTGAGCTTCAGTTCGTAAGCTTTTCTTTCCGGGCTATGACCTGTTGATCAAAGCCCGGTTGATTTTCTTTACCTGGTATTACGCGCTAGTCGGCGATACAGCCCTACGGGACCAAGGGGAGATCCATCGTTGGATTCTTAGGCAGGAACTGAAACGGTCGCAGAGAAAAGGTATGCCACATCGTGGGCATCTGCGGCCAATCTTCCGGTCGCGGTACATGGTGGAAGCCCACGGTGTACCAGGCGACAATATCGGTGTTCATGATATTGCGGTTCTTCTTGACCCACTCCGTCAGTCCGTCTTCGCCCTTGCTCCCCATCAGATACACGCCAGAGACATAGCGCTCATTGGGGTCGTAAGGTGTGACCCAAAGATTGTGCTCTGAAAAGCCAGCACGCTTCTGCGGCCACTCGGTAGGCGGCAACAGGCTGATGCCCGTCTCGCCTGGCATGATCTCGAAGCTGGTGTTCTGCCCTAGTGAGTTCTTCACGTTCTCATTGGCAAAGCGCCACATCGCAGGATGCTCGATAGAGACATTGAACTTAGCATCCCCTTCGGTCTTGATCATCTCCGGCTTCATGGCCCAGATCCAATGACGTCCCGGCGTGGAGTCAGGAAGTTTATACGGCACCAGCTTATCGACCATAAGACTGTTATTGACGCCATCCACATCCAGATCGAGCCGATAGCTGAAGTAGTGGTCGTGGTCCACGCCATCCGTACCTGGCGCTACCAGTTGCCCGAACTGAACCTCCTTGCCGTCCGTGTCTTTTGCTGCCAGCCCTGCCGAGAGTTCACCATCTGCTCTCTGATCCTTGACTGCTTTTACTTCCAGGATGCCCGTGGCACCGATGCCAACAGTGATGGATGCGTCCTGCTCGAAACGCCAATCAAAGAGATAGTCGTAGTTGCCAACCGTGGCCACAGTACGGAAGACAAGCTCGCGCATGGGCCTTCCTGAGACTGCATAGGTTTCTTCATCCCAGTGACGCCATGCCGGATCGCCAGTTACCCGCTCAAACATGCATGCAAGCTGCGGACGGATGTAGGGCGCACCATTCTCGTGGAAGAAAGTTCCGCTGAAGAAGGTCGCGTAAGTCGGGCAATCAATACCCGCCTGCAACGGCTTGATGATACCGCCGGAACCAGTGTTGATGAAGTATTCCCCAGCATCCAGGAAGACATGCGAGCTCCATGTCTCTTCCGGGTCCTGGTAGGGAACGTACATCTCCGAAAGTCCGCCCTCATACAGAACAGACCTTCGCTTGCCCCCGTCCTCATAGCTCACAAGATTGATCACAGGGCCGACACGGGGATCCAGGCGGAAGCGGAAGTGCCAGTTCTGCCAGCTAATCTCTCCATCCTTGATGGAGAAGCTGGGACCGTCAGGCTGTGAGGTCAGGAGAGGCTTGGTTCCCTCGCGCGCGGGACCACCATCCGCGTCATAGATGCTCGTCGTTGCGGGCATAGGAACAGCGCCGTAATCGGAAAAGCGCGTGATTTTCTTCTCGTTCATATCGACGACAAAGAAGATGCCGGGAATCTCCCTGTCCCAGCTATATTTCGCTCCAGAGGAATAGGTGCAGCCACCCCAACCGATGCGACGGCCCTCAGTCTGCTCTGGGAGAGCGACATGACCCGCTGGTGTGACATAGCAGGTCACCAGGCGAAGATCGGTGATATCGCGCTTCTTCAGGGCCTCCAGAATACGCGGATCTTTCTTGAGCACGTCGTCGTAGCCATGCATTTCGGACTCTGTAACCGGGGCCTGCTCCTTCTTAAGCTGGACATAGGAATCCAGCTTACCCGCGCTGATGTCGATGACAGCCGCGTATGACTTACCTTCCGTCAAAAGCACTGCATCCACTTTGCGCACGATCGGCATTCCCGGTGTCCACGCGAGCACCTCGGATTTTGGTGGTTCGCGCAGCAGAATGCTTGAAAAGACCGTCTTCTCTTCCAGTTTTCCAGCATCTCGAAGAACGTTATAGGCTTTCCAATATTCCTCCGGCGTCAATGCATCGAGTGGATGATTCACCGTGGGTTGCAACGCGAAACATGGCGTAAAAATAAGCATCAGAAGAGCAAATGCAAACAGACAACGACGAAATACCACGTATTACCTCCGAAGAATTTGGGCCCACTATTTGGCCCCTTGGCGATGAAAAGACACTTCTGGGCAGGAACCCCTGAAAGAAATAAAGGGAAGCCTGCCGCTTGCATGGAACGAAACCTAAAGAAGTTGCACTGCGAAGATTGAGAGTACCCTTTGGAGAAAGCCTGGTGGCCGAGTCCGTTTCACAAATCCGCTGAAAGTGCGTTGCAGGGAAAATTCCCTGTAGGGAAATTTCTCCATTTATCCGATACTTTTCACCTCAAGTCAAGAATTGTTTGTTAATTCTGATAATGGACAGTAAAACAAGGGAAGCGCGATGCCATAATTGGCGTCCCACACCCCGTGATTCTTCCAGGCACAAAATACAATGGTGAAGAATCACATACCCCCGTACTTCAGGCACAAATGACATCCAATCAGGAAGATAGCTCCGCTTCATCCACAACTCTGCACGTACCGGAAGTGGTTCCTGAGCCTGCGCGATTTACACGCTGGCACCTGCTTACGATCTCGCTGCTCGTCCTTGGTTACTCCGGTTACTACTTTTGCCGCTCGGACCTTTCCGTGGTCCTTCCGCTCTTGATTCAAGATTTAGGACACCACGGTATTCCGGCCAATGTGGCGCAGGTGCGGCTAGGCTTTATGGCCTCCGCCGGAGTGCTGGCATACGCCATCGGCAAATTTGTTTCCGGCTCGCTGGCCGATCTTTTTGGAGGGCGGAACAACTTTCTGGCCGGGATGATCGGATCGGTTCTCTTTACCATCCTGTTTGCGATGGGGGGAGGATTTCCGATCTTCACCTTTGCATGGATCGGCAACCGGCTTTTTCAATCCTCTGGCTGGGTCGGCTTGGTCAAGGTTTCGTCGCGCTGGTTTTCCTACTCCATCTACGGAACAGTCATGGCAGTCCTCAGCCTGAGTTTTCTATTCGGCGATGCCGCGGCGCGAGAAACCATGGCATTGCTGCTTGGGGCAGGCATGGGCTGGCGTGGCATCTTCTTTACCGGCGCAGGGCTGCTGTCCCTGCTGTTCCTGGCCAATCTGCTTCTCCTGCGCGAGACGCCGCAGGAGCGCGGTCTACCGGCTCCGCTGACGAACCCATTGAACGTCTACGCTGCCAGGGATCTGAAGCAGAAAGATACCAATCCAGCCGACAACAAATCTCCCGGCCTGCTTGCGATCCTGCGTCCCCTGCTTTCAAGCCGCTTCTTTTGGATGGTCTGCCTGCTCTCGTTGGGTACCACGCTGCTGCGCGAGACGTTTAACCTGTGGACTCCGACTTACTTTTCTGCCTACGTCGGGCTCTCCAACGCCGATGCCGCCAGCCGCAGCGCGCTCTTCCCTCTCTTCGGAGGAGTCTCTGTGCTCCTCGCCGGTTTCCTGAGCGACAAACTTGGACTCAATGGCCGTAGTCTCGTTCTCTTTGGTGGACTTGCTTCGGGCACTATCTGTCTCTTCCTGCTGGCGCAGATCCCCGGCAATGTGAATCCCTGGATTCCTGTCGGGATCGTGACGCTCATTGGCTTTCTTTTGATGGGGCCTTATTCATACCTGGCTGGAGCGATGTCGATGGATTTTGGCGGCGATAAGGGAAGCGCAACGGCTGCCGGCATCATTGATGGCGTCGGTTATCTGGCGGGCGTTCTCTCCGGCGATACGATGGCGCGCATCACGGTAAATTATGGCTGGCGCAGAGCCTTTGTCGCGCTGGCTTTCATCTGCCTGCTCACCGCAATCGTAGCGTTGGTATTGGCTATCAGCCAAAGACGCGAAGCCCAGGCCAGGCTCAAAGAACTCGCTGTTTTGAAGGGAATAAGTTAGATGATAGAGACAACATCCACAATTGATTCTCCGGAACTATTGGTTCAATTACTTTCATCGCGCGGTGGCGACTCTTATTTCGGAGAGCCGGTTACAGTGTTGGAGCACTGCCCGCAAGCTGCATTCTTTGCTCGCGAAGCTGCGAGTGCCAATTCGCTGATTGTTGCCGCGCTGCTACACGATGTAGGCCACCTGTTACATCACAAAGGGGAAGATGCCGCAGTTGACGGCCTCGACACGAGGCATGAGGAACTCGCGAATCAGATACTCTCCGCGCATCTGCCACTATCCGTTACAGAGCCGATTCGCATGCACGTAGCGGCTAAACGATATCTCTGCCATGTTGATCCGGCCTACCTCAATGCACTTTCTCCGTCTTCACTCTTAAGTCTCGGATTGCAGGGTGGCCCCATGTCGGAAGCCGAAGCTGTTGCATTTGTTGCTACTCCCTTCGCGCAGGATGCCATCACATTGCGCCATTGGGACGACGAAGCTAAAATCCCCGCACTCGCCGTTCCCCAAGCCTCAACCTATCTACCGCAAATCAAGGCAATGTGGCAGTAAGTTATATCGTCGAAAACGTCCCTCCTCACGATGTGCAACATTCGCCGTGCAGAATTTGGCGAAGTGTTATAGCTTAGTGAATAGAAACAGGGGTGCTTCGCAAATGCGGGGCTGAGAAAAACCCTTTGGACCCGAACCGGATAATACCGGCGTGGGAAGTTTCCGAAACGCAATCCATGCGTATGGACTGCTGTCGCGTGAGCACCTCTTGTTTCGTAGTTGGATTCAAGGGGAAACCATGTACGCAGCTTCAGTAGCCACATCTCCACGCCAGACACGCTTCCTTCTCACAATCATGCTCTGCATTGCGACTTCTGGCTCATTCGCCTTCGCGCAGGAGCAGACATCTGTACCCGATACAAGCCAGTCCCAGGCAGGCAAAGTTCAGCCTGTGACCACGACTGTCGTTGTGCAGGAAAAAGTCAGCGATGATTATCTGCCGAAGAGCCTCTCTGTCGGCAATTTTGATGGACTTCCTCTGCTGAATACGCCCGTCTCGGCAACGGTCGTGACGCGTGACTTAATGACAGATCAGTTCTCGCGCTTACTTTCAGATGTGGTCAAAAATGACGCATCGATCGGCGAAGACTATGCCCCGGTGGGCTACTATGGCGACTTTCAAATTCGTGGCTTCGCTATCGATCTCGCCACAGGCTTGCAGATCAACGGCCTGGTCATTGCCGGAGAGCAGGATGTACCGCTTGAAAACAAGGAACGTGTCGAGTTTCTGAAAGGCATTGCTGGAGTAGAGAGCGGAATCACCACTGCAGGCGGCCTGATCAACTATGTTACGAAGCGTCCAGCATTGGTAAAGGCCTTTGATCTTGCCACGGATCATCGCGGAACAGCCTATGCGGCGCTCGATATTGGGCAGTTATTCGGACACAGAAAGCAATACGGAGTGCGCGCCAACATGGCGGGCGAAGACATTCATACCTATGTGGAAAGCGCCAATGGCTGGCGAGGCGTCGGGGCTCTGGCGTCGGATTGGAAGATATCCGATGTTGCTATGCTCAAGACCGACTTTGAATATCAACACAAGCGCGAGCGATCAGTGGCCGGCTATCAGTTACTCGGCGGAACAATCGTTCCCAGCCTGAATCAGGTCTTCCCTTCCGTGATGCTCGGTGATCAACCATGGTCGAAGCCGAATATTTTCGACGCGTTCAACGCTAACTCAAGACTGGATTTGAATGTAACTCGCAACTGGCATACTTACATGGCTGGAAGCTACAGCCATTCATTAATCGACGATAATGTTATTTATCCCTACGGCGCTGCGCTGGCAAGCGATCTTATGACGCCGCTATGCGCGCCGATTTACTTTTTCTGTTCGGATGGAAGCTATGAAATTTACGACTATCGAAGCCCCGGAGAACTGCGCATCGATGCAATCGGAGAGATTATCAGTAGCGGTCAAATCCGAAACGGATCTGTGACACATAACTTGACCTTTGGCGGTTCCATTTTTCACCGCTCAGTCGATCTCTCCCCCACGGTCGTATATACCCCGCTGGGCGTTGAAAATATCTTCCAGCCGAACATCCTGTATCCGATTGAAAGCCCGGTTCAGCACGCAGGACCATCTACGCTTTCCGACTTCAATCACCAGTCTTCCGGCATCCTGCAGGATAGGGTGACGCTGCCAGGAAGGGTTCAAGTTACTGCCGGAGGGCGCTATGCATCCGTGAATGACTTTAACTACACTGGATCCCGGGGAACGTGGCTGCCGCAGTACTCTGCGACTTATACGCCTGTTACTAACATGACGCTTTACGGCAACTATAGCGTGATGCTATCGCTCGGGCCGCAAGCACCTTTCTGGGCTCTGAATGGAAACGCATTTCTTGCTCCATTTTTCACGCGACAGGCTGAAGTTGGCGCGAAGTATGAGCCAAATGATCGCATCCTGCTGACGACAGCGTTCTTCCGAATGCGCACACCGTTTTTTTACCCCAAGGTTGTCGATACATCCGATGCCTTTTGCACTGTAACGACGGATGAACCGGGCGAATGCTTCGAGTCCCAGGGCCGCGAGACCCATGATGGGATTGAACTGGGTGCCCAGGGGAAAGCTGCCAGCTGGCTGCGTCTTTCCGCTACTGCCGCAGGCACCCTTGCTACTTCAGACGAGACAGGAACGCCGACATTCGATGATAAGCAGGTGATCAACGAGCCTCGTATCAAGACGGCTTTTTTTGCCGATGTTTCACTGCCGCACACACGCGTATTGCGGCGCACCGGATTTGATCTGGCCGATCTTCACTTATTGCCCGGCTGGAGTTATACCGGACGCAAGGAGGCCACGCGTGACGATGTTGTCAGTGTGGGTGGCTATAATCTTTTCAATCTAGGCGCGCGTTACTCGCCAGGCGGAGAGCAAAGCCATGTTACATTTCGCCTCTATGCGGATAACATCCTCAACAAGCGCTATTGGAAAGATACGGGAGCCAGCCTGGGAGATACGTTTATTCACCTTGGAGCGCCTGCAACTGTAAGGCTCTCGGCACACTATAACTTCTAACTTCAATCAATGGAAATACAACCATGTAAATGGCTAGGGGGATGAGTCAACGCTCATCCCCTTTTATTTCATCCACTAATCGCCGGTATAAATGCAGCCGGAATTGCAGGTTTCCTGCACGGCAACTTTACTCAACTTTGGCAGTGCAGGATATAACTCTTTCCATATCCACCGCGCGAGATTTTCGCTGGTCGGATTCTCCAGTCCTTCTATCTCGTTCAGGTAATGATGGTCGAGTCGATCCTCCACAGGTTTGAATGCTTCCTTGATATCGCTGAAGTCCATTACCCAGCCAAGTTGTGGGTCGACTGGCCCCTGCACATATATCTCGATCCGAAAACTATGACCATGCAGACGGCTGCACTTATGCCCCGGCGGTACATTGGGCAACCGATGCGCAGCTTCAATCGTGAATGACTTGAATATCTCCATGACGTTTATCGAATCCCAACAAGTTTGTGTGTCTGCAAACTCAATCGCCAGGCTGGGTGTTCCAGGCAGAACCGCAATGCCTGCTCCACGTGAATTTTCTGATCCGGCCCGTCCATCGGTTGCAAAAAGAAATGCCGGAACTCCAGTTGCTCATACTTATCCGGCGATGCTCCTGCCTGCGGAAACACCAGCTTCAACTCATCTCCCCTGGTCTGAATCAATGTGGCATCCGCCTTGGGGCTGACGCAGATCCAATCAATACCATCAGGAGCAGCAATCGTACCATTGGTCTCAATAGCTATTTCAAAATTACGTTCATGCAATGCATCAATTAACGGCTTATCCAATTGCAGAAGCGGCTCGCCACCTGTGCACACAACAAACTTTTTGCCTGCTGAATTGCGTGGCCAGGTTGCATCGATGCGATTCGCTAAATCCGCCGCAGTCTCGAACTTCCCTCCGTCAGGCCCATCAACTCCGACAAAATCTGTATCGCAAAATTTGCAAACCGCTGCTGCTCGATCACTCTCGCGACCCGTCCATAGATTGCATCCGGCGAAGCGGCAAAAAACGGCCGCGCGGCCTGCATGCGTGCCTTCGCCCTGCAATGTATAAAAAACTTCCTTTACTGCATAACTCATCGAATACCTAAATCCCTGAAGCAGAACCTTTCTGGACGACATTTATCAACGGTTGACCATTGAGCAATCGGCGAACCTGATCTGCTGCAATGCTGATTGCGTGCGGACTGAACTCTGGCGTTGAGCCGGCAACATGGGGTGTCAACAGCAGATTCGGGCATTGCCATAGTGGATGCTCTGCGGGTAATGGCTCTGGATCAGTAACGTCGATGGCAGCACGAATGCGGCCTGCATTCAGCGCTTCCACCAATGCGTCTGTCTGCAAAACAGGCCCACGTGCAGCATTGACCAACAACGATCCCTTAGGCATCAATGCGATTTGCTTAGCGCCGATCAAACCGTGAGACTCCGGCGTTAGAGGCAAAATAAGAATGACGATATCCGCATTGGGCAAAAGTGCGTCGAGTTCTTGAACAGGATGCACCATCGGAGAGGTACGAGCGCTACGGGCAACCCGCGTCACCTCAACACCAAAGACGCCGAGCATCCTCTCAATGGTTTTGCCGATATCACCATAACCGACGATCAAAACGCGCTTGCCGAAAAGCTCTTCCTGGAGTACCGGTGGAAATTGCGGCCGGTCATCGCCGTGAATCGTGGAATAAGCCTTGCTGGCCTGCCTGCGGCCTGACCAATCCGCAGCACGCTGCAGATCGCGATACAGCGGAAAGTATTTCAGCATTGCGAGAATCGCACTCACCGTCCACTCCGCAGTGGAGATGCTATGCGCGCCCTGGGCATTGCAAATAGTCACCTCAGGGCCGACCAATTTGCTCAGCCATTCCGTGCCCGCCGTCATTGTCTGCGCTGTCTTGACGCCCCGCAGATATGGCCACAATCGCGGCACAGAGTCCGGTGGAGGAATCCAAAAATCGACGTGGATTTCACTCGAAGGATGGGAAGGGATGGAAACCAGCTCAATTCCAGGGGGAAAGAGCTGGAGTAGATCAGCGGAGAGTGATGCAGGATAGCCAACTTTGAGCATGTCGGATTCTTCCGTTCCTTTATTCCATGCTACCGTGTTCGCTACCCCGCATACTAACCGTCATTCTTTGCCGTGAAATAGCTTGTCGTTGATATCCGGCCAGAACTCTTTCACAAGATTTGCAACTCCGTCTATTCCCACCTGCAGAACCCAACGCTGGCCGGTCTTGGTCCAATCCCGATCGCTTCTGGGGTAATAGAAGTTCGATATGCCGGAAGATGCTCCGTTGCCGACGATTTCGGCCAGGTTAGGCGTAGGATGGCCGTTATCGCTGCGGGTAATCACCAGGCGGGAGACTGAGTAGACCGTGCGCTTCACCACGCCGCCGTGGCCCAGTGTGTAGTAGCGAGGATCCTCGTGTGCGGCAACCGGCACAATGAACTCTGTCATCAGGTTTCCGTCTGTCGTATCAGCCAGACCATGCCAGTAATAGCGTCCATAAGCCACAGCGCCATGCCCGAATTCCGGCTCAGACTTGTGCCAATCGGAAACCCCGGCAAGAAGAGCTACCTCGATGAAGCTGGAATAATCGAAAGTGTCGGAAAAAAACAACTTCAACTTATCCTTTGGTGTTAGCGGAGGCAATTTGGCATCGGCGGAAACCGAGCGAAAATTCGGAATAATGAAGAGAATTCGCTTGGTCTGCTTGAGACCGCCGTCCGCGGCCGTACCCGAAGACGCATTGGGAGCGGTGCTGGTTTGCGCCTGAGGAGCATCGGGGAGCGCGTTATCTGCCGAGGAACTATCGCTGAGAACCATCACTGGAGAAGATGGAATCGCAGCAGCATTGTTGGAAACAAACGCGCTATTGATAGGCGTTGCAGCGTTGCCGACCAGACATAGCCCGGCGAAAAAAGTCGTATAGAAAAGCATTCGAGGAAAAGACATAGAAAGGCGGCACTCCTTGCAATCGTACAAAGACGAGGTTCTAATTATTGATTGGATTCGCGAGGAACCCAAAAGGTAGCTAAAACAATGCTTTAACTTGACTACTCTATACTGTGCCAGCCGTTATAAATCGTTTTCTGAGCTCCAATAGCCGCGCACAGAGCGAATTAACCTCATTTTCAGGCAATTGAGATTTTTCCGGCGGCGCAATCGGTTACCAGCCGTTTCTATGGCCTTCAGGGAAATACATCCTTAAAGCGAATTTCCGTTGGATCACCTCCATGAGAAAAATGCTCTAATTCTCTAATCAAGATAGAAACGAGAGCTTTCCCTCTTTATGCAGATCTCGCCGCGCAAAACATGGTCCCAGGAAGTGTTGTCCGCCAAACTTCACCTGAGCGGTCCAAAGGAGACAGGTTTTTTTACCTACGAGAAGCGCTCAATGCTGCTGACAGCGGTAAAGACGGCGCTCGCAGCGGGGCTTTGTTATTGGCTGGCCACTCTTGCACACCTGCAGGACGGCTACTGGGGCTCGATTAGTGCCATCATCGTATTGCAATCCAATGTGGGTTCCACCGTATCGGCTTCACGCGACCGTTTAATCGGGACGCTGATCGGGGCAGCTTTTGGAGCGGTGTTCTCATTCCTGGGGGAAGGACTCTGGGTCTATCTGCTGGCGGTAATAGCAGCAATGGTGACATGCAGCCTGCTGGGATTGAAAAATAGCTCCAGGCTCGCCGGGGTAACCGTCACCATTCTCATGTTGGTCCATAGAACCGGCTCGAATTGGATACTTCCACTCCATCGTGTGCTTGAGGTATTGCTGGGGATTGTCGTTGCGCTGGGAATCTCCGCACTCGTTCTCCCCGATCGGGCTCGCACTCGCCTTCGTGACGGTCTTGCTCAGGAATATCTGCTGATGGGATCGGTCTTCGAGGCCGTGCTCCAGGGCTTTCGCGGTATGCCTTCCGAACATCTGCCGAAGATACGTGAGGAGTTGGGAGTTCTGGTGCTTGCGAACGGTCAATTGCTGGACGCAGCACGCAATGAACCCTCCAGTGGCCCGGCATCCCTTGAAGGACTTTCACTGCTGTATCAGTTTGGGCGCACATTGGAGGATTCACTCCATGCGCTGGAACTCGCCGTTCAAGACAGTAAAGGCGATGCGTATGCGGCCCACCTGGAGCCTGAGTTGGGCAAACTCGCCACAGATATCCATCAGGGCTTTCAGTACGTGGCGAAGTGCATTCATCAATGGAAGTTCGATGCGCCCACCAAACTTTTTCTGAAAGATTCAATCGCCGCTCTTGAAGCGAAGATGACATCCATCCGCCCAACCAGCTTTAAGTTCCCTGAGGCAGAAATCCTGCGCGCATACGCAGTCCAACTTCATCTTAAGCAGCTGGCCCAATTACTGAGAGCGTCGCGAATTGATACCGGCGAAGCCGTGGAGAAAGGGCAATAGTTTTTAGACTATTGCCCATCCGTCACACAAGGTCAGGATAGAAACTTCTTGAGAGCTGAAACCGCGTCTTCGATTTCCTCAACTGTGATTGCATACCCGAAGCGCAGATGCCCCTCGCCCTGTGCCCCGAATGCGGATCCGGGAATCGTAACGATGTGGGCTTTATCAAGCAAAATCTCCGCTGCAGTACGGCTGTTTTTGTGAATCTTCTCCGCATTCGGAAAAGCATAAAAAGCACCCGCGGGAGGCTCGCACTCCATGCCTACATCATTGAGTCCAGCGACTAGCAAATCGCGCCGTTGGCGGTAGCCGACAAGCCGCTCATCCAACTCCGATTGCGGCGTCTTCAGTGCAGCCACCATGGCATACTGCACAGGCGTAGGCACACCGTTGGTGGAATACAGAACAATCTTTCGCAATGCCGACATAAAAGGCTCGTGTGCCACAGCGTAGCCCCCTCGCCAGCCGGTCATGGCATAGGTCTTGGAAAAAGTGAAGCAGCTAATCGTGCGCTCGGCCATTCCCGGTAAAGATGCAATCGAAAAGTGCTTTCCGTCGTAAACCAGATCTTCGTACGCTTCATCTGCAACCACGATCAGATCGCGCTCAAGAGCAAAAGCCGCAACCTCTTCCGCCTCCGCTCGCGTGAACACAACACCACTGGGATTCTGTGGAGTGTTGTAGTAGACCACCCGCGTATTCGGCGTAGAAAACTGCTCCAGCGTCGAACGAACGCCATTCCGTCGCGCCATTGAGGTCGGCACCAGTAATGGCCGCGCCTGTGTACCGCGGATAAGATCGCCGATGGGCGTCCAATAAGGTGAGAAGACCAGCGCATCATCCCCTGGATCGAGAACGCTCTGGAATGCTCCGTAGAGAGCTTGCGTGCCACCCACAGTCGCGATCACCTGGTCCGGCGATGTTGGGATGCCGTTCCTTGAGGTAAGCTTCGCCGCAAGCGCTTCACGCAACGGCAGAATACCGGAGGAAGGCGCGTAGTGTGTCTGGTTTTCAATTAGAGCCTGAATTGCCGCGTACTTGATCGATGCAGGCGTCTCAAAATATGGCTCCCCCCCATGCAACGCGTGTATCTTGTTTCCGGCAGCACGAAGCGCCATCGCCTTATTGCGAATCTGAACGATGTCAGAGAAACCCACTTCGTCCAGACGTTTCGCCAGACGGATTCCACTTGCCTTGGTACTCATATCAATTCTTACCTTCCTATGAATGCCCGTCTCAGAATATCGGACGCGTCTACAGGCCCAGGGGAAGGCTGCTGTTATCTAATGCTGTCTTGAGTGAATGTGGCAATGCAAATCTTTTGCCACTTACGAGCGACTCATACCGCAAGCAGATTGGTATACACCGCCATGCCCGCGACTGCATCCACGCCAATCGCAGCCAGAGCATCAATCTCCTCCTGCGCACGAATGCCGCCGGCAACGATGAGCTGTCTATGCGTGAGTGCTCTCAGACGAGATGCTATCGCAACAGGAAAGCCCTGCATCAGTCCCTCGCCATCAATATGCGTATACAAAAATGCCCCGACGAAAGGCTCCAGCACGGGAATCGCTTCCTCTGCCGTAAGCGCGACCTGCATCTTCCATCCTTTGATCGCTATACGGCCATTGCGCGAGTCAATTCCCGCAACGATACGCTCAGCGCCGACAGCACTGGCGAGTTGATCGGCAAAAGCTGCATTCACGCTGCCTACTCCGTTCTCTTCTGTGAATAAAGAAGAGCCGACAATGACACGCTGCGCGCCTGCCGCCAATACGCGCTCCGCTCTCTCGACAGTCCCTATACCACCGCCGACCTGGCACGGTAGACGACCGGCAATCTGCTCGACGAGCGCGGAGTTATCTCCCTGGCGCATCGCGGCATCGAGATCGATGAGCTGCACCAGTGGATACTTTGAAAAACGTTCGATCCAGTATTCAAAATCATCAAATGCCAGGTGTAGCTTTTCACCCTGAATGAGCTGCACAATGCGCCCACCCATCAAATCAATTGAAGGAATCAACATGGAAGCCTCACCGGAATACCGCTCTGTGCAAGCTCTTCTTTAAGCGAACGAGCGCTCGACACGCCAAAATGAAAGATGCTGGCTGCAAGCGCCGCATCCGCTTTGCCTGCACCAAATACATTCGCAAAGTGTGCGACTGTGCCGGCACCACCTGAAGCAATCACCGGAATGCGAACCGCGGCGCTGACCGCAGCAGTAAGCTCACAGTCAAATCCCGCGCGCGTGCCATCCGAATCCATCGATGTCAGCAGAATCTCTCCAGCTCCCCTCGACTCTGCCTCCTGTGCCCACTCGACAACAGGGCGTCCCGTATCCTTGCGGCCTCCGTGCGTAAACACATGCGCACCGCGAACGGGGTCTATCGCCTCCGCATTTCGTCGCGCGTCAATCGCCACGATAACGGCCTGCGCTCCAAAGCTATTACCAATACTCGCAATGAGACCTGGATCGGCAAGCGCAGCAGAGTTGACGCTTACCTTATCAGCGCCTGCATCAAAGACTGCGGCCGCATCTTCGGCCGTTCGTATACCACCGCCGACAGTGAACGGAACAAAAAGCGATTGCGCAGTACGACGAACCGTATCGAGCAACGTCGCCCGCCCTTCATGCGTAGCCGTAATATCCAGCAACACAATCTCGTCCGCGCCCTCTTGCGCGTGCCGCGCGGCCAACGCCGCAGGGTCTCCCGCATCGATAAGATCCACAAACTGAACGCCCTTGACGACACGGCCATCCCGAACGTCAAGACAAGCGATGATCCGCCGCGTCAATGTTGTCTTTGAATTTGCAATCAGCATGCCTTGAACTCCAAAAAATTACTCAAAATTCTGAGGCCCGTCGCACCAGATTTTTCAGGATGAAATTGCACGCCAAAAACATTCTCATGTTCAACTGCCGAGGCAAAGGTTTGAATGTATCGCGTAACAGCAGCGGTAGGATTCTCAAGGCTGCCATCGCTCCCTTTCACATGCACCGTAGTTGGCACACGATAGGAGTGCGTGAAGTAAACAAACTCATTGTCCTGAACGCCATCGAAAAGCCGAGTCGCACGAAGACTGCGCGGTACAATTCGATTCCATCCAACATGAGGAACCTTCTCGTGCTCAGTGTTTCTTGAGTCCTCGGGAAAGCGATCGCATTGCCCTTGAAAATATCCCAAGCCCGGTTGATCTGGAGCCTCCCTGCTACCGGTAAGCAGCCATTGCATCCCAACGCAAATACCGAGGAATGGAGTGCCATCAGAAATCGCCGAAAGAATAGCCCGCGTGAGACCCGTTTCATCTAGCCTGCGCGTAGCACCAAAGTGACCGACACCTGGCAGAACAATGCGCTCTGCCCTGGCCAACACTTCCGGACTATCCGTCACAGTCACATCCGCGCCAAGATAACGCAATGCTTTTACTACCGAAGTAAGATTACCTGCCCTGTAATCAACGACAGTTACAGGTACTTGCGTGACAGAATTTTCCTTTTCTGCCATCAGAGCAGTCCCTTGGTGGACGGAAGCATTTCAGCCAGCCGCTCATCGCGAGAACAAGCCACTCGCAACGCACGGGAGAAAGCCTTGAAGATGGCCTCGATCTTGTGATGATTGCTGCGCCCGTACATCGTTTTCACATGTACATTGGCGCGCGCCCCACGCGCAAAACCCTCGAAGAAATCCACCACCAATTCCGTCTGCAGATCACCCACCAGCCGCGTGCGAACCTTGGTCTCAACCACGTATGCGGCTCGTCCACTGAGGTCGACAGCAGCGATAGCCAACGTCTCATCCATAGGCATCAGAAAGTACCCAGCACGAAGGATGCCACGCTTATCGCCGAGAGCACGATCGAATGCCTCACCCAGCGCAATGCCCACATCCTCAACCGTGTGATGCTGATCGACATCCAAATCTCCATCGCAAACAAGGTCGAGGTTGAAGCCGCCATGACGTGTGAACAGCTCCAGCATGTGGTCAAAAAAACGAATGCCTGTCTTGATCTTGTACTGGCCCTGCCCATCGATAACGAGATGCAGCTCAATCTTCGTCTCTGTAGTATTGCGAATGATCTCTGCGCCGCGCGGACTTGCTGCTGTAGTCATTGAGAAACTCCTGTGGACAATATCCCTGTCATTTAAATCCTTGTCATTGAAATCCCTGTCATTGAACGTTCAATCACGTCTAACGCTATGCGCATCTGATCGCGTGTTCCGATTGTGATTCGCACACAGCCGTCACAACCCGGATCGGCAGAACGATCACGCACCAGAATTCCTTCGCCCAACAGGTCGGCAACAAACTGCTTATGAGCCCCGCCAATGTTCACCAGAACGAAGTTGGCCTCCGTTGGCCAATACTGAAGACCAATACGCGTAAGCCCTGCTAAAAACTCCACTCGCGCCTGCGTGACTTCGTCCACATACCAGTCAAGATAGCTTTGATCTCGAATGGCCGCAGTAAGGCATGTGAGTGCAATCATGTTCACGCTGTATGGAGAAAGCACACGTCGAATCCAACGCAGATGTGCAGCATTCCCCGCCAGCAATCCAATACGCAGGCTCGCAAGCCCATACGCCTTTGAAAACGTGCGGGCGACAATGAGGTTAGGAACTTTGCCTACAAGATCCATCACCGTCTCGCCGTAAAAATGAAAGTAGGCTTCATCGACCAGCACCAATGCATTTGGCGCTGCGTTCGCTATAGCAAGTATTTGTTCACGCGTAGCGATACTGCCGGTAGGACTGTTGGGATTGGCAATGGCAATGAGTTTCGTCTTCGGAGTGATAGCGGCGAGCAGCTTCTCAAAAGGAAATTTGAAATCGGCATCTGCCTGCACCTTTACCAGACGCGCATCCGTAGAGGACGCATAAATTTCATACATCGTATAAGTCGGCACAGGCAATAACAACTCATCATCCACGTCCAGAAAAGCCTGGCATAGAACGTGTATTGCTTCATCTACACCATTGGTCAGGATCACCTGATCGGCAGCCAAACCCAGGTGCTCTGCAACCAATGCCTCGACAGGCCCGCGCTCTGGATAGCGTGTAAGATCTGTGGCTGAAATATTGTCCAACACCGCCTTAACCTGTGGCGAACAAGCCAGCGTATTCTCGTTGAAGTCGAGCCTGAGATGATCACGATTGCCCAGCGGCGGATGATACTCAGGCATAGCCGCAACACGCGGCCGCGGTTTAATTTCGCTTGTGATTTGCGGCTTGCTCATGCGCTTCCCTTCTCTTCAAGACGCGCACGTATGGCCTCAGCATGGCCAGTCAAGCCCTCTGCTTCCGCCAGTCGAATGGCCTTCGGCCCCAGCGTTCTCAATCCCGCCGCCGTGTACTCCTGTACCGTGATCAGCTTCACGAAATCCATCACGCTCAAGCCCCCGCGAACACCAGCCATACCACCTGTAGGTAGCGTGTGATTTGGACCAGAGATGTAATCGCCCATCGGTTGCGGCGAATGGGGGCCAACAAAGACGCTGCCCGCATTCTGCACCCAATCCAGATCAGCCGTTGCATCCACCGTTAGATGTTCAGGCGCGAGACGATTGGTGATTCCTTGAGCTTCTTCTTTGCTCGCTGCGAGAAAGATATATCCATTGTGGCGCAGCGCCTCTTTTGCAATTGGATTCGTGCGGCTGCGAAGCTTGACCTCAGTAAGCACTTCATTCGCGAGATCTTCCTTCGTCGTAATAAAAATAGCCAGCGCTTCAGGATCATGCTCAGCCTGGGCGATGAGATCGCTCGCAATGCCTTGAGAGGTGCCAAGGTCGCTGGTGACTACAATCTCGGTTGGTCCAGCAAGCATATCGATCGCGCAATCAAACGCCACAGCACGTTTCGCCGCGGTGACGTAAAGATTGCCAGGACCAACAATCTTGGCCACACGAGAAATCGACTCCGTGCCATAGGCCAACGCTCCAACAGCATGTGCCCCACCGATACGATAAAACTCGCTGACACCCAGTAGATGAGCCGTAGCCAAAGTCTCCCGAGCGGGGCGCGGCGATGTCACGACAATACGACGAACACCCGCGACCTGTGCGGGAATTACAGTCATCAGCATCGTTGAAGGCAATGGATGACGTCCACCCGGAACGTAGCAGCCTGCTGAATCCAGCGGCCGAATCAGTTGACCTGTGGTAAGTCCCTTGCCTGAAGAGGCACGCCAACTCTTCGGCATCTGATTCTTGGCAAACGCGCGAATCTGACGCGAGGCGACCGTAAGAGCTTCCTTCAAACTCGGATCGAGTTCGTTCCATGCAGATGCTGTCTCTTCAGGCGTAACACGTAAATTTTGAGTTTTGTCGAAGCCATCGAACTTCTTCGCATATCCCAGGAGTGCACTATCCCCTTGATGTCGAACATTGCGAAGAATCTTGTTCACGGCAGGCAGAACCGTATCGAGAGCAGCGCTTCCTCGTCTCTCCAACAAAGCAAGTAGCGCCTCAAATTGTTTTGCGCTACGACCAGTAGTCCGAATGATTCGCATGGAAAATCGCCACCTCGATGGGTCCAGCCCAACTATGATTTTGAGTTGAAAGGCGTGGTCAACGTAGCCTCGAAGGCCACCATAACGAACCACGCCCATGCCTCATTTCAATGGGAAAGTTACAGCACGACCTTGTTCAATGGGTACTCCACAATGCCCGTTGCCCCTGCGGCTTTAAGGCGAGGAATAACATCGCGAACAGTGCTTTCCTCAAGAATCGTATTCACTGCGACATATGCCGGATTGCTGAGTTCCGAGATCGTTGGCGAATTTAGCGCGGGCAACACATCCAGGATCTTCTGCAGATGCTGGCGCTGCACATTCAGCATCAATCCAACCTGTCCCTGGGCATCGATTGCCGCACGCAGCATCAGTGCCAGTGACTCAATTTTTTGTCGCTTCCATGCGTCAGCATATGCTGACTGGCTGGCAATGAGATGTGTCTCACTCTCCATCACAGTGTCGATAATAGTAAGACGATTCGCCTTGAGAGAACTGCCTGTTTCGGTGACCTCAACAATCGCATCAGCAAGCATGGGCGGCTTAACTTCCGTTGCGCCCCAACTGAACTCGACCTTCACATTGACACCCTTGTCGGCGAAGTAGCGCTTCGTAACTTCGACAAGTTCCGTCGCGATAATCTTGCCTTCCAGATCCTCTGCCTTTTCAAAGCCGCTACCCTCGGGCACAGCCAGTACCCAACGAACTTTGCGACGACTCTGCTTGGCATATGTGAGGGATGTGATGCTGTTGACCTTGAGCCCGCTTTCAACGACCCAATCGATGCCAGTCAGACCAGCATCCAACACACCATGATCGACGTAGCGGGCCATCTCCTGCGCGCGAATCAACATGCACTCAATCTCTTTATCGTCGATTGAAGGAAAATACGAGCGTCCATCGGCGTAAACATTCCAACCTGCGCGCTTGAAGAGAGCCAGGGTTGCATCCTGCAGGCTGCCTTTGGGAATGCCAAGGCGAATCTTATTTGCCACTTTGCACCTCTTGCAATTCGTTGGTTTTAACGAAATTTTGAATAGGAATGTTCTTGGTGAAGCATGAGATCGAGCCTTCGTGACAGACCAGTCCGTCGCCTTCAACCACCACGCGGAAAACGATCGTATCGTTATCGCAATCAGTAGCAGCGGAGACGATTCGCAGACGATTGCCGCTCGTTTCGCCCTTCATCCAAAGCTTCTGGCGAGTGCGACTCCAGAAGGTTACAAAGCCACTTTCCAATGTCTTGGCGTAGCTGATTTCATTGAGGAAACCAAGCATCAGCACCTCACCGGTTGCGGCATCCTGCACCACGCCGGGTATGAGGCCGTCCATCTTTTCAAAATCAATTGTGGGTAATGCAGTCATCGGAACTCTC
Organism: Acidicapsa ligni; assembly: GCF_025685655.1. Taxonomy (NCBI): domain Bacteria; kingdom Pseudomonadati; phylum Acidobacteriota; class Terriglobia; order Terriglobales; family Acidobacteriaceae; genus Acidicapsa; species Acidicapsa ligni. The sequence goes on along the minus strand of NZ_JAGSYG010000004.1, from coordinate 501,696 downwards.
TCATTCGTGGGTTGGGCCGCCGTCTTTCGGAGTGCCAGAACGAGCAAAAAGCCCGCTGGCGTCTGGCGCCGGCGGGCTTTTCAAATCTTTCGATCCTGCTGTTAACTTAGCTTTTCTAGCTTAAGCTGCAGCATTCCGCCGACATGGTCGTCCCATGATGATGGTGATGACGATGATGGAAGTGGATCTGCATCTGGAATTAAAACTAAGCAAGTCAGCTTCATTTGTCAAATACATCGCAGAAACTTTTCGCAAATAGATCGACTTACTGCAAAATGGGCTCATGCGCTTCCCACTTAAGCTGATAACGTGCAGTTTTGCCCTGTCCGTTGCGTCGACTATGACCGCCCAGAGCCTGCGCCCGCAACTTATCGACTTGAATCGCGCTACAGTCACGGAACTTATGACCGTATCTGGAATGACGCAGAGCTGGGCGGGAAGAATCGTCCGCTTTCGCCCGTATCGAACAAAACTTGATCTGGTAGATCGCGGAGTAATTACTCCCGATGTTTATCGCCGCATTCGCGCAAATATTATTGCGCATCGAGTCGCTTCAGCGTCCAGCCCCACTCCAGCTAAAACACGCGATCGACTCAACGAAGACACATATTGATTGGCTCATCGGGAAATGCGCTACATTAAGATACGCGATATATATAGGGACCATGAAGTGTAGTCTTCGGAAGATCAACAAAAATCCCATATCTCCGTTGCAGAGATATGGGATTTTCATTCTATTTCGAAAAGTTTCTCGACTTACTTACTGCCCTCCGCAGCAACAGCCGCGCCAGGGCCTGCGTGTGAGGATGTCCCCCGCTTGAACTTCGACAACACTGTGCTCAGAATGACGTAGAGAACAGGAATGAAAACCAGGTTCAGGATTGTCGACACCAACATTCCTCCAACAATCGTAGTACCAACGGAGTGCCTTCCCAACGCACCAGCACCAGTCGCAAAAACAAGCGGAAACACACCAAGAATAAACGCGAAGGAGGTCATCAGAATTGGCCGCAATCGCAGTTCCGCCGCTTCAATCGCAGCTTCCGCAATTGACTTTCCCTTCCCGCGCAGTTGTTCAGCAAACTCCACGATAAGAATGGCGTTCTTCGCTGAGAGGCCAATCAGCATCACCAATCCGATCTGGCAATACACATCGTCCGATAAACCACGCACGGCAACTGCACTCAACGCACCGAGCACGGCCATAGGTACAGCAAGCAAGATGATGAATGGCAGTGCGAAGCTTTCATACTGAGCTGAAAGGGTGAGATACACGACGAGCAGCCCCAGCGCAAAGATCACAATAGCCTTGCCACTGGACTCGATTTCTTCCTGAGTCAGCCCCGTCCAGCTAAATGTCATGCCCGGCATCATGATGCTTGTGGCCAGCTTCTCCATCGACTTGATGCCTTCACTGGAACTATGGCCTGGAGCAGAACTACCGTCGATCTCTACCGAGCGGAAGAGATTATAGTGCGATATGACCTGCGGCCCCGAGGTCTCTCTCGAGCTGATCAAACTATCGAGTGGCACCATCTGCTGCGTGGTATCAGAGCGCACGTAGAACGAATGCAGATCGCGTGCCTTCATACGAAATGGTTGATCTGCCTGCACATAAACGCGATAAGTCCGGTTGTTGTAATCGAAGTCATTGATGTATTCCGAACCCATGAATACGTTCAATGTTGTGGATATCTGCGTCAGAGAAACACCCATTGCCTTGGCCTTTTGGCGGTCAATGGTTACCAGCAGTTGCGGATCGCTCGCGGAGAAGCTCGTAAAAAGCCCCGCCAGTCCCAGCTTTGCGTCCTGCCTACTCGCGCCAATAATGGTATGCGAAATCCGATCAAGATCAGCGAGTGTATTCTTTCCCTCGTCCTGCAGCATGAACTGAAATCCACCATAGGAGCCCAATCCTTGAACCGCTGGCGGTTCGAACATAGCCACCGTGCCGCCTGGAACCATGAAGAGTCTAGGCCCGAGCGAAGCTACGATGTCGGCAGATGAATGCCCCTTGCCGAGTCGTTCATTGGATGGTTTAAGTGCCGCAAAGATGATGCCGCCATTAGGCGAGTTACCGCTTAGACCAAAGCCAGAAACCGCAAATGCACCTGCGATATCAGAACTTTGGGCGAGTATCTGCTGGGCCCGATCCGAGATAGCCGTTGTATCCGAAAGTGAACCTCCCGGAGGCCCCTGCACGATGACCATGAGATATCCCTGATCTTCCTGCGGAATGAATCCAGTAGGCACGTGGAGGTACATGTAGCCGGTAGCCGCAAGCCCTGCGAAAAAGACGATCAGCAGCAGGTAACGCAGTTTGAGTGCAACGTGAATCAGCTTGGCATACGTGCGCGAGATCCACTCGATCAGATCATCAATGCCATGCGCAACCTTGGAATAACCATTCGCAAGAATAGGGATGCGCAGAAAGTCCAGTTGATGATACTTCGCTTCTTCTCCGCGTAAGAATAACGCAGCCAGAGCAGGGGAAAGCGTCAACGCATTGAAAGCAGAGATCGCGATGGCAAAAGCAATTGTCAACGAAAATTGCCGGTACAGAATGCCTGTCGTTCCGGGGAAAAACGATACCGGGACAAATACCGCGATCAGTACAAGAGATGTTGCAATAACCGCACTCGTCACCTCGCCCATGGCGCGTGACGTAGCCTCGTGCGGATTGGTGTGATCACTCGCGATATGCCGTTGCACATTCTCGATCACGACAATGGCATCATCGACAACCAGGCCCGTGGCAAGGGTAATTCCAAAGAGCGTAAGCGAGTTAATCGAGAAGTCGAATATCTTGATGAAAGCAAACGTTCCGATAAGCGAAACCGGGATAGTCACAGCCGGAATAATCGTTGCTCGCCAATCCAGAAGAAACAGGAAGATGACGACAATGACGATGACAATCGCCTCGCCCAACGTCACAAGCACTTCATGAATCGAGTCGCCAACAATGGTCGTTGAGTCAAAAGCAACCGCATATTCGAGCCCCGGCGGAAAGCTCTTCGAGAGCTCTTTGAGCATTGCCTTGGCATCGCGATCCACCGCAAGAGCATTTGCGTTTGAGAGTTGCTGAACACCTATGCCTACTGCCGTAAAGCCGCTGAACTTGAGATTGCTGCTGTAGTCCTCAGCACCTACGACCGAGTGACCAACATCTTTAAGCAGGACCAATCCGTTGCCGGTATTCTTGACGACGATGTTATCAAATTCCGTAGGACTGGTTAGCCGCCCTGCAACGCGCACCGCAACCTGATAACTCTGCGTATTATCCGATGGTGGTTGACCGAGCTGTCCCGCAGGCACTTCAATATTTTGCTCGCTCAGCGCATTGACTACATCCGTTGCGGTGAGTTGACGCGCAGCCAGCTTTTGCGGATCCAGCCATACGCGCATAGCATATTTGCGCTCGCCAAATATCACCACATCGCCGACGCCCGGCACGCGCTTCAGAGCATCTTTCACATACACATCGAGATAGTTGGAGATGAACTCATTCGAATAGCGGTTGTCGCGCGTAAAGAATCCCGAACCGAAAACGAAGTTGCTGTTTGCCTTGGTAATCGTGATGCCAGTCGAATTTACAGCAGAAGGCAATCGCCCAGTAACACTCGAAACACGGTTCTGCACATCGACCGCTGCGATCGAAAGATCGTATCCAGTATCAAACGTTACAGTGATCGTGCTAAGGCCGTTGTTCGTGCTTGAGGAGCTGATGTAATGCATTCCCTGCACGCCGTTGATTGACTCCTCCAGCGGAATCGTAACCGCCTTCTCAACAGTCTCAGCATCTGCGCCCACATAGGAACTGGAAACCTCCACCTGCGGCGGTGCCAGTTGCGGATAAAGCGCAATCGGAAGTGTAGGAATGCAGACAGCACCGGCAAGAATAATGAGCAATGCCGACACCGTGGCAAAGACCGGACGGCGAATGAAGAAATCTACGAACAAGGCTTATTTCCTTCCTCAAACCTGGCTTGCTCAACGCAAGATATCTTCGGAGCTGAGCATTTCACAAGCGCCTATGTCACCCACAGCACGCGCATCAACATGGCCTGATCGATCACGAGCTATGCGTGAGGCAACACGGGCATGTTGTCTACCAGGAACTGCGTACCCGAGACGATAACCTGATCCCCGACCTTGATACCTGAAGTAATGGAATAGTTATTGTCCACCGTATCCCCCAGTGTGACCGCAATCTGCCTGGCGGCGACATGGCCATCCGGCTGCTTCACTGCCAGGAAGACAAAACTCTGGCCGCCCTGTCGCGATACAGCAAGCACAGGAACCACAGGCATTGGCGCGGTCTTCCAAATCACGCGAGCCTTGACTAGCTGCGCAGCACGGAAAACTCCAGCAGCCCCACTATGCACAGGAGCCTTCAGCAAAATCCCCTGCGTGGAACTGTCGACCTGAGGCGAAAGAAAATCCACCTTGCTGCTTTCGAGTACCTTGCCGTCGGTATCCAAAACCTGCACCGGCAGACCGTTGCGCACTTCCCCACCGCGCTCCGTAGGGACATAGATATAGGCCTCAAGATCCTTATTCTCGTCCACCGTCGTCAACGCAGTGGTAGTGGTGGCATAGTCCCCCACATGAACAGGAATATCTCCGACGACTCCATCAAATGGCGCGCGGATGAGGTAATACGCAAGCTGCTCTTCAAGCGACTTGCGCGTGGCAATTGACGATTCCCAGTCAGCGCGGGTGTTCTGATACGACTGTTCCGCCTGGTCCAGTGTGTCCCGGCTGGTGACCCCGGCAGCGAAGAGCTTTTTCTGGCGATCAATCTCGAGGGTGTTGTAGTCGTAGAGAGCCTTCTTCTGGTTTTCAGTTGCCCGCTGCGCGTCCACAAGAGCCTGCTGGCGTATGGGGTCAATCACCATAAGCGGTTGCCCGGAATGGACATGATCACCCGACTTGACCAGTATTTGCGTCAGGTTGCCATCGACCTGAGGCATCAGGGTGACGGAGCGCCGCGATTTGATCGTGGCCACGTAATCTGAACTTTGCTCTACAGGAACAAGAGTCACATCCTGCGTCTGTACCGGCAGTGCCTGCATGGCTGGCTCCTTGGCCGTCTCTGCAGGTTTGCAACCCGTAAAAAGAATCATGGCTGCCGGAACAAGAACAATCACCGATTTCAAGTGTCTCAACGATGGACCTCGCTTGCTGTTTCGTCGCCGTACGGCGGGTCTTGGAAATTTATGCAAGTCACGTCAAAGGGGTTATGCCGCGCCTGCAAAGACCGAAGCATGACAGTTCGCACAGAAAAGTAACCCAGGCTAATCCTGCGATAGGTATGTCAGACGGTTGGCTGCCTTGAAAATTGTATTTCATCGCCCACCCCACGTGGGATCTGACCGCCAGTAGCATCAACTCAGCTGCTACAACGCAAACGGGTTGAAATTCGTTCCCCTGTCGTAAACATCCACATTTTCGGCTCGTTTGAGAAATCTCACAACAACATAGGTCATCGGAGTCGCCAACGTCTCGTAAACCACTTTGATTCCATAAGATGAGGCGATCAGGATAAGGATTTTGGCTGGCGGAGCGACTCCCCAAAACGCGATCAGAATAACAACTACCGTATCCACCAACTGTCCGCTGATCGTGGAACCTATAGTCCGAGTCCAGAGATAGCGGCCGTTCGTGAGCAGCTTGAGCTTGGCCATTGTGTAGCTGTTTGTGAATTCACCAGCCCAGTAAGCCACAAGGCTGGCAATCGCGAACCTGGGCACCAGGCCAAAGACCGTCTTGAATGCCTCCTGGTCATGCCATCCCGGTGCCGGCGGCAGCGCAACCGCTACCTGTCCCATCACCGCCAGCAACCCCATTCCAAAAAATCCAAGCCAGATGGCCCGCCGCGACGCCGCATATCCGTATACCTCGGTAAATACATCGCCGCAGATATAAGTGATAGGAAACAGCAACTGCGCCCCACTGACCAACAGCGGACCGATCTGACAGAGCTTAGGCCCCACCAGGTTGGAGACCATGAGAACGACCACAAATCCGATTGTCAGTGTATCGAGATAGCGAAAACGCGGCATCTCCCATAAGATTACCCGACCCGAAACTCCGAACTCCGCTCGAACACCCTGAACTCACGCATCCAATTCTTTGACACACAGCATACAAGTTGTTAGCCTCAAAAGAGTGCGGCAGTGCAGGGAACACCCAACACCGCCAGCCGCGTCCCCGTCGTCTAGCCCGGCCTAGGACACCGCCCTTTCACGGCGATAACACGGGTTCGAATCCCGTCGGGGACGCCAATTAAATCAGTAGTTTACAAGATTGTCACGACGTTCAAAATATCAAGATACTCGTGTGAGAGTGTTAAGTATCTTCCAAACGAAATTGCCTAGCCTAAATGAATTTTCCTGCTGCCACCTTCGTGGCATGCACTTGCTATGTAAATGCAAATTATTCAATGCTAAAGTTTAGCATATGAAATCACTTAAATTTGTTGCCTTTGCTGCAATGCTCTGCGCGAGTCTCTGTGCGTTCGGGCAATCCCCCATTCCAAGCTGTCCAACAGATAACGGTGCCTATTACCTTAAAGGAAGTGAATGGATATCGATGGACGCGACCCACTCGGTTGGCTTCAAGACCACGAACGTTGCGGGAGCAGCCTTCAGCTACGGCGCCGCCAAAGCGAGAGTGAAAGCTCAGTTCAGAGACGGCAAGTCGCCCTATCAGCTCGATAGTCCTGGCTTTGCGGTATGTCTTGTCGGCGTAGCCGATTCAGGCCGCGACATCACTCTGGCTAAATTCCAGGAGGAAAAAGATAGACGCGAGATTTCGATGGCAAGCTATCGAGTGTGGACAGGAATCAACGCGCAACTAGATCCTAAAACGATCGTGCCAACAACCGTGGAAAAGAAAGCGAACAAAGTTTATTTGGTAACATCCAAAGACGCTTTACCTGTTGGCGAATTCATTTTATTTACGATCGTGCCGGATGTGCAGGCAATGGTAAAAGCCAACACCCCTTCATCGCTTGGAGGATATGACGTAGGCTATCACTCGAAGTAGAGAAACAGGCGAATGCTTCAGCGCAGCAGAGCATTATGGGTTGCATTCGCCTGCCCAGGCAAGTATCAATCAGCCGCCAAGCGCTAATCCGTTACCCTCAACACACCTGGAAGTCATCGCGTCTTTCGCTCGCAGTAGAGTTGCAGATGCGATATGAGCGAGCTTGGCTTTCACTTTGACTTGCACATCTAATACAGGCCCAGCTGAAAAGATGTTTGTAGTAGAAGAAACCCTTTGCCTCATCCACCCTCTTATTCACTGCTCTGCATCTGTTCTAGAACGTGACTCGGGCAGTTTTGGAAGGCAACCAGCCGTATCTCACAGATCTCACTCGCCATTAAGCCAAGACGTTTACCGTTTCGTTATAATGAAAAAGGCGCACTATCGTGCCAAATGTGGCAGAACTAAAGCGAAAGTGCTCAGAAGAGCCCAATGGGTTTGTTCGGCCAGGTGCCTTCGGCTTCGTGCGAATATTGCCGATGTAGCCACGTTCAAAGCCAAAGGGAGACATGACAAAAGCTCACCAACATCCTCTCGAAGAGATCCTCCACAGCCGAATTGCGATCATTGACGGGGCGATGGGCACCACGATCCGTACCTATGGCATGACGGAAACGGACATCCGCGGCGACCGCTTCAAGAATTCGACCAAGGATTTGCTCAACAACGGCGATCTCTTTTCCCTGACCCAGCCGGAGATGATCTGCGACATTCATCGACGCTTTCTCGAGGCCGGGGCGGACATCATCGAGACAAATACCTTCGGCGCGACCAGCATCACACAGAGCGAATTCTTCGTAGAAGACCCGCGAGAGCACGGCGGCAGGAAAGATCCTGATTTCTACCAGAAAATCATCGATGATCCCTCGCTTGGCAACCTGGCATGGGAGATCAATGAACAGTCCGCACGACAGTGCCGCGAATGGGCCGATCGAGTAGGAAGCGCAACCGGCCGTCAACGTTTCGTAGCTGGAGCAATCGGACCTTTGACTGTGTCTCTTTCGAACTCTCCGGATGCAGATGATGCCGGTTTCCGAGTGGTCACGTTCGATCAGGTTAAGACCGCCTACGCACAACAGGTGCGTGCGCTCATCGCCGGAGGCTCAGACCTTCTACTGGTCGAAACCATATTCGATTCACTGAATGCCAAGGCAGCTCTTGTCGCCATCCGCGAAGTATTTGATCAGGACGGCCTCACTGCGAACCGCAAGGAACTGCCGGTGATGATCTCGGCAGCGGTTGGGCGCGGCGGCGAGACGCTGATCTCCGCGCAGACCACAGAGGCGTTCTGGAATGCAGTGCAGCACGTAAGACCACTATCCGTGGGACTCAACTGCTCGCTCGGTCCAGATCTGATGTATCCGTTTCTTGAAGAACTCTCCGAGAAGGCAGACGTGGCAATCTCCTGCTATCCAAATGCTGGTTTACCTAACCCTCTATCAGAAACAGGATTTGATTTAGGACCGCCGGATATGGCTCGCTATCTGGGCGACTTTGCACAGGGCGGCCTGATCAATATTGCAGGTGGCTGCTGCGGCAACACGCCTGAGCACATTGCAGCTATAGCCAGGGCTCTTGACGGCAAGGCTCCGCGCAAGTTCGAGGTCAGAGCGTGAGCGAGAACGTGGACACGAACCGAGGTAGAACTGAGACGAAGCCCCTCCGCCTATCGGGGTCGCAGCCATTTACCCAGCAGCCCGGCGTCTACATCATGATCGGTGAGCGAACCAACGTTGCTGGTTCGCCCAAATTCGCCAAACTGGTTAAAGAAGGCAAGTTCGAAGAAGCAGTAAGCGTAGCTCGGCAGCAAGTCGAAAATGGCGCGAATGTCCTCGACATCTGCATGGACGAAGGCATGATCGACGGCGTCCTGGCCATGACACGCTACCTGCAGTTACTGGCCAGCGAGCCGGAGGTCGCCAAGGTTCCCTTCATGGTCGACTCTTCGAAGTGGGAGGTCATTGAGGCCGGCCTCAAATGCCTGCAGGGCAAGGGCATTGTGAATTCGATCTCCTTAAAAGAAGGCGAAGAAAAGTTCCGCGAGAATGCCGCGAAGGTGTCGAAATATGGTGCCGCAGTCGTAGTAATGGCCTTCGACGAACAGGGACAGGCCGCGACTTTTGAGGAGAAGATTCGAATCTGCGAGCGCGCCTATCGAATTCTCGTAGACGAGGTCCATTTTCCTCCCGAAGACATCATCTTCGACCCAAACATCCTCACCGTTGCCACCGGCATGGAGGAGCACAACAACTATGCCGTTGACTTCATCAACGCAACACGTTGGATCAAGACAAACCTGCCACACGCAAAGGTCAGCGGCGGCGTCTCGAATATCTCATTCAGTTTTCGCGGCAACAATAAGGTTCGAGAAGCAATGCACTCCGCGTTTCTCTATCACGCCATAGCTGCGGGCATGGATATGGGCATCGTCAATGCCGGAATGCTCGAAGTCTACGAAGAGATTGAGCCGGAGCTAAAAGTACTGGTTGAGGACGTGCTGTTGAACCGCCGCCCCGACGCTACTGAGCGCCTGGTCGAGCATGGCGAAGCTCTAAAAGCAGAAGGGTCAAGCGCTGGCACCGCAGCCGGAGAGAAAAAGGCAGAAGAGTGGCGCAACGGCACGGTGGAGAGTCGCCTCTCGCACGCGCTGGTCAAAGGAATCGACGCATATATCGAGCTTGATGCAGAAGAGGCACGCGTCAAGCTGGGTCGGCCACTGTTAGTTATCGAAGGCCCGCTGATGGCCGGCATGAGCGTGGTAGGCGATCTTTTTGGAGCAGGCAAAATGTTCCTGCCCCAGGTGGTCAAGTCTGCCAGAGTAATGAAGAAAGCCGTGGCGCACTTGACGCCTTTCATGGAGGCCGAAAAGGCTGCTATGGAAGCGTCCGGGCTGGTGGTCAAAGCGCAGGGAAAGATAGTGCTCGCAACCGTCAAGGGAGATGTTCACGACATCGGCAAAAACATTGTCGGCGTCGTCCTGGCCTGCAACAACTACGAGGTCATCGACATGGGCGTGATGGTCTCGTGCGAAAAAATCCTCGAACGTGCCAAGGCAGAGAAGGCGGATCTGATCGGCCTCAGCGGACTGATCACACCCTCTCTCGATGAAATGGTGCACGTGGCCAAGGAGATGGAGCGCCAGGGGTTCAAGCTTCCACTGCTTATCGGCGGAGCAACTACGAGCAGGGCGCATACGGCTGTCAAAATTGCGCCACACTACAGTGAGCCGGTAGTGCATGTATTGGATGCAAGCCGTGCCGTACCTGTGACCACCAGCCTTTTGAGTGAAGACGGTAAAGATGAGTTCGTAGCCAAGCATCGCGCCGACTATGAAGCACTTCGCAAAGCCCACTCAGCTCCGCGCCAGAAAGTTGTCTCGCTTGAAACTGCTCGTTCCAGACGTACTCCGATCGAGTGGCGCATCGAAGATCTTCCCGTCCCGGCATTTACCGGCGTTTGCGTATTGGATAATTTCCCTCTTGCGACACTGCGCGAATTCATTGACTGGACGCCGTTCTTCCATACCTGGGGGCTTAAAGGCGTTTATCCCCGCATTCTTGAGCACGAGGAGCACGGTGCGCAGGCTCGTCAGATCTTCACCGAAGGCAATGCCCTTCTGGATCTCATCATTGAGAAAAACCTGATCGCTGCCCGGGGCGTCTATGGATTCTTTCCCGCCAACGCTGTGGGAGACGATGTCGAGTTGTACACCGATGACACGCGCGAAACACCTCTGAATCGATTTCACTTTCTCCGCCAACAGGCCAACCGGGAAGGAAGCGAACCATGTCGATCGCTCTCCGACTTTATCGCTCCGAAAGAAACGGGATTACCGGATTACATCGGTGGTTTCGCAGTAACCAGCGGAGTCGGGGTAAAGGAGCTTTGCGACCGCTTCAGAGCCGAGAATGATGATTACAACGCGATCATGACAGAGGCCATTGCCGATCGCCTCGCTGAAGCATTCGCCGAATGTCTGCACAAGCGTGTACGGGATGAGTGGGGTTACGGTTGCGAAGAGGGTCTGAGTAACGCAGATCTGATCCACGAAAAATATCGCGGAATCAGGCCCGCCGCAGGATACCCCGCATGCCCGGATCACACAGAAAAAGGCCCGCTCTGGCACTTACTCGATGTGCAGGCGAATACAGGAATGCTGATTACCGAATCGTTTGCGATGTGGCCTGGCTCAAGCGTGAGTGGCCTCTACTTCGCTCATCCGGAATCACGATATTTCAGCCTCGGCAAGATTGACCGTGATCAAGTGGTCGATTATCACGAGCGCAAGGGAATGAGCGTGGCCGAGGTGGAGCGCTGGCTTGGACAGAACCTGAACTACGATCCAGCAGAATAGCGACCTAATCCATATCCGTAACATCCGATAAATCAGCCACTGTTTTTTCAGCAACAGATAATGGCGGTTCGCGAGTGACACACAAGAAACTTCCTGCCGTGCATCCACCGAACCGCTATCGTCCCGCCATCGTCGTTAACTCTGCGTGGCGATCTGCGATATGGAACGTTCGTGCCATCGCCCCCGTGTGAAATCAGGGAACTTTACCGGTGCACTACCGTTCGCTACCGAGCTTCTGCTCAGTGGGCCGGGCGCAGACCACGCTGCAGCATCGTATACGTCCATATCCGGGATCAGCCCCTCGCGCAGACATTGCATCAGGCGATACAGCATGATGTAGTCCATGCCACCATGCCCTCCAAGCTTCTTCGCAATCTCACCTTCCTGCTTCCACAGTGGATGCTGATGTTCCTTGTAGGAATCAATGCTGCCCCAGGCTTCGCCTCCAGGCTGTCCATCAAAATAAATTCGTGGTGGATAGTCTGCGAAGATGCCCTTAGTGCCCGCAACCAGGTTGATACGGCTATAAGGCTGTGGGTTTGAAGTATCGAATTTCAATGTGATCGTAAGTCCCTTGGCCGTCTTGATGAGCGACGTATTCATATCCCCCGTCACGTATTTCTCAGACCACTTCGGATCGCCCGCCGGGGTATGCGCCTTACGATATTCCTCAAGCCCACGCTGCTGTGTACTCATCGAGACGATGTAGTCAAAACTGTCGCCTCGCTGAATGCCCATATAGTTTGCAACCGGCCCCAAGCCATGCGTCGGATAGAGATTGCCATTGTGTAGCGTATGCGCAGTGCGGCGCCACAATCCCTCTCCCTTGTTAGAAAAAAGCTCCTCGCGAAGATCATGAAGATATGCACCTTCGCCATTGAGAATGTCGCCGAAAAGCCCCGCGTGGACCATCCTGAGAATGAGTGTCTCGTTGTATCCATAGCAACAGTTCTCAAGCATCATGCAATGACGTCGAGTCTGCTCGGACGTGTCGACAAGCTTCCAGCAATCCTCGATCGAGGTCGCAGCCGGAACTTCGACAGCAGTATGCTTGCCATGCTTCATACTCGCAACTGCCATCTCCACATGCCAATTCCATGGAGTCGCAATAATTACGAGATCGAGATCGTCTCTCGCCACCAGCGACTCAAAAGCATGATCCCCATCCGTGTAGAGTTCCGGAGCCTTCTGCCCGGCCTTCCCTATCAGAGACTGTGCATGCTCCGCCTTCTCGCGCACCACGTCGCAGACCGCAAGCACCTTTACATCCGCTGCAAGTAGATTTTCCAGCAGCGACGTGCCTCTGCCTCCAGTTCCGATGAGACCGACCCGTGGATCTTTTACCGGAGCAAAGGGTACGTCGATCATGCTGGACGCGTGAGATTTTGCAGCTTCCGCATGGAGTTGCGGAATGCTCATGCCAACAGCGGTTATACCGCCGAGCCGAAGGAAGTTTCGCCGCGACAAATCATCGAGTGAACCAAGTGTTTCGTCGTTCATATGTCTCCTGATATTGGTGCGCAAGTTTCAATAGCAAAATTCTCAGTTAGAGGGATCTGACAGATCCAATACTTCTACTCGATCAATATACATTCGCTTTCTTTCTATGGCACTTGTCGGTCGCTGTATGCTACCTTACAAACCTAATATCGTGCCAGATTTGACGCAATTGTATTGCCCAGACGGAAAGATCCCAATCGATAAATCATGCCGGGGTGAGTTAAATGCATGCAACAATCAGTACGAAATATCCCGAGATTGCCTCTCCACGGGTAAGCCAGCAGGTCAAGGTTTCAGTACCGCCGCGCAACATTGCCGTGGACGCCTATCGTGGCCTGGTCATGCTGCTCATGATGGGCGAAATCCTGAGCTTCTACGCGGTCTCGCGAGCCTACCCGAACAGTCTCTTCTGGCACGTGCTGGCATACAACCAGACACATGTCCAGTGGGCTGGGCTTGGTCTTCACGACATGATCCAGCCGTCGTTCACCTTTCTCGTCGGAGTCGCTCTCCCCTATTCCATCGCGAGTCGTTTACGCAAGAATCAGAGCTTCGGCAAGCAGTTAGCGCACACCATATGGCGAAGCCTGCTACTCATCGCGCTCGGCATCTTTCTCCGCTCCACGCATAGCCCACAGACCAACTTCACCTTTGAAGACACTCTTACGCAGATCGGCCTCGGATACACATTGGTATTCCTGCTGGCTTACTGCAAACCAAAGTGGCAGTGGATTGGCCTGGCTGCAATCCTGTTCGGCTACTGGCTCGCATGGGCACTTTATCCCGCTCCCGGACCGAACTTTGATTACACCGCCGTCGGAGTTCCGGCGAACTGGCACCACAATTTCACCGGCTTCGCCTCACACTGGAACAAGAACAGCAACCTCGGCCAGGCCTTCGATCTCTGGTTCCTGAATACTCTTCCCCGTGCATCGCGCTTCGCCTTCAACGATGGCGGTTATCTCACCCTGAGCTTCATCCCGACGCTTGGCACAATGCTCCTGGGCCTCCGCGCCGGCGAATGGTTTCGCTCTGCGTCGCCCAGGATTCCTGTAAAGAAATTCCTCATCGCAGGATCGCTCCTGATGGCCGCTGGCGCCCTGTTACATGTAACTGGAATCTGCCCCATTGTGAAGCGTATCTGGACACCAAGCTGGACACTGTTCAGCGGAGGAATCTGCTTCTTCTTCCTCGCTGTATTTTCGTGGGTAATCGACATCAAGGGATATCGCCGATGGGCCTTCCCTCTGGTTGTTGTCGGCATGAACTCAATAGCAGCCTATTTGATCGCCCATCTGTGGGAAGACTTCATCGTAGAAAATCTGCACATCAACCTGGGCCGCAAATTATTTCAGGTATTCGGCCTGGGCCTCGAACCCCTCATGCTTGGAATTTGCGTGATGCTGATCTACTGGGTTCTGCTTTTCTGGATGTATCGCAGAAACCTTTTCCTTCGTATCTGATCATCCGCGCTTGCAATATTTTTTGTACAACCAGCAAAAATCTGACACCGCTCACAGGAGTTTCCTCGTAGTGAATCCGAAAGTGCCACTTAGACGGCCAGTGGCTTACGTTTCCCGATTTCTTCGAAATGCCGTTGTTTTCAGTAAGCGTTTTCACGTTTAAAACGGATTTTTCAAGGAATACTCTTGATAACCATTCTCACGTTTCTAATCTTTATTCGATGCGTGGCCGTGTTACATTAAGTCACGTGCTTTCAATTGCATCGACTCATAAGTCTCTTCATGCCATCTTTATGCCAAAAGAGCTAAAATCATGCAGTGAAGATAACTTCTTTCGGTTGGAATGCGTCCAACAATTTCAGGAGTTTGTTTCCGATAAACTACTGAAAAGGCAGAAATTGACCGAAATTGTACAGAACTCGAAGTTTCTCTTGAGACTATCGCGAAACCGTTGATAGCGCGCTAAAATATCCACGCACTACGTATGCGTAGAATCCCGGGATCAACGAAATGCACTTCTAGTTTTTGCTTGGCTATATGGGGAGGTTCTTCAGTTCATGAAAATGAGTGGCGCGCAGCGCGTCTCGGACCAATTAACCTGGGAGAATACCGGGATCGCCGACCAGGTTGTAGCACCCGCCAAGCAGGCCCGACCACATCTGTGGGCAGTTTCCCCTACCCATTTGCCGACCGTGGTATCCCGAACGTTTTCGCTGCGATACTCCTTTGCGAAGCGCTCCCTTGATCTGCTGGCTTCCGCCGTGCTCATGACCCTCGTTTTTCCCATGTGCCTAGTGATTGCCATTTGCATCAAAATGACCTCGTCCGGGCCAATTTTCTATCGTGAAGAGAGAATTGGGAGATTCGGCATCCCTTTCCGCATTGTGAAGTTCCGTTCCATGTACTCGCGCCAACACCAATGCGATGTATTGGGTATCTCTGAAGACGACCCGCATATCATTCACAAACGCAATCTTAAAAAGACTCCCGAGGATTCCCGCATCACCCCAATCGGGCAGTATCTGCGCAAGTGGAGCCTTGATGAGCTCCCGCAGTTGATCAATGTATTTCGCGGCCAAATGTCGTTGGTAGGGCCTCGCCCCATTGTCGAAGCCGAGAGAACCTTGTACGGGCCATTGATGAGCTATTACACGCTCCTCACTCCCGGAATGACCGGCCTCTGGCAGATTTCAGGAAGAAGTGGAATCGGTTTTGAAGGGCGCTCTTACCTGGATAGCGACTATGGCAAACGCTGGAGCCTGCTTCTCGATCTTGAGATTCTGGCAAAAACCGTCCCAGTGGTATTGGCCAGAACAGGCGCCTACTAGCGCCGTTGATCAGCGGTAAGCCCAAAATCACCCTTGCGGATACCCGGAACTAACCAAAACCAATTTGATAGATTCAGGGCATGCATTGCATGCCCTGAATCGCGAGAACACAAAAGTCCGCTTGGCTTTCTCTTGAAATACCAGCTAATCCGAAATTCCATAGAATCGTCTGGTTCCCACTCTCAGAAACACACTAGCTCCAGTGCATATTGTCCCTTGAGCCCATCAAAATCACAAGCTGGCATAAGCTCTACTTTCTCCATCCCTTCTCTCCTCGAATAGAGGTTTAGATATGGATGTTCGATGTTTATGGCTTCACCTCCGCGTTGTATGCTGAGGAGAAGCCAAGATGATTGAAATGAATGAGGCGAACCTGAGTATGCGTCGTAAACATCCGAAATATCTTCCGTTGATTCTAGCGGTCGGAACACTTTTCTCCACCGTTGCCATTGCAACAGCACAGGATCAAACGGGGAACGGTGCGGATAATGGCCTCTTCAATTCACTGGGCGGAGGCAGTTCCAATGGCTCGGCCGACGACCAAAGCCAGGGACAGGGGCAAAACGGACAGCAAAGCCCTCAGCTAAATGTGAACCCGCGTGGGATCGACCTGCAAAACTCCCGTGACCAAAATCCAAATCAGGTCAGAACCAACCCCCTCAACGAAGATGCCCAGGGCCTGAGAAATTTGAATGCGCTCCCTCCGGATCCTCCTACAGAGTTTCAGCGAATGGTCGCTAACTCGACAGGTCGAATGCTGCAGATCTACGGCGCTAAACTTTTTCGGAATGCCCCAACAACCTTTGCGCCACTAGATAAGGTTCCTGTCACGCCAGATTACGTCGTAGGTCCAGGCGATGAATTGCTCATCCAAATCTGGGGTCAGGTCACTCTCAACTCTCGTTTCACCGTAGACCGCACCGGAAATATCTACATCCCTCAGGTCGGTACGGTTCGAGTCGTTGGGTTGCAGTTCGGGCAACTGCAGGACTACCTGAAAACACAGATTGGAAGGGTTTTTCGCAACTTCGATCTGAATGTAAACATGGGGCAGCTTCGTTCCATTCAAGTATTTGTAGTTGGCCAGGCTCGGCGCCCTGGAAGTTACACCATCAGTTCCCTGAGCACATTGGTGAATGCATTGTTTGTCACTGGCGGTCCTAATCCCCAGGGCAGTATGCGCCATATCCAGTTAAAACGCTCAGGCAAAGTCCTGACAGATTTCGATCTATACGACCTTCTGTTGCACGGAGACAAGAGCAACGACACGCAACTGCTTCCTGGCGATGTCATCTACATACCCCCCGTAGGTGCCCAGGTTGCCGTCGCAGGCAGCATCAATTCGCCCGCTATTTATGAGCTGAAGTCGATGACTGACTCCACGATCGGTGACGTCCTAGAACTTGCTGCAGGCCCGACAAATACCGCGTCTCGCGATAAAATCCGGATCGAACGAATAGACGACCATCGCATGCGCAGCGTGATCGATCTGGCACTCGATACCGTTGGTCGCAATCAAAAATTGAAAGACGGCGACATCCTGGAATTGGTCGCCATTATCGATAGATTTAAGGATGGAGTAACCCTGCGCGGCAACGTCGCCAACCCCGGGCACTACGCCTGGCGATCGGGAATGCACGTCAGCGAGTTGTTCCCCGACAAAGACGCCTTGATCACCCGCGACTATTGGATAAAGCGTGGACGCCTCGGCGACCCAGTCCTTGGGTATCTGCCGATCTGCCCGCCCAATACATCTCAGAACAGAGACATGGGGCTTTCGCCAAACCAGGGTAACAATACGGTTCAGAATACAGGCATCAATGGACCGAATCCCCCTGTACGTTCCTACGGACTGGCAGGCAATGACTCGCCTCAGGACTGTATCCCGGAAACACCGAATAATGGGTATAGCGTCAGTTCGGAATACAGTTCGGGCACAGATAACGTAGCTGGCGCCGCGTACGGTACGAACAATACAAACGGTGTCAACAACTACGATCGCGGAAATGTTTCAAATTCAGCCGCAATGAATAATTACCCGCTGCAGAGCCAGGGTCTGAATCGCCAACTGCCAGACGATACGTCCTCCGAAGCAGGACAAGGTGCTTCCCGAGGAAGCGCGGCAGAGGCAATGGTAGGCAGATATCCGGGGCAGTTTCCGCCGCGCAACGATGTTGCGTTGAGCGCTCCCGACATCGACTGGAGCTATGCCGTAATTGAACGGCAAAATAAGGAAACGCTCACTACTTCCCTATTCTCGTTCAACCTAGGCGGCCTTGTTCTCCGTCATGACAGCACGCAGGATCTGGAGCTTCAACCAGGCGATGTCGTCACGATTTTCTCTAAAGCTGACATCCAGGTCCCGCAGACAGAACAAACCAAGCTGGTTCATCTTGAAGGAGAGTTTATTTCTTCCGGTATCTACAGCGTCAAACCGGGCGAAACACTCAGAGACTTAGTCCAGCGCGCAGGCGGATTCACGGCAGATGCCTACCTGTACGGCTCCGAGTTCATGCGCGAATCAACGCGACGAGTACAACAGCAGCGCCTCAATGAGTACATCAACGAGATCTCCCTGCAAGCCACAACGAATTCGGTTAACTCTGCCAGCCGTTCGATCAGTGCACTCGATACTGCTGCCGCCCAGGCTCAGGCCACGCAAAGCCAAAGCGTAATCAGCAATCTTCGCCAGGCAAGGGCGAGTGGACGCATTGTCCTCGGACTGCACCCCGATAGCGATTCCGTGGCTCAGCTTCCCGCAATCCCTCTTGAAGATGGCGACCGCTTTGTCATCCCGCACATACCTGCGACCGTCAGTGTCACGGGCGCGGTATACAACCCCAACGCATTTTTGTTCGGTTTGCACAGCCATCTGCGCGACTATCTCAATCAAGCGGGCGGCCCCAATCGTGACGCCGATCGCAAGCGTGCTTACATCATTCGCGCCGATGGATCGGTCATCAGCAAACAGCAGATCGCCAAGCTCGGCAAAGACAAATTCGGCGCTCTGCTCATCTACCCTGGAGACACGATCGTCATCCCGCTTAACCTGAACAAGGGTGTTGCCCTGCGCAATATAGTGGATATCTCCCAGATTGTCGGCCAGTTTGGAATCGCACTAGCCGCAACCAACGTCATCTTCTAATCCAACAAATTTGAGTGCTCGATTCACTTCAAAAGTAATCGAGCACTCAAACGGAATGCTATATCTTCACAACGCAGCTAAGATTAAAGCCGCCCTTCAGCCCTCAGCCTCTCGGCAAGCACGTCCGTATACTTATTCCCCGATCCCGTATTGAACAGCACAACTCGATCATCCGGCGAAAGAAATCCCGTCTGCAAAAGATGATCGTATGCTGCCGTAGAGGCAGCCCCCTCCGGCGACAAGAGCAGCCCCTCATTCGACGCCCAGTCCAATAAAGACGCGAACAAAACATCATCGCTGAGAGCCAGAGCAACACCACCGGACTCACGCACAATCTCCAGAATCAATGCGTCCCCATAAGGCTTCGGAACGCGCAAGCCTGAAGCAAATGTATGTGCATTCTGCCACATCTGGCTGACGTTCTCGCCGTTATCAAAGGCTCGCGCAACCGGCGCACAGCCCGCAGCCTGCACCGCAATCATCTTCGGCCGCTTGCCCGTAACCCAACCAAGCTGCTCCATCTCTTCAAACGCTTTCCACATACCAATGAGCCCGACACCGCCGCCCGTCGGATAAAACACTGCATCTGGATACTCCCACCCAAGCTGCTCCACCAACTCATACCCCATGGTTTTCTTTCCCTCCACGCGAAACGGTTCCTTCAGCGTCGAGATATCAAACCAGCCTTCTTTTTCCTTGCGCTCCGCAACCATTCTTCCGCAGTCGGAAATCAATCCATCCACCAGCGTAAGATGAGCACCATAAGCGGCGCACTCCACCTGGTTGGCCATTGGAACATCCTTAGGCATAAAGATATGCGCCTCAATACCCGCTGCCGCCGCATATGCGGCCAGTGCACCACCCGCGTTGCCCGCAGAGGGTGCAGCCAATTTGCGAATCCCATAATGCTTCGCCATGGTCACAGCCATACCCAGGCCGCGCGCCTTGAACGTGCCGGTAGGATTCGCGCCTTCTTCCTTCAGCCAGACATTTGCATAGCGCCTGCTCGCAAGCATGGGAGTCCATCCCTCACCCAACGTCACTGGCTCGACATCCGGCAGTACCGAGCGATAACGCCACATCCCATCCCATGGAACATCCTTGCGGCCCACAGCATCTCGCCGCGCAAGGCCAGACGCCTGCGATAAATCGTAACGAACATAAAGTGAGCCCGCGCAAACCGTGCAGACGGTCTGAGGAGTCGTGGCATCCAGTTGTTGATGGCATCGTGAGCATTCTAGATAAGTAATCCGTGGCATTAACCTAGAATACTGGAATGCACCGCAAGCACTCAGCCCCTCGGCTGCCCTGGCTATCCTAACCAATCAGATGCAGACTCCGAAAAAGCCATCCCGCCGCACCTCGCACCTGCTGTCTCTTGCAGGTTTGCTGTCCTTCGCAATCGGAATCGCATCTGGCTGGTTCGGCGTATTTGCATCCGCCGCAGTCTACCTACGCTGGTCAGGTCTCATCCTGTTTGTCCCTTTCCTGCTGCGCAAACGATCGCTGATGCTGTGGACATTCTTCGCCATGATCGTCGGCAGCGAACTGGGCGCCGACTTCCCCGGCGTCGCATCCCAGACTCATTTTCTCGGCGAAATCTTCCTTCGTCTGATTCGCGTAATTGTCGCGCCGCTGATCTTCGCTACCATCACAACCGGCATCGCCGGACACGACCATCTCGGTGGCGTAGGCCGCGTGGCGCTCAAAGCACTCATCTACTTTGAAGCTGTCACCACGCTCGGTCTCCTGATCGGCACCGTGGCAATGAACCTGTCGCGTGCCGGAGTTGGCATCGTGCTTCCCGCGTTCATCCCGTCCGCTCCAGTAGTAGCAACCGAACCCGGATGGCAGCAACTGATCCTCAATATCTTTCCAGAAAATATCGCTCTAGCGGTCGCGCAAAATCAGATCCTTCAGGTCGCCGTCTTCTCCATCGCCTTCGGCATAGCGCTCGCTCAGCTTCCGCAGGAAAAGCGTGTGCCGCTCATATCCGTCTTACAATCACTCGCGGACACCATGCTCGGCATGACCCGTATCATCATGTACGCCGCGCCTGTAGCAGCAGGTGCCGCACTCGCCTTCACCGTAGGCGGCATGGGATTAGCGACACTGCTTCCCCTGCTCAAGCTCGTCGCCACTTACTATGCTGCACTCACCATATTTCTCCTGCTCGTCCTCGTCCCCATCCTGCTGATCTCGCGCATCCCTCTGCGCAGATTCATCGCAGCCATTGCCGAACCCGCAGCCATCGGATTCGCAACGACTACATCCGAGGCCGCGCTGCCTCTTGCCCTGGAGCGCATGGAAGCATTCGGCGTTCCTCGCTGGATCGCCTCATTCGTCATCCCCGCAGGCTATAGCTTCAACATGGATGGCTCCAGTATTTACCTCTCCATGGCAGCCATCTTCGCCGCCCAGGCCGCCGGCATATCTCTCTCGGTAGGCCAGCAAATCCTCATGCTGGCAACACTTCTTCTCGCCAGTAAGGGAGTAGCAGGCGTACCCCGGGCAGTCCTCGTCATACTGCTCGCAACGGCAAACTCACTGCACATTCCCACAGCTCCAATCCTCATGATTCTCGGCGTAGATACCCTGATGGATATGGGAAGAACATCCATGAACGTTATCGGCAACTGCATGGCCAGCGCCGTAGTCGCACAATGGGAAGGCGAGCTCAACGTTCCATCTCAAACAGCCATAGCCAATTCCAATGGAGGTACTGTCTAGTGATCGCAGAGCAGGCAAATGTGAAACGATGCCAATGGGCCGAGAGCGATCCGCTCCTCCGCGAATACCACGACAAAGAATGGGGCATTCCTATTCGTGATAGCCGCATGCTGTGGGAGATGCTCATGCTCGAAGCCTTCCAGGCTGGCCTGTCATGGCTGACCATCCTGCGCAAGCGCGATACCTTCCGCAAAGCCTTCCACAACTTCGATCCAGAAGTTATCTCTCGATATAAAGAAGCGAAGATAGAAAGCCTGATGCAGGATGCAGGCATCATTCGCTCACGCGCCAAGATCGAAGCCACCATCGGCGGCGCTCGCGCCTATCTGAAAATGGCTGAGGAAGGCGAAGACTTCTCAAAATTTTCGTGGAGCCCTGTAGGCGGCAAACCGATCGTCAATAAGGGGCCAGTCCCAGCCCAAACAACCCTGTCCGAAGAATATTCGGCCGCGCTCAAAAAGCGTGGCTTCAAATTCGTCGGACCGGTCATTGTCTATGCATGGATGCAGGCAACCGGCATTGTCAACGATCACAGCCCAGACTGCTTTCGTCGCAATGCCGTCGCCAAATAGCTACTGAACTTTCGTAGCGTTCACCAGCAGTTCAACTGAAGGCGCAACCTTCAGCAACAGCACTGCCTGCGGCTTCTCCGCCGCCTTCACCGCATCCAGATCCGTCTTATGCTGCTCCGCTGAAACGCTTTCGCTCTTGCCCAGCGCATCCAATGCATGCAGACCTATCGCAGCCACAGTATTCAGCGAATGCGAAACAGGGACAAGCTCCGCCGTAATATCGGAATGCGCCAATCGCGGTTGCAACTTCGCATCATTATCACGCCACAAAACAAGCCAATCATGCGCTTGCTGCACTTCTTCAGGCGTCGCCTTACCCGCGGCAATCTTCTTGCAAATCAATCCAAAGCTGCGCGCAGTCTCACTCTCAGGAGGAACCGCATCGACCATGTGGTTTAGCGACTCAAGGCTTGAATACTCATGCAATCCTTCACGATCATAGCCCTTGGGCGGCTGCACAACCGACGCAAGTACGCGCAGCGCTTCCGGATTTGAATCGCCACTCATACGCTCCAGCATGACTTCTTCAGCAGCCTGGTACTGCAATCCGTAATACTGCAGCTTCTGCGAAATAACCGCCATGCGCTCATACATCGAGTCCACATCGCGCACATTTTGCGGAGACCACAACCGCTCCGCGATCGCTGCCGTACGTGGCCAGATGCGGCTATCAATCGTCTCCGGCGTAACAAACTCAGACCAGATCGTAGCCTCTCCGCCAAGAACACTCGCCGCCTGTTCCGGCGTCAACTTGTCCGCAATGCCTTCCAGCGGATCGACAAGATAGTGCTTCTCCGCAGCCTCATTCAAGTCAATGTAGTAGCCGTTGGAAAGCAGTCCGCGATACCCGCGCTTCGCCGCCTCCAGCAGTGATTCGCGGCCCCGCCATGACTGAATCACAACATCCTTCGGCGTCTCCGGCTGCAGCACTTCATCCCATCCCTCCATGATCTTGTGATGAGCCGCCACCAGCTTCTGCACACGCCCGCTGAAGTATGCCTGCAGCGCGGCATTGTCCTTGAGTTGATGCGCCTTCATAAACTCCTGAATGCGCGGATTCCGATCCCACTCCTTGCCATTGCACTCGTCTCCGCCAACATGAAAATAGGCATCCGGGAATAGCGCAGTCATCTCTCCAATCAACAAATTGAGAAACTGGTAGGTGCTCTCCCGCGTAGGATCCATCGCCGGATCGAAAATACCCCAGTGCCGCTCGATATGATATGGCCCTTTACCGCTTGCCAGGTCCGGATATCCAACAAACCAGGCACCCGCATGTCCGGGCATATCGAACTCAGGCACCACACGAATCCCGCGATCGCGCGCGTATTCGATTACGTGGCGAATCTCCTCCTGCGTGTAATACATTCCATCGGAACCCTTTTGCTGCAACAGCGGAAAGACCTTGCTCTCCACACGAAAACCCTGATCCTCGGAAAGATGCCAGTGGAAGACATTCATCTTCACCGCTTCCATTCCATCCAGATCGCGCTCAATCACCGGAACAGGAATAAAGTGCCGCCCCGCATCCGTCATCAGCCCTCGCCATGGAAAACGTGGCTTGTCCTCAATCGTGACCACCGGCACCGTAAACCCTCGTGGAGTCACCCGCACCAGTTGCAAAAATGTCTGTAGGCCATGCATCGTGCCCAGCGGATTTGCCGCGCTCAACTCCACGCCATCCGCCGAAACCTTGAGGCTGTAAGACTCATCCTCTCCAACCTGCTGCACCGCCGCACTCGGCCCCTTGGTTCGAATCACAAAATGCGGCTGTGTCTCCGCCGAGTGATACGCAAACAAAATGCCCGTCTCGCGCGAAAGCGTTCCCAGGAAGCGGGTCTGTGCGCGTTCCAGCCGTGGCTCCTTGTAGCCTTCCAAAGCCACCCCAAAATGGCCATCAATCAAAAATTCGCCATCCCCGGGAACGGCACTGGCAGGCAGCGGCATAATCGGTAGCGGAGCGGTAGCCTGTGCCGCTAACTCAT
Organism: Acidicapsa ligni; assembly: GCF_025685655.1. Classification (NCBI taxonomy): domain Bacteria; kingdom Pseudomonadati; phylum Acidobacteriota; class Terriglobia; order Terriglobales; family Acidobacteriaceae; genus Acidicapsa; species Acidicapsa ligni. The sequence continues at coordinate 477,569 of NZ_JAGSYG010000004.1, read as the reverse complement.
GTGAAGTGTTCAAGGCACAACAGAAAAGAGCAACAGCAAGAGCAAAAAACGGCCGACGGCTATTCATCAGGATCGCTTCTCCGTAGAACAATTTTTTGGAGCAATGTTTTCAGGCTGTAAATTTGTAGCCCCTCAGAATCGCCTCCGAAGCGCTCCAAGTATATTAGCCGCATCCCGGCTACTTAAGCCTTCAAATTCTTTGTTTTCAGCTTCAATTCCTGATCGTTTGAAGCCAATTCCATTATTTTCATGATCGAATACCCCGATTGCACCCAAATCAGTCATGCTTGAACCAGCCAAACCACCCCGGCGACCCTCGGCTCCATCACCACCCTGTAGCAGAATCGATTTTTTTCGTTTGATCCTTCGTTTGATCATTCCCCTGTACCATCGTTAGAGGAGCAGTCATGAGCACACCCCCTACCCAGGCAAATCAGACCCCGGCGAATCCCGCAGAGCCCCGCGCAGTGAAAGAAACGAAAGCCCAGAAATCCGAGCGCCTCAAACGCGAAAAGAATCCATGGGAAGCCTTCGACGAAGTTCGCGCCTTTGCCCGCCAGGGCCGTGCGAGCGTCCTGCCGGAATGGGCCAGCTTCTATTTCAAGTGGTGGGGCATCTACACGCAGGGAGATGGCGCAGGCGTAACCGGCGGCACCGGCGGAGAGGGCAAAGCCACCGAATTCTTCATGATGCGCATCGGCATTCCCAATGGCATCGCAACCTCTGAGCAACTCCGCGCAATCGGCACCATCGCCCGCGACCACGCACGCAATCTGGCCGATATCACCGTGCGTCAGGCCATTCAATTGCACTGGCTCACCATCGAGTCTCTGCCCGAGGCCGTACAGGCTCTCGAAACAGTCGGCCTGTCCCCACGCAGCGCCTGCGGAGATGTCGTTCGCAATGTCACCGGCTGCCCCGTCGCAGGTCTAGGTGCTCACGAAATCATCGACGCATCGCCCCTGGCCATCGCTGTCTCACGCGAAGTAAGCGGCAATTCCGAGTTCTACAATCTCCCGCGCAAATTCAAAATCACCGTTACGGGATGCCCCGTCTGGTGCTCTTACCCCGAAATCAATGACGTCGCACTCACTGCCGTGCGGCGTGGCGATGAAGTTGGCTATTCCGTGCGAGTCGGTGGCGGACTCTCCGCCGATCCACACCTCGCCGTCAAGCTGGATGCCTTCATCCCCGAAGACAAGGCAGTCGCAGTCGTGCGTGGCATTATCGAAATCTTCCGCGAGCAGCAAGGCCTGCGCGAAAGCCGCGACCGCGCCCGCATGAAGCACCTCTTCCTTCGCGAAGGCTGGACAGCCGAGCGCTTCCTCGAAGAACTCAAAGGCAAGCTCTCCTTCACGCTCGAAGCCGGGGTTGATGATTCCGTGCCCGATGACGTTTTCCGCGATCACGTCGGTGTCCGCCCGCAAAAGCAGGACGGCCTCTACTCAATCGGCGCAACCGTGCTCAACGGCCGCCTCAGTGGCGAACAGCTCATCGCCGTCGCGGCACTCGCAGAGAAATACGCCGGCGCCGAAATCCGCACCACCGTCATGCAAAACTTCATCCTGCCCAACGTGCCCAAAGCCAATCTGGATGCAGTACTCGCAGGCCTCTCATCCATCGGCCTCACCGTCGAAGCCACCAATTTCTGGCGCGGCACCGTAGCCTGCACCGGCACCGAATTCTGCAAGCTGGCCATCACCGAGACCAAAGGCTTCGCCCGCTGGCTCGTCGATGAAATGGATGCACGCATCCCCGGTTTCGATCAACAGATCAAGCTCCACATCACCGGTTGCCCCAATAGCTGCGGCCAGCACTGGATCGCCGATGTCGGCCTCGAAGGCAAAAAAATCAAGCACGACGGAAAGCTGATGGACGCGTGGTCCTTTGCCCTGGGCGGAGCTCTGGGACTACACGCAGGCGTAGCTCGCCTCGTGAACTATCGTTGCCTTTCCACCGAAGTTCCCGATGCCCTGGAACGCCTCTTGAACAGCTATTTGCAGACCCGTAGCGGCGACGAAAATCTTCGCTCCTGGTTCGCCGCCAGGTCTAACGACGAGCTGCGTATGGTTCTGGACTCAAGCGTTCCCGTGGGAGCCTGAGTCCAGGCGACGCCCCCACCATCCATCTCTCGCCGTATCGTATATTGGCGCAGACCTGCTTCACAGGTGCGCCAATAGATAGCTTTGCGCTCTATAATCCTCCTTGATCCGAAGGAGCCTGATTGCACCATGGATAGACGCGATTTTCTCAAGACGACAGGTACGCTCATTGCAACTGCAACCGTTGCACATCCAGCACTTGCAGCAGAAAAGAAAAGCTTTTCATCCGAAGGCCGAGTCACCCTGCCCATCAATCGCAACTGGCGATACAGCAGGACCAGTTCCGCCGCGGCACACGAACCAGGCTTTGACGATTCCTCCTTTGATCGCATCACCGTTCCGCACACAAATATCAGGCTCCCCTGGCACAGCTTCGACGAAAAGTCCTACGAGTTCATCTCCGTATACCGACGCAAATTCACGCTGCCCGCTTCCATGCGCGGCCGTCACGTCTTCGTGGACTTTGAAGGCGTCATGACCGCGTCCACCGTCTGGCTGAACGGTACGCGGCTGGGCGAATACCGAGGCGGCTTCACTCCCTTTTCCTTTGAACTCACGCCGCACATCAACTGGGAAGGCGAGAACGTGCTGGTAGTCGATGTCGACTCCACCGAACGCCCGGACATCCCTCCCTTTGGCTATCAAGTGGACTACCTCACTTTCGGCGGCATCTATCGCGAAGTAGCCCTCCGGATCGTCGCCCCGAGCTTCCTGGAAAACATCTTCGCCGAACCAAAAGATGTTCTGACAGATCATCCATCCGTCGCAGTGAACTGCTTCATCCAGCATCTCGAAGCATCCAGCGAGCCGCTGACTCTCAATATCACTCTGCAAAATGGCGATCGCGTACTGGCGCAAACATCCCAAAAAGTGGAAGCCGCCTCAGCGCAGGCTGACCCTGTTTCGCATCCCGTAACGCTGGCCCATCTCGGCAAAATCGACCTCTGGGATCTGACACATCCCAACCTGTACTCCGTCCACGTCAAGCTGTTGCATGGCGATCGCGTCATCGATCAGGACAGCCGCAGGATCGGCTTCCGTGAAGCCACCTTCACCGACCATGGCTTTGAACTCAACGGCAAAGTCATCAAATTGCGCGGCCTCGACCGCCATCAGACATTTCCCTGGGTGGGGCAAGCCATGCCCGCGCGCGTGCAGCGTAAGGATGCGAAGATCCTGCGCGAAGACCTGCATTGCAACATCGTGCGCACCTCGCACTACCCGCAGTCACGCCACTTCCTCGATGCCTGCGACGAACTCGGCCTCCTCGTCCTCGAAGAAATCCCCGGCTGGCAGCACATCGGCGACAAGCCCTGGCAGGACATCTCCGTAGACAACGTAAGCCGCATGATTCGCCGCGATTGGAACCACCCATCCATCATCCTCTGGGGCGTGCGCATCAACGAATCACGCGACAATCACGACTTCTACACCAGAACGAATGCGATGGCACACAGCCTCGATCCCTCACGGCAGACCGGCGGCATCCGCTACTTTCAGGAGTCTGAATTTCTGGAAGATGTCTTCACCATGAACGACTTCGGCTTCCCATTGAAGGCGCCGAATCATCCTCGCTATCTGAACACCGAATTCGTCGGCCACACCTTTCCCACCAAGACCATCGACAACGTAGAGCGGCTCACCGAACACACCATCCGCCACGCGCGCGTTCACGATCAACTGGCCTCCGATCCACAGTACGCCGGAGGCATCGCCTGGTGCGCCTTCGACTACAACACGCACAACAACTTCGGCTCCGGAGATCGCATCTGCTATCACGGCGTAACCGACATCTTCCGCGAGCCCAAACCCGCCGCTGGCTTTTATAAATCGCAATGTGATCCAGCAGAAGAAATCGTCCTCGAACCATCCTTCCACTGGGCAAACGGCGATCAGTCCGTCGGTTTCTCCAAGGCTCTGGTCTGCTCCAACTGCGACCATCTCAAGTTCTACGTCAATGACAAAGTCATCGCCGAGGTAGACCCAGATCACGCGCAGTTTCCGCATCTCCACTACGCCCCCTTTGTCACAGAGATCGGCGGCAAGACAGATCCCTGGGGAGACTTGCGCATCGAGGGCTACATCGCAGGCAAAAAGGTCATTGAAAAGAGCTACTCCGGCAAAGGCATCGATCAGAAATTCACACTGCTCCCCGATGATCTTTCGCTGGTCGCAGACGGCGCGGACACAACCCGCATCGTCCTGCGCGTGACAGATGAATTCAACGCCATCCGTCCCTTCGCCGCCGATGCTATTCACTTCGAACTGGAAGGCCCCGCCGAAATCCTCGGCGATAATCCATTTGCACTCATCGGAGGCACGGGTGCAATCTGGATTCGCGCAAAAGATCAGCCAGGCACAGCGCGTTTGACCGCCACCCACCCGGTGCTGGGCAAACAAGTGCTTGAGCTCAAACTCTCTGCATCCACGCCTGAGGCCGCCTAACCCACGATCACGCTCGATCAATTGAATCAAACCAGCTCAATTGAATCAAAAATAGACACGGCGGATAAGACATGAACCGACAGGAAATGCTCGACCGTGTAGCGAAGCGCACGACGCCATGGGACATGATCGTCATCGGCGGCGGTGCCACCGGAGTCGGTGTCGCCGTCGATGCCGCATCGCGCGGCTTCGACGTCCTTTTGCTCGAAGCCCAGGACTTCGGCAAAGGCACCTCCAGCCGCAGCACCAAGCTCATTCACGGGGGAGTCCGCTACCTAGAACAAGGCAACATCTCCCTGGTTATGGAAGCGCTCAAAGAGCGCGGCCTGCTTCGTCAGAACGCTCCACATCTCGTACACGACCTCGCATTCATCGTGCCGAACTACTCCTGGTGGGAAGCCCCTTTCTACGGCATCGGAATGAAGATCTACGATCTCCTCGCAGGCAAGTACGGCTTCGGCAGATCGCGCATCCTTTCCTCGCAGGAAACGCTGGAGAGACTGCCGAATCTGCAGACTGATGGCCTTCGCGGCGGAGTCATCTACTACGATGGTCAGTTCGACGACACCCGCCTGCTCATGCACATGGCCGCCACAGCCGCCGATCACGGCGCGACCCTTCTGAACTACGCGCCCGTAATCGAAATCACCAAAGACAACGATGGCTTCGCAAACGGCGTCCTCTTCAACGATGCGGAGAGCGGAAAGCAATTCACCGCACCAGCGCAGGTCGTCATCAACGCCACCGGAATCTTCGCCGATCAGATCCGCCGCATGACCGACCCCGAAGCAAAGAAGATGATCGCACCCAGCCAGGGAATCCATCTCGTCTTCGAGCGCTCTTTCCTGCGCGCCGACACGGCGATTATGGTTCCTCATACCAGCGACGGGCGCGTGTTATTCGCAATTCCGTGGCACAAGCACACCGTAGTCGGCACGACCGATACACCCATCCAGGACGCATCCTACGACCCGCTTCCTTTTGAAGAAGAGATAGACTTCATCCTCGATACCGCGGCCCAGTTCCTGAGCCGTCCGCCAAAGCGCGAAGACATCCTGAGCGTCTACGTAGGCATTCGTCCCCTGGTGAAAATGCAGGAAGATTCCCCGACAAAAACCTCGTCTCTCTCCCGCGACCACACCGTCCACATTGATAACTCCGGCCTCATCACGATCGTAGGCGGCAAGTGGACAACGTATCGGCACATGGCAGAGGACTGCGTCAACCATGCCATCACCCTCGGCACACTGCGCGACGCACCATGTGTCACCCGCGACCTGAAGCTGCACGGCTATTACGAAAACATCGAAGAACTCGGAGATCTATGGGTCTATGGAGCGGATGCGGCAGCAATCCGCGCCATAGCGTCAAACGACCCAACCCTCCTCGATCCCCTGCATCCCGATCTCACATATTGCGCAGCAGAGGTGATATGGGCCGTGCGAAACGAAATGGCCCTTACCCTCGAAGATGTGCTCGCGCGCCGCACCCGCGCTCTCTTTCTCAACGCTCATGCCGCCCTCGCCATCTCAGAAAAAGTAGCAGCAATCATGGCCCGGGAACTGAATGCCGACGACGCATGGATCGAGGCTCAGATCGCTGATTTTGCAGCCCTCGGAGACCGCTACCTCGTCCACAGCTAAACCCCGTCCGCCAGCGCACGCAAGCAACGTCAACACTGCGGATGTTACAGTGATTGGGTAGGAATCAGCTTTCGATGCTGCCTCAAGGATCGCCCGTGACCGCCCCTAAAGTCCTCAAACTCGACCCTCATGACAACGTCCTCGTCGCTCTTACTGACCTTCCCGCAGGCGCGACAGTCGAGCATTCCGGCCAGACGTATACAGTACAGACTCTCATTCCCGCCAAGCACAAATTTGCAACCGAAGACTTTGCAATCAACACTGAAGTCATGATGTACGGCGTCATTGTTGGCCGCGTACGAGAGCCAATCGCGCGCGGAGGCCTGCTCACAACGTCCAACGTAGCCCATGACGCAGCCGGATTTTCCGGCAAGCAATCGAACTACAAATGGGTCGGTCCCGACGTTCAAGAGTGGCAGTCGCGAACGTTCAATGGCTATCACCGCCAGGACGGCCAGGTCGGCACCCGCAACTATTGGCTGGTCATCCCGCTCGTCTTCTGCGAAAACCGCAATGTCGACGCCCTTCGCGAAGCCTTCGAAGAAGAACTCGGCTACGGTCGCCCTAAAAAGTATCGGCAACAGGTTCACGCGCTCCTGCAGGAGTATCGCCAGTCAGGCTCCACGCCAACGGCCATCCCCGCGGATTCAACCCCGGCCCCCGATCGCATCTTCCCCAACGTCGATGGAATCAAGTTCCTCGTCCATCAAGGCGGCTGCGGCGGAACACGCGACGACTCCCGGGCACTCTGCGGCCTGCTCGCCGGCTACATCCATCATCCCAACGTCGCCGGAGCTACCGTCCTCAGCCTCGGCTGCCAGAACGCCCAGGCCACCGACCTCTTCGAAGAATTGCGCAAGCGCGATCCCCAATTCGCCAAGCCAGTCCTGCTCTTTGATCAGCAGAAGTCCGGCCTCGAATCCACCATGCTCTCCGACGCGATTCACGCGACATTTCAAGGCCTCGTCGAGGCCAATAAATTCGAGCGTCAACCCGCTCCACTCACCAAACTCACTGTCGGCCTGAAGTGCGGGGGCTCCGACGGCTTCTCCGGCATCTCCGCCAACCCCGCCATCGGTTATGTCTCCGACATCCTCGCCGCTCTCGGCGGCAAATCTATCCTGGCCGAATTCCCCGAACTCTGCGGATCCGAGCAAAACCTCATCAACCGTGCAGAAGACTCGCAGGTAGCCGATAGATTTATCCAGCTCATGCGCGCTTACCAGGGCCGCGCCAAGGCCGTGAACTCCGGCTTCGAAATGAATCCGTCGCCCGGCAACATCCGCGACGGCCTGCTCACCGACGCGATGAAATCCGCCGGAGCAGCCCGCAAAGGCGGCTCGTCCCCCGTCGAAGATGTCCTCGATTACCCGGAGTATGTCAAAGCCACAGGACTCACATTGCTCTGCACCCCCGGCAACGACGTGGAATGCGTCACCGCTCAGGTCGGCGCAGGTGCCAATATCGTTCTCTTCACCACCGGCCTCGGCACGCCCACAGGCAACCCCATCGCGCCAGTAATCAAGCTCGCCACCAATACCAAACTCGCCCAGCGCATGTCCGACATCATCGACATCGACACGGGCCCCGTAATCGACGGCGCTACCACCATCCAATCCATGGGTGAGTCCATTCTCGATCTCGTTATTGAAGTAGCCAACGGGGCGAAACACACCAAGGCCGAGGGTCTTCGTCAGGATGACTTCATCCCGTGGAAGCGCGGCGTATCTCTCTAATCCGTAGCTGATCGACAGGAGCCAGGATCACTCATGCTGAAAGCAGGAATTCTCAATCCAGCTATCAACTCCCTGCTGAGCCGCGTTCGCCATACCAACACGCTCGTCATCGCAGACCGTGGCTTTCCCTACTGGCCGCAGATTGAAACCATAGACATCTCGCTCATAGACGATATGCCCCAGGTGCTCGACGTTCTCCATGCGATCAAGCACAATTTCTCCATCGGTCACGCCTTCGCCGCGGAAGAGTTTCTCTCTGCCAACTCCAAAACAGCAATCGCTAAACTCGAAGCAACGCTCAGCGGAATCCCTTTGACCTACGAGCCTCACATAGACTTCAAGCGGCGCATTCCCAATGCCATCGGCCTCATCCGCACCGGCGATACAACGCAGTACGCAAACCTCATTCTGGAATCGGCATAGCAGCAAGCGCCGCCATACTCGGAGAAATGACAATGGAACAAACCTGGCGCTGGTTCGGGCCCCGCGATAATGTCACGCTCTCAGATGCACGACAAGCCGGCGCAACCGGCATCGTAACCGCCCTGCACGATCTTCCCCCCGGACAAGTCTGGCCAGTCTCAGCCATTCAGGATCGCCAGCGCGAAGTACAGGCCGCAGGCCTGCGCTGGTCCGTCGTCGAGAGCGTCAACGTCAGCGAAGACATCAAGAAGCGCACCACCCGATGGCAACAGCACATCGATGCCTATTGCGACACGCTTCGCAACCTCGCCACCTGCGGTATTCAAACGGTCTGCTACAACTTCATGCCCGTCCTCGACTGGCTGCGCACCGATCTTGAATGGCAACTGGCGGACGGAGCCATCTCTCTGCGCTTCGATGCCATCTCTCTCGCAGCCTTCGATCTCTTCATTCTCAAGCGCCCCAACGCAGCCGCCGACTGGACCGAAGCGCAGCAATCCGCTGCTCACCAACGGCTCCAGGAGATGAGTGAATCCGAGCGCGATCGTCTCATCGCCACCGTGCTCGCAGGGCTCCCCGGAACCACCGAAATCTACACACTCGACTACGTTCGCAACGCCATCGCCAGCTACGCCGACATCGGTGCAGACGGTCTGCGTGCCAACCTCGGTGACTTTCTCCGCGCCGTCTGCCCCGTCGCGCAGGAAGTCGGCGTTCGCCTCTGCATCCACCCCGACGATCCACCACGTTCCCTGCTCGGCCTGCCGCGCATCGCAAACACCATTGAGGATCTGGAGTTCCTGCTGAAGCAAACGCCCGAGCCCTCCAACGGAATCACCTTCTGCTCAGGCTCTCTCGGCGCTCGCAAAGAAAACAATCTCGTCGACATGATCCAGCGCGTCGCCTCGCGCATCTATTTCGTCCACCTGCGATCGACCAGGTACGAAGCTGGCAGAGACGCCTTTTACGAAGCACCGCACCTCGCCGGAGATGTCGACATCGTCGCGCTCATGCAACAGCTGGTCAAAGAACAACGCCGTCGTATCCAGCAAGGCGACACTATCGAGATTCCATTCCGCTCCGATCACGGCAACAAGATCCTCACCGACATCGGCCGCCCGGCAGTTCCCGGCTATCCCGCAGTCGGCAGGCTTAAAGGACTAGCTGAACTACGTGGCGTAATGACTGCCGTAGAGGCGCTTACATAAAAGGAGATCACGTGGCATTCATCACCGATAGATTTTTGTTAGAGAACGACGCAGCAGCCAGTCTCTACAAACATTACGCATTGCCGCAGCCCATCTTCGACTATCACTGCCATCTCCCCGTAAAGGACATAGCAGAGAATCGCCGCTTCAACGACCTCTTTGAAATCTGGCTCGAAGGCGACCACTACAAATGGCGGGCCATGCGCGCCAATGGCGAGTCTGAGCGCTTCTGCACCGGCGACGCATCGCCCTATGAAAAGTTCCAGACCTGGGCCCGCACCGTTCCCTACACACTCCGAAATCCCCTCTACCACTGGACGCATCTCGAACTCGACCGCTACTTCGGCATCCCCGAGTTGCTCGACGAAAGCTCAGCTCCACGCATCTGGCAGCAAGCCAATGAAGTCCTCAAAAGCGGCTCCCTCGATGTCGACGGAATCCTCAGGCGATTCAACGTACACACCATCTGCACCACGGACGATCCCGCCGACTCTCTCAAGTACCACGAGCAAATCGCATCCTCAGGATTAGCCACGCGCGTCCTTCCCACCTTCCGCCCAGACGCATCGCTACGCGTAGATTCAGCGCCGGCTTTCAACACATGGCTAAGCAAGCTCGCAGCCGCCACCGAAACAACCATCGACTCCTTCAAGGTCTTCCTTGGTGCTCTTGAGAATCGCGTCGATGCATTTCATGCCCTAGGCTGCCGCATCTCCGATCACGGACTCGACATCAGCTTCGCCGAGCCATGCACGGATACGCAGGCGCAATCCATCTTTGAAGCGGCACGCAGCGGCCAATCCGCAAGCCCCGAAGAACATCGCAAATTCGCAAGCTACGTCCTGTTCTTCCTCGGCCAGCTATACGCCTCCCACAACTGGACGATGCAGTTGCATCTCGGCGCCCTGCGCAACGTAAACTCACGCGCCAAAGCCATTCATGGCCCGGATACAGGCTTTGACGCTATGGGCGGCACCTCGCAGATCCACGCACTGGCCCTATTCCTCGACAAGCTGGAGTCCGCAGGCTCACTGCCCAGAACCATCATTTACAACTCCAACCCCATCGAGAACTACGCATTCGCAACCATCATCGGCAGCTTTTCCGCCGAATCCATCCCAGGCAAAGTACAGTTCGGCAGCGGTTGGTGGTTCCTCGATCAGAAGGACGGCATTGAGATGCAGCTCAACGCGCTCTCCAATGTCGGCCTGCTCTCGCGCTTCGTCGGCATGGTCACCGACTCACGCTCCTTCATGTCCTATCCGCGCCACGAATACTTCCGCCGCGTTCTCTGCAATCTCCTAGGCAGCGAAATGGAACTCGGCCTTTTGCCCAACGACGAAGCAATGATCGGCCGCATGGTGCAGGACATCTGCTTCAACAACGCCAACCGCTACTTCAACCTGCCAACCACAACCCGCTCGTAGTCAAGGACAACGATGCCCACCAATGAAGCGCCAATTAAAATCAAGCTGGGCAGCATTCGCTGGCGCATCTGCGCACTCCTTTTCTTCGCCAACACCATCAACTACATGGATCGCCAGGTCCTCAGTTTCCTGGCGCCACTACTGCAAGTAAAAATTGGTTGGACCGAGCTCCAGTACAGCTACATCGTCGTCGTATTCCAGGCCGCCTATGCGCTTGGCCTGCTCGTTGTCGGCGGCATCATCGACACCATCGGAGTGCGCCTCGGCTACACGCTCACCATCGCGCTCTGGAGCCTCGCTGCCATCAGTCATGCCTTCGCACGATCAGCGCTCTCCTTCGGTATCTCACGCTTTTTTCTCGGCCTCGGCGAATCGGGAAACTTCCCCGCGGCAATCAAAACAGTCGCCGAATGGTTCCCCAAAAAAGAGCGCGCACTCGCCACCGGCCTCTTCAACAGCGGCACCAGCGCTGGCGCCATCCTCGTTCCTCTCTCCGTCCCATGGATCGCCACTCACCTCGGCTGGCAATGGGCCTTCGTCTTCACTGGCGGCTTCAGCCTGATCTGGGTCGTCCTCTGGTGGACCACCTACAGAAGCCCCGAACTCCACACCAAACTCACCGAACACGAACTCACGCACATTCGCAGCGACTCCGCCGACGTCCTGACCAAAGTCCCGTGGAGACGCCTCCTGGGCTATCGCCAATCATGGGCCCTCCTCATCGGCAAAGGCCTCACCGATCCAGTCTGGTGGTTTCTACTCTTCTGGCTGCCAAAGTTTTTCGCTGCCAACTTTGCCCTCAAACTTACCGGCCTCGCCATGCCCATCATGATCATTTACATCGCCGCCTGCGTTGGCAGTATCTTCGGTGGCTGGCTACCGGCACAGGGCATCAGGATGGGCCTCAGTATCAAGGTCGCGCGACGCTCCGCAATGCTCGCCTGCGCGCTCGCCATCACTCCCATCATGTTCGTGGGAAACATCCATACACTGTGGCTTGCGATCGCAATCATCAGTCTCGCTGCAGCAGCACATCAAGGCTGGTCCGCGAATATCTTCACACTCGCGTCCGACATCTTCCCCAGATCGTTTGTAGGCTCTGTTACTGGATTCGCGGGCTTCGGCGGGGCCATCGGCGGAATGCTCGCAGCCTGGATTGTAGGCCTCGTCCTGCAGCGCTATCACTCCTACTCGGCCATCTTCTTCGTAGCAGGCACAGCCTACCTGGTCGCTCTGCTGATCATACAAATCCTGATCCCCAAAAACGATCTCGTTACGACTGCGTAACCACGCTGCATCCGGCTTAAACGACGATCAGCACATCCAGAAATCGCGGGCCATGCACGCCCTTGATGCGCGTCATCTCGATATCCGCAGTTGCCGATGGTCCTGAAATAAAAGTAGTCGGCAGCGTACTCGTATTCTCCAAGCGCTCGAACGCCTCAGGCACAGTCTCTACAACCTGATCCGCAAACACAACGCAAAGATGATAGTCCGGCACCAGCGAAAGAACCCGCGCTCCCTGCCCAGCCACATTTTGCAATACAAGCGAGCCCGTCTCCGCAATAGCCACAGTGCATGAGCTGAGTATGCCTTCCGTCTTATCTAATTCGTAAGCATCGAACCCCGTCGCATCGACGAACGTAAAACCCTCCGCCATCCACTCCATCGGCACACCCGCGGGCATCGCCAGACCGGACTTGCCCCGCCGGCGAAGGATGCTGCCTATCGTCGCACCAATCTCCGCGGCTGAAGCACGATAAACACCCGCACCATACTCCAGCAATCGATCCTCAAAAAGATCGAGTAATGCATATACGCTCAATTCGCCTGTGAGCTTGTAACTCCGCGAAATCGCCGCATACTCCGCATCAATCGCATCCGAAGCCTGCGCCTGTCCAAGGGACATGCGAATGCTGGCAAGCACCGTCGATCGTTGCAGATCGGAATCAGCCATCAGCGCACACCTCCATCATCGGCACTCTTCGCATGAGGCGCTTTTTCCTTCGCCCACCAGTCGCGAAATGACTGCGCAGGCATCGCCTTCAAATCACGTGTCTGCGTCCACCCACTCAACATCCCCGGCATCCACTCAATGAAACCATTCTTCGACACGAGTGCCTTCTGCCCGACCAATCCCATATGCTCCGCCATGCTCAAACGGCCTGCATCTTTGAAGAGAAACGCCGCAGCCTGCATGCCTATATTCCATAAGCTGAACTTACCTGCAAGCGTAGCCTGATCCTCACGAACCACCTTCCCACGCAGATGAATCAGCACCTCAGGAATGTTGATCTTCACCGGGCAAACCTCATAGCAGGCGCCACACAGTGAAGAAGCATACGGCAACGAACGTCCCTCTTCCATGGAATGCAGCTGCGGCGTGAGTATCGCTCCGATAGGCCCCGCATACACCGACTCATACGCGTGACCACCCGTCTGGTGATACACCGGGCAAACATTCAAACATGCCGCACAGCGAATGCACTGCAACGTCTGACGCGCTTCCTTATCCGCCAGAATCGGGCTGCGCCCGTTATCCAGCAGCACTACGTGAAACTCCTTCGGGCCATCGCCCGGATGCACTCCCGTCCACGTCGAGTTATACGGATTCATCCGTTCACCCGTCGCCGAACGCGGCAGCGTCTGCAGAAAAATATCCAGATCGCGAAAGCTCGGAATCACCTTCTCAATGCCCACTATCGAGATCAGCACATCCGGCAGCGTCAGGCACATGCGCCCATTGCCCTCTGACTCCACAATGCACATGCCGCCCGTGTCTGCGAGTAGAAAGTTGCCACCCGAGATCGCTACCTTGATGCGCAGATACTTTTCGCGAAGATAAGTTCGCGCGGCCGTCGCCAAATCCTCCGGCTTATCGCCCAACTCAGGCAGATGCATCTCTCGCTGAAAAATCTCCCGCACCTGCTGCCGATTCTTATGCAGCGCCGGCACAACAAAGTGCGATGGACGATCTTTCCCCAGTTGAATGATCAGCTCCGCAAGGTCCGTCTCAATCGGTCGAATGCCATTCGCTTCAAGCGTCGCATTCAACCCAATCTCCTCCGAAGTCATCGTCTTGATTTTGATAACTTCCCTGGCTTCGTGCCGTCGCAGCAAGCCAAGTATGATCCGGTTTGCCTCCGCCGCATCACTCGCCCAATGCACATGACCACCCGCGCGCACACAGTTCTCTTCAAACTTCGTAAGGTAGTAATCCAGATGCCGCAGCGTGTGCGCCTTCACCCGCGCGCCAGCCTCACGCAAGTCCTCCCAATCGGGCAACTCCGCAACGACCTTATTCCGCTTGCCCTGGATAACATTCGTCGCATGCTGCACATTCTTGCGCGTCTGCGAATCCTCAAGCAGCACCTTCGCGGCATCGGGAAAATCAAGCGCATTCCATTGCGTGTGCTGGACCGGAACCTCGCTCATCCCTGCGCCTCCGCATAACCGGAAGCAAGTATCTCCGCCAGGTGCACCGTCTTCACAAACGTGCGCTGTCGATGCAGAGAACCATACAGATGCATCAGGCAACTGTTGTCTACTGCCGTACAAATCTCTGCGCCGGTGTTCAAGACATTGCGAACTTTGTCCGACAGCATCGCCGAAGACACATCCGCATTCTTGATCGAAAACGTCCCGCCAAACCCGCAGCACTCCTGCATGTTTTGAATAGGCTGCAGATCAAGCCCGCGAACATTCTTCAACAGACGAATCGGAATATCCCCCAGATGTAAACTGCGCATCGAGTGGCAGCTCGCGTGATACGTCACCTTGTGCGGATAGGCCGCGCCTACATCCTCCACCCCAAGCTTGCGCACCAGAAACTCGGAGAACTCATATACCCTCGGCAGCAGCGCTTCAATGTCTGCAACCAGCTTCGCATCTCCATCCATCTCGGCAGCTTTCACGTAATGATCGCGCATCATCGCCACGCATGAAGACGACGGCACCACTACCATCTCCGCATCCTGATACACCTTCACAAAGTGGCGAATGATCGGCACCGCCTCGCGCAGATATCCCGTATTCCAATGCATCTGCCCACAGCAGGTCTGCTCCGTCCGAAACTCGATCGAGTGCCCCAGCTTCTCCAGCACACGCACCACAGCCTTACCCGTCTCCGGAAAAAGAGCGTCGTTATAGCAGGTAATAAATAAGGAAATGCGCAAGAAGAACCCTTTCGCAGGCAGACCGTGAATTTAACTTACCTAGTGTACGACGCGATTTGCTATATTCGCCACACGGATTGGGACGTGGTTTCCTTAATGCAGTTGCCTTCGTTTCGCTTATTTATCAGCCCAAAATCCACGATTCAAGTCTCCAAGTCAATTAGCAGACGCCGGTAGTTGGAAACTAAAATCTCACCAGGCAGTCGAAAAGGCATAACGTAAAAGGGCGATTTTTATGGGAGCTGCAACCGAATCCGAGTCGCGAATTCACGCCGTCGCTTTTCATCCCGACTCAAACGCCATTCAACGCCTGCTGCAGGATCGGATCGCCCCGGAACGCATCCTCATTCGCCCCATCGATCGCATCGCCTTCGCTTCCGACGCCAGCTTCTATCGCCTTATCCCTCAGGCCGTCATCCAGCCGCAAGGCGTGGAAGAGATCAAGCATCTCTTCCGCTTCAGCCATCAGCATGGAATCCCGCTGACCTTCCGCGCCGGTGGCACCAGCCTCTCCGGACAGGCCATCACCGACGGCATTCTTGTGGATGTTGGCCGCTACTGGCGCAGCCATCGTGTCGAGCACAATGGATCCATAATCCGCGTACAGCCCGGCTTGATCGGTCAACAGGCAAACAACGCGCTCAAGCTCTATCGCCGCAAGATCGGCCCCGATCCCGCATCCATAGCGAGCTGCCGTATCGGCGGTATCCTCGCCAACAACGCCAGTGGCATGTGCTGCGGAGTCGCTCAGAACTCATACCACACCCTCAACTCTCTGACCTTCATCCTGCCTTCTGGCACACAGATCGACACCGCCGATCCCAATGCTGACAACATCCTCCGCATGCTGGAGCCAAAGCTCTGCGCCACACTCCTCCGTTTCAAATCGGAGATCGAATCGGACGCCACACTCTCCGCGCGCATCCGTCACAAGTACAAAACCAAGAACACCACCGGCTATTCGCTCAACGCCTTTCTTGATTTTGAAAGCCCCCTCGATATCTTCAGCCATTTGCTTATTGGCTCCGAAGGCACACTCGCATTTATCGCCGAAGCCGTGCTCAACACCGTTCCCGATTACCCCGTCAAGTACACCGGCCTGCTGCTCTTCCCCGACCTGCACGCCGCCTGCTCCGCCATTACACCCCTGAGCACTGCAGGCGCAGCCGCCCTTGAACTCATGGATCGAGCATCCCTCCGTTCCGTAGAGGATCACCCCGGCGT
Source organism: Acidicapsa ligni (assembly GCF_025685655.1). Taxonomy (NCBI): domain Bacteria; kingdom Pseudomonadati; phylum Acidobacteriota; class Terriglobia; order Terriglobales; family Acidobacteriaceae; genus Acidicapsa; species Acidicapsa ligni. Next base: position 461,186 of record NZ_JAGSYG010000004.1, on the reverse strand, counting down.
CCCTGCCCATCTCAAATCTCTACCGGAATCAGCCGCCGCCCTGCTCGTCGAGTTCCAGACTCCCGACGAAGCCCGCCGCCAGCAGATTGAACTCGCCTGCAACGATGCAATCCGTGGCTTACCGCTGCTGCACACCGCAGCCTTCACCAGCGACCCTGCCCAACAAGCCATGCTCTGGAAGATCCGCAAAGGCATGTTTCCCTCCGTCGGAGCAGTCCGCGCCAGCGGCACCACCGCCATAATTGAAGACATCGCTCTGCCCGTCGACCACCTCGCCGATGCGGCCGTCGAATTGCGCTCACTCTTCCTCAAGCACCGCTATCCCAACGCCATCATCTTCGGCCACGCCAAAGACGGCAACCTGCACTTCGTCCTCACCCAGGGCTTCAATACCGCGTTAGAAATAGCGCAGTACCGCAACTTCATGGACGATGTAGTGGCCATGGTCGTCGGCAAGTACGATGGCGCACTCAAAGCCGAGCACGGCACCGGTCGCAACATGGCTCCCTTCGTTGAAACCGAGTGGGGCTCCGATGCCTATCGCATCATGTGCGAACTCAAAGCCATCACCGATCCGCTCAACCTGCTCAACCCCGGCGTCATCGTCAACCCCGATCCCGAGGCACATGTCATTCACCTGAAAGAAATGCCTGTCGTCGAGCCCGAGGTGGACAAGTGCATCGAGTGCGGCTTCTGCGAACACAGTTGCCCCAGCCGCGACCTCACTCTCACTCCGCGCCAGCGCATCGTAGTTCGCCGCGAGATGCAGCGCCTCAAGGACGCACCCGACCCCACCGCCTACAACGAATTGGATCGCGACTTCCCCTACATGGCCCTCGACACCTGCGCAGTCGATGGCCTCTGCGCCACCGACTGCCCCGTCAGCATCGATACCGGCAAGCTCACCAAGCGCTTTCGCGCTCTGCGTCACACTTCGTTTGCCAACAAGACCGCAGCCCTCTTTGCCCGCAATTTTTCGCTTGTTGAATTCGGCGCACGCTTCGCTCTCGGAGCCGGTCACTTTATTCAAAAGATCTTCGGTCTCAGCTTCATGACCGCAACCACAAAACTCATGGATCGCATGTCCAGAAGATTCCTCGACGAACCCTTCTGGCAATGGCGAGACCCAATGCCGCGCCCACGCAAAGGCGCTCTGCCAACCACATCGAGCTCAGGCGCAGAGGCGGTCTATTTTCCTGCCTGTATCAGTCGCGTCATGGGCGCGCTCCCTGGCGAGCCGGAGGACGTCACGCCCATGCAGGCGCTCCTCAACATCGCGCAACGCGCGCAGGTCAATCTCTACATCCCCCGCGATCTCTCCGGCCACTGCTGCGGAGTACCCTTCTCATCCAAAGGCTTTGAGGCCGCACATCAAACAGCAATGGATCACACCATCGAGAGCTTCTATCGCTGGTCCAACGCAGGCCAGCTCCCTATCGTCATCGACACCAGCCCCTGCACTTATGGCCTCAAAACATCACGCGCACAGCTATCGCCAGAGAATCAACAGAAGTTCGACCAGCTTCGCATCCTCGACTCAGTCGAATTCGCACACAGCCACATCCTGCCGCGACTGCCCATCCATCGCCAGTTGGCCTCGATCGCACTGCATCCCGTCTGTTCGGCAACCAAGCTTGGCATCACATCCAAACTTGTCTCCATCGCTGAGGCCTGCAGCATCCATGTCACAGTGCCACAAGAGGCAGGCTGCTGTGCCTTCGCCGGAGATCGCGGTTTTCTTCACCCCGAACTCACCGCATCCGCCACCAGCATTGAGGCCGCCGAGCTCAAGCAGCAGAACCACGACGGCTATTTCTCATCAAGCCGTACCTGCGAAATCGGCATGACCCGCGCCACAAACCACATCTACCGCTCCTACCTGCACCTGCTCGACCACGCCTCCCGCCCCTAACAGGTTGTAATAGATGTAGCTACTTCTCTGCGAATCAGCTTTGCGCAAAGTTGCACTATGTCTGTATAGCAAACTTCTACTGCATCTGCGCATGCCATGACGACTTACCCGTTCCACCGCCGCGACCGCCCTACAGCCTCTTTCCATCGCCCACGCCGCTCGGCAACCTTCCCTGAATCCATTCCCGAACCCATACCAGGTTCAAAGCGAACATCATCCGTCCGCTGCGCCCGCAACTCGCTTTCACCGCTCCAGAATCCGGTAGCCAGCCCCGCCAGATACGCCGCTCCCAGCGCCGTAGTCTCCGTCACCTTCGGCCGCAGCACCGGAACCCCCAGCAAATCCGCCTGAAACTGCATCATCAGGTCATTCACCGCCGCCCCGCCGTCCACGCGCAACGCGGGCAGCTTCGTTCCCGTGCCCGCCACCGAATCCTGCTGCATAGCTTCCAACGCATCCGCCACTTGAAAAGCAATGCTCTCCAGCGCAGCCCGCGCAATATGCCCCGGCTGCGTGTTGCGCGTCAGTCCAATCAGCAGACCGCTTGCATGAGGATCCCAATGCGGAGCACCCAGTCCCACAAACGCCGGCACAAATACCACTCCATCCGTATCCGGCACAGAAGCCGCCAATAACTCCACCTCCGCCGATGAATGGATCAGCTTGAGATTGTCGCGCAACCACTGCACCACCGCGCCACCAATAAAAATGCTGCCCTCAAGTGCGTACTCCAGCCTGCGATCCGCACTCGCCGCCAGCGTAGTAATCAACCGGTTCTTCGACTGCAAAAATCCAGTCCCGATGTTCTGTAATAGAAAACACCCGGTCCCGTAAGTGTTCTTCGCCTCACCGGCACGAAAGCAAAGCTGCCCAAACAACGCCGCCTGCTGATCGCCCGCAATACCGCCAATGACAATGCCGCCCAGCCCCAGCGAAGTATTGACCTCCGCGATCCGCTCACTTGACCACCGCACCTCCGGCAGCATGCTCGCCGGAATCCGGAACATCCGCAGCATCTCTTCATCCCACTCACCCTTCACAATGTTGTAGAGCAGCGTCCGCGAAGCATTCGTCTGGTCCGTGACATGGATCGGCTGTTTGCCTTCGCCATTCGTCAGATTCCAGATCAGCCAGCTATCCACCGTACCCATTGCCAACTTGCCCGCTTCAGCCCGCTCCCGCACGCCTGCCACGTTATCCAGAATCCACGTCACTTTTGTCGCCGAAAAATACGGGTCCAGCACCAGTCCGGTCTTCTCGCGAACAGAGGGTTCGGCTCCATCCTTAACCAATTGTTCGCAATGCCCGGCCCCGCGCCGATCCTGCCACACAATCGCGTTGTAGACCGGTTTGCCTGTCTCTCTGTCCCACACAATCACCGTCTCGCGCTGATTTGTAATACCCAGTGCCGCGACATCATGCGGCTCAATTCCCGCACGCACCAACGCCTGCACCGCGCAGCTCATCTGCGAAGTCAAAATCTCCATCGGGTCATGCTCGACCCATCCCGGCTTGGGATAAATCTGCTTGAACTCCTGCTGCGCCACCGCAACAATCGCCCCGGCATGATTGAAAAGAATAGCGCGAGAACTCGTCGTTCCCTGATCCAGCGAAAGAATGTAAGACATGCAATTCCTCAGAAAATTGGTCTATCGAACTAAACCCGATGTATCACGCGCCCCTGACCCCGAGCAATCCCCAGGCAATAAAGGCTGCAAGCCTGAGTGGCCGCGTAAATAAGTGGCTAAGTGGATACGCCGCTAAGTAAACATCGCAACCGCTCCCAGCAAATTGCGATACGAACATCCAGCCGTTATTCCTTCTCCGTCTGCGCCGAAACCCTTTTCGCTCGCTTCAAAGCCATCCAGTCTTTCTCTGTCTGATCCGCATACGCATGAGCAAAATCCCCCACCGCAGAGGCAAACCTCATGCCCGATCCCAGGTACCCGGCCAGTTCCTGCGGATCACCCGAACGCCCATGCCCACGCGCCAGCAGTTCGCCGCAAAGCTGCGCATACTCCAGCAGACCATCCCCATTCAGATCTCCGATCTCAATCGAAGCCTTGTGATCGTTCAACTGACGCACCAGGTAATCTCGCCCTGCAATCGTCGTCCATCCCAGAAACGGATCGCTACCCCTCTGAATAAATCGTTGCCCATCAACCACCCGCTGCCCCTGGTGCCGTGCCACCTTTGTATCGACAAGGTACGGCACATAGGCTGACTTGGCCTCTTCTTTGATCTGTAAAAACAGCGGATCAAGCCCGCCATTGCCTTCCATATAAACGCAGTAATCCCGCAAACCGACCGATCCCGTGCCGACCACCTTGAACGCCACATCGACAGGCTGATACTGGTCCAGAAAATGCTGCCGTTGCGGCTCCAGTGTGCGCCTGTAAGCAGCCAGCGAAGCCAGCACCTCCTCCGCCTTTGCGCCCGTTATGCGCGTAAGCATCGGCTTGCTCTCGCGAAACCGCCGCGGCGCATCCGGCGCGCCAGGCTCCTCAGGCTTGACAGGCTTACTCGGCTTAACAGGCTTGACAGGCTTAGCGGGCACAAGCTCCGTCAACTGGCTGAGCGTATGCTGCGGCGTTGCGCGAACCGCTTTTTGCAGCGCCAGATGCACCGGAGCCACCTGCTCCATGCGGCTTACCTGGTAGCGCACCATATCCAGCACCGGCATCGCCGCATACGCGCGCATCATCGTGCAATAGCTGGCAATAAACCCCTCAACCGCTCGCCTGCAGGCGCCATCCTTATTGCCTGCCTCACGGCCAGCCACGAACAACGAAGCTGCCATGCGCTTCAAATCCCACTCGAACGGCCCACGAAACGTCTCGTCGAAGTCGTTGATATCAAAGATCAGCCGCCCATCCTCAGAAGCATACGCACCGAGATTCCGCACATGCGCGTCCCCGCAAAGCTGCACGAGCAGCCCGGTATTCGGTTGCGCCGCCAGGTCCGCAGCCATCACCGGCACCGCCCCGCGAAAGTACCCGAACGGAGAAACCATCATCAGCTCATATTTCAGCTTCACCAGTGCGGGCACACGGCCATTCGCCGCGCGCTGCAACAGTATCAATGGAGAAGTAAGCCGGTCTTTCGCGCTAAACTCACTATGTTTTTGCCGCGCCAGTTGCTTACGCCGCGCCTGGCCCCTCTTGCGTCGCTCTTCTGAATTCACCCAATGCATGTCGGGACCATACACTGCCCGGCTCTCCCATGAAAAGTACGCATCGATCCTCTGCTAACAAAATCACGCAAAAAGCTATACTGAACGGAATCAAACTGTTGCCGTCGTCGCTCAGCCAAGAGGGTCTTTGCGGCAATTTCAAAAACGAGGAAGCCTTGCCCGCAGCCGCCATAACCGCAGCGACCGCCGCCAATACGAACGATTCGATGATTCCCCTCTGCGTGGATCTCGACGGCACCCTCGTGAAATCCGACACCTTCCACGACGCGCTTTTCTCTCTCCTGCGCAACCAGCCGCTCTCACTGCTCCATTTCCCATCGTGGCTTGCCGGAGGCAAAGCCAAAGTCAAAGCTGAAGTCGCAGCACTCGCCGAGCTCGACGTCGAATACCTGCCCTACAACCAGCCGGTACTGCAATTTCTGTTGGAACAGCACCGCCTCGGCCGCCCCATCTATCTCACGACCGGCGCCGATCACTCCCTCGCCAACCGCGTAGCCGTGCACCTTGGATTCTTCACCGGAGTCATCGCCTCCGACGGCGTCACCAATATGACCGGCAGCCACAAACTCTCCGGTCTGCAGCAGCGCTTTCCCGAGTTCGACTACATCGGCAACGCCACGCCCGACCTGCAAGTCCTGGCTCACTCTCGCGAAGTACTCGTAGCCAATCCCACGCGCAGCCTGTTGCGCGGCCTGCAAACACAAAAACTTCCAATCACCCGCCGTTTCCAGGATCAGAAAGCGGCTCTCCCCACCATCCTCAAAGCCATTCGCATTCACCAGTGGGCAAAAAACATTCTCCTCTTCGTGCCGCTGCTGCTCTCGCACGAGTTCTCCTGGCAGAACGCTGTTTCCGACATCGCCGCATTCGTCGCCTTCAGCTTCATCGCGTCCGCCAACTACCTGATCAACGATCTGCTGGACATCGAAAGCGACCGTCGCCACCTCAAAAAGCGCCTTCGACCCTTTGCCGCAGGCGATCTCTCCATCCCGCTCGGTATCGCAACCGCGTTTGCCCTGGTTGTAGTCAGTTGCTCCCTGCTGCCGCTGCTGCCCGGCAGCTTTGCCCTGTGGCTGCTGCTTTACGCCGGAGCAACTTCCGCCTATTCCTTCGCTCTCAAACGCATTCCGATCATCGATGTCCTGGTGCTCTCCGGCCTCTATGACCTGCGTATGCTCGCGGGCGCGGCAGCAACGGAAACCCCGTTTTCGCCCTGGCTCTCCAGCTTCGCCGTCTTTCTGTTCCTTTCCCTCGCCATGGTCAAGCGATTCAGCGAGCTTCAAAACATGAAAGAGCGCGGCATCGAAAAGCCCCACGGCCGGGGCTACATGGTTACCGATCTGGAGCAAATCCGCAGCTTCGGAACCTCCAGCGCCTACGCCGCTGTCGTCGTCTTTTCGCTCTACATCACCCGTCCCGACGTCGACGCCTACTATCGCCACTCCGGACGCCTCTGGCTCATCGTGCCATTCATGCTCTATTGGCTCAACCGCGTCTGGCTCCTGGCCTCTCGCGGAGAACTCGATGAAGATCCGGTGATCTTCGCCCTTCGTGATCGCATCAGTCAGGTCATTGCTGCTTGTGTTGCCGCCCTGGCCATCCTCGCAACCATCTGAAAGTCTCGAATTGTAATTATTCGAAGATGATCAAAAATCGCCAGCGGGACCAATTCAGGATGATGCATCCTGAGAGACTTCTCATCCGTCCAAATCAATACGCGTTCAAACTTTGACGCTCGCAATCTTCCCCAGTCTGACTCTACCCCTTAGACTGAATTCAATAGCGACCATTTTTTCGAGTCTCCGGGAGCGACCTAAAACTCTATGTGGATTGTCCGGCTTGCGTTACGGCGCCCTTACACCTTCGCCGTATTTGCGCTTTTGCTTCTGATTATCGGCGCCGTCAGCATCCTCTCGATGCCGACGGATATCTTTCCGAACATCAATATCCCGGTCGTCAGCGTCGTCTGGCAGTTCACCGGACTTTCCGCGCAGGAGATGGCCGACCGCATCGTCAGCAACAGCGAGCGCGGCATGACCACCACGGTCAACGACATCGAACACATTGAGTCTCAATCGCTCAATGGTATTGCGGTCATCAAGATCTACTTCCAGCCGCATGTGGACATTGGTTCAGTCGTCGCCGAGGTTACCGCCATCAGCCAGGTGCAGCTTCGTTCCCTGCCTCCTGGAACCACTCCGCCGTTCATCATTCAGTACAACGCGTCGAGCGTTCCAGTCCTGCAACTCGGCCTTTCCGGACAGGGGCTTTCCGAAGCGCAGCTCAATGACATCGGGACAAACGGCATCCGCACCCAGCTTGCAACAGTGGAAGGCGCGTCGATTCCCTACCCCTTCGGCGGTAAGCAGCGTCAGGTACAGGTCGATATCGATTTGCACGCGCTGCAGGCAAAAGGACTCTCACCCAGCGACGTTGTCAACGCCGTCTCCGCGCAGAATCTGATCGTGCCCTCCGGTACCATGAAGGTTGGCACATACGAATACACCATCGAGACCAACTCCGCGCCCTCGGTGGTCGCCGACCTGAACAACCTCCCCATTCGCACGGTGAATGGCACAATCATTTACGTGCGGGATGTAGCCCACGTACGCGACGGCTTTCCGCCACAGACCAACATTGTGCGCGTCGATGGCCAGCGTGCCACATTGATGTCGATCCTGAAGACCGGTTCAGCATCCACGCTGCAAATCATCTCCGATATCAAGAAAAAACTTCCCATCGTCCAGGCGCAGATGCCTCCGCAGTTGCGGGTTAACGCGCTCTCCGATCAGTCCATCTTCGTCCGCTCCGCCATCGATGGAGTGGTCCGCGAAGCGGTTATCGCCGCCTGCCTCACCGGCATGATGATCCTCATCTTCCTCGGGAGCTGGCGCTCTACCGTCATCATTGCCGTCTCTATTCCGCTGTCCATTCTCAGCTCGATCATCCTGCTCTCGGCGCTCGGCGAAACCATCAACATCATGACCCTCGGCGGTCTGGCCCTGGCCGTCGGCATCCTCGTTGACGATGCCACCGTCGAAATCGAAAACATCAATCGCAACCTGGAGTCCGGTAAGGAAATCGAGCAGGCCATCCTCGACGGCGCTGCGCAGATCGCCGTCCCCGCGCTCGTGTCAACTCTCGCCATCTGCATCGTCTTCGTACCCATGTTCTTCCTGAGCGGCGTTTCGCGTTATCTCTTCGCACCGCTCGCAGAAGCCGTGGTTTTCGCCATGATGGCCAGCTACCTGCTCTCCCGTACCGTCGTGCCAACGATGGCCAAGTACCTGCTCAAAGAGCACACCGATGCCGACGCAGAGAAGCGCAGGACCAGCCGTAATCCCTTCGTCGCCTTCCAGCGCGGCTTCGAACATTACTTTGAAAAAATCCGCAACGGCTATCTGCGCCTGCTTACCTTCGCAGTTGATCATGCGAGCGCGTTCATCGTGGTGTTTCTGCTCATCTGCGTCGCTTCTCTGGGATTGGCTCCCTTCCTCGGGCAGGATTTCTTCCCGTCCGTCGATTCCGGCGCCTTCAAAATCCACGTCCGTGCTCATACCAGCACCCGTATTGAAGACACCGCAGCCCTCTGCGACCACGTAGAAAACGCCATCCGCCGCGAAATCCCCAAGGATGAAGTCGTCACCATCATCGACAACATCGGGCTGCCCTATTCGGGATTGAACCTTTCGTACTCCACCTCTGCGACCGTCGGCACCGCCGATGCCGATATCTCCGTGCAGCTCACGGAGAAGCATCACCCCACCGACAACTACGTCAATGATCTCCGCGACTCCCTCAACCGCGAGTTCCCCGGCGTGACCTTCTACGTTCTGCCCGTGGATATCGTTACCCAGATCCTCAACTTTGGCCTCTCGGCTCCGATTGACGTCCAGGTCATCGGCCCTGACCTGCAGCACAACCGCACCTTCGCCGAGCATCTCCTCAACGACATAAAGTACGTGCCCGGCACCGTCGACAGCCACATCCAGCAGCCCTTCGACGCGCCGAAGTTCACAGTGAATGTTGACCGCACCCGCGCTCAGGACGTCGGCCTCAGCCAGAAGGACATCGCAACCAGTCTCCTCGTGGCCTTGAGCGGCAGCTTCCAGACCACTCCAAACTTCTATCTCGATCCCAGGAACGGCGTCTCGTACAACATCGCCACCCAGTCGCCGCAATACAACATCCAGTCCGTTGCCGACTTGCAGAGCCTGCCTGTCACCATCTCCTCCGGCACTGGCGCCGCGCCCGCCATGCCCTCCGGCAGCAGCCCGACCGGAGCACCCGGCAGCCCGCAGTCCGTGCAGGTTCTCGGCAACCTCGCCTCTATCGTTCCCGGTACTGAACTTGGAACTGTCAGCCATTACGACATCCAACCCGTGCTCGATATCTACTCCAACGTCAATGGCACCGATCTCGGCAGCATCACCCGCGCGATCAATACCATCGTCGAGAAGCACAAAAAAGAGTTGCCGCGTGGATCCCAGGTCGTCCTCCGCGGACAAAGCGAAACCATGATCAAGTCCTATATAGGACTGCTTGCCGGACTGGCCTTCTCCATCCTGCTGGTCTACCTGCTGATCGTGATCAACTTCCAGTCGTGGCTTGATCCGTTCCTGATCATCTCCGCACTGCCCGCAGCCATCGCTGGCATCGTCTGGTTCCTCTTTCTCACCGGAACCCGTCTCAGCGTTCCCGCTCTCACCGGCACCATCATGTGCATGGGCGTCGCAACGGCAAACTCGATCCTGGTCGTCAGCTTCGCCCGGGAACAGCTCGAAGCACTGGTCGGGGATGCTCGCAAAGCCGCCCTCAACGCCGGCTTCGTCCGCTTCCGCCCCGTTCTCATGACCGCTCTGGCCATGATCATCGGCATGGTCCCGATGGCACTCGGTCTAGGCGATGGCGGCGAGCAGAATGCTCCCCTCGGCCGCGCCGTTATCGGCGGCCTGATGCTGGCCACAGTCGCTACGCTCTTCTTCGTCCCAACCTTCTTCTCCGCCCTGCACGGCCGTATCGAACGCAAAGCCCGCAGCAAGCGTGAAAAGACCCAGGGCAGCACCACCCCTTACGAACAGTTCCCGGAGTCCATATGAGCGCCGAAACGAATAACGCACGCACGAATCCTTCTCAAAACGCCCCAGCTCATGATGCTCCTTCAAGTGAGCATCATGAATCTGCGCCCGAGCAGAAGCCCATCAAGGCCGGTCACGCCATCACCGCCGTGGTCGTGCTCCTCCTGGTGCTTGGCATCCTGGCAGTCGTAGGCATTCTGCCGCGCCAGCACGCCATGGCTGCTCTGGCCACTCATACCAATGAGCAGGCCGCACCGTCGGTTATCGCCATCGCCCCCAAGCCCGGTCAACCGGTCCAGGTCATCATCCTTCCGGGCAATGTGACTTCCTTCACCGACGCTCCTATCTACGCCCGCACCGCCGGATACCTGACCAAGTGGTACTTCGACATCGGCGCCAGGGTGAAAAAAGGCGCGCTTCTCGCTGAAATCGCCAGCCCTGAAGTGGACCAGCAACTCGCCCAGGCTCAGGCTGACCTGAACACCGCCGAGGCCAATGCCAACAACGCCCGCATCCAGGCCGGTCGCTACAAGGACCTCGTCGCATCCAACGCCGTCTCGCAACAGGACACGGATACGTTTGTAAACCAGGCATCATCCACTTCCGCCCAGGTCAAGTCCGCGGAAGCCAATGTCCAACGCCTCAAGGAGCTAACCTCCTTTGAAAAAATCTACGCACCCTTTGACGGCGTAGTCACCGCCCGCAACGTCGATGTAGGCCAACTCATCGACACCGGAGCCGCCAAAGAACTCTTCCACATGCAAGCCGTGCAGACCCTCCGTGTCTACACCAACCTGCCATCCGTCTTCTCCGGTTCCATCAAGAAGGGCGAGACCATCGACCTCACCCTGGTCGAACATCCCGGCCAGGTAACTCACGGCAAACTTGTGCGCACCGCCGACGCGATCGACCCCGTCAGCCGAACATTGCTCGTAGAGATCGATGTCGACAACCGCGACGGCAAGCTTCTCGCCGGCAGCCTCGCCCAGGTTCACTTCAACGTCAACCCTGTCGGCAATGCCTTCGTGCTTCCCGTTTCCGCGCTGATCTTCCGTAACCAGGGCCTGCAGGTCGGCATAGTCAAAGGCGACACCGCCCACACCGTACCCGTCACCATCGGCCAGGACGATGGCCGCACCGTACAGGTCATCACCGGTATCACCAAGGACGACAAGGTCATCCAGGATCCTCCAGACTCCCTGATCGATGGCGAAAAAGTCCACGTCCTGACACCGCAGGAAATCCAGACCGCCCGGGGAGGCAACTAAGCATGGGCACTCCCAAAACGGTTCTGGATTTGCCCCTATCGACAAAAGATAGGGCACCCCATTTTTTGCGAAGTAACTCCACGCAAAAGATGGGGCCGGCAAGTCTCGCCCTTTCCGCGTCAGCGCTTCTTCTCCTGACTCTGGCCATCTCCGGATGCAAGCCCGTAGGCCCCAACTACCAGCGCCCCGCCCCCGCGACAGAAACCCCAGCGCTCTATAAAGAGACCGGTGCGTCCAATGTCCCTCCGCCGCCCAATCCGGCGAATGGCTCCTGGAGCCCGGCTAATCCCTCGGACGGCATGCTGAAAGGCAAGTGGTGGGAAATCTACAACGATCCCCAGCTCAACCAGTATGAAGAGCGCATCGCCACCTACAATCAGAGCCTTCACGCCGCGCTCGAAACCTACTTCGCCGCCCGCGAACAGGTCCGCATAGCCCGCGCCGCCTTTTATCCGACGCTCTCTGCCGGACCCGGCGTAAATCACGCCAAAGTCTCGTCCCATCGGCCACTCACCATCCCGGCAACATCCACGATCACCAACTACAACGACCTCACCCTGGAAGGTCAGGCATCCTGGGAACCGGATTTCTGGGGCAAGATTCGCCGCACCGTGGAGTCGGCAAAAGCTGCCGCTCAAGCCAGCAATGCTGACCTCGCCAACGTCGAGCTCAGCCTTGAATCCGAGCTCGCCGAAGATTACTTTGAATTGCGCGGCCTCGACACGCAAAAGCAACTCCTCGACTCCGATATCAAGGCACTCAACGATCAGCTCGACCTGACCCGCCGACGCCTCAAAGGCGGTATCGGCACCGGAGTCGACGTAGCCCAGGCTCTCACTCAGCTCGATACAGAGCGCGCCCAGCTCATCGACGTCGGCATCGCCCGTACCGAGTTTGAACACGCCATCGGCAGCATCGCCTACTACAAACTCTCCGATTTCAATATCGCAGCCGATCCGCTTGAGATGGGCTCCAAAACAGTGCTTCCCACCGTCCCGACAGGTCTGCCCTCACAACTCCTTGAGCGCCGCCCTGACATCGCTGCAGCGGAGCGCCGCGCCGCCCTGGCCAACGCGCAGATCGGCGTCGCCATCTCGGCCTTCTATCCCACCATCACCCTCGGCGGCGGTGGCGGCTTTGAAAGCACCCACGGCGGCACCTGGCTGCAAGGCCCCAGCTCACTGTGGTCGCTCGGCGGCCAGGCATCGGAACTGCTCATCGACGGCGGTCTGCGCCATGCCGTCACCCAGCAGGCACGCGACAATTTTGAAGCCAACGCCTCAACCTACAAAAACACAATCGTCGTAGCCTTCCAGGAAGTCGAAGACAAGCTCTCCGACCTGCGCATTCTCGAGCAGGAAGAAGAAGCCGAACGCGCGGCAGTCGCCGACGCGCAAAACTCGCTCGACATCTCCAACCAGCGCTACAAAGGCGGCGTTACCAGCTATCTCGAAGTCACAACCGCCGAAAACACGCTGATCCAGAACCAGCGCACGGAAGCCAACCTCAAGAGCGAGCAATACGCCAAAACCGTAGAGCTGATTCGCTCCCTGGGCGGCGGCTGGGACACCACCCAGATCCCGAAATAGCCGCTTCTTATATCGGCCATCCCATCCTTCGTGCTCCCCGCACAAAGGATGGGACAGCAAACCGACTAGCTTCCCTAAAGACGCACTTCTGCTACCTAAAAACCAGACACCCTGAGATATAGCCCAACTACGGAATCGACACCGTAGCAAACAACTGTTCCGCCGACCCACGTAAAACCCTGTATAGCGCAAACTGCCGCTGCGAAGCACCCCTCAGTTCAAACAGCAACTCTCCGCGATTGTCCCCCTCGGCATCCACAGCGTCCACCAGCCGCATCCGCGGAGTCTCATCCAAATGCGCCGAATCTGTAACACTCTTGAATACCACCAGCACTCCGCCATACAGATCGGGCTGCGCAATCAACGTCACAAACTTTTGCGGCGCAGCCTTCATAACTCCGTCCGCACCCAGCGTCGTAGTTATCGGAGCACTGGCCGTCAGCACCATCGTCGCCGAAGACCCATACGTCAGCTCAAATACGTGAAACTTCTCATCCTCAAGAGCAACCTGAACCGGAGCAGCCACAACCGCTGGCGCAGCCTTCTTCTTGACCGCAGTCCTGCGCGCCCCCGTCTTTGGTACCGCAGTCTTTGGCACTGTAGCCTTCGGCGCCGGTTTCCCAGCAGCCGCCGCAGGAGCCGCAGCCGCATCCAGCCCCATCGCCGTCCGAGCCATATCCTCCAGCGCCGACTTCATCTTCAACTCGTCATCCGGATTCGCCCACGAATACTTCCACGGATGTTCCGCACGATTGCTCGCATCCGAAACCGCCACCACCTGCTCCATTGCAGGCGGCGATCCCATCAATCGCGGAGCCTCCGTCACACCCAGATTCGTAGGCTTGCCCCGCATCAGCCGCGGTCTATCCGGGTCAGGACTACTTGTAGAAGTCTCCATCATCCCCGCATCCGCCAGATTCTTACGCGTACGGCGAATCGTAGGCCGATCCGGATCGGCAGCACCCGTTCCAGCTCCAGACCCAGAAGCAGTCGTCGTTCCCGAATCACTCGAAGATGACTTCCTCTTCAACACCGGCCGATCAGGATCGGCATCCGCCGCCGGCGTTGAAGTAGTCGTACTCGAAGAAGCCGAGCCCGAGGAACCCGAATTAGAACTATCCGAAGAACTAGTACTCGCCGAATCACCGGAAGAAGAAGCCTTCCTCTTCAACTTGGGACGGTCCGGATCATCATCCGCCGTCGAAGATGTTTTGGTCGCTCCAGAATCCGCACTCGTACCTGTACTCGGCTTCGCATCCGCCTTTGGCTTGGGATCATCACCATCCGTTCCCTTCGGATGCTTCCGCTTCAGCACGGGCTTGTCATCGTCCTTTATGTCCACCTGCGCATAGAGCGAACTCTGATTGAACGCCTGATCCGATTTGATCTTCGCCTCGGAATAAGGCTTCCACGCCCCGAATCCACGCCACGCGCCCTGCGATTCACCCGCCGCAAACACATCGAATAAGCCCATCGGCTTTCCCGCTTGTTGCAGCTCGTACTCAACCCCATTCTGCAGCGCCAGCGGCTCAGGGCGATTCAGGTAAATCGTCCCGTCATTCAACTGTTCCCCATCGAACACCGCCACCGGCACCAGGCGGCTCGCCGACGGTTTCCCCGCCTCACCTGTCCACTCCAGTACAGCAATGGATCGCAGCACAGAATCCGGCTTTGTCGTCTTAACGACCCTCCCCGGATACTGCGCCAAAGCCTGCGATGCAGCGCCCCCAGCCACAAGCAATCCAAGCAGCGCCCTCAGCCCGAATGACACACCAGCCCCAAGTCGGGAATAATCCTTACAGGCAGCCCCGAGCAGCCGCGAGCCACATCCATCGGCAGCAACATCAACGCACCGAATCGAGGATTTCCGCATGGAACTGAACGAAAAAGTAGCCAACTTCACACTCCAGGACGATCAGGACAAAACCGTCAGCCTCACCGACTTCGCAGGAAAACCCGTTGTACTCTTCTTCTACCCTAAGGCTGATACTCCTGGCTGCACCATTGAGGCCTGCGGTTTCCGCGATACATTTGAACAGCTCCAGGCTGCAGGCGCCATAGTTCTCGGCATCTCCCGCGATACTCCAAAAGCGCAGCGCAAATTCCGCGAGAAATTCAATCTGCCCTATACCCTGCTAGCAGATGTAGACGAAAAAGTCTGCAATCAGTTTGGGGTGCTAAAGGAAAAGAACATGTACGGCAAAAAAGTCATGGGCATCGAACGCACCACCTACGTCATCGGCCCCGATCAGACTCTCCTCCAAATTTTCCCCAAGGTCAAGCCCGAGGGACACGCGGAAGAAGTTCTCGCAGCCATCAAGGCTCACCAGGCCTGATCATGAAGCCGCCAGCAATACTGCCCAAAAACTGGCGGCCTGTTTCACGGCGCTTTCTCACCGCCGCGCCCGAACTCGTCGCCCCGCAATTGCTGGGCAAAATCCTGGCGCATAACACCTCTGCCGGCTGGATTGCCGGGCGCATCGTCGAAGTGGAAGCCTATCTAGGCCCGCACATCACCACTACGCCCGATCCAGCCGCCCATAGCTTTCGCGGAGTCACACCGCGCAACCGCGTCATGTTTGGGCCTCCCGGCCACGCATACGTCTACTTCATCTACGGCATGTACTTCTGCATGAACGTTACCTGCGAGCCTGAGGGCAAAGCCGGCTGCATCCTCATTCGTGCCCTGGAGCCAGTTCTGAATCGCGAAGCAATGGCGATCAACCGCAACCTGCCCGCGACCGCCCTGGAAGCCAGGCTCACCGGAGGTCCTGGCATCCTGTGCAAGGCCCTCGCCATTACCCGACCTGAAGACAACGGCCTCGACCTGCTGGACGCCGACTCGCCGCTACAACTTCGCCAGGATAGTTACACTCCAGGTCCAGTGGAAATCACTCCGCGCATCGGCATCCGCCACGCCGCCGATCTTCCCTTGCGTTTCACGCTCGCCAATCACCCTTGCGTCTCCCGCGTTCCCAAATCAAAATTCTTAATCAAGCCAGCGCATTCGTAACCGCTGTGTAAACTGAACGCAGAAGCCGCATTCCGTTCGAGCGACATTCACTCACCTAAAGGACTTCTCGCGAATGAACTTTTCTCGTCTCACCATAGCAACCACCATTGTGGTTGCGGTCGCATCGGTCTCTCTATTCGCCGGACGCACGCTGGTATTTGCGGCGCAGGGTCCGGAAGCTCAAGCCGCGCAAGCCCAGACAGCACCACCGCCTCCACATGAAATGCCAGCACCAACCAATCTCAAAGTCCTGCCCCGCAACCTTACCGGTCCGCAGGTTCACGAGATCATGGAGAAATGGGAAGGCGAACTCGGCACCGGCTGTAAGACATGTCACGCGGTCGATCCGAAGAACATTGGCCCGAACGGCAAACCACGCCTCAACTTCGCCGATGACTCCAAGGAAGAAAAACAAACAGCTCGCAAGATGTTCAAGATGGTCGAAGACATCAACACTAGCTACATCTCCAAGATCGACAGTTCGGGCGCACCTGTCACTTGCGGCACCTGCCATCGCGGTCATCTCGGACCGGAACCCTTCGTTCCGGCTCCGGAAAAAGAGCACGACCACGCTCACTAGTCTTTGAAGTACCAAATCATGACATGCCGACTCAAATAGAAAGCCCAGCCCTGACCTCAGGGCTGGGCTTTCTGCTATGCAGAAACGCTAAACTTGCCCGACATTTAACCAACGATAAAATTATCGATAAGTCGCGTGCTCCCAACCCACGCTGCGATTGCGAACAGGTTCCCCGGCACAACTTTCTCGACCGGCAAAAGCGTTCCCCAATCTACCGCTGCAATGTAATCGATTCGAACCTCCGGCTCCGTAGCGAGGCTCGCCCGCGCTGTTGCAATCAGGGCCTCCGAGTCGCGCTCGCCTGCGGTTATCGCTTTCTGCATCGTCTCTAAGCTACGGCTCAATACCAGAGCCTGCGTGCGTTCTTCGGGCGAAAGATACCGGTTCCGCGAACTCATCGCCAAGCCATCGCTCTCGCGCACAATCGGACTCACAACCAGTTCAACCGGCAGCAGCAGATCTGCGGTCATCCGCCGCAGAACAGCCACTTGAGCACCATCCTTCTGGCCGAAGTAGGCTCGATCCGGCTCCGCTGCGATAAACAGCTTCGAAACGACAGTCGCTACTCCGCGAAAATGCCCTGGCCGCGAAGCTCCATCGAGCCGCTCGCTTAGACCTTCTACCTCGACAAACGTTGCCGCCGCAGGTTGATAGATTTCCTGCGGTTGAGGTGCGAATACCGCATCGACACCTTCTGTCGCAAGCAATGCGCAGTCGGCGTCGAAGGTTCGGGGATACTTGGAAAAGTCTTCATTTGGCCCGAACTGTGTTGGGTTTACGAAGATGCTGACGACTACGGCCTGGCAGTCTGTCTTTGCCGCTCGCACCAGTGAGAGATGCCCTTCGTGCAATGCTCCCATTGTTGGAACCAGTCCGACAATCTTCCCGGTAGCCTTCTCGGATCGGCGGGCTTCGCGCGACCATGCTCGCAGTTCTGCAACAGTCTCAATGATTTTCATATCAGTCGCGAGAAATGGCGGGCAACAGCGCAGCTTCGCGCACGGCCTCGGGCAGGTGATAGCTCTCTTCGTCCGACGGGAAGACTTTTCGCTCTACGTCTTCGCGATAATGCTCCACTGCTTCGCGAATCACCGTTGCGACATCCGCATACTGCCGTACAAACTTGGCGTGCGGCGCAAAGGTCATATTCAAAATGTCGTGGAAGACAAGGATCTGGCCATCGCATTCCGGACCGGCGCCGATTCCGATGATCGGGATAGACAGCTCTGCCGTGATCGCAGCAGCTACTTCGCGCGGAACGCCTTCGAGTACGATCGCTCCTGCTCCTGCCTCGGCCAGAGCCGCAGCATCTGCCCTGAGCTGGATGACTGTTTCTGCGGTTTTGGCCTGCACTCGATAGCCACCCATGCGGTGGACGGATTGCGGCGTCAGGCCGAGATGGCCAACTACTGGAATCTCGGCATCTGTCAGTGCGCGCACCAGTTCTACTCGTGCGCCCTCGATCTTGACGGCCTCGGCGCCTGCTTCCTTCACGAAGCGGACGGCATTGGCTACGGCGTCTTCTATGCTGCCGTGGTAGCTGCCAAAGGGCATGTCTGCTACGACCAGCGCGCGGCGTACCGCGCGGCGTACTGCGCGGGTGTGATGCAGCATCTCGTCTACGGTCACGGCGAGCGTGTTGTCGTGGCCGAGAACAACCATAGCCAGAGAATCGCCTACCAGAATCAGGTCGATACCCGCTTCATCTACCAGGCGCGAGGTTGCATAGTCATACGCTGTGAGGGCAGTGATCGGCTTGCTCTGGCGTTTCATTTCGGCCAGGGCGGGCATGGTGACTTTTGTTGTCGTGAGGGGGGTAGGGGCGGCAGAATTGCGCCCTTCCGGCGGGGTGGTTAGACTCATTTTCTCTCCAGTGCCGCTCCGTGTACCCAGGATGCGGTCCGAACCTTCTTGAGTCTACGCCTGAACACTTGGCCGGTGCAAAGCGACCGGCGACAATAGTTTCAGGAGTCCCACGCTCCAGGACAGGATTGGGACTGGGATGGGAACGGATGCCTGACACCCGAGCGATTGTAGAAGTCGGCAGCGCTGCCGTACTGGCCGTGGCTGGAGCGGCCAGTTTTGCCTATGCCGCGGTCTCGCCGGCATCGCAACTCTTTGGCCGCACGCTGACGGCTCCGCGTAACCCTGAAAATGGGCCGCCGGAAATTGCACTGACCTTTGACGACGGGCCTAATCCGCGCTGGACTCCGCAACTGCTGGAAATCCTGGCCAAAGGCAACATTCGCGCTACTTTCTTTCTTGTTGGCCGCTATGCGGCCACGCAGCATGCGTTGGTGCGCGAAACTCATGCGGCGGGACATCTCATCGGCAACCATACCTGGACGCATCCCAACCTCGTTTTCACGAATGCGAAGCAGACTCGCGAAGAGCTGACACGAACGAGCGCTGAGCTGGAGCAGATCATCGGTGCGCCTGTCCGTTACTTTCGACCGCCTTTTGGGATGCGTCGAGTGGCGACCATGCGCATTGCGGGCGAGCTTGGGCTGGTTCCCATTACATGGAATGTCATCGGCAACGACTGGAATGCTCCGTCGGCTGAGGCGATTACAACGCGGGTTACGCGGCTGATGGATAAAAATCTACGCAAGGGGTATGCCACCAACCTTGTGCTCCATGATGGCGGTCACCTGTCTCTGGAGGCTGACCGCTCCCGCACGGTGGTTGCTGCCGGGGTGCTGATTCGTAGTTATCAGTCTGAGCGGAGGTTTGTGCGGGTGGATGCCTGGGGGTAGTTTTTGGGGTTGAAGGCGAAGGGATGGGGAATTCTGCCCCCGGGGGGGGCTATGTAGGTGTTTTTGCTGGGTGGTGAAGGGCTGGGCTACTGCAACGGAAGAAGCAGATTCCCTGCGGGAATGACAGACAGAACGGCAACTACAACTGCAACTGCAACCGCAAAAGCAACTGCAACTGCAAAGGAAGAAGCAGATTCCCTTCGGGAATGACAGACAGAACGGCAACGGCAAAAGCAAAAGCAACGGCGACGGCGGCGGCTTAGGCTGGACGTCGTTGGGTGGCTGTAGGGTTATTGTGCGCTGCTAGATGGTAATTTTCTGCAGGTTTTGGGGGTTCCTTTTTTATTTGGGGAGTTTTAGGGCTTCTTTGGCGGCGGTGATTGTGGAGGCTACTTCGGTGGGGCCGTGGGCTTGGCTTAGGAACATGGCTTCGAATTGTGAGGGGGGTAGCCAGATTCCGGCTTTTAGCATTGCCTGGTGGAAGTGGCCGAATGTTGCAGTGTTGCTCGTGGCGGCTTCTTCGTAGTTCGATACGGGAGATGAGGTAAAGAACCAGGTCCACATGGAGCCGACGCGGTTTGTCGTCAGGGGGATTCCGGCTTTTTGGGCCTCGGCGGCTACTCCTTCGGCTACTGCTTTGGAAGTTGCCTCAAGGTGTGGATAGATTGTGGCGGCGTGTTCGCGGAGATATCCGACAGTTGCTGCTCCGGCGGCCATTGCCAGTGGATTGCCGCTCAGGGTTCCGGCTTGATAGACGGGGCCTAAGGGAGCGAGCAGGTCCATGAATTTTCGCTTGCCGCCGAAGGCGCCGCAGGGTAGTCCGCCGCCGATGATTTTGCCTAGTGTGACGAGATCGGCGTCGAGCTGGTAAAGCTCCAATGCTCCGCCCAGAGCCAGGCGGAAGCCGGTCATTACTTCATCGACGATCAACAGGGCGCCGTGCTCGGCGGTAATAGACCTAAGTCCCTGAAGATAGCCATCCGCGGGGAGGATGCATCCTGCATTTCCTATTACGGGTTCGAGAATGATGGCTGCGATCTGGCCGGAATACTCGTTGAATGCGGCGCGCACTGCGTCGAGATCGTTGTAGGGGAGGGCCAGGGTCAACTGCGCGATCTCTTCGGGAACGCCAGCCGATCCGGGAATTCCAAGAGTGGCTACGCCGGAGCCGGCTTTTACCAGCAGCCCATCGGCATGGCCGTGATAGCAGCCCTCGAACTTGATGATCCGCTTGCGTCCGGTTGCGGCGCGGGCTACACGGATGGCGGACATGGTTGCTTCGGTTCCGGAGCTGACAAAACGCATGCGTTCGATGGCGGGATAGCAGGCCATGACCAGTTCTGCGAGGTCGCCTTCGGCTGCGGTGGAAGCGCCGAAGCTGGCAGAGTTTCGCGCGGCTCGTTCGATTGCCTCTACGACTGGCGGAAAGGCGTGTCCGAGGATCATCGGTCCCCATGAGCCGAAGTAGTCGATGTAGCGGTTTCCGTCGGCGTCGAAGAGATATGCTCCTTCGGCGCGGGCTACAAAGGGTGGTTCGCCGCCTACGGAACGGAAGCCGCGCACGGGCGAGTTTACGCCGCCGGGAAAGAGTTTCTCTGCCCTTGATTGCAATGCCTGCGAATGCGTCCGGTTCATTTCATTTCCCACGTTGGTTTCCCTCGCTCGTTTTGTCCAGATAGCCTATGGTTGACCCTATCGTTAAGTATAAGAGTGGTTACCAATCCGGAATCGACCGGAAAGCTCTACCATAAGAGAGTGGCATCTCTAATTCCGAATCTCGAAGCTCGCGTTCAGACCGATCAGCTCTTAGTCGTTTTCGATGGCCATTGCGGCTTATGCAATAGAACTGTGCGTTGGCTTCTGCGGCGCGACAGGAGAGACAAGCTGCGCTTTGCGCCGTCGACTGATCCGGCAATTGCTGAACTGCTGTCCAATCATGGAATTTCAGTGGCTCCGGACACGATCCTGGTTCTGCGCAATATCAATACTCCTATTGAAGAGCTGCTTGTGCGTTCGAATGCGATTCTTGTTTGCCTGCGTGCGCTGCCGCAGCCGTGGAGGGTGCTGGCGGCGATTGCGCGCCTGATTCCACGGCCATTTCGCGAGGCGATGTATCGGCTCGTAGCTCAACATCGCTATCAAATCTGGGGCCGTTACGAGAGTTGCCCGTTTCCCACGGCAGATGAGCGGCGGCACTTCCTCTAGGCAATAGATGAGTTTTGCTGGCAATCCGCGATAGAATCTAGTTTCAGGCTGAGACAGCCACCCCAAAAATTATCGCTTCTCAAAGGCCCCCCTTGCCCAAATCCGCCTTAACCAAAGCCGCATCCAATCCGTCCAGTTCAGCCAGCACAGCCAGTTCAGCGCTCGCCAAGCCTGTTACCTATGCCGACGCAGGCGTCGACATCTCGTCGGGTGACCGGACGAAGGACCGCATCAAGTATCTCGCCAAGCGCACGTTCAATCGCAATGTGCTGGGAGGGATCGGCGGGTTCGGAGCACTTTTTCAACTCGACCTCAAGAAATGGACGGAGCCGATCCTGGTCAGTTCCGCGGATGGCGTGGGCACCAAGCTCAAGCTGGCCTTTGACCTCGGCATTCACAATACGGTGGGGCAGGACCTGGTAAACCACTGCGTCAACGACATTGCGGTGCAGGGCGCGGTGCCTCTTTTCTTTCTGGATTACCTGGCCAGCGGCACGATGGATCCTGCGGTGACGGAACAGATCATTACCGGTCTGGCGGATGCGTGCAAGGCTAACGGTTGTGCTCTTATCGGCGGCGAAACAGCGCAGATGCCGGGCTTTTACCAGGATGGCGAGTACGATATGGCCGGCTTTATTGTCGGCGTTGTCGAGAAATCCAAGGTGATCACGGGCGAGACGATCGTGCCGGGAGACATTCTGCTCGGCCTGCCGTCAACTGGTTTGCATACGAATGGGTATTCGCTGGCGCGCAAGCTCTTTTTTGAGGTTGCGGGGTACAAACCGAACTCCTATATCGGGGCTATCGGCGACAAGGCGGGTACGGCGCTGATGAAGGTGCATCGCAGCTATCTGTCGATCATGCAGAAGCTTGCCAACGCAGGCCTGGTGGCGGGGATGGCGCATATTACGGGCGGCGGCATTACGGAGAATCTGCCGCGCATTTTGCCTAAGGGCACGGCGGCCCAGGTGGAACTTGGTTCGTGGCCGGTGCTGCCGATCTTTGAGCATCTTCGCGATTTGGGTCAGGTGCCGCAGGCGGAGATGCTTCGCACGTTCAACATGGGCATCGGACTTATTGTCGTGGTGCCTGCGGAGAAGTTTCGCAAGGCGCAGGCGCTGCTCAATCGGGCCGAAGAGAAATTTCACGTCATTGGCCGCATCATCAAGTCGGATAAGAACGACAAGGACGGCCGCAAGGTACATTTCGCGTGAGTTCAACCGGCAAAAAGCTTGGCGTTTTGCTTTCGGGCCGAGGGTCCAACTTTCTGGCTATCGCCAGTTCGATACGGGATGGCGGTGTGCCCGGCGCGGAGATCGCGGTGGTTATTGCCAATGTGCCTGATGCGCCTGGTCTGCAGGCTGCACGCGAGCTGGGGCTGACTACGGCGCTCTTCGAATCGAAGGGTCGCAAGCGGGCTGAGCATGACGCGGATGTGGCGGCCTGCCTGCGCGAGCATGGGGTGGACCTGGTGATTCTGGCCGGATATATGAGGCTGCTTTCGCCGGAGTTTGTGCAGGCTTTTCCGGACAGGATACTGAATATCCATCCATCGCTGCTGCCTGCTTTTACGGGACTCGATGCCCAGCAGCAGGCTTTTGATTATGGATGCAAGGTGGCTGGATGCACTGTGCATTTTGTGGATGAGCATCTCGATCACGGCACGATTATTCTGCAGCGAACGATTCCGGTGCTGGATGCGGATGATGGGCATTCGCTGGCGGAGCGGATTCTTGTGGAGGAGCATATTGCCTATTCGGAGGCGATTGCACGCGTGCTTTCCGGGGAATATGCAATCGAGGGGCGGCGGTACGTTCGAGTCCGCTTGAGTTAGGGCTGGCTTTAGATTTGAGGCCTAGATGTCTGTTGCCCAATTTACCGTGGCGTGAAGCTGATCTACCTGGGTGAAGGCCTTGTCGTTGGTTACGAGTATGGCGCCAGTTGAAACGGCATGAGCTGCGATCAACATGTCCATATGCCCCAGGGAAGTGCCGGATGCCTCAAGTTTCGCACGCAGCTGGCCGTAGGACTGCGCTTCGCTGCGCCCCCAGGGAAGAATACGGAGACGGCCCAGGAAGTCTTCTATTGCGGCTCTGAGCGCTGTGGCATCAGGTCTTCTGGCTAATCCATACAGGATTTCTGCTTCGGTGATGGCCGAGATGCAGGCGACTTCGTCGTTTTGCAATGCGGCCAGCCGGGTGCGGGCGGCGATGGAGCGACCCCTGACGACATAACTCACCATGTTCGTATCGAGCATGTACAGCAAAGTCATATCAGCTCGGGTCTCTCTTGCGGAGGAACCTGTCCGCGGTCGGAGGGTGTGAGGAATTCATCCGGCACTCCTACCTGATCGAGGGCGGTAAATATCTCATCCCAGCTTCCCGGCGCTTGCGACAGGATCAGGTCGCCGTTTTTGGGATCTCGCCGTATGTAAACTTCAGCGCTGGAGAAACGGAACTCCGCCGGGATGCGGACGGCCTGGCTTCTTCCGCTCATGAAAACTTTCGCTTTTTCAAGTTGAGCCATCCTGCCTCCTTTTGATATATACCATGCTGTATATCAGTATAGCTCCGCCAATGAGTCTGAGGCGGTTTTTACTGCGGCGCTTATACCTTCAAAATAAAATTGCCGAGTATTCCTTCATAAATATAACATTCTATTAAGTTTATCTATTTTTATTGATTGCGTATGAATATGCTTCGGGGGCCTAGTCTCGAGAGTGGCTGGGAATGTCGGCTGGCTCTCTGGCCCTCCTCCAAGGAAAGTCGAGAAGGAGAGCCGGTACGGCTACCTAGCCACAAATCCGGGCCCACAGGACGGCGGGCAGAATGAGGAAGCATGGCGAACATACTTGTCAATATTGAAAAGGGTATCGAAATCGGCGCGGAGGATGCCCTGAAATGGCTTGGCAGAGCGCAGACTTCGCTCACTGCTGCGCCGGGGGTGGTTGCGGCGCTGGCGACACTGGCGGCTGCCGTTGAGAAGCCTTTGATGGAGCTTTCCAGCGTTGCGGTCAGCCCGCTCAATATTCCGCTGGATATTCAGACGGCTGTCGATCTCAAGGCGGTGTGGCCGAGTGTGAAGGCATTCCTTGAGACTCTTGGCGTGAAGTTCTAATCATCCTTTTCAAAAGGGAATTTTTATCAAACAAAAGGGCCGCTTCCAACCAGAAGCGGCCCTTTGTTTTTGTATTTATTGTTCGTTTAGGTGCTGATTTCTCTTCCCTCGCTGAGTGTGAGCCGTGCGGTCATTTTTCGCCGTCCGCGATAGAAGGTTACGGTCACTGTGTCGTTGGGCTGATGCTTCTCCATGAGGGTTGCGATGTCTGAGGTATCGGTGATTTCGTGTCCGTCGATGGCTACGATCAGATCGCCGCCGAGAATAATTGGCTGGTTCCCGAGATACGCCTGCTGGTCGCCTCCGCGGAGCCCGGCGCGCTCTGCTGCGCCGCCTGGAGTTACTTTTTGTACCAGCACTCCCGACTGAGCGGACAGGCCCATCTGGTCTGCCAGATCGGGTCCGATGGCCAGCGAAACGATGCCTAAAGAAGGGCGTCGTACGCGCCCGTATTTTGTCAGGTCACCGAGCACGGCTTTGGCTGTGTTTACGGGAATTGCAAACCCGATTCCGGAACTCTGCTCGGCGCCGTTGGAGGCAATCAGGGTGTTGATGCCGATTACGTCTCCGCGCGAATTGAGGAGTGGACCGCCGGAGTTGCCGGGGTTGATGGCAGCATCGGTTTGAATTGCGTCTTCAATGGGCGCATTCTCGGGGCCGCGGATGGAGCGGATGGAGCTGATGATTCCCCGGGTCATGGTGCCGTTGAGACCAAAGGGGTTGCCAATCGCATAGACCTTTTGCCCGACAACGAGGCCTGTCGAATCGGACAGGGTTACGGGTTGCAGGTTGGGGGCGTTGATCTGCAACAGGGCGAGGTCATGCACCTTGTCCGAACCTACGATTGTCGCTTTGTAGTGACGCTTATCGCTGAGCATTACTTCGATGCGATTGGCGTCGGCGATTACGTGGAAGTTGGTCAGCACATGTCCAGCTTTGTCGAGGATGAATCCTGAACCCTGCCCCTGCTGCGGCACTTGTCCGTAGAAGAAATTGAAGGTCATCGCGGTGGAAGTGATGTTTACGACGGAGGGCAACACGCGTTTGTAGACGGCGATGTTGTTTTGCTCTTCGGTATCGAATTCCGGAGCGGCCTGGGCCTCTGTCAGTGAGAGCGGAGACTTTCCGTCGGCGCGATTGAGCATTCCCAGATGCCCTACGCCGTCCGGGAGATGCGTTGTCACAAACCAGAATCCACCCAGCAAGACAACTACCAGCAAAACTCTACGAAAGTTCATAAACAAAAAGCCTCTCCGGAATTTCTTTTCGGTCTGCGCATATATCCGATGCTTGAAACGGGACTATCGCTCTTGTTAAAGATGAGACGGTAAATCTCGAATACGCATTTCTATTGTAATAACCTGGTGACCGGGAGATTGTCAGGGTTAGGAGAATCTGATTTTTGTGGGGACGTTTGATTGGGTTGGGGGGAGATAGAAGCGGATTCCCTTTGGGAATGACAGACAGAACGGCAAGGGCAAGGGCAAAGGCAACTGCAACTGCAAAGGCAAGGGCAACTGCAAAGGCAAGGGCAACTGCAAAGGCAAGGGCAACTGCAAAGGCAAGGGCAACTGCAACTGCAAAGGAAGAAGCAGATTCCCTGCGGGAATGACAGACAGAAAGGCAAGGACAACTACAAGGGCAAGGACAAGGGCAAGGGCAAGGGCAAGAACAAAGTTCTGAGCTTCGGATTTAGTATTACTGTCATGTTGAAAAACAGGTTGGCGAAGCAGGCGGGCATCGGCATCTGTTATTTGAAGGATCGCGAATCGATATGAAGCTTTTGAGACACGCTCTCGTTGTTATTGCAGGCGTATTGGCTTTGGTCGTGGTCATTGCCGGTCCTTGTGCTGTGCTGGCCCAGAATGTCGATACGTCGATGTTGCTCAAGCCTCCGGCGGATAGTTGGCCGAGTTATCACGGAGATTACTCAGGGAGACGGCATAGCAGCCTGACGCAGATCACGCCGCGAAACGTGAACAGCCTGGCGCTTGCGTGGGCCTTTCAGACGAATCTTCCGGCTACTATCAAGTCTTCGCCGATCCTGGTGGATGGCGTACTTTACTTCTCGATTCCTGACAATGTCTGGGCGGTCGATGCGCGCTCTGGACATCAGCTCTGGCACTACACTTATCCGCCGAACAAAGGCGACCACATTGGACAGCGCGGTGTGGCGATCTACAAGGATTGGGTCTTCTTTACTTCTCCGGATGCGCATCTGATTTCACTCGATGCGAAGACGGGAAAGGTGCGCTGGATCGTTGAAATTGCCGATGTTGAAAAGGGTTACTGGGCGACCATGGCTCCGCTGGTGGTCAGTAACCATGTCATCATCGGCGTTGGCGGGGATCTGGATAACCTGCCGACGTTTGTGCGGTCGGTCGATCCTGAAACCGGCGCGACGCAATGGCAATGGGATGTGACTCCGGCGGGCATTACGGGAGGCACGACGTGGATGGCTGGGACGTACGATCCGGATTTGAACCTTATCTACTGGGGGACGGGCAATCCTACGCCGGTGCTTACTGGTTCTTCGCGCCCTGGAGACAATCTCTATACGTGCAGTATTGTTGCTCTCAATCCGGATACGGGCAAGCTGGTTTGGGCGTTTCAGCCTTCGCCGCATGACACGCATGATTGGGACGCGGTCGAGATTCCTGTTCTTGTGGATGGTCCGTTTCATGGCAAGCAGCGCAAGATGCTGATGCAAGCATCGCGTAATGGCTATTTTTTTGTGCTGGATCGCACGAATGGCAAGAACCTGCTGACGGTGCCGTTTGGGCCTGTGAACTGGGCTTCTCATGTGGATGAGCAGGGGCGGCCTATTCCTGAGCCGAAGAAAGAACCATCTCCTGATGGTGTGCTGATCGCTCCGGATGAGGGCGGATTGACGAACTTTCGCTCGCCCAGTTTCGATCCAAAGACGGGGTTGTTTATCGTGGATGCTCATCCGAGCTGGAGCATCTATTTTGCCAAGCCTGCGGATGGTACTTATGGCTGGGCAGGCGCGGATTATGGGCTGTGGGGCAAGGGCGTGATCGAGGCAATCGACTACCAGACGGGCAAGCTTCGCTGGACGCATGAGGTTGGTCCGGGGGGAGCGGGTTCGGGAGTTTTGACTACGGATTCGGGTCTGACTTTTACGGGCGATGCTTCGGGAAACTTTCTCGCACTCGACACGGCCAATGGAAAAACACTGTGGCATGCGGGCTCGGGTGCGGGCATTGCGAGTTCGCCGATCAGCTATGAACTCGACGGTCAGCAGTACATTTTGACCAGTGGTGGCGGGGTTTTGTTTGCATGGAAGTTACCGGATGCCGGGCGGATCTGATGTTAGCTAATGTTAGTGATGTTAGTAACTGGGGATCGGTCTGACTTATTGGTGCGATGGACGAGATCGCTCCAGATATGTGTTACCTGATCCTGAAGATTCGATCGATCCCCTGCGTTTTCGATGACGTAGTCGGCGCGAGGAATCTTGTCTGCATCGGGAAGCTGGCGGGACAGACGGGAACGGGCGTCGGCAGCGGTCTGTTCGTTCCAGCCACCTGGAGAGACGCGAGAGACGAATCGCGCAATCTTCACATCGTCTGGAGCGGTTACAAGGATGACGCAATCGAAGCGCTGACGCCAGTCTGTCAGAAGGCTTTCCGATTCGCCGCGCTGGCGGGCATCGCGCTCTACTTCAAAGATCAGAGCTGACTCCACCATCGCGACGGCGGCCTGATTTTGCGCGAATACCTGCTTCATCCACTGGACCTGCGCTGCAATCACGGCGGGATGCACGATGGCATTCAGCTCATGCAGACGCCCGCCGGTGAAGGCTAAGCCGGCGAGCCTGGCGCGATCGAGATGGCCGTTCGCGGCGAGTATGTCTTCGCCGAAGACATGTACTATTTCGGCGAAGACAGGCTGCCCTGGCTCCATGAGCGCGCGGCCGAGTTCATCGGCCTCAATGACGTTTGCGCCGAGCTCGCGGAAGTATTGGGCGACGGTGCTTTTGCCGCTGCCCAATCCGCCGGTGAGGCCTACGCGCAACACTGGTTTACAGTCCTCGCCGCATACGCGCTGCGCGAACGGTGTTTGACATGAGCATCGCGATTGTCAGGGGACCGACGCCGCCCGGTACAGGCGTATATGCGCCTGCTACTTCAAAGGCCTTGGGATGCACGTCACCTACGATGGTTGAGCCGCGCTTGGAGAACGTCTCTTCGCGTTTGGCGTCGCCGGCGAAGAACTTTTCAAACTCCGCCCTGTCGGTGATGCGGTTGATGCCAACGTCGATGACTGTCGCGCCGGGCTTCACCATCTCCGGGGTGATGAATCCGGGGCGGCCGATGGCGGCGATGAGGATGTCCGCTTCACGCGTGACGGCAGCCAGATCGCGGGTTTTGGAGTGGCAGATGGTGATGGTGGCGTTCTCATGCAGGAGCAGCATTGCTGCGGGTTTGCCGACGATGTCGCTGCGGCCAACGATGACGGCTCTCTGGCCTGCGATCGGGATGCCGCTGCGCTTGAGGATTTCGATGACTCCGGCTGGTGTGCAGGGAGCGAGAGCGGGACGGCCTGCCTGCAAACGACCAGCATTGACGGGGTGAAATCCATCTACATCTTTCTCTGGCGAGACGGCATCGAGGAGCAATTTTGCATCGACATGCGCGGGTAGGGGCAGTTGCAGCAGGATGCCGTCGATGTCTTCGCGTGCATTCAGGGCGGTTACGAGAGCGAGCATCTCTGCCGTGGTGATGGATTCCGGCGGGGTGAGCATCTCGCTGAAGAGGCCTAGCTCGGCGCAGGTTTTTACCTTGCTGCGTACGTAAATCTCGGATGCCGCGACATTGCCGACCAGCACGGCGGCGAGGCCGGGGCGAATTCCCTTTTCAGCTAACAGTTTTACTTCTTCTGCTACTTCTTTTTTGATTTCGGTGGCGATGGATGCGCCGTCCAGAATTTTGCCCATGTGGTTCTGATCCTCTCCGACTCTTTATGGTATCGCGCTGAGATGCATGGGGATTGTTTGTGGGTTTTGGGTTGGCTTGGGAATGGGGGCAAGGGCAACTGCAACGGCAACGGCTAACAGCAGATTCCCTTCGGGAATGACAGACAGAAAGGCAAGGGCAACTGCAACTGCAACGGCAAGGGCAAGGGCTAGGGGAATGGGCTGGTTTGGGATGTTGTTTGGATGTTTAGAGGGCTTTGTTGTGGCGGAATTCTTTGACTACTTCTGCTGGATCGCGATGTTGGCCGTCGATTGCTTCGTTCATGGTGCGCATGTCGTTGGCGGTGATTTTGCCTGCTAATGCGTTGAGTGCTGTCTGGATTTGAGGCCAGCGTTGGATGGCTTCCTTGCGAACCAGCGGTACGGCCTGGTAGGGCGGGAAGTAATGTTTGTCGTCCTGGAGGACGGTCAAGCCGAAGGTCTGGATGGGGCCGTCGGTTGAGTTGCCTGCGATGATGTCGACCTGGTGGGCGTTGAGGGCGCGGTAGAGCAGGCCGAGATCCATCGTTCTTGGCGAATCTTTGAAATGCAGGCCATAGACGGCGGAGAGTCCGGGGAGACCGTCGGGGCGTTGTTCGAATTCATAGCCTACGCCAAGACGCCATTGGGGCGCGTATTGCGCGGCATCGGTCAACGTTGCGATGTGAAGACGTTGGGCATCTTCTCCGCGGATGATCATGGCGAAAGTGTTTTCAAAGCCTAACGGGTCGGCTACGGCCACGTTATAGCGCGAGCTGTACAGGGTTCGGACGGTGTTCAAGACTGAGTCGGGGTTGCGATCCAATGGCTGCTTGAGGATTGCTGTCAGGGCTGTGCCGGTGTATTCGACGTAGGCGTCGATGCGGCCTGAAACGAGGGCCTGCTGACAGATGTAGCTCCCGGCGAGATAGAAGCGGCGTTCTACTTTGAGGCTGGATTTGGCTTCAATCTCCTGGGCGAGCAGTTCGCCGAGGACTACCTGTTCGGTGAAGTTTTTGGCCCCGATGACGGGGTGGTCGGGGTGGGGTGGAGCGCAGGAGATTACAGCCAGCAATGGAAGGAGGATGAGTGCTGCGAGCCGGTGCCTCATTTGCGCGCTCTGAAGTGGCGCTCCAGGAGGCCGAGAGCGGCGTCTGCGGCGAGAGCCAGGAGGGCGGCGGGGATGGCTCCGGCGAGAACGAGACGGTTATCGACGGAGGCTACGCCGCGAAAGATGAGTTCGCCGAGTCCTCCGGCACCGACTGCGGCCGCTATGGTTGCAATGCCGACGCAGGTAACAGTGGCGGTGCGCAGGCCGGCGAGGATGAAGGAGGCGGCGAGTGGGAGCTCCACTTTGAAGAGGCGTTGGGAATCGGTGAGGCCGAGAGCTTTGGCTACTTCAATGACGGCGGGGTCGATGTTACGGATGCCTGCGTAGGTGTTGCGGAGGATGGGCAGCAGGGCGTAGGCGGTGAGGGCGAGGATGGCGATGCGGGCAGCGCGATCTCCGAGCCAGGGGAGCGGCAGGAGGAAGCCAAACAGGGCCAGGGACGGGATGGTCTGAAGAATGTTGGCCAGCGTGAGGATGGGGTTGGCCCAGCGCGGGGCGCGGGTGAGCCAGATTCCTGCGGGGATAGCGATGGCCGAGGCGAAGAGCATGGCTGAGGCGGTGAGCCAGAGATGCTCCAGCGTGAGGGTGGCGATTTCGCTGCCGTATTGGGTCAGAAACGGGGTCATCTTTTAGCTGGTTAGCGCATTTGATTTTGTTTGCGGCAGACAGGCGGTGATTGGATCGCCAGCATTGCCTCTTTCGCCGCGGTGAAAGGCCTGGATGTAGGAACGGACCTGGGGCTGGGGAGAGTTCAGGAATTCGTGTGGAGTGAGGTTCGCGATGAGTTTGCCTTCTTCGAGCAGGACGATGCGATGGGCGAGGTAGAGGGCTTCATCGAGGTCGTGGGTGACGAGAAGGACGGTCTTGTGCAAATGCTGCAGGAGGGTGCGAAGCATGTCCTGCATTTCGGCGCGGGTGAGCGGATCGAGGGCTCCAAAGGGCTCGTCCATGAGGAGGATTGGCGGATCGGCGGCGAGGGCACGGG
This sequence comes from Acidicapsa ligni, assembly GCF_025685655.1. Lineage (NCBI taxonomy): Bacteria > Pseudomonadati > Acidobacteriota > Terriglobia > Terriglobales > Acidobacteriaceae > Acidicapsa > Acidicapsa ligni. Next base: position 429,422 of record NZ_JAGSYG010000004.1, on the reverse strand, counting down.
CCAGGCCGACGCGCTGACGCTGACCTCCGGAGAGCTGATGGGGGTAGCGGGCGGCGAAGGTTTCCGGGGGCAGGCCTACTGTGGTGAGAAGTTCGCGGCTGTGGTTTTGGCGCTCCGATTTGGGGCGGCCTTGAATCTCGGGGACGAGGCCTACGTTGCGTTCGACGGTGAAATGGGGAAAGAGGCCGGTTTCCTGGATGACATAGCCCATGCTGCGGCGGAGCTGGATGAGATCCGCGCTGCGATTGCTTTTGCCGTGAACGAAGACTTCGCCGCTGGTGTACTCGATCATGCGATTGACTGTTCGCATGAGGGTGGTTTTGCCGGAGCCGCTGCGGCCGAGAATGGCGGTGGTGGTGCCTTCTTCCAGCGTCAGAGAAATTTTGTCGAGGAGCAGGCGGCCTTGCGGGATGGCGAAGGAGACTTCGCGGAACTCGATTGCGGCGGACATTGCGTCTCCCTCTTCGTCTGCAGGATTAGTGTACTTGCGGGAGGAATGGAAAGTTTATTCGTTTTATAGATTGACAATACTGTTGCGTATACGCAATATATCTATGTGACTGAAAACACCCAAACACGATCCGGGCCGGGCGAGAGCGGAATTTATAACCGCATTGCCGTGCTGCGGGCGGAGCGTGGGGTGAGCCGGCAGCAGTTGGCGGATGCGCTCGGGGTGAATTATCAGACGATCGGCTTTCTGGAGCGCGGGGATTACAGCCCGAGTCTCAAGCTGGCGTTTGGGCTTTCGGAGTTTTTTGGACTGCCGGTGGAGGCGATCTTTTCTACGAAGCCGTTTCAGCCGTTGAGTGAGCAGGTTTACGGGGCGCGGACGTAAGAGTCGGTTTTCGAGGAGATACGATGCGAGCGGAACTGATGTTGATGGGCAAGCCGGTGGATCTTTCGCGCAGGTCGCAGCGACGATGGCTGGTTCTTTGGATTTATGCGGCGATGATCGTTGCGATGGCCGGGATGGGTTGGCTGGATGCGTGGCGGACGAGCGGCTATTATCTTGTCTTTCTCGCGGCCGGGGTTAACCATTTTCTGCTTGGGGGATATGGGCGCGGAGGGCTGGTTCGCCCATTCACAGATAAGGCTCCGCGTAGCTCGGGGATGCCTTCGCCGCTGATACCGCTGGGGCTTTATCTGCGGCTCACGCATGTTGCTCCGGAGGGCGAGTGGCGGAGTGACGAGCGCGAGCTGGGGTTGCGCGACCGTGCGCATTATCAGGCGTATCAGTGGATTTCCGGTGCGGTGGGTATCCTGTGGCTGCTCTCGGCGTGGACGCGTTGGAAGAGTGCTGAGTTGCCGATTCTTCACGTGATTGGAGAGACTTTGCTCTATCCGATGGTGCTGGCGACCGTGGTGTTGATGCTTACGTTGCCGCAGGCCATTCTGTTGTGGACGGAGCCGGATATGGCGGAGTTTGAGCCGGAGTAGGAAGAGTGCTGGAAATTACTTTGCGGCAAACATGCTTGCGGAGAACATGCGAGCGTCGAAGGTGAAGGGCTGGACGGATTCGAGTTTGAGTTTGCCTATCCCGGGGTTGAGCGGGTTGATGAGAATGTTCCACTCCTGGCGGATTGGGACGGATGGAACGAGCACGGCCAGAGACTGTTTGCTGCGAATCCACTGGTCGCCCAGCTCACGGATGGGGCCTAGTTCGTCGCTCCACCAGTTTGAGGGCAGAGTGTCGATGGACCATTGCTGGACAGGTTCGTCTACCGGGAGTTCGGCACTGATGGAGACCAGGTCGCTCGGAATCAGGTTTGGTTCGATGTGGACGAAGAGTTCCATTGCGGCCAGGGCGAGTGAGGTAGAGGCGTAGGCCATGGGGACTCCGGGGGAGTTCCAGCGACCGCCGAAGAGGCGTGCGCCTTCGCCGGAGAATGGGTCTGCTGCGTATTTTTCCTTGCAGAGCCGCCAGATTCGCATTTGCTAGCTGTAGACGCCGTAGGCGATGCGGCCCAGGATGTCTTCGACTTCGCGAACGCCGGGGTCGGTGTCGAGCTGGTCGAGCGGGCGTTGGCCGCGAAGGGCTCGGTTTGGAGTTTTAAGCCATGCTGCGGCCTTATTGCCGTCCCCGAGGGTTTCGACTGCGGTGGCGTAGACCTGGGCCAGGCGAACCGTTCGGTCGGATTCGGCGGAGGTGAGGCGAGCGTCTGAGGCCATGCGGCGAGTCAGGGTCCGGAGGGGGATGCCGATGCTTTCGGCGATCTCAGACTGGCGAAGATCGAGACGCTCGGCCAGGAGCAGGAGCGCTTTGACGGGCAAGCCGTCCCGCACGAGGTCGGCAAGAGCGCCACTTTTGGCCAGGGAACGGCCTAGCAGGATGTCTCCGCCTAATACCTCCGGGACTGCGTATGTGGCCATGGTTTACCTCGTTAGGAGATAGCGTATGCGCCATTTGGCTTTTTTGCAAGAGCCAAATTACTCGATAATTGCGAGCTTGGCACGTTTGCCCAGACGAACTGCTATGCGTGCGGGCAGCTTTTCCAACAGAATCAATGCGTTGGAGGCTGGTTCTCCATCTAGCTTTACCGCGTTTTCGGCAATTTTGCGGCTGGCTTCTGCTCCGCTGGCGGCAAGACCTAGCTGGACGAGCAGTTTTGGCAGACGGATTTGCAGTGCGCCGGGGGCTCCGGATGGGCCGACGAGATCGGCGTAGGTCATGGATACTTCTTCGAGGTCTTCGCTGGTGACTTTCTGCTGGAACATGCGGGCCCAGTTTTCGTCGGCGCGGCCTGCCTCTTCCTGGGAGTGGAAGTCGGCGGTGATGGTGCGGGCGAGGCGCTTTTTGGCCTCCATGGGGTGCAGGGCGCCAGAGGCTACCTCGGCCTTGAGGTCTTCGACTTCAGATTGCTTGAGGTCGGTGAGGAAGATCCAGTACTTCCACATGAGTTCGTCGGAGATGGACATGAGTTTGCCGTACATCTCCTGGGGCGGCTCGTTGATGCCGATGGCGTTGCCGAGGGATTTGGACATCTTCTGCACGCCGTCGAGGCCTTCGAGGATGGGCGTCATGAGCACGATCTGGGGCTTCTGCCCGTAGTGGCGCTGGAGTTCGCGACCGCAGAGGAGGTTGAAGCGCTGGTCGGTGCCGCCGAGTTCGACGTCGCATTCGAGGGCAACGGAGTCGTAGCCCTGCATGACGGGGTAGAGGAATTCGTGGAGCCCGATGGGCTGCTCGGCATTGTAACGCTTGTGGAATTCGTCGCGCTCCAGCATCTGCGAGACGGTGAAGTGGGCGGCGAGGCGGATGGTGCCTTCGAAGCCTAGTTTGTCGAGCCACTCGGAGTTGAAGCGGACCTCGGTCTTTTCGCGGTCGAGAATTTTGAAGACCTGCTGCTGGTAGGTTTCGGAGTTTTCGTTGATTTGCTCGCGGGTGAGCGGCTTGCGGGTGATGTTGCGACCGGTGGGGTCGCCGATGAGCGAGGTGAAATCTCCGACGAGGAAAATGACCTGGTGGCCGAGCTGCTGGAAGTGGCGCAGCTTGCGCATGAGCACGGTGTGGCCGAGATGGAGGTCGGGCGCAGTGGGGTCGAAACCGGCTTTGACGCGCAGAGGGCGTCCGGTTTTGCGGGAGTCTTCGAGGCGTTCGCGGAGGTCGCTTACGCGGATGATTTCGGCTGCGCCTTTTTGGAGCAGGTCGAGCTGGTCTTCAATGGGTGGGAATTCGGACATGGCTTTTCAAGTATAGATTTTTTGGCGGGATGAGGGGAGCGATCCGAGGTGGAAGGATTCTAAGACGTATTCGATTTGGGCTGGTTTGGGTGGGAGGGACGAGGCTGTTCAGATGGGTACCCGCATTTATGGCCTGGGATGGAGGTCCTGGCGGAGGGCGGCTGCGGTTAGCTGGTCGGCTTTTCTTAGTTTGGGGAAGATCAGGGGCCAGATGCCGGTGACCATCAGGGCTCCGATGCCGCCGACTACGGTGGCGCGGACGGCTCCCATCCATTGGGCGGTCAGGCCGCTCTCGAATTCGCCGAGCTCGTTGGAGGCTCCGAGAAAGAGGGAGTTCACAGCGCTGACGCGGCCGCGCATTTCTGGCGGGGTGGCCAGTTGCAGGACTGAGCTGCGGATGACGACGCTGATCATGTCGGCTCCGCCGGTGATGGCGAGGGCTATGAGGCTAAGGACGAGATTGTGCGAGAGGCCGAAGAGGATGGTGCCTGCTCCGAAGATGCCGACGGCGGTGAAGAGGAGTCTGCCTGCCTTACGGCGCATGGGAAAACGGGCGAGAACGAGGGAGATTACCAGTGCTCCTGCGGCTGGGGCGGCGCGCAACATGCCCAGACCTTTGGGGCCGATGTGGAGGATTTCCTGAGCGAAGATGGGCATGAGCGCTGTGGCTCCGCCGAGCAGGACTACGAACAGATCCAAAGAAAAGCTGCCGAGGAGCATGGGTGAGCGGCGCACGTACTGGAAACCGGCGAGGATGACCTGGACGGATGCGGCGCGGTGCTCCATGCGGCCCAGACGGACGGAGATGGTGCTGATCAGCACTTCGAAAATGAGCAGAGAGCAGAGGGTGGCTATGTAGACGATGCCGGGGCCGGTGAGCTTTCCGCTGGCAAGCCAGCCGAGCGGGAGGGTGAAGAGCAGGCCTCCGAGGGCTGGACCGGCGATGTTGGCGAGCTGGAAGATGGCTGCTCCCCAGGTGACGGCATTGACGAACTGGCCCTCTGGAACGAGGTGCGGGATGAGAGCGGAGCTGGCTGGAGCAGAAAAAGCGCGACCCAGGCCAATGAGGAAAAGGACTCCGTAGATGAGCCAGATGTTTTTCAGGCCGAGGACGGCAATGGTCAAGAGAGCGGTGGTGCAGATGATCTGAAGTCCGTAGCAGATGAGGATGATCATGCGTCGGTCGTAGCGGTCGGCGGCGTGCCCGGCGGGGAGCAGGAAGAGCAGTCCTGGAAGAAAGAGGGCGAGGCCTGTGTAGCCGAGATCGAGAGCGCGATGCGTGATGGAGTAGACCTGCCAGGCAACGGCGACGGTCTGTGCCTCGGCGCCGATGATCACGGACATCCTGGCCATCTGATAACGGCGGAAATCACGGGAGGCGAAGGCGGCGAGACCACTCACAGGGGGAGTGTTGGGCTCAGGGGTCATGGGCTGATTTGGTTATACCTTGTTCTGGCTGGTTGGGGAGGGACAAATATCAGGTGCCAAGGTAGAGACGTTGGGGATGGGCGGGAAGACGCCCAGGAACGGAAGGCATGTCGAAAAGTAAATGAAATCACAGGAATTTGCTTCTCCCAGCCTGATCGCAATTTTGCGATCAGGCTGGGGTGCCGAGAGAAAAAGCTACTGTTTGGGGGAGAAGTAGCCTTTTTTGGTGCGGACTGAGTAGCGACGGTCGTTGGCGAAGAGGTAGATGGTTCGGAAGGCCCCGTCGGCACGGAAGTCGGCGGGGGTGTAGGTGAGCGCGTACTGGCTGCGCAGCTCCTCTTCAATGCTGGTGAAGCCGAGCGAGATTTCGTCGACGGAGGGCGGGAAGAAGGCGCGGCCGCCGGTTTCATTGGACATCTTCATGAGGATGTCGTCGCCTTTGCCACGGCTGGGGGTCCAGTTAGTGCTGATGGAGTAGATGATGGTTTCGGCGCGCTGGCACATCTTGATGGCGTCATCGATGTAGGCGCGGCTCTGGTTATCTGCGCCGTCCGAGACGAGAATCATGGCGCGGCGAACGGGCTCCTGGCCACGCGATTGATCGAGGAGTTTGTCGCGGCAAGCGGTGTAAACGGCGTCGAAGAGCGCGGTGCCGCCGCCGGGTCGGAGTTTGCTGACTCCGGTCTGGAGGGCATCGAGATTGTTGGTCCAGTCCTGGGTGACGGTGGGGGTTGAATCGAAGCCCATCACGAAGGCGCGGTCGCTTTTGGCTCGGAGGGCCTGGAGCAGGAATTCATTGGCCGACTGCTGCTCGAACTGGAAGCGAGAGCGGATGGAGGTGCTGGCGTCGATGAGAATTCCGACGCGCAGGGGAAGATTGGTCTGCTGCGTGAAGGAGGTAACGCGCGCAGGGGCCTTCTGATCGTCGAGCAGGGCGAAATCGCTTTGCTTGAGATTGGGAATGAAGGCACCGTGGCGATCGGTCACGGTGAAGATCAGGTTAACTTCGTTGACCGAGGTGGTGATTTTGAAACTGGAATCGTCGGGATTGCCGGATTGCGTCGGCTGGGCTTGCGGCGGGGCCTGAACTTGAGGCTGCGCTTGTGGCTGCTGAGCTTGCGGCGGGGCGGGCTGCTGTGCCGGTTGTTGGGCAGAAAGGGCAGTTGTGCCGAGGGCGGAACTCAGGATGCAGGCCAATCCGGCTGCAAGAACGAGGTGTCTGGTCATGTCAACGGTCATTCTATCAATACGCATCCATGTCTCGCGATTCTTCCCGTTCCTCGGGGCTGGACGGTTCCGCCACTCGATCCGATACCGGGTCTTTCAGTTGGACGAGGAAGGATTCCAGTTCGTTAGGCATCGGCGCGCTGAGCTTGATCTGCTTGCGGGAGATGGGGTGGGTGAATTCCAGTTCGGCGGCGTGGAGGAAGTTGCGGCCCAGTTCCAGCTTCTCAATGGGGGCTTTGCGCGTGGAGCTGAGAGGCAGAGAGAGGATTTTGGCGGGCGCTCCGTAGAGGCTGTCGCCCACGACGGGGTGGCTGATGGAGGCCATGTGGACGCGGATCTGGTGGGTGCGTCCGGTCTCGATGCGTACGCGGGTGAGTGTGAATTTGCCGAAGCGGTTTTCGAGACGGGAGACGACGCGGTAGTGGGATACGGCGTGGCGCGCGCCTTCAAGGCGGCGGGTGGTCATGCGGGTGCGGCGGACGGTGTCGCGACTGATGGGGGCCATGATGGTGGCTCCATCTTCGGGGAGAACGCCGTGAACGAGCGCGATGTAGGTCTTGACGACTTCGCGGCTGGCGAACATCTCGGCGAGCGCTTCGTGGGCGGCATCGTTTTTGGCGATGAGGATGAGGCCGCTGGTTTCCTTGTCGAGGCGATGGACGATGCCGGGGCGGAGTTCGCCGCCGATGCCGGAAAGCTGCTTGAAGTGGTGCAGGAGCGCGTTGACGAGGGTGCCGCCGCTGCGGGCTTCGTCGGTGGCTCCGGAGCCGGCGTGGACCATCATGCCTGCGGGTTTATTGACCACGGCGAGGTCGTCGTCTTCGTAGACGATTTCGAGCGGGATATCTTCGGGGTGAGCGTGGAGCGGCTCTACGTGCTGCTGGCCGTGGACGGTGACGGCTTCTCCGCCGCGCAGTTTGAAGGAGGCTTTTTCGCGCTTGCCTTCGACGAGGATATCGCCCTGCTCGATGAGCTGCTGAACGCGGGAGCGGCTGACGCCGTCCAGTTCACCAACGAGAAACTGGTCGAGCCGCCAGCCTGCGACTTCGACGGGAACAAGGTAAGTCTCTACTTCGGGAATGAGTTCTTCTTCTTGCACAGATTGCCTTTCAGGCGGTGCGATGCGCGGGCTGCCAGTCGATCAGTAAGAGGCCGCCGCACAACACCATTCCTAAGGCTACCAGTTGCGGCGTATCGACGAGGGCATTGGCGAAAACACCGCGGCCTTCCCAGTCGCGAAAGAGTTCTGTGGCGAAGAGAACGATGCCGGTGGCGATGAGCCAGATTCCGGCGATGTCCCCTGGCTGCCGGCGCTTGTAAAAAAGGCCGGCGAAGGTGAGGACGGCTACGGCGAGGGCTCCGATGGCGGCGTAGACCTGGACGGGATAAACGGCGACGTTGAGCGGGGCTCCGCTCCAGCGGGCGGCGAGGGGGTTGGTGTAAACGACGAACAGATGCGTGGCGGAGGATGTGGCCTCGATTTCGCGGCCGTAGTCGCTGCCTGCGAGGAGTGCGCCGAGTTGTTCGGCGGCCATGCCGAGGGAGAGCGGTGCGGCGAGGCAATCGGCGACGGCGCGTATGGGCAGCTTTGCCCAGCGGATGTAGGCGAGGACCGCGGCTGATCCTGCGACGATGCCAGCGGCGGATAGCAGCGGGTGGTGGACCATGGCGACGGCCAGCAGCCAGGCTGGATGACGGCGGAGATCGCTCAGGTTCATGACGATGAGAAGCAGGCGCGAGATGGCGAGCGCTGCGAAGATGGCGAGAACTAGCATGTTCCAGGCGTGGCGCGGATCGAGATTCACACGCTTTGCAGTGAACTGAGCAAGGGCGAGGGCGAGGAAGACGCCGAGTGCCGCGACTGCTCCGTAGGTGGGTATGACGAAGGGACCGAGCTGGAAGAGGACTGGATGCACGGGAGAGAATTTAGGTTTGCGAAACTGTTTCCGAGACGGCAGATGCCGCCTGGCTTAAAGGTAGATACCGACCCACTTGGCCGTGAGTCTGTGCGCTGGTGAACCCGTCCTAAGACGGCGGGACTCTCCGCGCTTCATTAGGCATCCCAGACTGGTGGGCACGGCACACAGAAGCGATTTTTCGAGTCGAGTCCCTGTTCAATGAATGTTGGTTCAACCAGCGTTAACGAACTCACCTGCTTTGCAGGTCGGTCTCTGAGTTGGATGCTATGGCATGTCGCTCAGAATGGCAAGTCGGTGGAAATCGCGGAGCTTACTTGTTGCTTTCGAAACAAAGATCGGTTTCGGGCGGAGGATATGATGGAGCTATCTGGGAGGTACTTTCGTTTCAATGGAGGTAACCATCGCAGGGCACATGCTGGTTTGAGCAAAATTTTATAAACGATTCCGGAGGTTTATCTTGAGGAGATTGTCGCAACTGGATGGCATTCGTGGCTTCGCCATCGCTGCGGTGCTGGCCGATCATCTGGGCTCGATTATTGGCCTGGGGATCAGCAGGAATCCGGTCCTTCTCGCGATCGATAATCTCATGCTTGCAGGTTGGCTTGGGGTCGATGTCTTCTTCGTTTTGTCCGGATTTCTGATTACGGGCATTATTCTCAAAGATCGCTCGGAACCGGGGTTCTGGAGCAATTTTTATCTGCGTCGAGCGTTTCGAATTCTGCCAGCGTTTGCTGTCATTTTTACGATCACATTGGTGGCCGCACACTATTTTGCACCGCAGATTCACGTTACGAGCGGCTACGTATTACCGGCGATTTTTTTCCTGGCGAATTGGACTGCTGTGACCCAGACGGAGATGCCGTGGCTGGGGCACATCTGGTCGCTCGCCGTGGAAGAGCAGTTTTATTTTCTGTGGCCCCAGGCGGCAAAGCGTCTGAACAAGGTAACACTGCTGAAGCTGGCGTTAGCGCTTGTGGTGGCGTCAGAGTTGCTGCGTGTTTTGCTGGCGGTAATTTATGTGCGCGGTGAAATTATCTTTAAAATTACGCCGACACGTATCGATGGGCTATCGATCGGCGCGGCGCTTGCGGTGGGCATCACTCTGCCTGAAGTGCAACGCTTCCTGGCAAACTGGTGGCGCAGAATCGCGATTGTCGCGGCGGCTCTGCTTTGCTGCATCTTCTTTGCTTTTCATGGCAGCCTGGCCCCGATCAGTAAGTGGAGCCAGATTTTTGCTATTCCGCCTGCGATCGTACTGACATCGATGCTGATCTTTGGAGCCCTTGAATCTGCATTGCCTTCCGGCCTGGCCAGATTTTTTGGAAACCCGGTCATGACTTATCTGGGCAGACGCAGCTATGCGCTTTACCTGATTCACGGACCGCTACGCGTTGCGGTTCAGGCCAGCCGCGTTCATGGAACCCTGGCTAACTTACCGCAGGGCGTCGGTGTCGATATTTTGCTTGTTCTTTCAATACTCGTCATTTCACTTATCCTGAGCGAACTCTCGTGGCGGCTGATTGAAATGCCTGCGCAGAATCTTCGGCATCGCCTGATGCGAAAAAAAGAGGATGGCACGCCGGGGCATCTTCCGGAAGAGGAAGTTATCGTTCGGCTGGCGGAGGAAAGTCAGTGATTCAGCGGATCTCTGCCAGCGTCTTGTGATTGGCGGCGTCGGATGCCTGCGTGACTAATCGCTTGAGGGTGGTTTCGATGTCGCCGTCTCCTACCTGCCGGTCTTGAACGAAGCCGTCGGTGTCTACGGTGAAGGTGGTTGGAATTGCCTTGACGTTGAATGCGGTGGCTATCGGTCCGTCAAAGCCGCCATCGCGATATTGAAGCCAGGTCATGTTATTTTTAGCGACGAAGTTTTTCCAGGTGGATTCGTCGTTGTCCACGCTGACGCTGATGACTACGAGTGGCTGTCCTTTGAACTCTTCGGCGATTTCGCGCAGATGTGGCAGGGCCTTCATGCATGGGGCGCACCAGGTGGCCCAGAAATCGATGAGGATGACCTTGCCTGCTAGGCTCTCCATCGCGATGGGGCTGCCATCCATTGCCACGACGTGAAAGTTGGGAGCAACGCGTTTGCGCGCGAGCTCGGGCTGAACGGCGAATAACTTCGCGTGAGCATATTGCAAATCGGTGGGCGAGGAGAGCTTCATGTACTGCTTGAATCGTTCGCGGGCTTTTTCGTATTGGTGCAGGTGAGCCAGGGCTAGTCCATCGCCGTAAACGCAGTTCGGCTTTTCAGGCTGCAGTTCCAGGGCGGCATGGAACTCGCTTTCCGCATCCTGAAATGGCTTGTCGAAGATGCGGTCTCCACCTTCAGCGAGACAGACGTCGCCGATGAGGTAATGTACTTCGGCTTTGTCTTCGGGGGTGACGACGGAGTTCATCAGTAGAGTCGCCTCGTCGTGCGCGGTGGTGAAATCTCCCATCAATTTTGCGGATTTATAAGCCTGTAGTTGGCAGGAGACACAGTGACCGCCATCCAGTTGATCTGCCTTGCGAAAGTCGGCCGATGCGAGACCGTACTTACGATCTTCGAATTCTTTGGCGGCCCTGGCGAAAGTCTTACCTGCCTTGGAATCGGCGGGCGCGGTATTGGAGGTAAGTGCTGTGGCTGATTGCGCGAATACCAGGGATGGGAAGGCAGCAGTTAATAACAAGGCTAAAGAAGCTATGCGATACATGAGGTCTCCGGGGATCGAACTCAATGTAACATGGCTGTTCGATTTGATTTTTATAAAAAGAAGGAGTTGTTTGGGTTGGTTTTTGTTTTGTTTGAGAGCTAACAGCAGATTCCCTTCGGGAATGACAGCCAGAAAGGCAACTGCAAGGGCAAGGGCTAAGGGCGGGAGCAAGGTTCTGAATGTCGATGCTGTATGTGGACTGGCCTACTACGCAACAACGCCCCCGGAGATTTAAGTCCTAGGGCGTTGTTGGTTTGTTACATCTGGTGATTTGCTGCTGGGCTAGTTAGTAAGTCTTGTGGCCGGTGAGTTAGCTGACTTGAGGGTATTGAGTTTAGTGCTGGCTGAACATTGCTTTTACGTCGGCGTGCAGATCGGTGCGGCTGCTGGGGCGAGTGTAGAACATGTGGCCGCCGGGGTATTCCCTGACGGAAACGCGGGCTGGATCGCCCATGATGGGCATTTCATCGACGGTCAGGATGGAGCCCATGAAGGGGCATGAGAGATCGTTCCAGCCGTGGACGATGAGGATGCGCAGCTTGGGGTCGGCGGCAACTGCTTCGCGCAATTGCGAAACGGAGCCGGTGCGGAGATCGTCGCCGCGATCCCATTCTCTGTTCACTTCATCGGAGAGAGCGTTGTAGCGGGCATCGACTTTCCAGCCAACGACACGGGTTACGAAATCAACCATTGCCGTGGTGGTGGGAGCGACAATGCTGGCGAGGATGGGGTCGTTGGCGCGCTGATCGGGCGAGAACGGGAAGGGATCGAAGGAAGTTACATTCGAGTCGTAGATGGAGCTGAGTTTGCCCTCTTCGCGATGCGCTTCGCGGAGGTAGGCGCCGGTTTCGAGGCGTCCTCCGGAGTATTTGACGAATTCGGGGTCGAGGCCGGTGAGGTCGGTGACTTTTTTGATCAGACGGGGTGTGGCTTCTGGATCGCTGCGGCCTTTGAGCAGGTCGGTGGCGTATTCTCCGCGCGTATAGGCGATGACATCGGCCATAGCGGCGGGGGTCAGCTTGTGTTCGCGCTCAAGATGGGCGGCGGCGATGGGCGGCAGAGTGACCATCCACGGGATGGGGGACATTTCTGCGTTCTCGTCGATTGCCGGATTCAGGTAGGGCGAGACGAGCACTACACCATTCATGGCGACGCCTAGCTGCGATTGCAGGAAGTGGGTGATGCGCGGACCGCGGAAGCCGCCGTAGCTTTCGCCGACGAGATACTTGCGGGAGGTGAGGCGATCGTTATTCACGAGCCAGTCGTAGATGACGCGGGAGAGATATTCGATATCCGGAGTGGGGCTGTAGAACTGCTTCTTGGTTTCTTCTTTGGAGACCAGCGAGCGGCTAAAGCCGGTGCCTATGGGATCGATGAAGACGAGATCGGTGAAGTCGAGCCAGGTACCGGGATTGTCGTACAGTGTGGCAGGATCGGAGGGGCTGTCGCCATCATTGCCGACATGGAGCGTTTTGGGGCCGATGGCGCCGAAGTTGAGATAGACGGACGAGGCACCGGGGCCGCCGTTGAGGGCGAAGGTGACGGGACGCGTGCCGGAACTCGCACCGTTATCGACGGTATAGGCGGTGTAGACGACTTCGCCACTGGTTTTGCCTTCGGAGTCATAGACGGGCAGTTTGCCGACGGTGACGGTGTAGTGAATGGTCTTGCCTTCGAACTCAATCGTCTGCTGCGTATGGGCGTCGGCGGGCAGTGGCGGGCGGGTGCTTCGCTCGGTGGCAGACTTGTCGGAGTCTGATTTTTCGGAGCCGGATTTATCTGATTTTGCCGACTTGTCTGAGGGCTTGTCCTTATCGGACTGGGCGGCTGCCTGCAGGGGCGATGCGACACAACACAGCAGGGTAAATGAGAGCAATGCGCTCAGGAGCGCGATGGCAGGGCGTTGGGGCGAGGATGTACGCAGCATAGGGATACGATACATCCTCGGGTTAAGTGTTCGTCCATACGCACTCGTCGATCTGTCTGACTTTGGTGTGGATACGAAGGTTTGACGGTTACTGCGCTGGGGCAGACCGGCGGCGACGGCCGCTGAGCAGATAGATTGCTGCGCGGAGCTCCAGGAGCGGATCGGCTGAGGGCTCGATGCCATCGACGCGTGGGATGGGATCGAAGATGATGTGCTTCTGCTCCTGGGCGTCGTCGGCTACGAGGGCGGTTAGTTCGAGCGTGCCGAGCTCCAGCAGGGTTCGGGTTTCAGGCCAGTGAATGGTGGCGTCATCGACGATGTCTTCGGGATCGGCAAGCTGTACATGAATGCCGAAGCGGATAGAGCTATGAGCGATGCGTGCGGTGAGTTCATCGAAGAGATAATTTGCGGATTTGGCTGCGGCTGCTTCGGGGCTTAGATGATCTGCGCCCGCCTGGGGGACGATGCGATAGCGGCCGTAGCGTGCTGCTCCGTCGGCGTTGATGAAGTGCATGGCGGTAACGCCGAAAAATGCCTCATTGGCGAAGCTGGAGGGCGCGGGTTTGGGTGCCTGCACGAAGGCGAGCGCTGCGGGATGGGTGCCGAGGAACTGCTCAATGGGATTGGGGTGCGGCGAGTCGGGGCTGGTGGTGGCGATGGCACGTAAAAGCTCCAGAAACTCGGCGCCGGTGTGGGTTGGGAATCCGTCGGTGGAGTGGCTGACGATATCGGTGTGGACGCGCTCGGCGAGATGGAAGCGGGTGGCCATGCCGCGTGGGTCGGCGTTTGGATCGTTATCTGGAATTAAGGGGATGCCGGTCGAGTTGGAAAAGCGTACGGTGACGGGCGTCGACTCGCGATTGAGGTGGGGAGCGCGCGATAAGGATTTCGCTTCGGGCGTGGGCGTGGGCGTGAATTTGCCCGTCAGCAGAATTCCCTTGGCGTGGGCAGGGCGGAAGCCAGGATGTTCCCCGAAGAGGGTGTCGAACTGGTTCAGCAGATCCTGTGCGAGGGCCAGGAGCTTTTCGTCGGTAGGCAATGGCATGGTCGTTCTCCTCTGAGTCTGGATGGGAAGGCATGGTCAGCTTGCTGTCCTGAGGCTTCCCTGTCGAATAACTCTAGTCAAGAACGATTCGATTGTGGTGTGAAATTTGCAGCGCGGGCTGGAATACATTCGATTGGCTGGATCGAGCAGTTGATTAGATCCGTTAATTGGATCTGCTGATTGGATGATTCTCGGCTGGCTATTTATACGGCTTTGGGGGTTCAGTACGAATCTGGTTGCGAATAGCGGCTCGAAAGGGCAGACTTATCCGAAACAGAGACGAGGCACTCAGTGAACGGTACGGAGTCTGTCGAAGTAGAACCCCGCCATACAGGCGTCAAAGGCGAATCCCCCTCTTATTTCAAAGAAGCACTTGAAGATGCCGAGAGGCTGCTGAAGCATGCGGCCGAAACTGGAGTGGAGGTCGATGCCGATACACGGTCTGCGATTCTGCGAGCGAGGACTGAGTATCATCACGGCTTGACGGACGATACAGTCGCAAAACTATTGCTGGCTCTTACCGGGCTGGCGGCCAGGTTGAAGCCGGTGACTGCGGCGAGCCTATACGCGTGTCACTCCGATAGCCGCCCGACGATGCGCACCTACCTGGTATGGGCCGTTATTTTGTCGGCGGTGATTATTCCCGCTTCGATTTTGATGTTTATCACGTCGAATATCTCCGATGCGATTCGCACCGATATCACGACGGCCAATGCTTTGGTGGTGAAGTTGACTACAGAGCTTGGGCCTCCGGCACGAAGCGATGTGGGAACAAGTACTGAGATTGCAGATTTGCAGGAATATGCCTCTACGGTGCGATCGATTTATGCCCGCTCGCGGAGGTTGAACCGGTTTGTGATTCCCCATGTCGGGGTTCCTCCGCCTCTGAATGCAACGGGGTCGAATGAGATAGAACGAGCCGCGGACCTCAAAAAAAAGTTCGAGTTGCATATCCCTCTCGAAGATCTTGCAGCCGAGAGAGATAACATGACCCTGACTTATCAGGACGTGCGGTTTTTCGCTCAGAACATCATGAACGATACCGCGACGTTTTATGGGGCTTTGAACTCGTGTATTTTGCCGATTCTGTACGCGTTGCTGGGAACCTGCGCGTATCTGCTGCGAACATTCGAAGACCAGATGGGCAACCGGACATTTACGCCTTCTGCTGCAAACTCGGCCCGCTTTGTGATTGCCGCGATAGGTGGGACGGTGATTGGGCTCTTTGGAGGGTTCACGGCTCACGCCAACGCGTCTCCTTTGGCGCTGGCATTTCTGGTGGGATATGCGGTGGAGGTATTTTTCGCGTTTCTTGAGAGCCTGATCCGATCTTTTACGAGGACAACTCTTCCGGAAGCCAGTTCCCCAGGCATCATCCCGATAAAGCAGTAACTCCGAGTAGGAGTGGCAATTGCACTTTTCTATGAGAGTCGCACATGGTGCCGGTACAATTGGGCTGTTCCGCTACCTTATGTCTACCCGTTCCTGAATATGCTGGAGGAAGTTTTGATCGGTACAATTTATAAGTGTGAAATCTGCGCCCTGGAAAGCTCGGCGCCGATTCGATGGTTTGTCATTCACTGTAGTGACGCGAAGCTGGCGGTGTGCAAATGGACCGAGGAGCAGGCTGGGAAGCCCCATGCTCTCCACTTTTGCGGCGAAGCTCACGCACAGGTGTATATCAGCCGATGGTTTGAGTCGTTCTGCGGCTCGGCGGTGATGCTGGGCGGGAAGTAGTTTACTTCCGAAAAAGACTAAATTCTGTCTTTTATTCTTCAGCGAGCACGATATCGAGGAGGCCACGCAGGTTGGTGGCGCGAGCCTTGAGATGGGATGCTTCGACTACATCCAGTGAGTTTTTCAGTTTGGAGAGTTCTTCTTCGGCGCGGGTGAGTTCGTCGGCGAAGTTGAGCGCGGCCAGCACGGCTACGCGCAGGGAGTCGGCGGTGCGTCCGTGAGAAGCGACGGCGCGCATGCGGTCGTCGACGCGAGCGGCCAGGGCACGTACCTGGGCGAGATCCTGACCAGACAGGTGGTAAGCCTGGTCATAGATGTCGACGGTGACGTACGGAGTTTCGGCTTTCTCTTTCGTCATGAGGCCCTCTTAGAGTTCGAGTGCGTCGAGCTGGCCGAGTAGCCGCTCTACGCGCAGGCGAACCTGTTCCCGCTCGGAGCGGAGCGCGTCGATCTCCTGATTGAGCTGTTTGATCAATGGGCTTTGTTCCGAAATCTGGGCTTCGAGCTGAGCTTCGAGAGTAGTAGCGTGGGCTTCAGCGGCTACGGCGCGGGCTTCAGAGGCGGCGGCGCGCTCCTCGGCGGTGTTGCGCACGACGCGTTCACGGCGCACCAGATCGACGGCGCGGAGGACACGCTCTTCGAGGGCGGTGAAATCGTCGGCGGTGAACGGGAGGGCTGAGGCGTCGACGGCTGTCTCGGACGCTATCTCAGAAGAAACGGGCTCAGAGGCGACGTGCTCCGAGGCGATGAAATGGCTTTCCTGCCCGGCGGCATGTTCCGCAGTATGTTCGGCGGCAGGCTGAGAGGAAACTGGAATCTCCTGCTTAGGCTCTGCTGCCTGTAGAAGCGTGGCTTGCTGTGGCGCGATGTAGGGGGCTGCCTCTTCTGGTGCGTAAGAGTGAAGTGCGGGTTCTTCTTCCGCTTCGGCTGAAATTTCAGCGGGAAACTCTTCTTCTATCTCATCTTCGATGGCTTCGGGCTGTTCGAGGGGCTCGATTTCTTCTGCAGGCTCATCGAATTCCTGGTCCGGAAAGTGGATCGGTTCGTCGAACATGCTTTCCTGACTTTCGATCACGCCAGTGCGTGGCTCCATGGGCAATAATGCCATAATTTCCTCCGTGCGGGCCTGATGCGTCTCTTGCCTTTTCTCCTGGAAACAACGGAGCGGCACCCTGTGAGTATAAAACCGTTGGGTGAGGAAAACCGGTCAGCTACGCAGACGGGCTCCGGTGGTTGAAACTACCTCGACAACACGGGCGGAAAAGGCTTGCAGCTCTTCTTCGCGAAGTGTTCGGTCGGAGGCCTGAAAGGTGGCGCCGAGGAGCAGTGCGTATTCCTCGGAGATGCCCGGTTGCTTGGCGGGATGAAAGACTTCGCGGACTCGCCAGTCAATGAGTTCGGGCAGACCTGAGGCGGCGAGTGCGGCGTCCAATTCAGCCCACTGCGTGCGGGCTGGAACCACCAGCGAGAAGTCGCGGCGGACGGGTTGGAAGCGCGAGATTTCGCGGACGGACGGCTTGCGCAAGGGCAGACGGTAGAGGCGGTCGAGGTAGAGTTCGCCGACCAGGACGGTCTCTTTGAGCTTGCGTTCGGAGGCCAGACGCGGGTGAAGCTGGCCAAACCAGCCGACGGTGGTTCCCTCCACCACGGCGCGGGCGGCGCGGTAGGGATGGAGCCACTGCGGAGTGATACCGGATTCGGCTGGAAAGCTGTCGAAATAGACGGTCTTGGCCTGGAAGCGAGCCAGAAGCTGTTCGACGATGCCTTTGAGGTCGTAGAAGTCGAGGGCACGGGCGGCCTGGTGCGGGCCTTGTTGGGGCAGGCTGCCGGTGGCTCCGATAGAGATGGCCGGGCGCTCGTCTACTTTTTCTACGGTGCCTTTTTCCGTTGCTCCTGAAAAAACGGCACCTAGTTCAAAGAGGCGGACATCGCTGACGTCGCGATGGAGGTTGCCGCCGATCATGGTGATCATGCCGGGGATGAGTGAGGCGCGCATGACTCCGGCTTCTTCGCTGAGCGGGTTGCCGAGGGGGACGATCTGGCTGGGCTGGGGAGCGCAGAGAGCGGCGTCCGCGGCTGAGGTGAAGGTGCTGGAGATAGCTTCGTGGAAACCGGCGGCGAGGAGGGTGCGGCGGACGGCGGTTTCCTTATTGGCATGGGACAGTTCGAGGACTGCTCCGGCGAAGGATGGAAGCGTGTTGGCGAAGCGGTTATAGCCGTAGACACGCGCGACCTCTTCAATGAGATCGATCTCGCGGTCGAGGTCGAGGCGCCAGCTGGGGAGGGTGACCTGCCAGTGATTGGGGCGGGTTTCGACGAGTGAGCAACCGAGGGCATTCAGAACCTGCTCGACGATGGAGGCAGAGATGCCGTTCTGGTCGAGTGTTGTTCCCAGCAGGCGGTGGACCTCGCTTAGAGCCAGTTCGATGGACTTGCGATTGGCGGTTTTGGAGAGGATTGCGGGAACAGTTATATCCACCAGATCGCCGTCGATGTGGCCGCCGTTTTCAAGGATGATGGAGGAGACGATATCGGAGGCGAGGATGCAGGCGTTGATGTCCGCGCCGCGTTCGAAACGATGGGAGGCGTCGGTGTGCAATCCGTGGCGGCGTGCGGTGCGGCGGACGGCGACCTGACCGAACCAGGCGGCTTCGACAAGGATGTTGGTGGTGGCCGGGGTGATCATGGTTTCCCAACCGCCCATGACGCCTGCGAGTGCGAGCGGCTTGACGTGGTCGGCGACGATCAGGTCTTCGGGGTCGAGGGTGCGTTCGATGCCGTCGAGGGTCTTGAGCTTTTCGCCTTTGGCGGCGCGGCGGACGACGATGCCGCCCTCAATCTTGTCGAGGTCGAAGGCGTGGGTGGGTTGGCCCATGGCGAGCCACGCGAAGTTGGTGGCGTCTACGGCGTTGGAGATTTGCTTCTGTTCGAGAAGCTTGAAGAAGCGGTCGGCGAGCTTGCTGATTGGGCCGTCGGCTGCGCCGGTTTGAATCTTTACGTTGCGGAGGACTCGGGCGGTGAAACGGCCACATGCGTCCTGAGCTTCGATCCTGACTGAGAATGGACTGGCTGCCGGCTTAGATTGCGGCAGCGGGGCTGCGCCTGGCGGCAGAGTCAGGCCGTAAATAGCAGCCACTTCGCGGGCTACTCCGTAGTGGTTCATGGCATCGACGCGGTTGGTGGTGATGTCCATCTCGAAGAGGTGGCCGTTGGGCACACCGCTTGTTGCCCCGAGGCTGTGAATGCCCTCAACGGCGATGCCGCGCAGGGTAAGGTCTTCGGCGAGTTTGTGGTCGTCGACCGGGATGTCGGTAAGCAGGGCGCGGAGCCAGGTGGTTAGGATTTTCATGGGATTGCCTTTTAGCTAGTTAGCGCGCTGCGCGCATTGGCTGGTTAGCAAGATTTGTGGAGTTCGCATCAGTTCTGCAGAACGGCTAACAGCCCGTTTGTCAGTTTGGCTACTTCTGTGGACAGGCTGAGCAGATGGTCTGCATTTTCGGAATTCAGAAATTTTAGATCTTTTGCCAACTCGACCTGTGTCTGCATTTCGTAGACAGATCCTCTCGCAGCAGCCAGGAATTTTCGCAGGTCGGCATCAGCGAGACGTCCGTGGCCGTCTGCGATATTACTCGGCACAGAAACGGCGGAACGGCGGATTTGTTGCCGCAGGCCAAAGGTTTCAGAGGCTGGAAACTCTTCCGTTCGGGTGTAGGCTTCGCGTGCCAACTCCATCGCTTTTTGCCAGACGAGCAGATCACGGTAGTTCCTGGTTCTGCTCATGCGAATTGTTCCAGGAAGCGCATGTCTCCTGAGTAGAACTGGCCTATGTCGCTGACGCCGTATTTCATCATGGCGATGCGTTCTACGCCCATGCCGAAGGCGAAGCCGGAGATCTTCTTTGGGTCGTAGCCGGGCTGCTTTTCTGCGGCGAAGGCGAAGACTGCCGGGTCAACCATGCCGCAGCCCAGCAGCTCGATCCAGCCGGAGTGCTTGCACTTACGGCAGCCTTTGCCGCCGCAAAAGATGCAGGATATCTGGACATCGGCCGATGGCTCGGTGAAGGGGAAGAACGATGGGAAGAAACGCGTCTTGACGCTGGAGCCGAAGAGCGCCTTCATGGCGTGGTCGAGGGTGCCTTTGAGATCGCTGAAGGTGATGTTGGTGTCCACGCAGAGACCCTCAACCTGGTGAAAGACGGGCGAGTGGGTGGCGTCTGCTGCGTCGTTGCGGTGAACTTTGCCGGGGATTACGATGCGGATCGGAGGCGGCTGCTGCTCCATCGTCCGCATTTGAACGGGGGACGTGTGAGTGCGCAGGAGTAGGCGTTCGCGAAGGCTGCGGCGATCCTGATTGGCGATGACCAGCGTGTCCTGGGTATCGCGCGCGGGGTGGCCGGGCGGGAAGTTCATGGACTCGAAGTTGTAGTAGTCGGTTTCGACTTCAGGGCCGACGCCGACGGAGTAGCCCAGACCCGCGAAGATGCCGATCAACTCATTCATGGTGCGGGTGATGGGATGCTCCGCGCCGGTGAGACGGCGGGTGCCGGGGAGGGTGATGTCGATGGCTTCCGCAGCCAGGGCGGCGTCGGTTGGGCCTGCACCTGCGGCGGCTTCGAGGAGGCCTTCGACGAGGGTCTTGAGGGCGTTGAAGCGCTGGCCCAGTTCCCTTTTGGCATCAACCGGGGCGGACTTGAGCCACTGGTCGGATAGCTGCTTGAGGCGGCCCTGTTTGCGGCCCAGCCATTCGAGGCGGAAGTTTTCTACTGCTTCCGGCGAGGCCAGGGATGCTGCGGCCTGGCGGGCCTCTGCCTCAAGTTGGGCGAAGGATTGGTCGTAGTTGAGTTTTTCGTCGTTCATCATGCGCAATCAGCAGGATAAATCACTGCGTGGGGCGGATGCTTCTTCGAGTTGGGAAGAGGTTGCGATGGCTGTTTCCCGCACTACGAATGGTATGGCTCAAGAGAAAAAAGCAAAGGCCCGGAGGAATGCTCCGGGCCTTTGCTTTCAATTGCTTTCGAGCAGTGAAACTACTTTGCGGATTTTTCGGCTTCGAGAGCGGCTTTGGCTTGCTCTACGAGGCGTGTAAAACCGGGGGCATCCTGAACTGCGATGTCGGCGAGGATCTTGCGATCCAGCTCGATGCCGGCCTTTTTGAGGCCGTTGATCAACTGGGAATAGCTGAATTTGTTGAGCTTAGCTGCGGCCGAGATACGGACGATCCAGAGCGAGCGATATTGACGCTTTTTCTGGCGGCGACCTGTGTAGGCGAACTTGAGTCCGCGCTCGACGGCTTCCTGAGCGGCCTGATACAGCTTGGATTTCGTGAGGAAGTATCCACTGGCGCGCTTGAGAATCTTTTTACGGCGGTCAGACCGTTTAGTGCCACGTTTTACGCGAGGCATAGTGTTTGCTCCTTTTTTGCGTTACTGTGTTCGCGGCTGGAGGCAGGAGGCTTTGTTCCTGGCGGAACAAAACTTTGGAACCTCTTCACTCGCTTTTCTTACCTAAATCGAAAGCTTTGGCTTTCGGGGCTGCGCGACGCATTTGCGCTGGCCCGATCTGTTCGTCCCTTGCGGGACGGCAGCCTATCAGGCGTAGGGGATCATGCGGGCTACCTTATCGTAGTCAGCATCGGAGACGATCAGGCTCTTACCGAGCTTGCGCTTCGTCTTGGGAAGCTTGGACGTAAGGATGTGGCGCATCTTGGTCTGGTGGCGCTTGATCTTGCCAGAACCAGTCTTGGAGAAGCGCTTTGCAGCACCCGTGTGTGTCTTCAGTTTGGGCATGATTTTCTCGTCATTCCAGCAGGGTTGCCCCTGCAACTCGCTACGGACAGGGATCCCCCTGCGCGTAAAGCGGATTTACTGAGTATATCGCAAGCGGGGATTTACTGCTATTCGATGCGTGCCGGGTGAAAATCAGGGGGAGATTGGGGCGGGATTTGCCGGTCTTGTTTCTGCTTTGAAACAATAATTTCGTAATTACTTAACAGTAATCAAATTATTGCAATTTTGTAGAATTTCAGTAATTTACACAAAATTTTATTCAAATATTTCAGGTTGGCCCGTTGAGCAGGACCAGAGTTGTATCGCTTCCAGTGCAATCGTGCGCATAGTATAAATTCACACTGAAATCGTCTCCCCCAATGGATCGATTGTCGAGTTCAGGGCTTACTTGTGTCCCCGCATGGGAGATTTACATCCACCGAGACTGAAAGCCATTCGATCCTTTGGATCCAGCATCAGTACTTGCAACCAACAGGGAAGATTCGAACTGATGCGGCCACCTGTGCCAGGAATTTTTCATGAGAAGCGCGCACACGTGCGTTTGTTGGCGCTGAAAATTCGGGTATTGGTTTGGGTATTGCTGTATGGGGTGGCTGCGCCTGGTGCGATGCTCTGCCCTGTTGCTGCCGCTGGGCAGGTTCCAGAGATGCCTTCCATTGCGTCTGCTCCGACGGTTCATGCGCGACAGGCAAGCGGGGAAATCACGATTGATGGCAAATTGAATGAGCTGGCGTGGATCGATGCGGAGCCAATATTGCTTACCCAGCAATCTCCTCTTCCTGGCAAGCCGACTCCTTATTTAACAGAAGTGCGGGTGCTGGTTTCGGGCGATGCGTTGATTTTTGGCTTCAACTGCCATGATCCAAAACCATCGGCAATCAATACACACACGTTGACGAGGGATGGCGATCAGAGCGGGGACGATACTGTTTCCGTAGAGCTGGATTCGTTTGGGGACAAGCGGACAGCCTACTATTTCCAGATCAATGCGGCGGCTGGACGGGTGGATGGACTGGTGGCCGGGCCGGGGAATGTTTCGCTGGACTGGGACGGCATCTGGAATGCGCGGACATCGAAGACTGCGGATGGGTGGACGGCGGAGATCTGGATTCCGGCGCAGACGCTGGGGTTTGGCGGCAGGACTACGCATTGGGGTCTGCAGTTGGACCGGTCAATCACGCGTGATTTGACGGAGCTGCGCTGGGCTTCTCCGACACTGGATTCAGACCTCTTCGATATGAGCCGGGCGGGGGTGCTGGAGGTGATGACTCCGCTGAAGCAGGGGCATGGAATTGAGATTGCGCCTTATGCCCGCGGCGAGATGCTGCATAACTTTCTGGGGCCGGATCGCAACTGGCTTGGCGCAGGGGGTGGCGAGCTGACGTGGAGAATTACTCCGCAACTGGCGAGCGTGTTTACGGTCAATACCGATTTTGCCGAGACGGAGGTGGATTCGCGCCAAATCAATATCACTCCGTTTCCACTGTACTTTCCGGAGAAGCGGGAGTTTTTCCTGGAGGGCGCGAACCAATATGTCTTCGGGCTGGACCTGGGAACGACGTTTGTACCGTTTTTTAGCCGCAATATCGGCCTGCTGGATGGATATGACATTCCGTTGCGCGGAGGCGTGAAGCTGAATGGCCATGTTGGGCGGTGGAGCGTAGCGGGCCTGGATGTGGAGACGGGGAGCACGAACGTTCCGGAGATCGTGGTTTCGACATTGGGGCTGCCCTCGCAGCGGGTGGAGGCAACCAATCTTTTTGCCAGCCGAATTGCCTACGACGTGGACAAGCATCTTCGGGTGGGAACGATGATGACGCATGGCGATCCGGAAGCGCTGGTTTCAAACACGCTGGCGGGAGTGGATGCGATATGGCAGACTTCTACTTTTCTGAAGAAGCGCAGTTTACAACTGGGCGGATGGGCGGCGACGACGCAGGGGGATGTTCCGCTGGGGACCAGGCAGGCGTGGGGAGTTCGCTTCGATTATCCGAATGACCTGGTGAACTGTACGGCGGGAATGGGCCGCTTTGGGGATGGCTTCGAGCCGTTGCTGGGGTTTATTCCGAGGCCTCAGACGCATCAGACGGATGCTTCGTGTTCGTATCGCCCGCGCCCTTTGCCTTCCGGACCGTTTGGGGCGATTCGGCAGGCTTCGTATGACTTGGCCTTTAGCCGGATCACCGATACCAGCGGCAATTTGCAATCGCAGATCATCCGGTTCAAACCGGTGCATTTAACGATGAATTCCGGGGACTCCATTTTCCTGGGCGGATATACGGATCATGAGACGCTGACCACACCTTTTGCGATTGTTCCGAAGGTGAGTTATCCGGTGGGCTCTTTCGACTTTCAGCGCTATGGCATCTCGATTACGACCAGTCCGCAGAGGGTGCTTCAGTTTACGAACGATAGCTCTGTGGGTGGCTATTACAACGGGCACCTGTACCACCAGACGAATTCTCTGAACTGGACTCCGCTGCACGGGAAGGCTCAGTTTGGACTGGCAGCCGATAACTATTTCGGGCACACGCCGCAGGGGAATTTTGTGGAGAAGTTGTGGCAGTTCAATGGGGCGCTGTCGTGGAGTCCGGATCTCTCCCTGAGCACGTTTGTGCAGTACGACAATGTTTCTTTTGCCCTGAGCAGCAACACACGCATGCGCTGGACGTTCAAGCCAGGGGACGACTTTTATGTGATCTGGGATCGGACATGGATACGGGATGTGACGCATCCCGGTGCGAATCTGGATCCGGATGCGGAGTCGATTACGGCCAAGATTCAGTGGACTTTCCGATTGTAGAGGCTGGATGTATGCCCAGATCCCGGGGTTGAGATCTGGGCATACTCCGGGCATCCGCTCTCGTTATTTTTGCTCTTCGCCGAAGCCTTTTTGCAGGAACTGGACGATGTGCTGGCGGCCGTCGAAGCCGTGCCACGGTTCGGGGACGGGATAGCCGAAGATGCCGCGAGCCAGTGGGCCGTGGTCTTCGCGAGGATAAGTGACCATCTCCACGGGAACACCGGCCTGACGCAGTGCGCGGTACATTTCCTCCGATTGCCCCAGCGGGTCGGTTACGTCGGCTTCGCCCTGGAGGAGCAGGAAGGGCGTTTTCGCCTTGGATGCGCCGGAAAGCGGGCTCTGACGCCAGGCGTCCTCGACATGCTCCCAGGGCTTACCGAAGTACCAGCGGTCGTACCAGGAACCGCGTTCGGTGCCGTATTCGCTGAACTGATTGATTACGGGAGCGCCGGAGATGATGGCTTTGAAGCGATCGGTCTTGCCTTCGGTAAAGCCGGCCATCTCTCCGCCGTAGCTGTAGCCCATGAGCGCCATTTTGCTGGAGTCGATTGGGTAATTTTTCAGTACGGTGTCGACTCCGGTCATGATGTCGCGGAAGTCGGCTCCGCCCAGATCATTTTTGTTGGCGGCGGCGAATTTAACGCCGTAGCCGCTGGAGCCACGGGGATTGGGGCGCAGGATGGCCCATCCGTGGCCTACGAGGAAGCCGGTCCACTCTTCGTACCGATCTTCCCAGGTGCCGAGAGGGCCGCCGTGGACATCGACGATCAGAGGGACTTTTTTGTCGCCGGTGTCGGGCGGCAGGTAGAGCAGGCCTTCGATGGTGAGGCCTTCATTTTGCCAGTGGACGAGCTGCGATTTGACGGCGCGGAAGTGCTGGGCGGCGAGGTCGGGCGTGGAGAGGGTTTTGCAGTCGCCGCCGAGTGTCGCGGAGTAGCAGAGCGATTGCGGATGGTCGCTGCCCTCGGCCAGCCAGACCCAGCCGGTTTGTTTGCGGTTGGTGGCTAATCCGACGATAACCGGGGTAGCTTGCTGAATGGTTTCGGGAGCGGATTTGCCGTCCAGAGAGAGTTTTTTGACTGAGAGGCGAGTGCCTTCGGAGGTAGCAGCGAGAACTTTGCCGTTGGGCAGGAAGACTGGTTCTCCATAGCCGAGGCCTCCGATAAAGTCGGCCATGAGACGGCGGGGTTTGGCGACGCTTTCATCCACGGAGACGGCGAAAAGTTCTTCCACTCCGGGCGGCGCGTCTTCCGGGGTTTGTGCGCCGAAGACGATTTGCGTGCCGTCTTCGCTCCAGGCGAAGCCGCCGCGAATGGTGGCGGGGAGACTGGTCAGGGCGACTGGCTTGGCGTCTGATTTAGCGTCTGACTTATTCAGCGCGCTGGTTTGGACGAGCCAGGCTTTGGCGGCCGGTCCGAGGTCGCTGACTTCGTTCGGCTCCTCCGTGACTGCGATGAGACGATCGCTTTTGGGGGACCATGAGGCCTCCTGCACATCGGGGGCAACGGATACCAGCTTCAATGCTCCGTCTAAAGTGCCATCGGATTTGAAGGCTGCGAGGTAGAGGCGTTCGCCGTGGTGCTCGTGGTTGACCCAGACGGCATCGGCTTTGGCTTCTTTAGCCTTCTTTTCACCGGGTGTTTCCGGATCGGAGGCCCAGACGGCGAGCCAGTGATTGTCGGGCGAAACGGCGTATCCGCTTACGTTGATGGCGATGGGCTCAGGCTTGGTATCGGGTTTGGATTCTGGCTTGAGGAGTGGGGTCACATCCACTTTCGCTGGTGGGATCGCGTCTTTTTCTTTGGAGTCATCGACGGTGGGAACGACTTTCAGGTCGTAGGGCATGGCTTCGCCGCCGATGAAGGGAAGACGGAAGAGCTGTGTTGTTTCGCCGCGTTTGGCCAGGAAGAAGATGGCGCTGCCATCGGGAGCCCAGGTTGCGCCGCGTTCGCCGCGTTTGTCGGCTGCGGGAGAGTAGGTGAGCTGACGGGCTGGGCTGCCATCGACGGAGGCCAGCCAGATGTGGGTCTTGGCGCCGTCGGCTGTGGAATCCGTCAGAGAAAACAGGACGGACTTACCGTCTGGCGAGAGTTGCTGACCGCCGATGGCCCGGATGTGACGCAGATCTTCGCTGTTGGGAAAGCGTGGATTTTCGGCTTTTGAGAGGGGAGCCGATGAGATGCAGACGAGCAGGCATGCGCCAAGGCAGAAACGAGACAAGCTGGAGAATCGCTGATTCATTTGGCCAGAATACATGGGCAAAAACGGCTGTCCAAAAGAAAAACCGCCTCGATTGCCGAGGCGGCTTTGATTGTGCAGCTTTTGGGAATCAGACTTGCGGGGCTGCGGCGACTGCGACAGGTTCCTGCGGTGCTGCGGCCGGTGCCGGTGCCTGCTTTGGTGCAGCGGCCTGCTGTGGCGCGGCAACTGGCTTGGGCTTGGGCTGCTCCTGCTTTTTGGAGGGAGCGATGATGGCGTGCAGGATGGTGCCTTCCATGCGGGGCATGAATTCGACAATCCCTGCATCGCCGATGTCCTGAATGAGGCGGTTGATCTTGGAGTATCCCAATTCCCGGTGAGCCATCTGGCGACCACGGAAACGCAGACTGGCCTTGACCTTATCGCCTTCGTTGAGGAATCGAATGGCCTGATTCTTCTTGGTCTGATAGTCGTGTTCGTCGAGGGTGACGGAGAATTTTACTTCCTTGACGACGATGACTTTCTGCTTCTTGCGGGCAGCGCTTTCGCTCTTGTCTTTTTCGTAGAGGAAGCGGCCGTAATCCTGAATGCGGCAGACGGGAGGGATAGCGTTGGGCGAGACTTCGACCAGATCGAGGCCGCGCTCGCGGGCAATCTTCAACGCCTCGAACGGCGGAAGGATACCCATCTGTTCCCCATTTTCGTCAATGACGCGAATTTCGCGTGCGCGGATTCTTTCGTTGATGCGGATAAATGATTTTGCTGAACGTTTGTCGAGTGCGATGGTGCTCCTCCGTGTTGTGGCCGCGTCGTTACTCGAACGCAGGCTTGCGCTCCAAGTATATCACTGGTTAGATGCAGGCTGCTGTGCGGAAGGATTGCGGATTTATTGATGCTTCCAGTGATTGTTCTTCCTGCAGGGCCGAGGCGAGGATTGCCGCGATGGAGATTTGCGCCAGTTCCCTGTCCACGGCTTTGTCTGCGCGCTTGTAAACGTCGCCGAGGACACGGCGTACATCTTTGCCGACCGCGCAGGCGGGGTGGGGCTGGTTGCGGTGCATTTTGGCGGATTCACCTTCGGAGACAGCTTGCCGAACGCGGTCGAGCGTCAGTTGATCCGAAGGGAGAGTCAACATCCAGCCACCGCCGCCTGCCGACTTGGATGTGACCAATCCAGCGCGGCGCAGGTTGGCGAGCAGGCGGCGAATGACTACGGGATTGGTGCCGATGCTGATGGCGAGAAATTCGGAGGTCTGGCGCTCGCCGGGCGTGGATGCCAGCAGGGAGAGAACGTGGACCGCGATGGAAAATTTGGAATTCATTGGATATTTGCCGTACTGGCTATAGATTCACGGACAGGGTTGCGGTCTCAGAGTATTTGTATTTCCGATTTATTCGTAACTTTTATTGCGACGAATTACTCATTGCAACGATCTAGGGTGTAGCGGCATATATTGCCCAGGAGATATACACATGCAAATCGCCCTTTATGGAGCTACCGGTAATGCTGGCAGCCGCATTCTTACTGAACTTCTCTCACGCGGCCACCAGGTAACGGCAATCGTTCGGGATCCGTCGAAATTGACACCACAGGCAGAACTGACCGTTGTCCAGGGAGATCTGGATTCGACTGCCGGCGTGGTCGCGAGGATCAAGGGCGCGGATGCTGTGGTGAGCGCGTATGGTCCTCCGGCGGCGGATACGGACAAATTGCTTACGGTTACGCAGATCCTGATTGATGCGGTGAAAGAGGCTGGGAAGGCACGGTTGCTGATTGTGGGCGGGGCGGGAACGCTGGAGGTTGCGCCGGGGGTAACGGTCATCGAGAGCGGCCATTTGCCGGCAGAGTGGATGCCGATCGCTGTTTCTCATGCAAAGGTGCTGGAGATGGCGAGGAAGTCGGATATCAACTGGACGTATTTCAGTCCTGCCGGTTTCTTTGTGCCGGGAGAGCGGACGGGGAAATTTCGGCTGGGTAAGGATGCGCTGATTGCAAATGAGAAGGGCGACAGCCGGATTTCGCTGGAGGATTATGCGATTGCTCTTGTGGATGAGTTAGAGAAGCCACAGCATGAGCGGGAGCGATTCACGATCGGATATTGAAGTATTGCTGGGTAAAGCAGAAAAGCCGGATGGGGATATTTCTCATCCGGCTTTTGCATTTACATCGCTTTGAGCAGGGTGGCGAGGCGATTGAAGCCTTCGGTGCGGGCTTTTTGGTTTGCGGGGGTGGCGTCGGGGGCTTCGCCTGCGCGCATGAATCCGTGGCCTGCGCCTTCGAAGCTTACTGGCTCATATTTTTTGCCAGCGGCTTTCATGGCTTCAGTTGTGCCGGGGACGGTGGCTCCGATGCGGGCGTCGTTGCCTGCGTAGAAACCGTAGACGGGGGCGGTGATGGACGGGATTGCCGACGCGTCGGGACCGGGGCCGTAGAAGACGAATGCTGCGCTCAGATCTTTGCGATGCGTGGCGAAGGCGAAGGAGTTTCCGCCGCCCCAGCAGAAGCCTACTACGGCGAGTTTGCCGTTGGATGCGGGGAGTTTTTTCGCGTAATCGGCGGTGGCGTTCAAGTCGGCGGTGACGGTGTCGGGATTCAGACCGGAGACGGCTTTGACGGTTGCGTCCTGATCGGGGAAGGCGCTGCTGCCACCGCCGTTTGGACCGAGGCCGGAGAGCAGGTCGGGGGCGATGGCGATGTAGCCTGCTGCGGCGAGTTCGTCGGTCATTTCACGGGCCCAGTCGCTGAGGCCGAAGATTTCGTGGATGACGAGGACGACGGGAGCCTTTTCCTTGACCTCAGGGTAGGCGATGAAGGCCTGTACGGTGCGGTTGCCGTACTTGATGGATACCCATTCGCGATGACGCGGAGATTTATTTAGATTGGCCTTGGCCCAGTCCTGCGCGTGGAGTACGGAGGAACTCGATGCCATAAGTGTAATTGCAAAAAGCGCAACGATAGTGCGAAGCAATATAGGTCGTACAACTCGTAGTGTCATGGCGAGGATTCTAGTTCACCCGCCATGCTGCGGCCAATACAAGAAATGTCATTTTCTTGTCGCGGTTTTTACTGGGGCAAAACGTCGTGGATTGCTGCCCCGCTATTTGGGATAGCCGCGTGATAATCCTCGCCGAGCAAGGCGGCTAGTGTAGCGGCTACTTCGCTTTCTGTGACTGGAGTTGTGCTCTTGCGCTCGCCGAGTGGCTTGGTGTCGGGGCCGATCCAGGCCATCCATGTCTGGCTGGATTCGGGGATGTCCTGACCGTGGTCGGTCCACTTGGCGCCGTTGCCGCGGCCGTGATCGGGGAGCACTACCAATGTCGTTTTGTCCTTGTACTCGGGCATGGATTGAACGAGGTTCCAGAGCGCGGCGAGGTAGGCGTCGGAGCGATTCGCGGAATTAAGATACTCGGCGTAGCTTGCGGCGTGGGCCCAGTCGTCTGTCTCACCGAGGCCGATGAAGAGAACGCGAGGCTTGGCGTACTTCACGTATTCGAGCGCCGTATAAAACATGGGCGGGTCGAAGACTTCGTCGGGCCAGATGCGGACGCCTTCTGTTTTGAGATGGTTGAGAAGCGTCAACTCGGGTGTGGCGGGCATGTCGGTAAAGGCGTCATAGCTGGCGTTGACGGGGAATCCGCAACGGGCTTTGTTAAAGATGCCGTTGAAGTCTTCCCATGCTCCGAAGGCGGCTACGTGACCGTGGAAAGCTGCCTTTTTGTTGAGCCATTCAAAGACGGTCACGTTGGGATTAGGGATGTTGTCGTTGGAGTTGATCCTGGGATCGCCTGAGCCGGTGAGGGTTTCGTTGTAGCCGGGGTAGGAGAAGTTGAAGCCGTTGGTAACGTGCGAGTCGGAGCCAAGGTCGCGGTTGCCAAAGAGTTGCCCGTGGGCTGCGATCTCGTTCCAGAGAAAAGGCATGAGTGCGGTACGGCTCTCAGACTGGGACGAGCGGGCGAAAAGTTTTTCAGCATAAGCGGCGCGTTCTTTGCCAGCGGGAAGACCGGCGGGCCCTACCGTTTTGATCAACTCCGGGTCTACACCTTTAAAAACTTCCTGCCAGCGCATTCCATCGATTATGACGACGATAACGTTCTGTGTCTTGCGGGCGGCGGCGGCCTGAGCTGCGGCGTTCGGCGCGATAGTGAGGGTTGCAGAAGCGATCGTAAGGATTGAGACGGAGATCTGCCGGAGACCTTGCCAGAAATTCTTTTGGATCATGCTACTAGATTGCCACAGGCAGATTGGTCTCGGATGAATGTCTTTCACTTATCAGGATTCCGGCGGGATTGATTGCCGTGATATCAACATTTACAAGCTGGTTTGCAGGCAGCGATTGAGCCAGTTCCACGGGGAGATAGTTGTCTGTGAGGGCGCTGGTTCTACCCTTTGCGGCCAGGTCTGGCGCGGTGTTAAGCGTAATTGCGGGCAGGGTGCGGCCGATGAGATTTGCGCGGAAGCTGTGCATCTTGCTGGCTGCGAGTGCTCGAAGAATCGCCATTCGTTCATCGACGATTTGCGGGGCGACGGGGCTTTCGCGGTGGAGATCCCAGCCGCGGGTGCCGGGACGGGGCGAGAACGGGAAGAGATGCAGGTAGGTGAAGGGCAGTTCGGCGATCAGGTCATGGGTTTCGCGGAACTCGGCGTCAGTTTCGCCGGGGAAGCCGACCATTACATCGGCGCCGACTGCGAGTTCGGGCCCGGCTGCATCGACCAGTGCGGAGACCTTTTCAGCGTAATGCCAGGGGCGGTAGCGGCGGTGCATTCTGCGCAGAACGGCGTCGGAGCCGGATTGCAGCGGGAGATGCGCGTGGCGGGCGATGCGGCCGGGCGCGTTCTCATTGCTGAATTGGATCAATTCAATCAGCTCCGGGGTCCAGTCCATGGGCTCGATGGAGCTTAGGCGGAGCCTGGGAAGGGATGTTTCGCTGAGGATGGTTTGGATGAGCGATGCCAGTGATTGCGATGGATGGAGGTCGCGTCCCCAGCGGCCAAGATTGATGCCGGAGATGACCAGTTCTTTGCCATCGGCAGCGACGAATCCGCGGACCTGGGCGAGGATTTTGTCTGCCGAGAGGCTGCGCGATGAGCCGCGTGTGGTGGGGATTATGCAGAAGGTGCAGCGGTTGCTGCATCCCTCTTGAATTTTGAGGTTGGGCCGGGTCTGTGCGCCTGGCAGCACCTGTGCGTCTTCTATGTAGGAATGGGCGAAGCTATCGTCGGCCCAGATTTGCGCGGTGCTTTTGGAGAGCAGGCCTTCGGGAGAGATGAGTTGAGGCGCTGGGGGGTTCGTTGAGGTGAGCTGTCGCACAATCTCGGGAACGAGGCCCTTGTGGCTGTTGCCGACGACTGCGGAGACGCCGTCGAGAGCGGCTATTTCTGCTGGTGCGCGCTGGGCGTAGCAGCCGGTAACGACAACTCTTGCATGGGGATTGAGGCGCTTTGCCTTGCGGATGAAGGCCCGGGCATCGCGATCTGCTTCGGCGGTAACGCTGCAGGTGTTGATTACCACGACGTCGGCATCGGGGAGGGCCAGTTCGGCGAGGCCCTCGGCTCGCAGGCGGGTGCTGACGGCTTCGCCATCGGCGCGGGCGGCGCGGCATCCGAAGTTTTCAACGTAAAAGCTGGCCATGTCCTTATAAGGATAACAACGGGTGAGATTCGGGCGCGGGCTGGGCTTCGCGAAGGCTGATTCGGCGGCGCAAAATCCGGAAAATCTATAATAGAAAAGACTGCTCAAACGGCTCTACCTGCTCAGCCAGTGCAACCTGTTCAATCGCCAACTTGATTCTTCTGGACCGATCCGGACATCCAATTTGGGTAAGCGAAAGTAATGATGACTCCCTCTAACGTATTGTCTGCGTCTGGTTCCGATTCTGCCGTGGCGATGTCTTCTGCCGGGGTGGTGGCAGAGCCATCGTCGCAGCGATCGGCGACGCTGCGCATTCTTCCCTATGTGTTTTTTACATTTACGTGCTACCTGGCGATCGGCGTTCAGCTCGCGATTCTGCCGTCGTATGTACATCTCAACCTGGGATTCAGCACGGTGCTTGCCGGGCTGATCATCAGCATGGAGTATGTCGCAACCGTAGTGACGCGACCGCAGGCGGGGCGCATGGCAGATCGGCTGGGAGCCAAACGCACTGTGCTCTACGGCCTGGTGACATGCGGAGTCAGTGGCGTATTCACCCTGCTGGCCGCATTTTGCCTGCACCTGCCGCTGCTTGGGTTTTCGCTGCTGGTGATCGGGAGGCTGCTGCTGGGAGCTAGCGAAAGCATGACTTCGACGGGCGCTACGATGTGGGGAATTTTACGTGTGGGCACGGAGCACACGGCTATTGTGATTAGCTGGAACGGCATTTGCACCTACGGCGCGCTGGCGCTTGGGGCTCCGCTGGGCGTGTACCTTGAAAAACTGCTGGGATTCTGGTCGATTGGTATTTTTGTCATTCTGCTGGGAGTTTTGCCCATAGCGCTAGGGTTGCGGCTGCCCCGGGTACCCGTGACGCATGGGGAGAAGCTGCCGTTCCATCACGTGTTTGGGAAGGTTGCGCCATACGGATTAGGGCTGGCGCTGGGCAGTGTTGGTTTTGGCGTGCTGGCGACATTTATCACGCTCGACTTTGCTCATCGGCAGTGGTCGGGAGCGGCGTTTGCGCTCACGCTGTTTGGCGCGTTGTTTGTTTTTGCACGCCTGTTGTTTGCGAATGCGATCAACAAAATGGGCGGATTCACTGTCGCTTCTGCATGCCTTTTTGTGGAATCGCTGGGACTGCTGTTGCTGTGGCTGACGCACTCCGAGGGATTGGCTTTTGCGGGTGCGGCATTGACCGGGTTTGGGTTTTCGCTGGTCTTTCCGGCGCTGGGTGTCGAGGCGGTGCGGCATATTTCGCCGCAGGATAAGGGCTCGGCACTGGGTGCTTATGCCGTGTTCATGGACTTTGCGCTGATGGTCATTGGACCGGCTGCGGGTGCGATCATTGGCGGATTCGGTTATCCGCCGATTTATCTTTTTGCAGCGCTGGCGGTGCTGATGGGGCTGGGGCTTACGCAGTGGCTGGCAACTCGCGAACGGCGCCTGCGCGGAATTCCTGCGTAAGTGCTCTTTTGATTCAGGCCCGGCGCAGCGTGATGTGGGTGATCTCCGGTGGGCAATTGAATCGGAATGGTAATCCGACGGTGCCGATACCGCGATTTACATAGAGCTGCATAGTTCCCAGTTGAAAATGCCCTTCTACATATTTTTGCCCCATCGGAGGCAGGTTAAAGGCCGGGGTCAATGGTATGCGAACCTGGCCGCCGTGGGTATGTCCGCTCAGGGTGAGGTCGATAGAGCGACCCACGGGATGGCGCAGAATGTGGTCTATGTAGTCCGGGCCGTGGCACATCAGGATGACGGGCTCGTTGGGCACATTGCGGATCGAAGCAGGGATGGCGGATTCAGCATTGGCATGGCCGGCCAATGGATCATCGAGACCTGCCAGCCAGATGCGATCCCCGTTCCGTTCGAGAGGCAGATGCGTGTTGTTCAACACGGGAATACCGCTGGCGGTGAGGGCCTCGGTGACCTCGTCCGTACCGACGATGACATCGTGATTGCCGAGGATGGAGTAGCGCTGCGGGCAGGTTAGTTCTTTGAGGATACCGGCGCACTGCCACGCGGCACCGATTGCAAAACTGGCTGCTCGCTCGTTGGCGCTGACGTAGTCTCCGGTGAGAAGGACGATGTCCGGCTGGAGCGCGTTGATGCGCTGCACGACATGGCGCAGAAAAAATGGCTCGGTGAACTCGTCCATGTGGATATCGCTGAGCTGGACGATACGCACGCCTTCAAAGGCGGGCGGAAGACCGCGCAGGGCGATGTCAATGTGCTTCAGATCGATCCAATGACGTTCGACCTCGCCAGAGTAAAGGGCGAGTCCGGCCACAGCGAGAGCGCTGGTCTTGAGAAAGCGGCGACGCGTGGTGGATCGCCGCATCGGTGGAACAACAGACGCCATGACCTATCGTAGCGAATTCTGCGCGATTTCTCTGATCGGATCGCGAGCTATCCTGTCGCCAGCTATTCCGTCGCAAGCTATTCTGCCCGGAGAGCCTGCATTGGATCAAGCCTGGAGGCACGCCATGCGGGCAGTACGCAGGCTAGTCCTGCTACGAACAAGAGTGCGACGGTCACGATGAGGAAGACTGCCGGGTCGAGTGGCTGCGTTTCATAGAGCATGGAGCGGATGAGGCGCACGGTTCCGGCGCTCGCTATGAGGCCGAGAAGGAGACCGAAGATTGCGGGCTTGAGTCCATCGAGCAGCATCAGTCGAAGCACTTGCGTGCGTTGTGCTCCGAGCGCGATGCGAATGCCGATTTCGCTGGTGCGCTGCGCTACGAGGTAGGACAGAACTCCGAAGAGGCCGACACCGGCAAGCACGAGAGACAGAGCAGCGAATGCCAGCAGGAGAGTGGCGCTGAAGCTCTGATCGTGGGTGGAATCGCCTAGTAGCTGCTCCATTGTCAACACATCGGAGACGGGCATATCACGGTCCAGTTCCTGCACAATTCTCTGTATCGGTGTAGCCAGCATCGCTACATCCCGATTGGAGCGAATCACCAACGATCCGCGATTGGAGAGACCGGCGTACAGAGAAAAATACTGCATCGGGACTGGCTCGGTGGCGATGCTGTAACGGGTATCTCCGACTATGCCGACGATGGTGAAGAGATGGCCGTCGAGAGTGATCAGGTGCTTGTTGAGCGGGTCTTCATTGGGGAGATAGCGGTCGGCGAATAGTTTGCTTATGACGACTTCGTTTGCGAGGTTGAGCCGTTTGCTCGGATCGAGGCCGTGCCCGCGCAGGAGAGGAATTCCGATGGCGGCAAAGTAGCCGGGATCGACTGAGCGGTCGATGGCAAATAGCCCTCTGCCGATTGGCAGAGGTGGATGCTCAACCACCTTGAATCCCGTGTCTCCCCAGTAGCCCTGGCCTGGAACCGCATCTGCAAAGCCTGCCGCGGTCACTCCCGAGAGTGCGCGGACGCGATCCAGCAGACGAATGTAGAAGTTCACCTGCTGGGCCGGGTCCTGGTAGCGTGCTCCGAAAAGACTGAGGCGCATGGTGAGCACATTTTGCGTGATGCAGCCCACGTCGGCGGAGCGTATGCGCTGGTAGCTCTTGAGGAGAAGACCGGCGGTCACCAGCAATACAACGGTCAGACCGACCTGCAAGGCGAGCAATGTCCGGCGCAATGAGGCGCGTCCCTGGCCGGTGCTCGACCCTCTAGCCGACTCTTGCAGCGAGCCCAGCAATTGCTGATCTTTAATGCTCGTTGAGGAGATCAACCCGGCGAAGACTGCGCACAGGGCGATCAGACCTGCGGTGAATAGAGCTACAACGCCATCGATATGGACTGCTTCGATACGCGCCATGTCCTGCCGGGTGCTGACCAGCCAGGCTACTGCTCCGTATGCGAGCAACAACCCGCATGCGCCGCCTGCCGCCGTCAGCACAAAGCTCTCCACGAGCCGCTCGCGCAGCAGACGCAGGCGGCCTCCACCTAAAGCTGTGCGGATTGCCAGCTCCTTGCTGCGTGAGGCTGCGCGCGCAACGAGCAGGTTTGCCACGTTCAGGCAGGCGATCAGGAGTACGCAGCTTGTGGCGGCAAGCAGCACGTATAGAGGCTTCCTGATATCTCCGACGATGTCTTCCAGCAGAGGCCGGATATTCGCGCCGAGGCTCACGAAGGGATCGTCCATGTGCTGGTTGTGCACACGCCGCGTCAGGACTGAGAGTTCGGACCGGCCTTGTTCTGCGGTGAATCCCGGACGAAGCCGTCCTATTACCTGGAACTGGTGATTGTCCAGGACCAGCATCGCCGCCTCTGGATTGTCGTGATAGATGGGCGTCCATAGCTGAGTGGAGGTATCCGGATAGGAGAACCAGGCGGGGAGAATTCCTATGACCGTGTATGCGCGGGTATTCAGATAGATGGTCTGGTTCAGGATCGCGGGATCGCCTCCGAAGCGCCGCTTCCATAGTCCCCAACTGAGCAGCACGGTGCCATTGGCTGGAGATGTGTCATCTTCGGCGGTGAAGTCTCGCCCCAGCGCAGGTTGGATTCCGAGAACGTGAAGCGTGTTCCAGCTCCAGTTGGCGCCCTGTATCTGCTCTGGCAACTGGCTGCCCGCTCCGGGTTTGCCTAATCCGGAGAGATTCATCTCAGCGCTGCCGACGATCGCCAGGTCTGCGAAGCTGCGGTTTTGCTTCTTCCACTCTGCGTATATGCCGCCGGCTACGGGATGATTGGGGGAGTCGCTTGCTCCGGCTTCGGAGATCATCATCAGCCGATCCGGGTCTTCAAACGGCAACGGCTTCAACAGGACGGAGCGCACCACGGTGAAGAGCGCTACGTTTGCGCCGATTCCGAGCGCCATCACCAGGACCGCAATGACGGTAAATCCCGGGGAACGGGCCAAGGTTCTGACGGCATATTTCAAGTCGCGTAGAAGGCTGTCGGCTGCGGAAAGGGTATTCTGCTGCCAGAGCCCCTCGCGCACCTGCTGAGGATTGCCGAGCTTCACATAGGCTCGACGCCGGGCCTCTTCGCGGGACATGCCGCGGGCGAGGTTTTCATCCATCTCTTCGGCCAGATAGGATTCCATCTCCTGCACCAGCTCTGCATCGGCCTGACTGCGGCGAAAGAATCTCTTCCAGCTCATAGGTCATTCTCCCCGGCGAGTGTCTTCTCGCCCATGACGTATTCGCCCATGACCAGCCCGATCGCGCGGGCCATCTGGCGCCAGCGGTTTGTCTCATGAATCAACTGTTTGCGACCGGTTTCGGTCAGGCGGTAAAACTTGGCTTTGCGGTTGTTTTCGCTCAGGCCCCAGTAGGACGATAGCCAGCCGCGATCTTCGAGCCGGTGGAGAGCGGGATAGAGCGAGCCCTGCTCTACTTCAAGAACATCTTCGGAGGTGTGCTCTATTACTTTAGCGATGGTGTGTCCGTGGGCGTCTCCGGTGACGAGGGTGCGCAGGATCATCATGTCCAGGGTGCCTTTCAGCATGTCGGCACTTGTCTCTTCTCTCTTTTTCACGGAACACCCTCCACTCGAAGTTCTATGGGAATAGAGCGTACTCCACTCGGACTTCTATGTAAAGAGATTCTTACGGCAAATAAAAAAGGCCACCTCTTTCGAGGTGGCCTTTCGTCATGCTTACAGCAAGTTAGCGCTGGAATTTGGACCAGTTGACTAGGTCGCCAAGAGTGGTGGTGGAGCTGGAGGAGGAGGACGAAGACGGAGCCTTGTAGGACTCGACTTCGGAACGGCTTGCTTCTTCGCCAACGGCGCGGATGCTGAGGCCGACCTTCTTCTCTTCCACATTCATCTTGATGATCTTGAACTCGTGCTCCTGGCCCTGCTCGAGCGTCAGCGGCTGACCATGCGCATCGACTGCTTCAGAGACGTGGCATAGGCCTTCGACTCCTTCAGCAACTTCAACGAATGCTCCGAACTGAGCCGTCCGCAGTACCTTGCCGTGAACCACATCGCCGACGCGGTGCTGGGTGAAGAACGTCTCCCAGACATCGGGTTGGAGCTGCTTCACGCCGAGAGAGAGGCGACGGTTTTCAGGTTCAACGCCGAGAACGACAGCCTTGACCTTTTCGCCCTTCTTCAGCACTTCCGAGGGATGCTTGACGCGCTTGGTCCAGCTCAGGTTCGAGACGTGTACCAGGCCGTCGATGCCGTCTTCGATTTCAATGAAGGCACCGAAGTCGGTGAGGTTGCGAACGCGGCCCTCAACGATCTGTCCGGTGGGATAACGCTCGGTGAGGTTTTCCCAGGGATTTTCGAGGAGCTGCTTCATGCCCAGCGAGATGCGACGGTCAGAAGGATTGACGGAGATGACAACCGTCTCCACTTCATCGCCTGGCTTGACCAGCTTGGACGGATGCTTCATCCGCTTGGACCAGGTCATCTCGGAGACGTGAACCAGACCTTCGATTCCCTGCTCCAGCTCGACGAACGCGCCGTAGTCGGTGACCGAAAGAATGCGGCCGTGAACGTGGGCTCCGATGGGGTAACGCTCTACGGCGTCGAGCCATGGGTCAGGCGTAAGCTGCTTGAAGCCGAGGGATACGCGCTGCTTATCCTTGTCGAACTTGAGCACCTTGACCTGAATTTCATCGCCGACGTTGACGAGATCGCGGGGATGGGTGAGACGTCCCCAGCTCATGTCGGTGATGTGCAGCAGGCCGTCGATGCCGCCGAGGTCGACGAACGCGCCGTAATCGGTCAGGTTCTTCACCGTTCCGGTCAGGATCGCGCCCTCTTCCAGGTGCTCGAGAGTGGTAGAACGCTTGGCGTTCTGCTCTTCTTCGAGAATTTCCTTGCGGCTGACAACGACGTTGCCACGCTTCTTGTTTAGCTTGATGACGCGAACTTCGATCTGCGTGCCGAGGTAACCGTCCAGGTTGCGGACAGGGCGAACTTCAAGCTGCGAACCGGGCAGGAAGGCCTTGAGGCCGATATCGACGGTCAGGCCGCCTTTGACGCGGCTGACTACGGTGCCGATCATCGGGGTCTTGTCGTTGGCTGCCTTTTCGATCACGTCCCAGACACGGAGGCGCTGTGCCTTGTCGTAAGAGACGAGGTAACCGCCCTCGGGCTCTTCGCGCTCGATGACTACTTCGATCTGGTCGCCGGCTTTGAACTTTGGTTCGCCAGCATGATCCAGAACCTGCTCGATGGGGAGCAGACCTTCGGACTTGAGACCTACGTCGATAACCGCGTGCTTGTCTGTCAGCTTGATGATTGTGCCGGTGACAACACTGTCGCCATAGGCTTCAACCGCAGCGGCCTCTGCAGCCTGCTCGCGCTCAAAGGCTTCGAGTTGGGCGGAGAAGTCTTCGCCACCATCGAAATCATGATCGTGAACTGAGGCAACGTTGGCTACGACGGGCGTGATTGCCTTGGATTCGGCAACCTTGGGCGTCGAAACAACGGGCGCCGGAGCAGCGACAACGGGTGCAGTTTCAGCAACTGGCGCTTCAACTACCGGCTCAGCGACGGCTGCTGCGACTGCGACTTCGGTGGCCGGTTCGAGAACAGCAACGGGCTCTTCGACCGGTGCTGCAACTACTTCGGGTTCCGGTGCCGCTACAATGTGCGCATCAGCTGTAACTATGCCAAGATCTGCATCTGCCGTGGGAACATCCACGGTTTCAGGCAATTCAGCGACAACGGGGTTAGACGTGGATTCGTGCGACGACTCTACAAGCTCGGCCGCGGACTCAAGTTCAGGGGTTTCCAGTTGGGTGCTCAGGGGTGTGCTCTCGGTTTCAAGATTGAGGACGTCTGCCATGACTGCCAGCTCCGGGATTCCGGGTCCCGCGACAGGTAGACCTAAATTTCCTGTCATCGGTAATCGCCTCTGCCGTGCGCTTGCCTTCGGCTGAGGTTACGCGGCCATCCTGCTTCATCCAGTCACGGTCCTATGAGATTTGATTCACTTGAGGGGACGACGATTCGTGCCAAAAATTGATGGCTCGAAGCTTCGTCTATCTACTGGGAATCACCTGTCAAGGAGTAGCTGGCCAGTGGGCGGCCGCACCCGTATGCTGGAATCCTCGCATAAGGGTACTCGTGCAGTGTAG
The DNA here is from genome assembly GCF_025685655.1 of Acidicapsa ligni. Taxonomy (NCBI): domain Bacteria; kingdom Pseudomonadati; phylum Acidobacteriota; class Terriglobia; order Terriglobales; family Acidobacteriaceae; genus Acidicapsa; species Acidicapsa ligni. Next base: position 389,331 of record NZ_JAGSYG010000004.1, on the reverse strand, counting down.
CAATGCCGGATTAACCGCGTCAATGCAAGGCTTTGGCTCATCTGGACTTTGCAACGAGATATTCAAACTATGTGCTCTACTTTTGGTGCAATCCGGTTCCTGACTGGGGCAGTTTTGTGTTTTTAGCCGTCTGGCCTGTTTTGCGGCCCTCAAGCACCGGTGAGATTCCGGATCGGGAATCTCTTGTTCTTCCGCGCTGCCTGTTCTTCCGCGTTACCTGAAGTATCGGTTCGGCTATATCCGGTTCGTCTACAGCCGGGGTTTGTCTATACTCGGCTTTATGGATCAGCTCTGGACTCCCTGGCGCTATCGTTATGTCACTAATGCAGAGACGGCAATCCGTCCTGGCGTTCCTCCGAGTCTTGGCAGTTGGCCGGGCGATCTGGGCTGTGTTTTCTGCAACTTGCTGGGCTCGGTGGATTACGCGATCGCCCACGGAATGGCGCGTGATGAGGCAGAATCCGCGGCGGGCCTGGTGCTGCGCGGGACCGACTGCTTTATCTGCTTGAATGCGTTTCCCTATACTTCGGGGCATGTGATGGTGATTCCGCATGTGCATGAGGCGAGCCTGGCCGCTCTGCCCACGGAGACGGCCCATGAACTGATGGACCTTGCGCAGAAGACGGAGCGGATGTTGCGGAAGCTCTACAATCCGCATGGCATAAATTTTGGGATGAACCTGGGCGAGGCAGCCGGGGCGGGAGTTGCAGGACATCTGCACCTGCATGCGCTGCCGCGCTGGGTGGGCGATACCAATTTCATGACTACGGTGGCGGAGACGCGGGTTTTGCCGGAGGGGTTGGACATCACGTGGAAGCGGATGCGGACAGCGTTTGCAGAGCTGAAAGATTAATCAGGCAATGCTGGACCACTCAATGCTGGAACACGCAATGTTGCGTTCGATCAGCTTGCTTCCGGGGTTGCTTCGCCACTTGCGGCCAAGGTCAGCTCGGCTTGTTCTTCTGCGTCCAGGCCTGCGGTTTCGAGGAGCTTGGGCGGTAGCTGCTTGCTGGTGCGGATGCCTGCCTTCTTCAGCATCTCTGTCTGGCGGATGAGATTGCCGGAGCCGGAGCCGAGTTTGCTCATGGCGCTCTGGTAGCTGGCGTCAGCGGCTCGGAGGCTGTCTCCGATTTTGGTTAAATCGCTGACGAAGTTCACGAATTTCTCATAGAGCTTTGTGCCGCGATCGACGATGTCGGCGACGCTGCGGGCTTGCTGCTCCTGCTGCCAGAGGTTGTCTACGATGCGGATGACGAAGAGCAGGGTGGTCGGCCCTACGAGCAGAACGTTGCGCTCGTAGGCTTCGCGCCAGAGGTCGCCTGCTTCCTGCATGGCGAGCAAAAAGGCCGGTTCGACGGGGATGAACATCACGACGAAATCGGGTGATTCGAGACCGGCCAGCTTGTGATAGTTGCGCTTGGAAAGGCCATCGAGATGGGCGCGAACGCTGACCAGATGTTGCCTTAGTGCGGACTTGCGGAGTTCATCGGCGGCGGCGTTGCAATAGTCGGTATAGGCATTGAGCGAGACTTTGGAGTCGACGACGAGGTGCCGGCCGCCGGGCAGATTGAGGATTACGTCGGTACGGGCAGCTTTACCGCGAGCGCCATCTTCATCGACTGCTCCGCTGAAACTCTCCTGGAAGCTGTACTGCTCGCCTTCGCGCAGGCCTGCTTTTTCGAGCAGATCGCGCAGGATGAATTCGCCCCAATCGCCCTGGGCCTTGGATGAGCCGCGCAGTGCGGTGGTGAGATTATGCGCCTCGGCGGTGAGCTGCTGGTTGAGCTTTTCGAGAGATTCGAGCTTGCTGCGCAGTTCCACGCGCCCGGCCAGCGAATCTTTTTGTGCCTCTTCGACTTTGCCGCGGAAGTCGTTGATCTGCAGGCGCAGTGGTCCTAGTAGCTGGTCGAGATTGAGCTTGTTCTGCTCTGTAAATTTGGTGGATTTTTCGTCCAGGATTTTGCCCGCGAGCGCCTCGAACTGATTGGTCAGCTCCGCCTTGGCATCGGTGAGCAGCTTGAGCTTTTCATGCGCGCTCTCCCGCTCTTTTTGAAGCGTGGTCTCAAGGTGGCTGATCTGCGCGGATCGGCTGCGATCTGTTTCAGTGCTGGCGTTCCATTGCTGACGAAGCGTGTCTACCTCCGTACGCAAGGCCTCTGCCTGGCGGAGCCGCTCGGCAGCGAGTGTGGTCTCTGTGGCCAGTTGCCCTTTGAGGGAGGCGAGCGATTCGGCCTCATTGCGCCAGCGATCGGACTCGCGCTGCGCTGCGGCCAGTTGGTCGCGAAGGGTCTGCTCGCTTTGAGTACGGAGTAATTTCTGAGTTTCGGTCTTGCCTGTCGAGAAAAAAATGCCTGCAATCAAGCCCAAAACAACGCCCAGCAGAACTCCTACCAGCAGTGCTACGGATGTTCCCACAGAAATCGCCCTCCACTGTTTCGCCTATTCTACGCCTTTTGGCTGTGCAAAGTCGGGAGCTTTTGCCGGTGATTCCATATCAAAAACCAAGGCTTAATTTTTCCCATTATCCGAGCTTTATGTCTGCATAAGAATGCCGGTTCGCTTTACATGCCATCGTGCACCCCGATAGACTTGGAGTTTCGGGGCTGCACAGACTTTATTTCTGCGGCTAACGGCACGAACGCAGGCATCGGGCATGACGCCAAGTGTGTTACGCTGCGAATCGGACCAGTCAGAAAGCCCGAAAATGATTTGCAAGTTTTTATAAAAATTCTGAGGAGATTGACATGGCAGTGGAAGAGAAAGTTAAGCAGATTATCGTCGAGCAGCTTCAGGTCGACGAGGCTGAGGTTACCCCCAACGCCAGCTTCCAGGAAGACCTCGGCGCCGACTCGCTTGACGTAGTTGAGTTGGTCATGCAGTTTGAGGAAGCATTTGACATCGAGATCCCCGACGAAGACGCGGAAAAGATCAAGACCGTCAAGGACGCAATCGATTACATCGACAAGAACGCGAAGGCAGGCAAGTAAGAAGTGACACGCCGCGTCGTCATTACGGGCATCGGACTGATCTGTGGGGTAGGTAATACCACCCCCCACGTCTGGAGCCAGCTTCTGGCTGGGGTCAGTGGAGTTGGGCCTATCCAGGCCTTTGACGCCACGGGCTTCCCTGTCACTTTTGCCGCAGAGGTCAGGAACTTCGATCCGCTGCAGTTCATTGACAAGAAGGAATCGCGCAAGATGGGCCGCTTCACTCATCTGGCGATTGCGGCCACGCAAGAGGCGCTAGAGCAGTCAGGGCTGAAGATCACTCCGGAGATTGAAGAACGAGTGGGTGTTTTCATCGGCTCGGGTATTGGCGGCTTTGAGATTATTGAGCGCGAGCACAATAATCTGCTGGCTGGCGGACCGCGCAAGATCTCTCCGTTCTTTATTCCTGCGGCCATTGTGAATATGGCGGCGGGCCAGGTGAGCATTCGTTACGGAGCCAAGGGACCAATCTCGGCGACGGCAACGGCATGCGCCACTTCTGCGCATTCTATTGGCGATTCTTTCCGCATGATTCAGCATGGCGAAGCCGATGTGATGCTTGCGGGCGGAACAGAGGCTGCGGTAACGAGCCTGACGGTTGGCGGTTTTGCGGCGATGCGTGCGCTTTCAACACGCAACGATAACCCGCAGGCGGCCAGCAGACCATTCGATAAAGACCGGGATGGCTTTGTACTGGGCGAAGGCGCTGGAATGCTGGTCCTGGAAGAGCTGGAGTTTGCCAAGGCTCGCGGCGCGAAGATCCTGGGCGAAATTATCGGTTACGGCATGAGCGCGGATGCGTATCACATGACCAGCCTTGCTCCGGATGGCGCTGGGGCACAGCGCAGTATGCGCGCGGCTTTGCGTGATTCAGGAGTTGCGATTGAGGATGTGGATTATCTGAATGCGCATGCGACTTCGACTCCGGCTGGCGATGGGAATGAATCGCGTGCTATCGAGCTGGTCTTTGGCGAGCACGCTACGAGCAAGAAGCTGAAGGTGAGCAGCACGAAGTCAATGACCGGACACCTGCTGGGCGCGGCGGGTGGTTTGGAAGCCGGTATCACCGCCATGGTGTTGATGAACCAGAAGATTCCACCGACGACGAATCTTGATAACGTCGCGGAGGATTGCATTCTGGATTATGTGGCAAACAAGGCGATTGATGCGAAGGTGGATATTGCGCTTTCGAATTCCTTCGGGTTTGGCGGCATCAATGCTTCGCTGGTCATGCGGCGTTGGACGGAATAACTATTCAAAATTCATATACAAAAACTAAAGCGCGAATCCTATCGATTCGCGCTTTAGTTTTATAGGGCTCTTCTTCTCATCCGAAGGCAGCGGCCCAACCCGCGCCGATTAGAACCATCAAAATCCACCAGGCGAAAACAGTTATATAACCGGCACTGCGCTTGGTTCCTGCAATGATAGAAAACCCAATGGAATACAGCACCAATGTCCAAATGGTCACAACATCAAAGGATGTGGCGAGCGCTAATATCGGCTTTGACGTATCAGGCGACAGGTAGTAGCCGATATTCGTGCCGGAAAAGTTGCGTGAGTTGAAACTCTCGGGTGCAGCCCCCGCAAAGAGTGCGGCTATTCCAAGAATTACTTTGATGAGGGCGGGAAGACCTGCATACCAGGTAACCGCAAAGGCTTGCCAGAAGGTGGCTTTTCCACCGAAGCCGAAATTGATTGTCGCAAAAAAGACAGCGGCAATGACCGCGGTTGCCAGGATGGAAAAAACAGGGACAGCCGCGAAAATCCCTTCTGTGAATTTGGTTGCAATCGCTATCTGCGTTGCGCGCTGCTCGGGCGTGAGCTTATCCATCTGCTCAGCTTGTTTGGGGCTCATCCGGATGGCATTTTCCGTGACCTGAGTCCAACCTACCTTGGCGCCGATCGAAGCAAAAAGCGCGTAGCTGAAGATGACCGACAACAAAAACGGCAGCCACCAGCTCGTACTCCTCTTGATATCTTTGAAGGTCTTTGATGGGGCGGTGAAGGTGTAAACAACACGTTGGACCTGGGTGAGTGCCGGAGCTTCAGGAACAACAGGATATTGGAGATCGCTCATGCGTATTCGCCTCTCGTAAAGGCTGTGCAGAAGCACTGTGGCCTTTGCCCGAGATTGTACCTTTACTGCGGCGAAAACGAGCCAACAAAATCATACGGCTGCGGTAGCTGTGTTGGATCAGCGTCCGCGTGTCGCCAGCATGGAGGCAGAGGCGAGTGGAGTCTCCAGATTATTGTGCGCGGCTTTTTCGGTATAGCTCTTGTATACGGAGATGTGGAAACAGGACTGGCGAAACTCCTCTTCGACATCGATCTTACCGGCCTGCTCCAGCGGAATCAGCCAGGCGCGGAACCAGCCGATCTCGCGCGCGGTCATCCCCTGCTTGGCGATATCGATGGTACCGCCGGTGAGATGGGGCGATGCGATGTCTCCATCGGCGGCGGCGGCATTGCCATTGATCATGCGCAACCTGCGTTGATATTCGACGGTGCGCACAGCGGAGGTTACTTCAAGGGAGCCTCCAACAAAATGCGCTGCATGCGCTTGCGACAGATCCCTGAGGAACTTCGCTGTCCAGGGGCGGCAGTAGCGGCGATTTTCCGGCAGATCGGTGTTGACGCGCAGCATAGATGAGGTGGGAACTGGAACGAGAGATCCATGCAGGATGCGATCGTTCAGATCGGCATCGTCCAGAATGCGCTCCAGACCATCGGCTTCGGCCATTGCATTCTGATGCACCAGGGATTCGTGCGAACCACGCAATGGAGGAGGCATAGCCAGGTGCACACTCTGCAATCTCGGCATTGGTTCAGGGACGGTTCTGTAGCGCCTGCCACGCATAGCGCGTCTTACGCGACGAGAAGTGAATGTGGTTTGCACGGGCCGTGCGGTTAGCCTGGCTCGCGATGGCAATGCGGACTTGACTCTACGGGATTTCGCTTGCGAACGGGCTTGCTTAGCTGTTTGTGAGCCGGAATGTGCGCGAGCAGAAGTGCGACTCGTTGCTGCCGATATCTTCTTTGTCTTTGCGCCTGCTCTGCTGCGGGCACCTGCATGATGGTGAGCGCGCGCAGGAGCGGCTGCCAACTGCAACGGCGTAGCAGTGAGACCAAGGGCCAACGAAATCGACAATAAAAACAGGGCAGACCGGCACATAGGCGGGGTCCGCGGAGAAGCTGAGCTAGGTCAGTTTACTAGGCGGGTTGCTTATCTTTCGAGTATTAAGAGAGGTGCGCGCAGGTCCGATAACTGGTCTGCACATAGAAAAGGGGAGTCTTCACACAGCTTAGCGTGAAGACTCCCCGAGTTATTACCGGTAATTTATTTCGTTGCTGCGATGGCGGGATCGGTCATGCTGTCCTCGCCTGTTTCGACATGGCCTGCCAATTGATAGCGGAAGCTGGCGTCCGATTCGTCTTCGATGGTGAAGTCGTACCAGCCATGAGAATGGTTCAGGGACCAGCTCTTTTCGACGGTTTCGCCCGCTTTGAAGTCGCCCGTCACAACGTCTCCCGTATAGGAATCGGTGAGGCGGAGCTTGCGTGTTTCTGTGCCTCGATTGACGGCAAAGAAGATGATTCGATTCTGTTGCTTGTCGTACACATTCCCGATCTCAATGTTGGCTTTGTCTGTTCCGGAAACACTGCCTCGATATGCGCGCAGGAAACCGTTCGGACCGTAGACGGAGAGGTCATAGGTTGTTTGTCCGTTGCCTTTGATGTTCCAGGTGTCGGAGAGTTCGGCTCCGCTGCCAACGGTATAGGTTCGGGGTGCACTTTCGGAACTGCTGCCTGATCGCACCTGGTACACAACGGCTTTACCGGCATTGCTGAAGTGAATTTTGAAGGTGCCTGCATTGAAGTCGGCTTCGCCGCGAACGTGCAGTTCGTAAGGAACGGCGCGAGCTGGCCTCGTTCCTGGCTCCTGTATTGGGAGTGCCTGTTCTGTTGGAGGTACCGGCACGTAGTCGGGGTGACGGTTATTGTCGGGTGGGACGTAAGCGGTAGTGCTCGGCAGCGGAACCTTGGCGGCGTTCGGTGATTTGAAGTTGAAGGCAGAGGTGAGATCGCCGGAAACAGCACGGCGCCAGGGGGTGATATTTGGCTCAACCAACTCCGGATTATGAGGGCCAAAGCGCTTTTCGATGAAGCGAATGATCGAGGTGTGATCGAAAAGTTCGGAGCTGACGTAGCCGCCTTTGCTCCAGGGGGAGATGACGATCATGGGCACGCGAGCTCCCATGCCGTAAGGGCCGGCTGGATATTCGGAATCACCCTCGAAGATTTCGTTCACGGTGTCGATGGTGGACTTACCGAGCGCGTCGGATGGGGGAACGGTGGGGGGAACAGAGTGATCGAAGAAACCATCGTTCTCGTCGTAGGTGAGCAGAAACGCGGTCTTACTCCAGACTTCAGGATTCGAAGTCAGCGCTTCGAGGATTTGCGATACATACCACGCGCCGTAGTTTGCAGGCCAGTTCGGGTGCTCGGTATAGGCTTCGGGAGCAACGATGTAGGAAACCTTAGGGAGCTTGTTGGTGGCAACGTCTTTGCGGAATTCATCAAAGAGTGTGCCGCCGGTCAGGATATCGGTACCTGTGAGAGCGGCCTGATACAGAGGGCTGCCGGGCTGGGAGTTCTGGTATTGGTGGAAGTAAAGCAGCGAGTTGTCGCCGTAGTTTCCAATGTAGGCGTTGTCGCCGGTCCAGCCCCAGGAGTTGGCGGCATTCAGACCTTCTCCCTGGTCCTGATAGATCTTCCATGAAACGCCGGCCTTCACCAGACGTTCTGGGTAGGTTGACCAGTCGTAGCCTGCCTCGGCATTGTCGATGACGGGACCGCCATTCTTGCCGTCGTTGCCCACCCAGCCTGTCCACATGTAATAACGATTGGGATCGGTGGGGCCGAGGAGCGAGCAGTGATACGCGTCGCAGATGGTGAAAGCATCGGCGAGGGCATAGTGGAATGGGATGTCGCTTCGATTGAGATGAGCCATAGTGGTTGTTCCCTTTTGCGGAACCCACTGGTCATGATTGCCCTCATTCCAGGCGCCGTGCGTTGTGGTCCAGTCATGGGCCAGATCCTGAATGAACTGGAGTCCGAGGTCGGGAGCTCCCGGATGAAAGGGCAGCGTGTAACCGCCTGAGGGGTTGGGCTGGTACCAGACTGGATCGCCGGAGGGAAGATTTACAGCGCGTGGATCACCGTAGCCGCGAACGCCGCGAAGCGTGCCGAAGTAGTGGTCAAATGCACGATTCTCCTGCATCAGGATGACGATATGCTCGACGTCTTCGATCGTTCCGGTTCGATTATTCGCTGGGATTGAAAGTGCTTTGGCGATGCTTGCCGGAAATGCTGCACTCATTGCGCCCGTGGTCAACAACTGAAGGAATGTACGACGGTCAGTAGGCATATGAATTAATCACCTCGTGAAGTGTCCTGGTCAACTTCGTCCCCGAAGCTATGCTTCCTGTATTGCTGCGACATGACGGCATTGTTGCAATTGCATGACTACGATTTGCAGAGGAATAGGCACGAGGCTCCCTTCAGGCATAGTTGTCGTCCGGAAAAATCCCTTTTATCAAACACAAGAGCCATCCACTGAGTGGATGGCTCTTGTGTTTTGCAACTTGCTCTATTAAATAACTTTAGGACGTGACTTCAGGGCCTGAATTGCTCCAGCACTACTGCAGTAGTGTGCCCTGATCTTCTTCCTTGATCTCTTCCGCAGGAATGACGACTGCGGCGGCGACCTTGTCATCTGGTTCGAGGTTAAGCAGCTTAACTCCTTGAGTGGAGCGGCCTGCGGCGCGAATGGTCTTGGTGTCGATGCGGATCATCTTGCCAAACTGGCTGATGACCATCAACTCCGAGGTTTCATCCACGGGAAGGATCGCTGTAGTCTTGCCGACTTTTGGCGTGGCCTTGAGGTTATTGACGCCCTGTGCTCCGCGAGCGGTGAGGCGATATTCGTCGATATCGGTGCGCTTGCCGAAGCCGTTTTCAGTGACCGTCAGGATGAGTGATTTGCTGACGCCGAGACGCTCATCGAGAGCCTTCAGGGACTTCCATGCGTCATCGACTGCCTTGTCTGCCACTTTTTCCGCAGCCTTCAAGACTTCATCTTCGGAATCGCCATGTCGCCTGTCTTCGCGCGCTTTTTGCAGGGCATCCTTCGCCAGCGAGAGTTCGTTGCGAAGAGCGACGAGTTTGTCGGTCATGTTGAGCGCGGCGGCGTACTCATCGCGATTTTTATCGCGTGTTTCATCAGAGATAGTGATGGCTACTCCGATGACTTCGTCGTTCTTCTTGAGCGAAATACCCTTGTTGCCAGCGGCATTACGGCCCATGGGACGAAGACCGATACCGCTACGTTCTGCGTCGTACTCTTCGAGGAAGCGGATGGCCATGCCCTCGCGGGATGCGAGGAAGATGGTCTGCTTACCGTCTGTGATTGTGGCCTCGATAAGATCGTCGCTCTTCTCGATGGCGATGGCGATGATGCCACGAGCCATGACGTTGCTGAAGTCCTTGAGCGGGGTCTTCTTTACGATGCCGTTGCGTGTGGCGAAGAGAATGAACTTGCCCTCTTCTTCAAGATTGCGAACGGGCAGGATTGTGACTACCTTTTCGCCCGGCTGCAGATTCAGGAGACTCTGCATGGACTTGCCTTTGCCTGCGGCGCTGACATCGGGAATCTCGTAGACCTTGAGCCAGTAGACGCGGCCGGTATTGGTGAAGCAGAGCAGGTAGGCGTGCGTGGAGTCGATGATGAGCTGGGCTACGAAGTCTTCTTCGCGCGTCTTCATGCCGGTGCGGCCGGTGCCGCCACGACGCTGCTGGCGATAGATGGAGATCGGCGTGCGCTTGAGGTACCCCTGGTGCGAGACGGTGATAGCGACCTGCTCGTCGGCGATGAGGTCTTCCATCTGCAACTCGGCGGTCTCGTCGACAATGACTGTGCGGCGTGCATCGCCGTACTTGTCGCGAACGTCTTCAAGCTCCTTGACGATGACTGAGCGCAGCTTGGGCTCGCTGGCGAGGATGTGTTCGTATTCTGCGATGCGGATACGAATCTCGCCGAGTTCCTTGAGGATTTCGTCGATGGAGAGCTGGGTCAGACGATACAGTTGCAGTTCGAGGATGGCATCGATCTGGCGATAGGTAAGGCCGAGCTCTTCGCCGGGCAAACGCTGGCGATCGAGGTTGACGACAATGTCGGCGCCCTTGCCCCAGACGTAGAGATTTTCGCGGGCTTCGGCGCGAGAGTTCGATCCACGAATGATGCGAATTACAGTGTCGAGATTGTCGAGGGCAATTTTGTAGCCCTCCAAGATGTGTTCGCGCTCTCGGGCTTTACGCAGGAGAAACACGGTGCGGCGGCGAACAACTTCAATGCGGTGATCGATGAAGCAACGGATGGCCTGAGCCAGTCCCAGCTCTCGCGGCTGGCCGTTGACCACCGCGAGGAAGATCATGGAGAAGCTCTCCTGCATCTGGGTGTGCTTGTAGAGCTGGTTCAGCACAATCTCAGGCTGCGAGCCGCGCTTGAGTTCGATGACGATGCGCATGCCGTCGCGATCGCTTTCGTCGCGCACGTCGCTGATCTCGTCGATGATCTTGTCGTTCACAAGCTCGGCAATGCGTTCGATGAGCTTGGACTTGTTCACCTGGTAAGGAATTTCGTTGACGATGATCGCCAGCTTTTCCTTGGTGATCTGCTCCGTGCCGACCTTGGCGCGCATCAGGAAGCGTCCGCGGCCCGTGGTGTAGGCCTGGGCGATGCCGGTCTTGCCGAAGATAAATCCGCCGGTGGGGAAATCCGGTCCCTGCACGTGACGCAGAACATCGATCAGGCCAGCGCTGGGATTGTTCACCAGGTCGATGGTGGCGTTGATGATTTCTGTGAGGTTATGGGGCGGAATGTTGGTCGCCATACCGACGGCGATACCATTGGACCCGTTGACGATCAGGGTCGGGATACGCGTGGGCAGGACGGATGGTTCGGAGGTGGACTCGTCGTAGTTGGGGACGAAGTCAACGGTCTCCATGTCGATGTCCGCGAGCATTTCGCCAGCGATACGCTGCAGGCGGCACTCGGTGTAACGCATGGCCGCCGGCGGGTCGCCGTCGACAGAACCGAAGTTACCCTGGCCATCGATCATGGGATAGCGCAGAGAGAACGGCTGCGCCATGCGGACCATGGTGTCGTAGATGGCCGAGTCACCGTGGGGATGGTAGACACCCATGGTCTGGCCGACTACCTTGGCGCACTTGGTGTACTTCTTGTTGTGCTCCAGGCCCATCTCGCTCATGGCGTAGAGGACGCGGCGATGGACTGGTTTCAGACCGTCGCGCACATCCGGCAGAGCACGCCCGATGATGACTGACATCGAGTAGTCGAGATACGAACGGCGCATCTCGTCTTCGATGTTGATGGAAACGATGTTAGACCCGCCATTCGGTGGGCCGCCTGCTTCAAGAGGGAGTTGTGGATTGTGATCGTCTGCCATAAATGTTTGCGCCAGCGAAGGGGCGGGAAAGGTGCAGGAAGATATTTGCCAGGGCTTCGCTAGCTATGTCTCTTAGTCTAGGCTTTTCGACGCATAAGAGCAAGGTTAAAAGATAGCAATAAGTCCTTATAATTCCTTAACTTACGCGCCAGAAAAGAATGCCTGAAAAGAGTATCGGCCTAACATCGTTGCCGGGGTTCCGGGTGCGTGTAATTTAGAGGCGTCGCGACCGACATTTTCTATCTTGTAAATGCCTGGGTTAGAGTTAGTTCCCTTTCTGATTCGCGTGTCTAAGTGGCCTGCGCGGCGCGTCCAAAAAATCGTGGGAGTTCTTCATTTGCATACAACTAACGCGAAAGATCCGGCCATCAGAGCGTGCAGGAGGATTCTATATGCCAACGAAAGCAGCCAAGAAGACATCCGCTCGTAAGTATTCGCCGGGCGCTTCAAAGGATGTTGAGGTGGAAATGAAAGCGATGAAAGAAGGAACGCTCAAAAGCGGTCGGAGCGGGAAGAAAGTGACAGACAAAAAGCAGGCGATTGCGATTGGGCTTTCAAAGGCCCGGAAGGAAGGCAAGAAGGTTCCGGCGCTGAAATCATAGGGGCATTTCTCCCTGGCCAGAGTGGGCTCAGAGCAGTCCGGGCAGGCTGAGCACGCAGAAGATGGCTTGCAGAAGCACGACGGCACCAGCGGCCGCGATGGCCAGCCTGCCGCGCGGGCTTTCGTAAGCGTCGGCAAAGACTCCACCGATGAATGTGAGCAGGAATGGTTGCGCCCAGAGCCACGGAGCGCCCGGTACGCCGGAAGTCATCAGGACGAAGAGCAGGATGGCTGTCAGCAGCGGCGCTGTATTGCCGAAGTAGAGAGTCTTGCGCAGTCCCAGGTAGAGCAGCAGAGCTGAGACGGAGGCGATGGTGATGCCTGCGTTGCTCAGCGTCCAGAAGAAGCGGTGGGCAGGCTCAAGCGCGAAACCTAGCTGGCCTGCATCGGACCGGAAGATGTAACTGAAGGCGTCGGGTGAGAATCCGTAACATGCGAAGAGCAGCAGGACAGACCCGATGGAAGCGACCAGGAGAACAGGAAGCAGCTGGCTGCGGCGGCCTTCTGCAATCCACAGCATGAGCACAAAGCCCAGACCGGCGAGCAGAGGCAGCGCGGCGATATGGGAGGCTGCGACAATTCCGAAACAGAGCGTCAGCAACACCATGCGCGGGCGCCATTTGCGACGTGGGCCTTGCATGGCATGTGCCATACCGATGCAGGTATAGATGCCGCCGAAAAATCCGAGCGCGGTCAGAATTTCAGGATTCGGCGCAATCGAAGCGCGCAGGATTGCCGGGGAAAAGCAGTAGAGTGTCAGCGCTGTGTATCCGCCGAGATTGCCAAAGAGCCGCCGCGTAACCCACCATAGCGCTCCGCCAAGAATCACCGACACGAAAAGAAAGGGCAGACGCAGCAGCAGCAGGATGTGGGTCATCTGGTGACGCAGTTCCCATGTGGAAGCGGGAACGTCCAGCGTATGAACTACCTTGTCCTCTGGCTTGCGGAAGTTGTCGGTGAAGCGCTCGTATTCCAGATTGAGCGTGAGGGGCAGGCCAGCGAGCCGGTACGCAAGAATGCCATCGTGGATATTTCCGCAGCTTGTGAAGTAGCCTGCCAGTGGCGATGGATGTTCCCACATTTCGCGACCGCAGCGCGCATACTGGTAGTCGCGCTCGGAGAGGGTTTGACGGGACGTGAGCCAGAAGCCCTGCACGAGCAGCAGCAGGAGAAGCCCGGCAGCGATGCGCTGAGGCAGATTGAAACGAAAGCGGCGGAGAGTCGCGAAACGAAAAGCCATCTGGAAGTCTGTGTCCAAACTCAGTTTACCGGAGCGAATTCAGCACGCTGAATCCGGGTGGCGAAGCGGTAGTGCTGCAACACTCCTGCAACAAATGGCCGGTAAACTTTTGCCTGTGAGGAAAAGCGTGAAAATAGTTATGGGATGGTTCGTGGCCGCTGGGCTGGGCATTGGATTCGGTTTGATAAACACTGCAACATCGTTTGCCCAGGATCCTTCAACACGGACGCCGCAAAAACAGCCGACCGAGATTCTGGTTCATGGACATCGGGGTGCGCGTTCATGGCGGCCGGAGAACACGATTCCTGCCTTCAAATTTGCTATTGAAAACGGCGTGGATGTTTTGGAATTGGATCTTGCTGTCACCAAGGATAATCAGCTTGTCGTATCGCACAATCCGACCCTCGCGCCGAACTCCTACCCCGGCGAAAGGATTTGCTCAGGCCCCAAGCTGGCTCCCAAGACCCCGATTCGCACTATGACTCTGGCCGAGGTTCGCGAGTATGACTGCGGCTCGGTGGCGCTCCCCGGATTTCCAACGCAGGTGCCGGTGCCGGGAACCAAGGTCGCGACTTTTGACGAAGTACTCGATCTTGCACAGGGAACAACGGTGCAGTTCAATGTGGAGACGAAGAGCTTTCCCAATCACCCTGAGTTGACGCCTTCTCCTGCGGAGTTTGTGGCATTGATTGTCGCGGCCATCAAGAAGCACAATGTCGATCCGTCGCGGATTATTCTGCAGAGCTTTGACTGGCGCACTCTTGCTGAAATGCGCAAGCAGTGGCCTGCGATCCGGCTATCTGCGCTGGTGGGCCGTCCGCAATACGACGCGCTGATGGGGCATACCGATCCGACCAAGGATCTGGTTGCGATTGCGAAAGAAACGGGCGCAGAAATCATCAGCCCTGAATGGATGCTGGCCACGCCGGAGCAGGTGGCTGCCGCGCATCAATATGGTGCGCAGGTCGCTCCCTGGACGGCGGATACAGCAGAAGAGTGGCAGAAACTGGCCGACGCTCATGTGGACGCGATCATCACGGATGATCCGGTCGGGTTACTGGCCTGGCTGCGTGCGCAGAAACCGTCGCTGCATCCGTAATTTCCGCCACTACTTCTTGCCGTTCGTTACGGGGCAGTTAGTTGCGAGTGTTGGTGCTGGTGGCGGCGGCATTCAGGTCGCCCTGGCCCAGCTTGCGGTGGAAGAGATCGAGCGCCAGTGTCATGCATTGGCGAGCCAGTTCGGGATCATAACGCGCGCCTTCGTCCCGTAGAAACGCGTGGGCGCCGTTGACCTCGTGCCAGGTGAACTGCGCGTTTACCTCGTTGAGCCGATTGAGGACTGCCATGCGGCCTTCGAGCGGAATGTGCGGGTCCTGGCGACCCCAGATCATCAGCAGTTCGCCGCGAATATCGCTTGCACGCTGGAGCGAATCGTCATTCATGCCCTTGGCAAGGCTGTGCTTGTGGATGTCCGTCGCGTAGAAGCAGACGGTTGCCCGCACGTCCGGGTTGAGCGCGGCGCGGTATGCGAGATGACCGCCGATACAGATGCCCATTGCACCAAGCTGGCCGGTGCAATCCGGACGCGCGGCGAGATGATCGAGCACAGCGCGAGCGTCGGCGTCATAGCTGGCGAGTTCCTTGGTCGTCTTGAGCACATTGCCGCGATCGGTTCCCTCCTGGTTGTAGGGGAAGACTTCACCGGGCTTTTCGAACTCGTGATAAATCTCGGGGATGGCGACGATATATCCGTGACCGGCAATGGCCTTGGCTGTACGCAAGATCGGGCCGGTGACTTGAAATATCTCAGAGTAGAAGACGACGCCAGGGTACTTCCCTGCTGCTGCCGGCTTCACGATATGGGTGCGCATAGGCCCCCAGGGAGTGACTAATTCCACCTGTTCTTCGACTACGATCATGACGCTTTGCCTCGTTTCCCTGCTGCCAGACAACTTTACCAGCAGCGGGCTGAAATTTGCGTAAAGCAGAATTGAGCAGGCAGTGCTTCAAACAAGGGCATCTGACGAGCCAACAGGTGGAGTTTGCCCGTCGGGCCAGCACCCGATAGACTGCGAGAAGTACGGCACGGGACAAAATGGCGAAAGACAGGCAGGACGATCCGGAACGGCTGGTAAGCGCCGCGCGCGCTGGCGAAGAGGAAAGCTTTGAACTCAAGCTGCGTCCGCGCTGGCTGGGCGAGTTCATCGGGCAGGCTAAGGCCAAGGAGCAATTGGCGATCGCGCTACAAGCTGCCAAGTCGCGTGGCGAGGCGCTGGATCATGTGTTGCTCTTTGGGCCGCCGGGACTAGGTAAAACAACGCTGGCAACGATTATCGCCAACGAGATGGATGTGGGATTTCAGCAGACATCAGGACCGACGCTGCAGATTCAGGGCGATCTGACCGCCATTTTGACCAATCTACGCGAGCGGCAAGTGCTCTTTCTGGATGAAATTCATCGTCTGCAGTCAGTGCTTGAAGAAAAGCTGTACACCGCGCTCGAAGATTACAAGCTGGACATCATCATCGGCCAGGGCCCGGCGGCGCGTACGCATGTAATGGAGATCCGCCCGTTTACTTTTGTCGCAGCGACGACGCGACCAGGAATGCTTTCGTCGCCGCTGCGCTCGCGATTTGGGATTTTACTGCGGCTTGAGTTTTATACGGAAGAAGAGCTTCGCATCATTGTCGAACGCTCTGCCGAGGTGATGCAGGTCCCTATCGATGCCGATGGCGCCGCGGAGATTGCGCTGCGCTCACGCGGCACTCCACGCATCGCGAACCGCTTGCTGCGCCGTGTGCGCGATTATGCGCAGGTACGCGGTAATGGCGAGATCGATCGCAAGACGGCTCACGCTGCGTTAAAGATGTTGGAAGTAGACGCGCATGGATTTGATGAAATCGATCGTAAGCTGCTGATGACCATCATTCAGAAGTACGATGGAGGCCCGGTTGGACTGGGTACACTGGCGGCAATTCTAGCTGAGGATGAGGATGCGCTTGAAGAAGTGTATGAGCCATTCCTGATCCAGATTGGCTTTCTCGATCGCACCCCGCGCGGGCGTATCGCGACCAGGCTGGCTTATCAACACTTTGGGATAGATATGCCCAACAAACAATCTCCACTCTTATTTTAAAGGTAGCCGATCATGTCACGAACTGAATCAACGATGTTAGCGCTGGGTAGTCCAGCACCTGATTTTGAACTTACAGATGTAGTCAGCGGCAAGGTTGTTCGCCGCGATGATTTCCGCGGACACAAGGCACTCCTGGTTATGTTCATCTGTGCGCATTGTCCTTACGTTAAACACATTGAGTCAGCACTCGGCAGACTAGGTGCGGACTATGCGCAAAAGCCGCTGGGCATTGTTGCCATTAGCAGTAACGATATCGTTGCCTATCCGCAAGATGGCCCTGAAGGCATGAAGCAGCAGGCTGAGAGCTTTGGTTTTCGTTTTCCTTATCTGCTGGACGAGACACAGGAAATTGCCAAAGCCTATCAGGCTGCATGCACTCCAGACTTCTTTCTTTTCGATGACAAGTTTGAACTTGTGTATCGCGGCCAGTTCGATTCAAGTCGCCCGCGGACAGATATTCCAGTTACTGGCGAAGACCTGCGAGCTGCACTGGATGCGGTACTTGCGGGTGCGCCAATACTGACGGACCAACGCGCCAGCCTGGGTTGCAACATAAAATGGAAGGCATGAAAGTAAGGCCGGGAATAAACTTCCCGGCCTTACTTTTGATCTATAAATCAGGGAGCAGTTAGAGAGATAGAGTCTTGAGATACTCGCGGAATTTGGGACCAAGATCAGCGCGATTCAATGCAAACTCAACGGTCGCCTGTAACATTCCGAACTTATCTCCGGCATCGAACCGCTTGCCCTCAAAAGTGTAGCCATACACTTTTTCGTGACTAAGCAAGCCTAGAATCCCATCGGTAAGTTGCAGTTCGCCTCCTGCGCCGAAGCCTGTCTTTTCAAGCAATTCAAAGACTTTCGGTGTCAGCACATAACGGCCGATGATTGCCTGTTTGGACGGGGCTTCTTCGAACTTCGGCTTTTCAACCATGCCAGTGCAGTTATAAATACGGTTATTGGACGAGTCCTGCGAACCGGCCAACACTCCGTATGCGCTGATCCCTGGCCCTTCAATGGTCATGGTCGCGAGCACTGATCCCTGCCGCTCCTCATACACATCAATCATCTGCTTGATGCATGGCACAGTGGCGTCGATTACATCGTCTGGCAGAATAACCGCGAATGGCTCATCGCCGACAAGTTCCTTGGCACATAGCACAGCATGGCCGAGCCCGAGAGGTTCCTTCTGGCGAACATACGATATGCGTGCAAGTGAAGATATCTTGCGCGATATCTCCAGTAACTCTTTTTTACCTTTTCGCTCTAACGTCGCATCCAGTTCATAACTGATGTCGAAGTGATCTTCCATGGCGCCTTTGCCGCGCCCAGTTATGAAAATGATGTGCTCGATACCGGAAGCGATGGCCTCTTCCACACCGTACTGGATGATGGGTTTATCGACCAGCGCCAGCATCTCTTTTGGAATTACTTTGGTGGCTGGCAGAAAGCGTGTGCCCAGGCCGCCTGCGGGGAAGACAGCGGTACGAACTCGTTTGCTCATGCAAGTTTCCTTCTTAGTAGGTTGGATAGCGAGGGGAAAACTCCCGAACCCATTTACAACAGTAAGTCAAACAGATTGTACTGCATCGCATTTACAGACATATTTTTTGCCCGATGATATAGCGCATTTGAATCTCGGATTAAAGCGTAGGAGAATCGTCTCCGAGCATGGCTTGACGAACGATCTTGATCGGTGGAAATCCCTGGCCGAGAAATGCGTCGTGGAACTTTTGCAGAGAAAAGGAAGTGCCTTGCTTCTTGCGCATATCCTCCCTCAGCTTGAGTATTTCCAGCTTGCCCAGGGTGTAGTAAAGATAAGTCGGATCGGAGGTTCCGCGCTTGGTCTCCACAACGCCTGTTTCGTGCGATTGATAGCCTTCGTTGACAAAGAAGTCGACTGCCTGATCGAAGCTCATTGAGCCGGTGTGCATCTGGATCCCTACAACAAAACGCGAATCGCGCAGCAGTGCATCCTGCAATTGTCCCAGCCGCAGGAACTTTGCTTCACGCTCCGTCTTCGCACCGGCACCGGGCTGACCGTAACCTTCATCGAGCATCATTTGTTCGCAGTAATGAGCCCATCCCTCTGCATTGGAATTTGCGCCCAGTAACTTGCGTACGCGACTCGGCGCAGTGGGTACCCAGAGGAACTGCACATAGTGGCCAGGGTATGCCTCATGCACTGCCGTGCTGATGACGGTTCCAACGTTGAACGCATGCATATAACCCTCGACCTCCGCCGGGGTCATGGAAGGGTCGGGCAACGTTACGTTGAAATAAGCTTCCGTTGCGTGTTGCTCAAATGGGCCCGGCGTATCCATCGAGGCAAACGTTGTCGCCCGCATAAATGGCGGCGTTTCTTCGAGAATCGGGCGTACATCGGATGGGATCGTAACGATGTTGTTTTGCTTGATGAAGTGAATCAGCTCGCCAAATGTGTCACGGAAACTCTGCAGCAATTTATCCGGAGCGGGATGATTTTGCCCTAACTCTTCAAGCACTGCGCGTGGATCCTTGTCGGGCTCCAGCTCTTTGGCGATGCGATTGAATTCTGCCTTGTTTTTGTGCAGGTCCGCATTCCCAATCGCAAGCAGTTTATCGAGCGGTGTATCGACCATTTCGTCGTACGCGAGTTTTTTCTGGAAGGTCTCCGCACCGATACGAAAGTCGCCATTGGAGCGGGGAAGCAGATCGGTCTTCAACCAGCCGAGATACTCGTTGAGCGCGGAGATAACAGCGGCGTTGGTTGTGGCGAACTCGGCATTGAGTGCCGCATCCTTCACATCCGTAAACGCAGTAGGCACGTCATGCTGGAAGAAGCTAACGATCCCCGGGAGTTGTTCAACCGCGATCTCGGTATAGATGCGTGGCGGATTCTTCAGGTTTACGCGGGCATCGGCCAAGGTTCTGGGCATTTGCTTTTCACGCGCTATGAGTGAACGAAGCCTGTCTTCTGGTGAAGCGAATTTGCGTTCCATCAGCGAAAAAGCTGCGTTGGAGATAGAGCTGGAATAGTTGTCGGGATTTTTCTCCCATGGGCGAACAACCTCAAGCATCAGCAATTCGGAATGGATGGAGGAGAGCACCAGTTCGCGATCTGCGCGCGTGGTCTGATCTAAGGTGTCTGAGGGAATAGCCGCTACACGCTGCTCGAAACCGTGCAGGGCCGCAATCTCCGCATCGATACTTTTGCGAGAATAGTCTTCGAGCTTTGTATCGTATTGGTGATAACCGCTGAGCGTGCCGAACGTTGGCTGGTAGGGAAAGTAGAGTTCATCGAAGTAGGCATCGGAAGTCTTCACAAACGTCTGCTTCCAGTCATGCGTCGCGGCGAGGCTTGAGATAGGTTGCAAGGTCGATGCTCCGAGAATGCAGAGTGCGATGGCTGTCTTCATGGATCTCTCTCTGGATGCAGCATTCAATCAGGCTGAAACTGCCTCAAGCTGAATATTGTCGAGCAATACTCGCGCTTCAAGCATGAGTTCCATTGGGTCGTGGGCAATCATAGCTGTCGTTGCAGACAAAGGATACTTCAATATTCCTTGTGGCGTGAATTGTGCGCCCTTGCGGGCGTTTTTCGCAACGAGACGCATCAGCCGCGCCGGATCAACGGCTGCCTTTTCTGTAAACCGGAGGTGCAGCAGATCGCGCTTACGATCAAGTTGCGCGACGCCGATGCGTTCGCAGGCAATGCGCAGACTTGCGGCAGCGAGCAGATGGGCAGTGTGATCTGGAAGCACTCCGTAGCGATCGAGCAGCTCAGCGCGGACATCTTCGAGAGCCTCATCCGTTGCAGCACCGGCAATCTTCTTGTAGAGACGCAGGCGTTGATTTTCTTCAGGCACGTAGTTCTCTTCAATGCGGAGGGCGATGCCGAGATTGAGTTGCGTAGCGGCGCGTGCGTCATCGCCTTCACCCTTGAGTTCCTTCACTGCCTGCTCAAGCATCGTGGTGTAAAGCTCGAAGCCAATGGCCTCGATATGACCGCTCTGTTCCCCGCCGAGCATGTTGCCGGCACCGCGTAGTTCGAGATCGAGTGCGGCGATTTTGAAGCCTGCGCCAAGGTCACTGAACTCCTTGAGTGCGGCGAGTCTGCGTCGCGCAATCTCGGTGAGCTCTTGCTCTGGAGGAATCAGCAAGTAGGCATACGCACGGCGATTGGAGCGACCGACGCGTCCGCGTAGTTGATACAACTCACTTAGACCGTGCCTGTCCGCGCGATTGATAAGGATCGTATTGGCAAGCGAAATGTCGAGGCCATTCTCAATGATTGACGTTGCAACGAGAACGTCATATTGGTGATGCACAAAAGCGAGCATGACTTTTTCCAGCTCGCCTTCACTCATCTGGCCATGACCTACAGTTACTTTTGCGGCAGGCACAAGCTCATGAATTTTGGCGGCGATTTCATAGATGCTTTCAACGCGATTGTGGACGAAGTAGACCTGGCCACCACGCTCCAACTCCAACTCAATGGCTGCGCGTACCAGCTTTTCGTCGAACTTCGCAACGACAGTCTGGATCGCCATACGGTCTTTTGGCGGAGTCTCAATCACGCTCATATCGCGTAGCCCAATGAGGGACATGTGCAATGTACGCGGAATGGGCGTGGCGCTCATGGCAAGCACGTCGATCGCTCTGCGCATCTGCTTCAACCGCTCTTTGTGGCGTACACCGAAGCGTTGCTCTTCGTCGACGATCAGCAAACCTAAATCCTGAAACTTGATGTCTTTTGAAAGCAGTCTATGTGTGCCAACAAGTATGTCTACTTTTCCGTTTTCAGCGCGCTCCAGAATAATCTTCTGCTCTTTGGGAGTGCGGAAGCGGGAGATCATTTCGACGTTGATTGGGAACTGCGAGAAGCGCTTCTTGAATGTCTCGAAATGCTGAAAGGCGAGGATGGTTGTGGGCGTCAGCACGGCGACTTGTTTGCCATCCTGCACAGCCTTGAATGCGGCGCGCATCGCCACTTCTGTTTTGCCGTAACCGACGTCGCCGCAGAGCAGGCGATCCATGGGACGCGTAGATTCCATGTCGCGCTTGATATCTGCAATTGCGTTTAACTGATCATCCGTCTCGGTGTAGTCGAAGGCTTCTTCAAATTCGAGTTGAAACTCGTTATCAACATTGAATGCATGACCCTTGGCAGCCTCGCGCTCGGCGTATAGCTTAAGCAGCTCATCGGCCATATCGGCCATGGCTTTCTTAACGCGTGCTTTGGTCTTGGTCCATTGCTGCGAGCCAAGTTTGTTCAGTACCGGCGCTGGTCCGGCGTCGGTCGAACGATACTTTTGAATGAGATCGAGTCGCGTCAACGGGACATACAGGCGTGCCTGGTCGGCGAATTCAAGAATCATGAATTCAACTGTCAGACCGTCCTGCTCGATCTCTTTGAGGCCCATGTAACGGCCAATGCCATGCTCGACATGCACGACATAATCGCCGATAGTAAGATCGCGAAAATCCGAAACGAAGGCAGCAGTCTTTGATTTGCGCGGCTCGGTGCGCGCAGTCACATCGGCATCGTCGGATAGATCATTTGCTCCGAAGAGAATGAAGTTTTCGCCAGGGCAACTGACTCCTGCAGCAAATTGTGCACGGACGATAACGGGTACGCGCATGTCCCCGGCGAGATGACTTGTTTCGTCATACAAATTTTCGCTGCCTACATGCGGATTGCGGCTGCCCAGCCGATAGGGCAGTTGATACTCGCGAAGAACAGTTGCGAGCCGTTCGACCTCCGGCTGATTGGGCGCGGCCAGCAGGATACGCTGCTCCTGCGCAACGAGCGTGCGTACCTGCTCAACGAAAGCGGGAATCGATCCATGAAAGCGAAGCGTTGGGCGTGTCGCAAATTCAACCTCACCCAGCGTTGTGTCTTCATCAAGAATATCGACGGCACCAAGTTGATCGAGATCCAAACCAGGGTGCGAGGCAAGCATGGCCTGAAGAATCTCCGGCCTCAGATAGATATCTTCAGGCCGAATCAGAGATCCAATGCCGGATCGATCATGGCGCTGCTCGACCTTGTTCCACCAACGATCTATCTGGTTGCGCACCATCGCTGGCTCTTCGACAAAGAGCGAGCAACGAGGCAACAGTTTCAGCAGGTGTGTGTCGGCTCCATCGACGACGGCGAAGAACTCCCAGCCGGGGAAGATCGTCACTCCCTGGGCGGCGATCAGTTGGCCTACTGAATCTTCGCCAAAGCCGGAGTCGTCTGTTGCATCCTGATCGCTTACCCGCTGTCGGCTGAGACGCGCGTGAACGGCGGAGAGGAGCTTTTCCGTTGCTGGCGTCTCTGTTAACGGAAGCAGAAGCGCGTCTTCCAGCGAGGAGGCGGAGCGTTGTGTTTCCGGATCAAATTTGCGAATCGACTCGATCTCATCGCCGAAGAAATCTACGCGAATGGGACGGTCCGCCTCGGGGGAGTACACGTCCAAAATACCACCGCGACGTGCGAACTGACCGGGCATCTCTACGAGGTCCACCTGCGAATAGCCGACGCTCGCCAGGTGATCAATCAACATGTCGATGTCGACCTCTTCCCCGCGCTCTAGCTTAAGGGCCAGGCCGGTGTAGTAGCTGCGAGGAAATAGGCGCATGGCGAGCGCCTCTACAGGTACGACGACGATGGAAGCAGCTCCGGTGACAAACTTCCACAAGACGGCCGCGCGCTGCTCCTGGATGTCGGGGTGAGGCGACAGATTTTCAAACGGCAAGACATCGTGTGCAGGCAGGCGAAGTACGCGCTTGGGGTCGATGGCTCCGGTGAGTTCGCAGCCAGAGCGCAAGGCAAGTTGCAGAGCCTCTGCGGCCTTGTTATCCGGCACGACGACAATCACCGGCTCTTTGGCAACGCGCGCGAAGAGCGGGATATACAAGGCTCTAGCGGTAGCGGTTAGTCCAGAGACACGTCTGCGCCCCGTAGCAAGGCTGAGGTGCCTGCGTACGCGATCGAAAGCGGTGGTTTTCTCCAGCTCCGCGAGGATTTCGCGGACGAACGGGAGGATCATCTTATTTTCAAGTTTAACAGCCTATTAAGAATGTTAGATAAACGGCGCATAAGGGGCGCGAATTCGACGAGTGTTGCCCAATGCCTTAAAGTTGAAAAGTTGGCAGTTCAGTCAATGGAGGCTGGTTATGAAGGCACTGGTAAAGAGCCAGGCAGCGCAGGGATTATGGCTGGAAGATATTCCGGAGCCAAGTATTGGGATTAACGATGTGCTGATTCGCGTGCGCTATGCGGGCATCTGCGGCACGGACGTACATATTTATCAGTGGGATGACTGGGCGCAGAAAACCATCAATGTGCCGATGGCTATCGGTCATGAATTTGTCGGCGAGGTGGTTGAGGTCGGGGCGAACGTGAACGACTTCTACCCTGGCGACATCGTGAGCGGTGAGGGTCATGTCGTCTGCGGACGCTGCCGTAATTGCATGGCTGGACGCAGGCATCTCTGCGCGAATACGCAGGGCGTGGGTGTCAATCGCCCCGGCGCATTTGCCAAATATATTTCTTTACCGATGACCAATATCTGGCGGCATCATCCGGGCATCAGCCAGGAGATTGCGGCGATCTTCGATCCGTTTGGCAATGCGGTTCACACGGCGCTTTCTTTCCCTGTGCTTGGCGAAGATGTGCTGATCACCGGTGCTGGGCCGATTGGAATCATGGCGATTCCTGTCGTTCGTCATGCGGGCGCGCGGCATATTGTGGTTACCGATATGAATCCTTACCGACTTGACCTGGCTCGCAAAATGGGCGCAACGCTGGCGATCAATCCGAGTGAGACTTCGCTCAAGGATGTGCAGCAGCAGCTTGGAATGCTTGAGGGCTTTGATGTAGGCCTTGAGATGTCTGGCAACGGACTGGCGCTTGAAGACATGATCGCGAATATGAGCCACGGCGGCAAGATTGCGATCCTCGGCATACCAGCTAAGGAACTGCCGATGGATTGGCGTCAGGTGATCTTTAACATGATCACCATCAAGGGAATCTATGGCCGTGAGATGTATGACACGTGGTACAAGATGTCGGTGATGATTGAGTCAGGGCTGGACATTTCTCCTGTGATTACGCATCGATATGCGTTCGAGGATTATGAAAAGGGCTTCGCTGCGATGATTTCAGGTCAGACGGGCAAGGTTGTGCTGGATCTCACGAATCTTTGATCTATCGGCCAAACAGGAGAACGTATGTACGGAAGTTTTGAGAAGCATCTACAGACACGATTGAGCGAGATTGAATCCGCAGGTCTGTTCAAACGGGAACGCATCATCTCCGGACCGCAGCAGGCAGAGATTACTGTTGCCAACGGTAGCTCGGTGCTGAATCTCTGCGCGAATAACTATCTCGGTCTTGCGAATAATCCTTCCATCATCGCGGCGGCGCACGAAGCGTTGGACGACTGGGGTTATGGGCTGGCCAGCGTGCGGTTTATCTGCGGTACGCAGTCAATTCACAAGCATCTCGAAGATCGCCTGAGCAGCTTTCTCGGCATGGACGACACGATCCTTTATGGATCGTGTTTCGATGCCAATGGCGGGCTGTTTGAAACACTCTTCGATGCGCAGGATGCGATTATCTCGGATGAGTTGAATCACGCGAGCATCATCGACGGTATTCGCTTATGCAAGGCAACGAAGTTTCGCTATCGCAACGGCGATATGGAAGACCTCGAAGCCAAGCTAAAAGAGGCGAGTGGCGCACGGCATCGGCTGATCGCTACGGATGGCGTTTTCTCCATGGATGGATATATTGCCAAGCTGCAGCAGATCTGCGATCTTGCAGACAAGTACGATGCGCTGGTGATGGTGGATGATTCGCATGCAGTGGGATTCACCGGTAAAAATGGCCGCGGAACGCCTGAACTCTGCGGGGTTGAAGGCCGTATCGACATTCTTACCGGAACGCTGGGCAAAGCGCTTGGCGGAGCCAGCGGTGGCTACACGAGTGGCCGCAAAGAAATCATTCAGCTACTGCGGCAGCGGTCGCGGCCATACTTGTTTTCTAATTCGGTTGCGCCGCCCATTGTGGCAGCATCGCTGAAGGTTCTGGATCTGGTAAGCGAATCGACAGAGTTGCGTGAACAATTGCGCGCGAACACTACTTACTTCCGCGAGGCAATGATTGCTGCTGGCTTTACGATTCTTGCGGGCGAGCATCCGATTGTGCCGGTCATGTTCGGCGACGCTATTATTGCTGCTCGCATGGCGGAGTTGCTGCTGACAAAGGGCGTCTATGTCGTCGCGTTTTCGTATCCGGTTGTGCCGATGGGCAAGGCTCGCATTCGTACACAAATCTCCGCAGCGCATACACGGGCCGAGCTAGAGTTTGCAGTCAAATCTTTTGCGGAAGCCAAGCAGGAGCTGGGCATTTAGCTCGTACAACAAGAATAGAAATACAACATGAGGCGAACTCTTCGGATCGAATTTTTCCGATCAGGAGTTCGCCTCATATTTTTGCGTCGGCTATTTCCCGAGTGCCTTTGTGTAGGCATAAAAGAAATCAACGGACTTGATGTACGAATCGATGGGAAGACGCTCATCCTGTCCGTGAGCGCGATCGTCGCCACGTTCAAGAGCTATCGCGGAAAAGCCATAGCTGGGGATACCTGCCTGGGCAAAATAAATGCTGTCCGAGGCGCCGTTTTCCATGACGGCCGTCACGGGCGTACCTGGCCATATCTGCTGAACCAATGCGGTAAGTGGACCGAAGACTTCCGGCAATGGTGGAGGAGGAACGATGGCTTTACGCTCGGGAGCGGTATCCATCGGCATGTCGGTAACATCGGAGATATATTTGACGCTCAGTTTCGAATCGTCAAAAAGCTGGACTAGCTGCTGGCGAATCTGCTCCGGCGAGTGCCCGGGGAAGATGCGGCAGTTCACGTTAGCTTGTGCGGTTTGCGGGAGTGCGTTGTTTGCGTGACCTGCCGCAAGCCGAGTGGCGACGCAGGTGGTGCGAAAGTTGGAGTTGAAATCTGGCTCTGTCGATAGGCGGGCGACAGCAGCCATGTCCGGTGGAGTGGCGAGGATCGCACGAATATCGGCTGTCGTTTCGCCACTTTCTTTCTTCGTCAATGCGTCGAAGTAAGCGCGCGTTACGCCGTTCAATTCAAATGGAAAACTGTAGGCGGCAAGCTTGTTGAGAGCGGCCGTCAATTCGTAGATGGCGTTGTCGGGACGCGGGCGCGAGCTGTGTCCGCCAGGGTTGGTAGCGGTCACCTGGAAGTCGGCATAGACCTTTTCTGTCGCCTCAACATCCGCCGTCACAGGCTTGCCGTGATCGAGTTCGATGCCGCCTGAATCGGGATTGATTACGAAGGCGGCATCCACGAGGTCGCGATGATTTTGCACGAGCCAGCTTGCGCCATTGGAGCGACCACTCTCTTCATCTGCTGTGAGCGCCAGAATGAGGTCACGCTGCGGCTTGTAACCTTCATGATGCAGGCGTAGAAATGTCGCCACCAGGGCGGCGTCCGACTCTTTCATGTCCTGCGTGCCGCGGCCGTAGTAGTAGCCGTCTTTCTCGACAAATTTGAAGGGATCGGTGTGCCAGTCGGAGGGCAATGCCTCGACTACATCCATGTGGCAAAGAAAAAGCACGGGCTTTTCTTTGCCTGTTCCTCGAATGCGAACGACGAGATTTTGTTTACGCTCGTTCGGCCCAAGCAGGTGTACGTCTTCCGGAGAAAAGCCTGCATCCAGAAATCGCTTTTGCATCGCAGTTGTACCGGTGGTGACGTTGCCGAGTGGCGTGTCAGTGGTATTGATCTCGATGAGCTGCTTGAAGATTTCTTTGGCCAATGCCTGGGTCTGGGTTTGGGCCTGGGCATGATCTGCATCTGCTGGAGAAGACGGTGCGATTGCAGGAGCCTGCGCACGGACAGCCTGAGCAGCTCCCACAACGGTGATTGCTACAAGCGCAACGAGTTTGCGGAGGCTTTGAATCTGCATGGAGGGATTGTACTTCCCGTGGGGGAACAGGCGTCGACGAATAATACAGGCGCGAAGGTAAAGGCTTTTACTTCAATCGAAGAGGCGTATTA
This sequence comes from Acidicapsa ligni, assembly GCF_025685655.1. Taxonomy (NCBI): domain Bacteria; kingdom Pseudomonadati; phylum Acidobacteriota; class Terriglobia; order Terriglobales; family Acidobacteriaceae; genus Acidicapsa; species Acidicapsa ligni. The sequence continues at coordinate 361,779 of NZ_JAGSYG010000004.1, read as the reverse complement.
TGTTTTGAGAAATCAGTTGCAACCGTTGGGTCAAAGAACCTATGGTATCTGCGGATTTCTAAAGGAGTTTTTCATGCGTTTAAAGCTTGCTGCCTCGGTGTCCATTGCTGCTTTTGGTTGCGGTGTACTCATGACCATCTCGTGCGTGGCCCAGACCTCTGCGAAAAGCGGAGCCCATCCTCGCCCGAAGATCACGGGCATCTCACATCTGTCGGTTTACGCCTCGGACATGAAGGCCACGGATCATTATTATGCCGAGATTATTGGCGCGGTTCGCGAGCCTGATCCTGAAAATCCGCATGGAGTGAGATACGCAATTAATGCAACACAGTTTGTCGAGGTGCTTCCGCTACCTGCAAACGTGGGCGTGAATCGTCTCGACCACACCGCCTACAATACGGAAAATGCCGAGGGGCTGCGGCTTTATCTCAAGGACAATGGCTGGCAGACGCCGCCGTCTGTAAAACACTTCTCCGATGGCAGCAAGGCGTTTCGCGTGCAGGACCCGGAGGGTAACGTGGTGGAGTTCGTGCAGCTTTCACCTGCGGCTAAGTCGCCAGAGGCGGTGCATGTGATCGGCCATCACATCATTCATCTCGGCATCATGGTGCATTCGAGAGAGGCGGAAGACAAGTTCTACAAGGGCCTGCTCGGCTTCCGTCCCTACTGGTATGGCGGTATGCAGCAGGATAAGCTCGATTGGGTTTCGCAGCAGACACCGGATAGCCATGACTGGCTGGAGTACATGCTGACTGGTTCAGCCTCCGACAGCGGTATCCCTGCCGGTATGTCTCTGCAGACGCTGGGCGTGCTGGATCATCTCTCGATTGGCGTGGTCTCGGTCCCGGAAAGCTATAAGAAGCTCACGGCAGAGAATCGCCTGACTGGGCGCACGGATAAGCATCCGCAGATTGGCAGAGACGGCAAGTACCAGTTCAATCTCTACGATCCGGATGGCATTCGGCTGGAGTTGATGGAGTTCAAGGCAGTCGAAAAGCCATGCTGCTCTGAGTTCACGGCGGAAGACCCCAGGCCGGAGTAGTTCGACCGGCCGCTTAACTCGATCTGCGCTGCTAAAATTAAAGTCAACCATGAGCGCGATCGCGGCATTGAGCCCGGAAATTTTAGCCAAATACGAGCCCGTCATCGGCCTTGAAGTCCATGTGCAACTGCTCACGGAAACCAAGGCCTTTTGCGGCTGCGCCAACCATTATGGTTCGGCCCCAAACACCAATGTCTGCCCTGTCTGCCTTGGCTTGCCGGGCGCGTTACCGGTGTTGAACCGCCGAGCGGTTGAGTTTGCCACGCTTGCCGGCCTGGCTATCAACTGTGAGATTCGCGAGCGATCGATATTTGCGCGTAAGAACTACTTCTATCCCGACTCGCCCAAGGGTTATCAGATCTCCCAGTTCGACAAGCCTATCGCGGAGAATGGCTGGATCGATGTGCCTACTGCTGACGGCAGCATTAAGCGTATTGGCGTGACGCGCGCGCACATGGAAGAGGATGCGGGCAAGAGCATTCATGATGGCTTTGCCGACTCCGCAACTCGGACTTATGTTGACCTCAATCGCTGTGGAACGCCGCTGGTGGAGATTGTCTCCGAGCCTGATCTGCGTACGCCGGATGAGGCCTTCGAGTATCTGACCAGGCTCAAGGAAATTCTGCTGTATACGGGTGTCTCCGACTGCAACATGGAAGAGGGTTCGCTGCGCTGCGATGCGAATGTGAGTGTGCGTCTCAAGGGCGCGCCCAAGTTTGGCACCAAGGCTGAAGTCAAGAATGTCAACAGCTTCCGCTACATCCGCGCGGCGCTGGAGTATGAGATCGAGCGCCAGATCGAGGTCATCGAATCCGGTGGCCGGGTTGCGCAGGAGACGCGCCTGTGGAATGCAGCCGAGGGACGCACGTATTCCATGCGTTCGAAGGAACAGGCGCACGACTATCGTTATTTTCCCGAGCCGGATCTGCCTCCGTTGGTCGTCTCCGATGCATGGAAGGCAGAGATTGCCGCGACAATGCCGGAGTTGCCCGAAGCACGCCGCAAACGCATGATTGCCGAGTATGAACTGACTTCGCAGGATGCGCATACACTCACAGCGGAGCGCTCGTTTGCCGATCAGTTCGAGGCAGTGGCACGCACGGCGAAGAGTCCACGCCGCGTTGCGAATGTACTGCTCAGCGAGCTGGGCGGACGTCTCAAAGCTGCAGGAATCGAGCTGGACAAATCCCCTGTTTCGCTGCGAGGAGTAGTGCTGGCAGCGGAGCTGCTCGAAGAGGGAAAGATCAGCTCCAAGCAGCTCAAGCAGCTCTTCGACATCTGCTTTGAAAAGAATGAGGATTTCGCGGCAGTCTATGAGCGCGAAAAACCGCAGCAGATCACGGATTCAAGCGCCATCGAGGCCATGATTGACGAAGTGATTGCTGCCAATCCCAAGCAGTTGGAGCAGTATCGTGGCGGTAAAAAGACGGTCGCCGCGTTCTTTGTCGGCCAGGTGATGCGCGCATCAAAGGGTCAGGCAAATCCAGCACTGCTGAATGAACTGGTGACCAAGAAACTCGACGCTTAAAGCTTCGGCCAGGCGATTTACGAATTGCACAGATTTTTATTGATGCCTGGCCGAATGGGAGTTATCTGTCGCCGACTGCAAGCAGTGTCTGGAACTGCGGCGGCTCCGGTTCTTTGTGAACCACGGATGTTTGCACGCCTTTAAAACCTGACTTTTCCAGCATGGATTCGAGTTCCGATTCGCCGAAGCCCAGCCACTCGTCTGCGTATATTTCGCGCGCTTCTTCAAAGCGATGCTGTACGAGATCGAGGATCACGATGCGGCCTCCTGGTTTGAGTATTCGCCATGCTTCATCGATGGCTCGCTCAGGATGCAGGGCATGATGCAACGATTGCGAAAAGAAGACCAGGTCTACGATCGCGTCCTCGATTGGAAGCTCTTCCATATCTCCCAGGAGATACTCCACATTTTTTACGCCGTGACGCAAGACCTTATCGCTGCCGACCTCAATCATCTTCGCCGAAGTATCGACGGCAATAACTTTTGTGGCTCGCTGGGCCAGTAAAAGCGCGAATGCTCCTTCGCCTGCTCCGATGTCTGCGATGACCATGGGAGGTATCAATCGCAGGAGCGCTTCGGCAACGCCTTTCCATGACTTGCCGGGAACGTAATCCCGGCCCATGCGCCCGGCCACGCTGTCGAAGAAGCTGCGCATCTTATCCTGTCGTTTTTTCACGACGCGCCGCATGGCTTCCTGATCTTTTCCAGACTCGGGAATTTCCTGCTGCGCCATCTTCAGGAGGCCTGTGAGAATATTCTCGGCGCCGTTGCTTTTTACCCGATAGAGATTGCTCTTGCCGGTGCGCCTGTCCTCAACCAGACCCGCCTGTTTCAACTGCGATAGGTGAGTGGAGATGGTGCTCTGGCCCATAGCCAAAACCTCCTGCAACTCGGCTACGGAAAGCTCCTCGCCGCGCAGGAGCAGGAGGATGCGCAGCCGATTGGGGTCGGCTACAACGCGGAGGATTTTGACAATTGACGCCATAGCTGAAATCTGATACATATCAACATATCACGATGCGGCGATATATGTCAGAGTGATAAGGAGATTTGAATGGCAACGTCAACGCTCGAAATCGCGGGCACGGACTACAAGGTAGCCGATATGTCCCTGGCCGATTGGGGCCGCAAAGAACTAAACATCGCCGAGCATGAGATGCCGGGCCTGATGTCGATTCGCAACAAGTATTCCGCGCAGAAGCCGCTGGCTGGCGTGCGTATCACCGGGTCGCTGCACATGACCATCCAGACCGCGGTGCTGATCGAGACGTTGACCAGCCTGGGTGCGGATGTCCGCTGGGCAAGCTGCAACATCTTCTCCACACAGGATCACGCAGCCGCAGCCATTGCTGCTACCGGCGTTCCGGTCTTTGCATGGAAGGGCGAGAGCCTTGAAGAATACTGGTGGTGCACCTACCAGGCACTGAATCACAAGGGCGGCAAAGGCCCGGAGCTCGTCGTGGACGACGGCGGCGATGTCACACTGCTGATCCACAAGGGCTATGAGCTTGAGAATGGCGACAAATGGGTCGATGGTCCTTCGTCAAGCCATGAAGAGCAGGTCATCAAGGATTTGCTGAAGAAGGTTTTTGCCGAGGATCCACAGCACTGGCACAATGTCGTCAAGGCGTGGCGCGGCGTTTCAGAAGAGACAACGACGGGCGTGCACCGGCTTTACAAGATGCTGGAAGAAGGCAAGCTGCTTATCCCGGCTATCAATGTCAATGACTCGGTCACCAAGTCCAAGTTCGACAATCTTTACGGTTGCCGCGAATCGCTGGTGGACGGTATCAAGCGCGCTACCGATGTCATGGTTGCAGGCAAAGTCGCCGTTGTTTGCGGCTACGGCGATGTGGGCAAGGGCTCTGCGGCTTCGCTCCGCGGCCTTGGCGCACGCGTCATTGTGACCGAAGTTGACCCCATCAATGCTTTGCAGGCGGCGATGGAAGGATACGAAGTTACCACGCTTGAAGAGACACTGGGCCGCGGCGACATCTACGTCACCTGCACCGGCAACCTGGACATCATCACGCTTGAGGACATGAAGCGGATGAAGGATCAGGCGATCGTCTGCAACATTGGCCACTTCGACAATGAGATCCAGATCGACTTACTGAACGAAGCTCCCGGCGTAGTCAAGCTCAACATCAAGCCCCAGGTCGATCAGTACACGTTCCCGACCGGCAACAGCATCTTCGTGCTGGCAGAGGGGCGCCTGGTGAACCTGGGTTGCGCGACAGGCCATCCGAGCTTTGTAATGAGCAACAGCTTTGCCAACCAGACGCTGGCACAGCTCGATCTATGGGCCAATAAGGACACCTACAAAATCGGCGTCTACGTGCTGCCCAAGAAGCTCGACGAAGAAGTTGCTCGTCTGCATCTGCAGAAGATCGGCGTCAAGTTGACCACGCTCACGCCGAAGCAGGCGGAGTATCTTGGTGTATCCGTCGATGGGCCGTATAAGTCGGATCACTATCGCTACTAAACAGTCATCAAAGTCTCACCATAAAAGCCCCGGATCGCTCCGGGGCTTTTGTTTTTTTGCGGCAAACGCCGTGCCTGATACCAGAATCAGTGGGCAATATTAATGGGCAATATTAATGCTCTTTGGGGTCTGGAACCATGAGGGCGTTGGGATCGACTTTGGGGATTCCGAAGTGGCCGCTGAAGTGGACTAAATCAAGCGGGCGAAGATCGCACGTGACCTGGACTAGATTCATATCGCGTACTCCTCGCGCCAGAACGGTGATGCCGTCGATGTCCGACCCGGTAAAGTGCAGCCATAGATCCGTGATGGAGCCACGGCGTTGACCACCATCGTCGTGAATACTGCCATGGGCATCGACGAGATGCTTCCATCCAGCAGCCCGGTAGGCGGCGATGATCGAGGCCATGGTCTGCGGCGCATAATTGGCTGGCTGGGCGTAGCGGTAATTGTCATAGCTGATGCTGGACAATGCGGCTGATGCACGTTCGGGAGCCATTCCCTGAGCTTGCAGAAGAAAGCGTGCGGCTTGCAACATGGAACGATCGAAGACAAATCCGGTATGGGCAGCGGGCTCGTCTGCCAGCTTGCTGAGTGCTTCGCTCGTTTCTGGAACGATCTGAGCGGATTGAGCAGATTGGCCATAGACAGACCGTTCGGCGCTCATCAAAATCGCAAGGGCAAGAACGCAGAAGGAAACCTTTAGACGCAACTTCATAAGTAACCCCTATAGCCTTAGACACAGGTTTTGGGCAGGAGTTACTCTACGACGTTGATTCGGAGCCATAAATCATCCGTCGACAGGGATGTTCCCTGGCAGGCACCGCCGGGGCTTGGGGCAAAATCGCCGGCGGTGTTGCGCATGGAATGGTTCGACAGGGCTACTCGACGGGCTTTGCTTTCCCGTCTTTCACGGCCTGATCGATAACCGACTTCATTTTGCGGCTGGCGGCTTCGGCGTTCTTGCCCTGCTGCTCGCCGATTTTACCCATCTCTTCGCCGAGCTTACCCATTTGTTCACCGAGTTTGCCCTGCTGTTCGCCAATCAGCCCCTGCTGTTCGCCGATCTTGCCTTGAATTTCGCCAATCTGCCCCTGGAGGTCACCCATTTTTTCCTGCAGATTGGAGAGCACTTCGGCATTTACCTTGTCGCTGATTTCCTTGATCTGCACCTTCTGTAGCTCGGCAATCTCCGCATTCAGCTTGGTCATCTGGGCTTTGAACTGGGGCGAGTTCAAATTGATCAGCTCCGGCTTCAGATTCTGCATTTTCTTATCGAGTTCTGCCTGCATCTTCTGCAACTGCTCCTGCCGAATGCCGAGCGATGGATCGCCTTTGAAGAGTTCGCGACTTTGGGCAACCACTGCCGGATCGGTGATGACGTAGGATTTGCCATCGCGTTCAAACCAGATGAAGTCGGTGTGATATTTCTGGCGTGCCTTCTCCAACTCGCTGCCGTGCCTGCCGGACATGGTCACGGTATCGCCGTTTCCGCTCAGGATCGCGAACGAGTCCCGTCCGTCTTCGCCCATGGAATAGCTGGCGGCAAAGCCATGACCATGCTTGGGTGGCTCTGGCGCCACGGGGGCTTGCAGCTCAGAATCATCGGGAGGCTCGGGAGCTTCAACATCTGGCGTAGCCTCTTCCGGTTCCGCGTCTGGTTCCAGCTCGGCGACAGCAGAAACGGCAGGGACTGGAGCCGGTGCTGGTGCGGGCGTTGGTGTCAGCGCTGGAACTGGTGTTAGTGCTGAATCAATAGTGGTGACCTGATCCGGCCCTGTAACCTGTCCCGACTCCTGATTCGCAGGCTGGGCAATAGTTTGAGATTGAGTTTGAGGAGCAGCGGAGGCTGCCATCGATGCACTTGCAACAGTTCTGCTCTGCGACTGGGCGGCCTCGACTGCCGGTCCGATTCGGATCAGCGCTACAGCGGCGATCAATGCGGCGGGCACCAGGAGAGCGGCGAGCGCGACATGGCGGCGTCCGCCGAGGAAATCAAGACGGAAGCGGCGATCATTCAGAATGCGATCAATGCGGCTGGAAAGATTGCTGGTACGTGCCATGGCTACTCCTGCGAGCGGGGTTGTGCGCGGTATGGCCGCGAATTCAAGAAGTACCTGGGCGTAAGAGGCAGGGTCGGAGGCCTGCGCCAGACCGGCGCGGTCGCTCAGAGCTTCTCCGAGCTCAGACAATTTGCGCTGCAACCACCACCCCAGCGGACTGAACCAGAAGATCGCCGCGTGAACGGCTGCCAGTAATTGCAAATAGAAATCCTTCTGGCGCACATGAGATTGCTCATGCGCCAACACGATGCGCAGTTTGGCCTCATCCCAGGTCTGGTAGTTCGCGGGCAAAATTACGCTGGAGCCGATCGTGACCGGCGTTGCAATATCTGCGCTTACACGCACTCTCAGTGGCGAATCTTCATCGGCAATGAATTCAGACAGCGGCTCGGCAACCGGCTTTGCCCTCAACGCAATCCGCAGGGCAATACACAGCCCCATCAGTGTGCGAAGCAGAAGAACTCCGCCGACCATGCCGTAGGCAATTGCCAGCAACAGCCCGGCGTGAACTTTGCTCCAGCTCCAGATCTGCATTAAGACGGAACCCATAGCTGATTGCATCGACGTCAAGACGGGCGATGCAGCCAATGCCTGCATGATTGGCTCCGTTCTCAGGCTGGATGCGCTTGGGGATGCGTCACTCGCGACATGTTGTGTTGCACGCGAAGGGCGCTCTGCTGAGGGGCTGACGCTCTTCTCAATTCGTGACGGTTTGTAGGTCTGTCTCTGCGGTGTGCCTGTCGCATCCATGTTCAGGGCGATAGTGGAAGCGGCGGTAGATGGGGCAGCCGTCAATGGAGCAGTTATCAATTTTGACGGCGCAGATGGCACCTGTTTATGAGCGAACAAACCAAACACCGGGATATTGAGCGCTCGATTCACAGCCAGAAATGGAGCGTGCATCACCAGCGGCATTGCTCCCGCAGCAACAAGGACCAGCACCCACGCTATCTTTTGCGCAATCACGGCCTGCACCCGCAACAAACGAATGCCACCCCACACGGCGAGCGCCATCAAGAGAGAACGAAAACCGGCTTCGAGAATGAGAGTCATCATCCCTTTGCTCCTTTACCGCCAGTGCTCACTGGATTTTTCTCCGTCTTTGCCGAGGCGATTCGTTCGGCCAATCTTTGCAGTTCCTTGCGATCCAGCACGGACGAGTCGACCATGCCAACCAGCAACTGCTCGACCGAGCCCTCGCAAAACCACTCCAGAATGCGCTTCACCGCTCGCCCTGCCACCATCTCCGCCGGTGCGGCCGAGGAGTAGAGGAAGGTGCGGTTCTCCACCACATGCGTTACGTAGCCTTTTTCTTCAAGCCGCCGCAGAACGGTGCGCACGGTGGAGTCTTTGAGTGAGCGATCCTGCTGATCGAGCTCCTCGCGAACACGTTCCGCCGTCATAGTGCCGTGCTGCCACATGAGCTGGAGAATGCTGCGCTCAAGCTCTCCTAATTCGGCTGGATCGTGCTCTGCCGATTCCAAGATATCGTGACCGACTGTAACGTTACTCGCCATAATGCTACAGACTGTAACACATGTAGGAGGTGAGCACGCAAGCACTTTTTTTGTACAAAATTCCGGGAAGGTTTGAGGACGCCTGGCGAGGAATGCCTGCCAGTCCACAGAAGCCGATAGAATCGTACTGTAGAAGGATTTCCCTGGAGGGATGCAAGTGCCACTCTATGAATATCGCTGCACCGCGTGCGGCTACAGTTTTGAAAAGATCCAGAAATTCAGCGCCGAGCCAGAGAAGGATTGCCCCAAATGCGGAGGCGAGTTGATCCGTCCGGTGACTGCCCCCGCGCTTCGCTTCGAGGGCGCCGGCTGGTACGTAAACGACTATGCAGGTAAGGGCGGATCGAAAACGGCAGAGGCAGCAAATGCCGCTGGTTCCGATGCAAAACCGAGTACAGAAACCAAGCCGGCAGCAGCGGAAAACACGACATCCGCAGCACCGGCAGCTCCGGCTGCGCCCGCGGCGGCTCCTGCCAGCACCACCCCGTCTTCCTCGACATAAGTCCTGTAGAATTGCCCATCTGAACCCTTTTCAAGGTAATCGCATCCATTGCCTGAACGCTGTTTTCTATTAACCAGACAATTACATTCACGGGTTGGCAGTTACCACTTAATAACTACTCAATCATGAATGTTGTGCCAGGCCAACAATTGAAAATGGCTGGAAGATAATCCAGGAAAGACGGGTAACTCAGATGCTTACAGTTCGTAAATCCAAGGATCGCGGCCATGCCAACCACGGCTGGCTTGACTCTAAATTCTCCTTCTCCTTCGCCGATTACTATGATCCGAAGTCGATGGGCTTTCGCGCCCTGCGAGTGATCAATGAAGATGTCATCTCGGGTGGCGGAGGTTTTGGCACGCACGGCCACAAGGAGATGGAAATCGTCACCTACGTGCTCGACGGTGGCGTGGCTCACCAGGATTCGCTCGGTTCGGGCAGCGTGATTGTGCCTGGGGAGTTGCAGCACATGTCGGCAGGAACGGGCATTCGCCACTCGGAGTACAACGCTTCAAAGACCGATCCGGCGCACATGCTGCAGATCTGGCTCCTGCCCAGCAAAGCCGGTGTTGCACCCGTCTACAGCCAGCAGAAGTTCCCTATCGATGCGGAGCACAATCTGCTGCATTTGCTGGTCTCTCCGGATGGACACGATGGCTCGCTGGCCTGGAACACGGACGCGGAGTTATATGCCACGAAGATAGACGCAAATGATCGCGTCGAACATGCATTCACGCGCAAGCATGGCTGGGTGCAGGTGGCGCGCGGTTCAGCTATTGTGAACGGCGAAGAGCTGTCGCAGGGCGACGGATTGGCGATTTCAGAGGAAGTCTCGGTCTCCATCGTTGCAGGACAGAGTGGCACGGAAGTGTTGTTCTTTGAATTGAGCTAACAGAAAACTGCGCTGATAGTAGAGTGTGGCTTTTCCTGGTGAAAAGCCACGCAATCAGCCGCTGCAGAGAATATATCGATAGGGAAAATACTCTAGTTCACTTCTGTCAGCTTGAGTTGGACTTCGTAGCGATCTGCCGAGGCCGGCAGAATCTCATCTACATCCACCCACTGCGTAGGATAGTTGCCGGTATAGCAGGCGGTGCAGTAGCCAGTTCCCTTCCCGTCATCGCAGCTATGCAACAGGCCATCCATCGAAAGATAAGCAAGGGTGTCCGCCTCGATAAACTGGCGAATCTCTTCGACCGATTTGTTAGCTGCAATCAGGTCGCGCTTGCTGGGCGTATCCACACCGTAGAAACAGGGCGAGATGGTTGGAGGACAGGTAATGCGAAGATGCACTTCCTTGGCTCCCGCGCCGCGCACCATGCGCACAATCTTACGGCTCGTCGTTCCGCGAATAATGGAATCGTCGATGAGCATGACGCGCTTGCCCTCAAGCAGATTGCGCACAGGATTGAGCTTGAGCTTGACGCCGAAATCACGCACACGCTGCTCCGGCTCAATGAAGGTACGCCCGACATAATGATTACGAATCAGGCCGAAGCGAAACGGCAGTCCGGCTTCCGCTGCATATCCAATGGCCGCGGTAACGCCAGAGTCAGGCACAGGAACAACGAGATCCGTTGGAACATGCGACTCACGCGCAAGCTGGCGACCCATCTCTTCGCGACTCTCCTGCACCCAGCGACCATAGATACGGCTGTCCGGGCGAGCGAAGTAGACATGCTCAAAGATGCAGCTCGTCTGCGGCGTGCCGGTTGAATACTGACGCGAAGTGACTCCGTCTGCTGAAACCATGACCAGTTCGCCGGGCTGTACATCACGCTCATACTCCGCACGCAGCAGGTCAAAGGCACAGGTCTCGGAAGCAAACACGATCGTATCCGGGCCATCGGCGTTCTTGATGCGGCCCATGGAAAGCGGACGAAAGCCGCGTGGATCGCGGGCAGCAAAGATGCGGTCACGCGTCATCATCACGATGGAGAATGCACCCTCAACCTGACCCAGCGAGTCGGCGATGGCATCCACCAGCGAAGTAGCCTTGGAGTGCGCGATGAGTTGAACAATGATTTCAGAATCGGAAGTGGTCTGAAAATATGCGCCTGCGCGCTCAAGCTTCGCACGCAGATTACCGAGGTTCACCAGGTTGCCATTATGCGCAATAGCGATAAGGCCCTTGGTCGAGTCCACGCGGATGGGCTGCGCATTGAGCAGCGCCGAGTCTCCGGTAGTGGAGTAGCGAGTATGGCCGATGGCCAGTTCGCCGGGCAGCTTGGCAAGCACGTCTTCCGTGAATATTTCGGAGATCAGGCCCATGCCCTTGATATTGGAGAGATTCTGTCCATTCGCCGTGGCGATGCCACCCGACTCCTGGCCGCGGTGCTGCAGGGCGTAGAGGCCTAGATAGACTTGCCGCGCTGCATCGGGATGTCCACAGACAGCCATGACGCCGCACTCTTCACGGAGCTTGTCGTCTTCATTGCTTTCCCGGCCGATTACAGCTTGATTGCCTGCAGAGGCTGCTTTGATTGCTTCAGACTGGTCAACTACGCCTTCAACACCCTGGTACAGGATGGTTTCTGCAGCGAGAGTGCTCACACCGTCACCTCTTCGTAGAGAGCAGATTCCAGAGCAGTGGCCCATGGTTTGCGGAGTTCAGAGATTGGACAATCAATTAAAACATCCAACTCAGTATTAGATGTCTCAGAAGAAATACTGATCTCAACTTTATCGGCCACTGTTTCGCCAATGAGCCAACAGGACAGTTCGGGGAAGTCGAAGACCAGTTCCTCAATCTTTTCCTTGTCCGCAGGCGAGCAGGTCAAAATTACCTGTGTAGCCTGTTCTCCAAAAAGTGCAAGCGCGGTTGGCGCTTCCGCTACCGGAATCACCCCGATGCTCGCTCCAATTGAGTTAGGCAAAGACGCCTGAACCAATGCTGTTGCAATGCCGCCATCCGAGATATCAGATGCCGAGTGAATCAAACCCTGCTCAGCCAGTTCACGCAGGCACTTGTGCAGTTGCCACTCTGCCTCGAGATTCAGATAGGTTGGTTCTCCCCAAAGCTCGCCGAGGACTTCCTTCGCATACTCTGAAGATCCAAATTCGGTCAGGGCAATTTCAGGAACGTTTGCGCCCATACCCTCGCCAATCAGCAGCACCAGATCGCCCGTCTTCTGGAAATGAGCAGGGACCGCCTTGGTCACATCGTCGAGAATCCCGACGATACCAATAACCGGGGTAGGATAAATTCCCTCGCCCTTTGTCTCGTTGTAGAGGGAAACATTGCCGCCCGTGATTGGCGTACCCAATGCAGTGCAGGCCTCTGCGATGCCGTCGATGGCAGCGGAAAGCTGAGCCATGATCTCCGGCTTTTGCGGGTTTCCAAAATTAAGACAGTTCGTTGCTGCTACCGGGACAGCTCCGGTACAGGCTACCTTGCGACAGGCCTCCGCCACGGCATGCATAGCGCCCAGCCTGGGGTCGAGATAAGCCCAGCGGCCATTGCCGTCGAGAGCCATCGCCAGACCACGTTCGTGGCCCGGTGTGCCTGTTCCCTTGATACGCATTACGCCAGCTTCGCCGCCTGGCCCCTGAACCGTGTTGGTCTGGACCATGGTGTCGTACTGCTCATGCACCCATCGCTTGCTGCAAATGTTTGAGCTGGCAAGCAGCTTCTTCAAATCGGCAGTGTAGTCGCGAGTCTTGGCCAGTTCACTGAGCGCTTCCTGCGACGGCTCCGAGGGTACAGGGGCCTTCCATGTACCAACGGGACGATGATAAAGCGGCGCATCGTCCGTCAGCGATTCGTTAGGAATATCGGCAACCAGCACGCCATGATGACGAATACGCAGCCGCGGCTCGGGCTTGACCGTACCAACGATGACCGCGTCCAGTCCCCACTTGCTGAATACATCCAGAACCTCATGCTCGCGGCCAGCCTCGGCTACAAGCAACATGCGTTCCTGACTTTCGGAAAGCATGATTTCGTAAGAATTCATGCCGGTCTCGCGCTGAGGAACGTTGTCGAGCTCGACATCCAGACCAACCCCGCCGCGAGCACCCATCTCGCAGGTGGAGCAGGTCAGACCAGCCGCACCCATATCCTGAATACCGACAATCGCACCGGTCTTCATCGCTTCAAGACAGGCCTCAAGCAGCAGCTTTTCCATGAACGGATCGCCGACCTGTACATTGGGCCGCTTCTCTTCCGTTCCTTCGTGAAACTCTTCCGAAGCCATCGTGGCGCCGTGAATGCCGTCACGGCCAGTCTTGGCTCCAACATAGATAACGGGATTGCCGATGCCGCTGGCCTTGCCATAGAAAATCTCGTCGATTTTGACCAGCCCGAGCGCAAAAGCATTCACCAGCGGGTTGCCGCTATAACAGGCCTCAAACTTTGTCTCGCCGCCAAGATTAGGCACACCAAAGCAATTGCCGTAGCTGGCCACACCGCTGACCACGCCCTCAACGATCGCATGATTCTTGCGGACAAGCTCCGGCTCTTCTGCCCCGGCTGTAATCGGGCCAAAACGGAGCGAATCCATAACCGCCAGGGGCCGCGCACCCATCGTAAAGATGTCTCGCAGAATGCCGCCGACACCGGTTGCGGCGCCTTGATGCGGCTCGATATAGCTGGGGTGATTGTGGCTCTCGATCTTGAAGGCGCAGGCCCAGCCGTCGCCAACATCAATGATGCCAGCATTTTCGCCCGGTCCCTGCACGACGCGCTCACTCTTGGTAGGCAGCCGCTTGAGGTGAACTTTAGAAGATTTGTAAGAGCAGTGCTCGCTCCACATGACCGAGTAAATACCCAACTCGGTGAGGGAAGGAACACGGCCCAGCGCAGATTGGATGCGCGCATACTCATCAGGAGTGATGCTGTGCCGTACCAGCAGCTCCGGAGTAACGATTGTCGGCTCAGGAATCTGAGACGAATCCGCTTCAGGCGTGTGCCCAGGGGAAGAAGACGTTGTCATCACGGTCACGTCTTATTGTCGCATGGCTGTAACGTTAAAAACACGCATTCGCTCCGTTTTGCCTGTATCCCAAACCAAGCGATGAACTCGACACGAAGCTGGCCTGACAGGCATTTCGTGTGCGATACTTTTGTCTGGCCCACCCCAAGCCGGGATGGCGGAACTGGCAGACGCAGCGGACTCAAAATCCGCCGAGGGCAACCTCGTGGGGGTTCGACCCCCCCTCCCGGCACCAAGATAAGCTTCACAAAATGAATAGTTTACAAAGACAAAAGCCTCTCAGTCCGAGAGGCTTTTTCATGCTCAAAATCGGCTGGTGTCACTTCTGGTGTCACTTTGTTCCAAGCTTCAAATTGCGATTCTCCGTTTGCTATTGTCGACTTATGGAGGTGCAGGCCGGTGCCCAGACGAATTGAGAAGCGAGAACGCGGAGTCTATGAGAAAGAACCAGGTTCTGACATCTGGTGGATTCGGTATAAAGTCGACGGCACGTTACACCGTGAGAAAGTTGGTCGGCGTGGAGATGCCATCAAGCTCTACAAAGTTCGCAAGACCGACGCTCTCCGAGGTGTCAAACTTCCGGTCAACCTCAAACAAAGAGGAATCCGTTTCCGCGTAATCGGGGACGAGGCTGTGGCCTGGTATGAAAATCACGGACAGAAGGACCTCCGCACATTCAAGCTAAGGATGGACATGATCCTCAGAGACTTCGCCGATCGACTCGTCGAAGAGATCAAGCCATCCGATATCGACACATGGCTCGGGAGTCACGATTGGGCACCGGCAACGAAGAATCGGTACAAGAGCGTCTTCAGCAAGGCGTTCAAGTTGGCACTTGCGGACGGCAAGGTCAGTGGCAATCCCGCTCGTCTAGTGGAGCAGCGTCCCGAGAAGAATGGTCGGAAGCGCTTTCTGTCAGTCGAGGAGGAGAAGAAACTGCGGGAAGCTATCGAGAAGCGTTGCCCTCATCACATGCCCGAACTGGACATCGCTCTTCACACCGGAATGAGAAAGGGCGAGCAATACAGCTTGGAGTGGCCGCAAGTATCCTTCCGCCGTAAACGCATTCTTCTCGAAGAAACGAAGAACGGAAGCAGTCGCGAAGTTCCGATGAACAGGAGCTGCATCGCAGCAATGGAGTTGTTGCACCAAAGGCGAGAGCACGATGGCCGAGTCTGTCAGTCGAAGTACAGCAAGGACCTTAACGATTCTCGCGCATGGTTCGATCGTTGCATTCAGGACGCGAAGATTTCAAACTTCACTTGGCACTGCCTACGACACACGTTCATCAGCCGATTAGTGATGGCCGGAGTGGATTTGAGGACTGTGCAAGAGCTTGCCGGCCACAAGACTATCTCAATGACTGTGCGCTATGCTCATCTCGCTCCCGAGCACAATCAAGCTGCGATTGAGAAGCTTGATCCAGTTGTGTAATCAAGCGCTCGGCTCTACTAGTGAACGTAAACCAATCTGCATCTGAGAACTTCGTTTCGTCGATACCGACATGGGCGGCTTCTTCGGAACATCACCAACTCTCAATTGCGCGGAGCGCAGGTGTTCGGGGTGATCTTCTCTTGCAAACCGCCGCAGAGCCCCTGCGGGAATCAAGATCTTCCCACCAACCTTCCTACAGGTAAGACGTCCCGTAGTGATGAGATAATCGACCGACCGAACGCTTAAGCTCAGCGCTTCTGCAGCGTCGCGGCGGGAGTACAGCAGCTTCTCGACGGTGTTTTCCATTCAGCCCCCAGACGAGCTTTCCTATCACCTTCCTACCGGAGCGATGAATTGTCCAATACTTCTAGGAGATGAGGCCATCTGTTTTGCTTATGGGGTATTTGTCAAAGCGATAGTTGACCTTTTGGTTGGCGATGATTGACAATTTTATTCCCGGCATGTCTGCGTGCCTTCCTCGCTCATAGCCGGTAAGCGGTAGTCCGCACCGACGAGCATCGGAGGTCCGCATGAGCATCGACGATCATCTCGAATTCCGTCTTCTCAAATATTTTGTAGCCGTTGTGGAGGTCGGTACTTTCACGGCGGCAGCCGCGCGTCTTCATGTTGCGCAATCTGCCGTCAGCACGCAGATTCGGGCGCTTGAGGACATTCTGAATGTCCAACTCTTCGACCGCGAACACAGCAACACTCTGACCACAGAAGGCCGACTCATGTATCGTTATGCGAAGTCGAGCCTGAAGACACGCACACGATTCATCCAAACGTTACAAGCCATCCATTCGGCAACTCTTCAGCCGTTACGACTGGGCTTCTCTCCCTTCGTTCAAAAGGGTTTGCTGCACTCTGTTTCAGCGGTCTATAAAGAGGTGCTGCCCGATTGTGAGATGGCTCCTGAGAGCGGCGATACCGGTCAGGTTATAGAACGCATTCGGAATAGCAAACTCGACACGGCAATCATCACTTTGCCGGTTGTTGGAGATGATCTGGAGGTACACGTTCTCGAACGCGAACCCCTGGTGGTCTGCATGAGGAACACAGATCCTCTTGTGGACTACGAGGCTGTGCCTCCATCATCCCTCAATAACAAGATCAGCATCTTTACCTATCAAAAACATCATCCGGCTGCCTATGACCGACTCTTGGAAATGTTCGCTGAGATTGGGATTACGACACGTCCCTGCGAACCGACGCAGAACATTGAGCACGTTCAATGGATGGTGAGAGAAGGCCACTGCTATTCGCTCATGCGAGCCAGACGCACGCTGATGAATGGACTCGTAACCAGACCGATTGCAGGCGTGGATTGGACCATCGACACAGCGCTTGTCGTGCGGGCAGACAATGAGAATCCAGCGCTGTACTTGTTCATGGAAGAGTTGCTGAATCACTTCCGGCAATCCACGCAGATACCCGAGAAGAAGCCAGTCGCGTCGATTCGTGTTCGGACACAGGGGCGGAAGACATCCGCCGAGAAAGACGGCGATCAGATAGACCTCTTTGCGGTCGTGGATAAACGCAAATAGCGTCCCCATCTCGAAAAGAGATGGGCTTATAACAAACAAGTATTGGACGAGTAGAAACCATCGACACTAAGCTCCGGCATATTCCCGACTGAGACCAGTCGATGGAGGTGCCGATGTCTTCAGTATGCAGTGTTGTTAATCCCCGCAGTACAGCCCACTCTCATTGCTCGTCTCGCAGGCGGCGAGTGCAGCTCATTTCCCGAAAACTACTTCACGCAGCGCGTGTGATGGGGCCGACACTTGTCGCGCTCACGTTCGCAGGCGTTGCTCATGCCCAGGGAACGATGGACTTCTCTGGGGCGCAAACGCTTATGACAACCTTCAAAACTTTTGCCATCTATGCTGGCGCGATCATCTGCTTCGGCGGCTTGATTTTCGCTGGAATTCGCATGATGAGCGGGAGATTTCAGGATGCGATCCCAGGACTCTTCGGTGCGCTGTTCGGTGCCGGAGTGCTCGGCTGGGGAGCGGGCTGGATAGGCAGTTTAACAGGTCAATCGATGTAGGAGGTGCATCGATGACGAAGCGGGGAGAACCGTTACCGATCAATGGCGCACTGAACAGACCCAGGACCAAATTAGGTCTCGAACTGTCAGCGTGGATGTCCATTGTGTTCGTCACGGTAACGGTTTTCCTTGCCGGTTTCAAATGGCTCGCCATCTTCACCTTTCCCGCACTGATGATCGGCGCATGGCTGGTCGTTCGCAAACACCCTAAGATGTTTCAACTGTGGGCGTTGAGCCTGAAACAGAAGAGCTACTATGACCCTCGCAAATAACGCACCGTGGTTTACCAAAGCAGGAGCCGCGAGCGGCATCATGCCCCTCTCGCACTTCGTTGGCCCTCATATCTTCGCGCTCAAGGGTGGAGGCTACGGGTGCCTGTTCAGTCTGGACGGCATCGACCCTGAGAGCCGTACTGATGAGGATCTTGATGTGCGCGTGCGCGGCGTGGAGGCCGCCTTGCGCGGACTACCGCAGGACTCGTGCCTCTATCAATACACCCGCGTACTAGCTGGTTTCGATCTACCCCGGCAGGCGCAATATGCGGACCCGGTTACTGCATCCTTCGCAAAAGATAGGATCGAGTTTCTTGAAAAGACAGCCCGATTTCGCCGAATCGACCTGCATTGGTGTCTGACCATCGAGCCTGACGCTGGCCGTCTATTCAGCCAAAAGCCGAAGGAACATAAAGGCTCCACCGACCGCCAGCTCTTCGAGTTGGAAAAAGCCGCGACCATCCTCGAAGCGCACATGAGCGATTCCATCGGCCTGAAGCTGCTCGACAAAAGGCAGACGTTCCAATTTTTCAGCTACTTGTTCAATCTGGAGGAGTGGGCGTCGGAAGCCCATCTACGTTCCGATGCCGGGGTTGACCGGCAGCTCGTCACCGCCCCGGTCGAGTGGCATAGCGACTACCTCCGCATCGGACGCCGCTATGTGCAGATGTTTCCTCTTATCAATACGCCGGAGATTTCCCGTCCATGCCTGTTCACGAACCTGATGGACCTTGATTGCAATAGTGTCCTCTGTTCCGTCTGGAGACCCCGGCCCGACAGCGCCACCCGGAAAGAGGTAACAAATCAAGAGAAGTTTCTGGAGTTTTTCAAGCTATCTCCCTTCCAACGCCTGATGAGCGGCAGGAACACGGCACCACTTGAAACCACAGCAACCGCCAAAGCCGTCGCGGGCAACGTAGAGAGCCTGACGGAAGTGGTCTCATCGCTCGACAAACTGGCCCAGGGCGACTATGCCTTGCGGTTACTGCTGTCTGCCAGCACCGCCGCGGAGCTGCGTTCCGCTATACCCAGCGTCCATCGCCTGTTTGTGGATGCGAGGGCTCCCATCATCGAGGAGACCTATGGCAATCTCTCTGCGTTCTATGCGATGTTCCCCGGCAACAGGCAGTTCAACGTTTATCCCTTGTGGCTGCGTGAGGATCATCACGCCCGGCTGTCCTCTGTGTTCGCGCCGCACATCGGGCACATACATTCCGAGGACTTGGATGCGGAGTACCTGAATATCTTCGAGACACGGACGCGGACGCCTTACTTTCAGGATGCCTATGTGAATGGTGTGCGGGTGCAGCTCATCATCGGTCCTACGGGCACGGGCAAAAGTGTTCACGCGAACCAGATGTTAAGCCTTGAGCAGAAGTACGGCGGCTTCACCTTCATCTTCGACATCGGGGGCAGCTACGAGAGCGTCGTCGAGTTGTATGGTGGCCGGATAGATCGCGTTGGCAAAGATGGGCCGCGCATCAATCCATTCGCGCTTGAGCCGACCGAGACCAACATCGCCTTTCTTCATTCGTTCGTCAAGTTACTCCTCACGAACTCAGGCGCGACCATCGGTCCCGAGGACGATGACGAGGTTTTCAAATCCGTAAGGGGTATCTATAACCTGCCGCAAGCCATGCGGCGGCTTGGGAACCTTACGCTTCCCAAACACCTCGACCGCTACATGGCGAAGTGGAAGGACCAGGGCGTCTATCATGCCATCTTCGATAACGCCGAGGACAGCCTTACCATGTCGAGGCTCCAATGCTTCGACTTTCAGGGAGTGAACAACAAGCAGTATGCCGACCTAATTGAACCTCTCATGGTCTGGATTCTGCGCCGCATCGACGAGATTGTCTACGACAAGAAGAACCTTGGCGTCCCCAAGCATGTGTTGATCGAAGAGATTTTCTCGAACATGAAGAATAAGCAGCTCCTCGAAGGTGCCTTGGCTTCGATCAAGACGGTACGGAAGAACCTCGGCGGCGTCACCATGATCGGCCAGTCCGCAAACGACCTCGGTGAAAACGCCGACTCGATTGTGAACTCCTGCACGTCGTTTCTATTTCTTCCCGATGCGACGTTCAACCGAAAGTTCTATGGCGAGTTATTCAAGCTGAGTGACGAGCAGCTAGACCTCTTCGAGAGTCTGCGGCCACGCGAGGGGCTATATGTAAGGCGCGATGGAATCACGAAGGTTGTCACTCTTAACCTCGACTCCCGCAGTTACGCCAAGTTTTCGACCAAGCCGAAGGACAAGGTTCGACGTTCCAGGCTGGTCGAGATGTATGGACTCCATGAAGGCATCGAGCGTTTCGCCCAGGGCGAGACGGCATAGCAGCACCCCACTCTCAAACCACGGAAAGAGGATCATCCATGAAGCCACGCCTGTTCTTGCCCATAGCCGCCGCAGCCATCAGCACGGCGGGCTTCGCTCAGACACCGCATCTCCAGCCCAGCGCACCTCGATCCCTCGTCATCACCGACTCTGCACCTCCACCTGTGGTCCGCGTCGGCCTGCTCCAATCGACGCTGTTTGAGCTGTCCACAGGGGAGAAGGTTGTAACCGTATTCGGCGGCGATACGAACAGTTGGATATTTGACGCAGGCCATGTGGCCTCCCGGTACGTGTCCATCAAACCAAAGATCGCCGATGAGACGACCGACGTTCACATCGTCTCCGATCACGGCAACGAGTACACGATCGAGTTGCGTGAGATTTCAAGCGACAAGGGCGATCCGCATTTCGACTCAAAGATTTACATCTCGTCGAGCGATGCCAAGGCCGCGGACAACATCGCAAAGGCGCCGACGTTTATCCCGGCAGCGGAGGCAGAGGCGAAGGAGGCGCAGCTTAAGAAAGAGGCCGACGACGCGAAGAAGGCTGCGGAGGCAGACCACAAGGCGGTTGCCTCCGCAGCCGAGACCTTCAAAGCCAGCTATCCCGGCACACTGCACTTTGACTACAC
Organism: Acidicapsa ligni; assembly: GCF_025685655.1. Lineage (NCBI taxonomy): Bacteria > Pseudomonadati > Acidobacteriota > Terriglobia > Terriglobales > Acidobacteriaceae > Acidicapsa > Acidicapsa ligni. The sequence goes on along the minus strand of NZ_JAGSYG010000004.1, from coordinate 340,980 downwards.
CTGGGATCAGAAAAAGGGCGCGGCGCTTGGCATTCAGCAGATTTGGCGCGATGACAAGTTCACCTATCTGCGTGGGCAATTTCAGGAGACCCCGGCTCTGTATGAGGTGAAAGACAAGAAGCCCTCTCTCATCAACTTCGACTACAACAACGGACTGTACACCGTGCCAAAGGAGTTGGAGAACGGCTATCTCGCTATCGGCAAGCAGAAGGTTGAGTTCCATCGCACAGGGGAAAGGAACTAACCATGCCGGAAACAAATCAGAATCCTCCTGCAACCGTCCCTGAGCAACCGGAGGCGTCCGCGCCGATCAATAAGACGCGCCCGCTCCTCATCCTGCTTTTCATCATTCTGCTGGTCTTCGTGATCTCAAGTGTCGTGACGGCCACCAAGAAGACCGCACCGCTCAAGAGCCAGTTGACGGCGAGACCCGCTACGGCCAATCCACAACAGGTCAATTCGTTCGAGACGCAACAGGAGCAAGTCGCCAAGAAGGATCAGGAAGTGCAGCGGCAACAAGCGGCGACGGCTGCCTTGCTTGCGGCGATCCAAGGAGCTGATACACCCGGCCCCGAAGCATCGGGTGCTCCCCCGATGACGCCCGCGCAGAGAGCTGCCCTGTATGGCCCCGGCAATCCAAACGCACCGCAGGCAACGTCGCAGATGTCCGAACGGCAGGCCGAGGCAAAACAAGCCCAACTAGCACGGGAGAAGCAACGCCAGGACGCCATCAACAGCGATACCGTCGCAGTGGACTTCTCACAAGTTGAAACTGCATCAACGTCAGCGCACCCCGGTGCGGCGTCCGCGCCGATCGCTGGCGAGGATCACCATACCGCCAAGCCTGCTACGGATACCCCGGAGAAGCCAGAGCCGAAAGACGCTGCCATCGACAAATACGACTTCGACAGCTACGACGGCAAGCTGTACCGGATCTTCGAGGGCAGTGTCTTTGAGGGAGTCGTGACCAACCATATCGACGGCGGCCTCGCCGGTCCTATCCTCATCATGCTTACGACGGACTACTACTCGCACGACCACCAGCAACTCTTGCTGCCACAGGGTACGCGGCTAATTGGAAGCGTGCAGGCCGTCAACTCCAGTCAGGCTCGCAAGATGGTTGTCTCTTTCCACCGTGCAATATGCCCGGATGGATTCTCCGTCGATCTCGACAAGTTCGCCGGCCTTGATCCATTAGGTACGACAGGGCTTGCCACGAAGGTAGACAACCGCTATTTCCAGACGTTCGCCGTCGCTGCCGCGATTGGCGGGTTAGGAGGTCTCGCACAGATCGGAAATAACAACATCCTTGATCCCTCGGCTCAGATTCGCAACGGTGTCACGTCCCAGACCAGTGAAGAGGGGGAGCAGATTCTCAACCACTTTCTCAACCGCCTTCCGATCATCACGCTCAAGGAAGGCTCTCGCGCACGGGTCTACATAGGCCGTGACGTTCTCATTCCTTCCTACGCAGAGCATCGCGTCGAACCCGCAATGTAATTTCAGGAGCTACTCATGCAGCTAAGTCTCAGCAAACTTCGCATAGGAGCGTTCGTCTCTGCGCTCCTCTTCCTCACCGCGTTGCCCAGTCAGGCACAGTTCGGATCGGGCATAGTCTTCGACCCTACCCAATCAGCCCACGCCCTCCAACAGATCGAGCAGAACATCCAGAACAGCGTGACATGGCAGCAGCAACTCGCCAATACGATTCAGTTGCTCGCAACTGCGGACAAGGACTACCAGCAGGCCATCACCACCTACAACATGCTCTCCAACAACCTGAAAAACTTCAGCAGCAAATCCATCTGGCAAACCATCCAGTCGCAGCTCACGATGGCGAGCTTCGCCAATCAATACGGCGAGACAACCGGGTTGCAGTCGGCGATGAACGGTCAGGCACCCGGCACCGGGAGCATGGTCTGGAAGCTGATGAACCTCGGACTCAACTCAACCTCATCTTCATTTCTAAGCAGCCAGGTACTCGGAACCAGCCACGCTCTCGCAACGCTCACGCGCATGGAAGCGATGGACGGCGTATCGAGTCAATGCCTTAACTCTGTTGGGGATTACAACTGGCAACGAAACAATAATCTACAGCCCCAAGGGTCGCTTACCCAATCACAGTTTGATACCAGTTCCTTTACCTCTACCGAACTCGAACAGCTCAACCTCGTCAATATCGGCAACGCTCACCATCTGAACGAGACGCAGGCGCAGGGCGCACTCCATGCGTGCCAGGCGGCTCAGGCCGCCGTGCAGAACATGGCCCAGCGCACCGCCGCTGCGGATGAGATCAACAACGCCGCCTTGGTGCAGCAGCAACGGGCGACCTTCTCCTCCGCGCCTGCAAACAGCTCCGGCACCTGGCAGACCTACCTTCCATAACGAGGAGGCACCATGCAACAAGCACTCAGGACGAAGCTCCTGGTCGGGATTCTGGCCGCCGTAGCTGCTCTTGGCGTCCTTATCGCCCATCAGCTTCGCACCAGCCACCAGACCGCCGTAGACGTACACAAGCTCGCGGACGAACGAGAGAAGGCGGCGCAGATCGACCGTGACGACAAAGCAGCCGTCCAGAAAATCCGCGAACGCAGCGCCCAGAAATCGGCCACTGCGCCCAAACAGTAACCGCAGCATCAACTCACTTCCACACAAGGGAGTACCCACACAATGATTCTTCATCCTATGGCCTCCCTTGCTTTTTTCCTGCAAGCCGGTCCCGGTGTCGATTGGCTCTATCAGTTCACCAACAATCTGACCAATCTCACGACCGCGAACGGCGATGCGCTCTCGTCCATCGGCATGACGCTCTTAGCCTTCGTCAGCCTCATCAAACTTGTCCGCATGGTCGCCCACTGGAACATCTCGACCATGACGATCAGCCTCAGCGCCCAGCCGGTTCGCATCGGCGACCTCGTGGAGTTTTTGATGCAGCTCATCATCTGCCTGCTCATCATCAACTATTGGGTGACGCCGATCCCAGGCGCGAGCTTCGGGTTCAATCACCTGTTCTCCTACTTCGCGCAGGTCATCGTTGCCGCGCTCGACCAAAATTCGCTCACGCAACTGCAAAATGCCCTGAGTACGGCCCTGAATGGCACCCCGCAACCCAGCTACCTTGCCCCGCTGGAGATCGGAACCTATCTCCTCGTCTACATCGTCGTTGGCTTGGCTGGTGCGGTTCTGTTTCTGGTCAACTGCTCTTCGTTCATCTTCTACGGGGTGTCGGCCCTCTTTGGCCCGCTCTTCGTTCCGCTTCTGATGAGCCGGACATTTCGCGGTAAGTTCTACAACTTCGTCGATGTTCTCTTGAGTTTTGCGATGATTCGCGCCGTGGCTTCCGCGTTCATCTTCGTGTGGTCGGGATTCCTCATCACCTTCCTCCAGCAAACCTTCAACGGCGATTACTCGCTCCCCATGTGGATTGCCAACTTCTACGGGGTTATCGCCGTATTCATCGCCTTCGTCCTTAACATGGCGATGGTTCCAACCATCACGCAGACTTTGTTTGGCGGCGGCTCTGGTGCCGCTGGAAGAGTCATGCAGGTAGCCGAGGCACTACTCATGCGGGCGGCAGCAGTGGCGGCGGCTGCCTGATGCTCGCCCTCCTTTACGCCTATCTCTGCGTCCCTCGCCGCCTTCGGTTCATCTTTCGGTGGCTCGCCGCCTGTCTATTTCTCGCCGTCCTGGTGCTGGTGCTCATACTCTTCTGCCGCATCCTCGGGACGCTGCCAAAGCATCACGGATGGATTCTCCATCCCCGGCCACATCAACCGCTGTCGCCGGACTTCATCTGTGACCACGCGCACCAGCCCTATCGCCCCAAGGAGATGCTGTGATGTCCGAAACCCTTACGCCCAAGCAGGTGTTCCTCACCGATGAGATTGCCCATGAAAAATACGTCGGCTTCTATGCCGAACGCAGACTGAGCCGAATGGTCATCACGACCGAAAGCCTGCTTCTTCTCGCTTCGTTTGTAGTGATCGTTTCGCTCGCCGACCGGCCTGTTCAGAATCGCTACATCCGCATTGAAGACATTGGCCGCGCCCAAGCCATCCAGTACAGCGACCTCAACTACAGCCCGCGAGAGGGTGAGGTGCGGACCTACCTCACCGATTGGGCCAACTATCGCTACACCATCAACCGGGAGACCATCGCGAAGAAGTACCCGATGAACTACTACTTTCTGTCCACCCAGCTCGCCAATCAGTACATGGGCGAGGACAACGCGGCGCATCTGGTCTCGCAAGTGCTCGCCAATCAGATCGAGCAGAGTGATGTTGAAGTAGATGGAGTCACCATCACCTCCATGTCGCAGGAGACCTTCAAAGGCGCGACGATTGCACGCGGCACGGCGCTCGTCAACATCACCAAGATATATTCCCCGCGTAACTCCAGACAGCCGCGTAAAGAGCATTGGGTACTCTCTGTGACCTACTACATTAACCCGGCGCAAGTGAGTCTCGCCGCGCAGACCTTTCCACAGTTCGAGACCATCAATCCGCTCGGTCTCACCATCACTGAGTTCCACGAAAACAGGTTGTCGGTCGAGCCGATTGATCCTGCGGCCCCTCAACAGACGACAGCGCCCCCAATAGTGCCCGGAGCACCGGCCAGCGGAAGCCCGGCAGAGGCCGTCCGATGAGCTGGGATCTGGTACTCGGTTTCTTCCCCGAAGAGATGCAGAGGCTTATCCTCGACAACACCATCTCCGACCTGATGGTTAATGGAACGACGGGGGTGTTTGCCGATCGCAATGGGATGGTAGAACACATCCCTCTTGCCTCTGCACTGACGACTGACACGCTCCTCGCGGCGACCCAACAGATCGCCCGGAAGCTCGGCCAGAACCTCTCCGATCAGAACCCGATTCTCAACACCCGGCTCCCCGACGGTTCGCGCGTTGCCGTCGTGGGACCGCCCGCATCGGTCAACGGCATCACCATGACCATCCGAAAGTTCAACCGCTGGTATACGTCCGAGGAATTGATTGCATCGGGCAGCTTGCCGGAGGAGGTTCGGGATACCGTAGTGCAACTGGTTGGAGAGAGAAAGAACGGCATCATCAGCGGCGGGACAAGCAGCGGTAAGACCACCTTGATGAAAGCCTTGCTCGACCACGTTCCATTGCGTGAACGGTTGATCGTCATTGAGCAACCAGCAGAGCTAAAGGTCGCACATCCCAACGCTATCCGTTGGGAAGCGGTCGAAGCGATCCCCGGCCAGGTTGCCATCACGATGAGTCAACTCGTATCCGCAGCGCTGCGTCACCGTCCCGACCGCATCGTCATGGGTGAGATACGCGACGAGTGCGGCTACGACCTCTTGCAAGCCATGAACACAGGCCACGGCGGAACGCTCTCGACGATCCACGCGAAGAGCGCGTGGGACGCCTTGAATCGCCTCTCCGATTTGGCCCTGAGTGCCAGGCCCAATCTCAATCACGCCTTCGTGCGTTCGGAGACGGCAGAAGCCATCGACTTCGTGCTGTATTGCGAACGCGATCACACTGGCAAACGCCGCGTCCGTGAACTGATTCACGTCACCGGATACAACCACGCCGAACAGTCCTTCGAGACCGAAGACATCTATCGTGCTTCGGCTGGTGTCGCTTGAAAGGAGCAGCAACGATGAGCACAGAACAAAGGGCAGCTCTCGAACGTCTGGTTTCGATTGCACAAAGCGATACCGGGCAGGCACGGCGAGTCGCTGATTTTCTACTGGCATGGTGGAACGCTGGCAGTTGCGGCGGCTTTGACCTTACGAACCTGTGGGGCGTTGACGACTCGATTGCCGATGACATGGTAATCGTCTTCGGCTACATCTCTCGTACCAATGCTTATCCCGACACTCTCGGCTTCAATGCTGAGTTCCAGTCCATCGTGCGCGGCTGGCGGCCAGAGATTGCGGATTGAACCGAACGCTATTGGAGCGATGCAATGGATATTCTTGGCCTCAACGTGACGAACAAGCCCTCAAGCAGACGATGTGCATTTGAGCGTAGCCGCGCCGAACAGAAGACACGCGAATCAGGTTGCGATATGCGGCTCTTTGCCGGAGGTCTGGACGGGGAAAGTGAATCTGGATTGCAGGCATACGTCATCGGCGGGAAGCGGATGAGTTCATTGTTCAGCCGTGTGTCTCCAACTACGAATCCCGCTTCTGTACTCGGTCACTGCTTCGGGGGCAAACCGACGCCCGGCGGCACGGCGGGTTCTGCTTTTTCTGGACTCCTCCCCCAAGCTGGAATGCGCTTTGGTCCCCGCTCCAGAAAATGCACCCTTGGCACTTGGGAGTCGGCCCCACTCGCTAGGCTTCGCCAGGTGTGACCCGAGCAAGATCGGGAATTCAAAAACGGAGACACATCATGTATCAGAACAAAGCAATCCTCATGGGCTTCATCGGCAACGACGCAGAAGTTCGCACCGGCAAGAACGACCAGAAGTTCACCACGTTCTCCCTCGCTACCAAGTCCTCTTACAAGAACAAAGAGTCCGGCGAGTACGTCTCGCATACCGAATGGCATCGCTGCATCGTCTTCGGCAAGTTCGGTGAGTTCGCGGCCACGCTCACCAAGGGCGCACACGTCCAGGTTGAGGGTGAGATTCGCCACACCGAGTACACGCCCAAGAAGGCCAAGAAGCCGGTACGCTCCGACAGCGTGCGGGTCACTTCCATCCTCAAACTCGACCGGGCGGAGAAGGCCGCCCCGGAAGACCTCGACAATGAGCCGGAGCCGTCGGACGACATCCCCTTCTAGGGGTTGTCGTAACCGCGATGGAAGCCCTGCCAGTGCCGGACTTCCATCGCTTTTCTTTCTGAGGTGCAACGATGAACCAAACCGCCGCTAACTTCCTCACCCGTTCCTTCGCTATGGACGACACCATTGCTCTCCTGCTCCGCAGGGACAACGCCGAACGTCCAGCCCAGCGGATCGTTCGACTGGAACAGGCGCTTGCGCCGACGTATCTCCGTTGGCTCGCCCACGAAAACCACGGTGGCGCAAACGTCTATGTCGCTGCCAATCCGCTTCACTACGGCAGCCGCAAGCGCACCAAAGAGAGCATCGCATCCGTTCGCCATCTATATATAGACATCGATACGGACGGAGATGTCCGCCTCGCTGCGCTCCTGGCGTCGGATGCAGTGCCCACGCCGACCGTGATCCTGTGCACGTCACCCGGCAAGTATCAGGTGCTTTGGCGTGTCGATGGTTTCGACTTTGCGCGTCAGGAGCAGACCCTCAAGCTGCTCGCCATCGCCTTTGGTGGCGATCCCGCTTGCACCGACTGCAACCGGGTACTTCGCATCCCCGGTTTCCTCAATCGCAAGTATTCTCCCGCGCATCTTGTCACGGTCGAGTTTCCCTGCGATTCCGTCTGGACTCCTGCCGACTTCCGGCTTGATGCTGCGGCGGTCGATGCCATGCTCTTCGACCCTGCCATCCCGCCCCGGAAGCAGCCTGGAAAGCACAGCAATTCGGAGAACGATTGGGCTTGGGTTTCCCATGAGCTTGCCCACGGCAAAGATGCCGTGAAGCTCACGCGGGAGCTGGCATCACGCCGCTCCGATAAGCCCAACCCGCTTTACTACGCGCAGCGCACAGTCGATATTGCATCGGCCCGCCTCTGGCTCATCGAAGGCATCCGCATTGACGACGTGATTACGATGCTCGAATCCCGTCGTCGCTTTGAGCTTCCCGCTTCACTTTGTTCCGCTCGTGCGCGGGAGATTGCCACCACCGCGCAACGCATGATTGTCCGCAAGATGTCCGCCTGATTCATCACCCAAAGGAGAACGTAATGCCCCTACTAGAAGTCGTCCAAACCCGCCACCTCAGCGCCTCGATTCGGCTGACCGATACGACCGCTACACAGGTCGATCAGTACGCCGCTTTCATCCACGCTTCCGCCGATGAAGTGGTCGAGCAGGCGCTTGCTTATGTCTTTTCCAAAGACCGCGACTTTCAGGAGTTCCTGAAGTCGCCGAACGCGCAACGCATCACGCCCACCTTGCGCGTCCGTAGAGCAGCGACCAATGATGCAGCGGAACCGCCTGCGAAGAAGCCTGCAATCGGGGTGCAGTCCTCCGTGCAAACCCCGGCAGTTGTGGCGGGATCGAAGGCATGATCCTCCATCGGAATCCGTGGCAGGACCACAGCGGCGCTTTGCGCCGGAAGAAGATTGACACTCCACCCCTCGTAGGGAGCTGCTGAGTTTCCCAAGAAACTCGGGAGTTACCCGCTGACTTCATTCGAGATAGCACGGTTTCGGAAACTCAAGAGTTTCCGACCGATAGACAGAAATGGTGATCGCTATGACGTTGCTTTCAACTGAATCTCGGCAGCCGCACCGCAAGGTGAGAGGGCGGGAGAAACGCAACATGACGCTCAACACCAAACTTACAGAACTGGAGTTTGCTGAAGTCGAACGATTCTGCGAGTCGCGCAACGCGGGCTTTGGCGAGTGGGTGCGCGAGGTTGTCTTACGCGAGGTGCGCGAATCAGAAAACCGGACGGGAACAGCGCCACTCTTCGGCGAGATCACTGGACTCCGTCTGCTCCTAATCAACACGCTGGAGCCACTGTTGCGGGGCGAAAAGATGACGCCGGAGCAGTTCAAAGAAATGCTCCGGTACGTGAAAACTAACAAGCGGAAAGCGGCGGCGGACATGCTCGCCAGCTACGCAGAAGGGACTACGGAACAGCCATGACCGACACACAATGGGGACGAAAAGAAACCATCGTCCGCCCTCCCCACTATCCCGTTTACAGCTTTGGAGCCGTCTTCGTTTCACTCGTCGTCGCCGGCCTCTGCATGTATCTCCACCTTGCCTTTGCCATGACGCCGCTGCAACGCTATTACCTCTCCTGCTATCTCGAAACAGGCGTCCTCAGCACGATGCGTCAGACAAGCGATTATCAGCTCGTCACCGTAGCTGACCGCCAACATCATACCCGTCCTGTCATCGAGGCCGACGTGCAACCAGGCTCCACGCCGCAGCCGATCGGCAAACCGATTCCTCTCGCGCTCTCGGAATCAGCCCGTGCGTCGGGGGTTGTTCTCCTGTACCGGGGAGCAAGCGTCAGCTACCAGAATCGACCGCTTCATGCGTATCTGCGTCTCTTCGTTTATGAAGGTAATAGCTTTCTTGAAATCTTCCGAGCGCCACTGTGGTCCGGGTTGGCAGCCTTTCTTTTCCAGCTCCCATTCGCCGTGCGGAAGGACGTGCAACGGCTTAAGGAGATGAAGTATGGCCGCCTGCTGAAAGGGCCGGTGCTGGTATCGCCGAAGGGATTTAACCGGGCCATCAAAGGCGATGGCGTCGGCTTCCAAACCACCGAATCGAAAGACCTCATGCGTATTCCCCAGCGGGCCGAAGGCCAGCACATCGAGCTGATGGGCGATACCGGCACAGGCAAAACGAGGCTCATCATGCAGCTCCTTGTCCAGATCAGAGAAAGGGGCCACTCTGCCATCGTGTACGACCCCGCGTGCGAGTTCGTACAGCGATTCTACGACCCGAGTACAGACACCATCCTGAATCCTCTGGATGCTCGCTGCCCTTATTGGGGGCCATCCGAGGAGTTGCGCCGCCGTGCCGAGGCCAAAGCCATCGCCGCGTCACTCTATCAGCCGACCACGGACAAGAAGGGCGAGTTTTTCACCGAAACCCCGCAGAAGATTTTTGCCCACCTGCTGACGTTCGGGCCGAGTCCGCAGGAGTTGGTCGAGTGGATGGCGAACCCCGATGAGATCGACCGTCGCGTGCAGAACACAGAGATGGCGATGATGATTGCGAAGGGCGCGCAGCAACAACGGAACGGCGTCCTCGCCTCGCTTGGATTGATTGCGGACAGCCTGCGAATGCTGCCGAAGAAGGAGACCGCCGAGAGCCATTGGAGCGCCACCGAATGGGCAGAGCATCGTAAAGGATGGATCTTTATTACGTCCAAGCCCAGCGAGCGCGAAGCGCTGCGACCGCTACACAGCTTATGGATCGACTTGCTCGTATTGCGTCTCCTGAATGAGCCAAAGCAGAGCCAGCATCCCGTGTGGTTTGTGCTGGACGAGCTGGCGAGCTTGCAGCGGCTACCGCAACTCCATACCGCTATCACGGAGAACCGGAAGTCAAAGAATCCGCTGGTCCTCGGCTTTCAGGGCAAGGCCCAGCTTGAGATGATCTACGGACATCTGGCCGAGGTTATGCTGTCACAGCCGACGACCAAGATTTTCCTGCGAACCACGGAGCCGAAGGCCGCCGAATGGGTGTCGAACGCCATCGGCAAAATCGAGATCGAGCGGCTGCGGGAGACGCACTCCACCGGATTGCGGGCAGGCAACAATTTCACGGTAGAGCGCCAGGTCGAACCGCTGGTCCTCGATTCCGAAGTCTCCGGCCTCCCTGACAAACACGCCTTCCTCAAGTTGGGAAACCATGTTGCCCGCTTCTCCTTCGAGTACCGGAATATCCCTGCCACCCAGCCTGCTTTCGTGCCGCGCCCGTTGGAGGACGACGAGCTGACGTTCGAGCCGAAGACCCTGACGAAGAAGCCGTCGAAGTCTGCGGACATGGCGACTCCCAGCGTTGACGATGCCAGCGAAGATGAACCGATAGAAACGGGATTCTCTCTGGGCGACTGACCATGCTAACCATATCCAAACCACTATCGGCATCGCAGGCGCAGACGTATCACACCAAAGAGTTCACGTCGCCGGAACAGAACTATTGGAAGGATAACGACCGAACACAGGGCGAGTGGCATGGCAGACTGGCGGAAAGGTTCGGTCTCGCCGGAGGCGTTCACGAAGAACACTTCGCGTTGCTGGCGAACGGCCAGCATCCCCTCACCGCCGAACAGCTCGTCATCCATCGCCCGGTTCACGAATACACCGGGGCGGATGGGAAATCTGTCGCCCCCGTGGAGCATCGCGCCGGGTGGGACGCTACTTTCTCAGCGCCCAAATCCGTATCGCTCACCGCACTGGTAGGCGGAGATCACCGTGTCCGCGAAGCGCACGGCCAAGCCGTCAACGTCGCCCTGAGTGAACTGGAGCGATACACCCAGGCGCGCATCAGCGGCAATCGTCCGGCCGAGACGACTGGTGAATTTGTCGCCGCCAAATTTGAACATGATACCGCCCGTCCGGTGGATGGCTACGCCGCGCCGCAGCTCCATACCCATGCCGTCATCTTTAATGTGACCGAGCGCAGCGACGGCAGCACCCGCGCCCTTCAGCCCCAGGGATTATTCGACAGCCAGCAGTTTGCGACCGCCGTGTATCAATCGGAATTGACCTACCGGCTGCGTGGCCTCGGTTATGAAATTGAACCGGGGCGCAGTGGCGCACCAGAGATCAAAGGCTACTCGCAGGAGTACCTAGACGCTTCCAGCCCGCGCAGCCAGCAGATACGCGAGCATCTGGAAAAGACCGGCTATCAGGGGCCGGAGGCCGCGCAGATCGCCGCGCACTCCACCCGTGACCGCAAGGAAATTCACTCGCCCGCCGACGTACTGGCCGCCCATCGGCAGATCGCCGCCGAGTTCGGCAACCAGGCCGACGGAGTTGTCACGGAAGCGCGGAGGCGTGGCCAGGAATACGCGCCCGAACATGACCGGGAGAGTTCGCAACAGGTTGCACGGCAGGCTGTCACCTATGCCCGCGATCGCAGCTTTGAACGCGAGGCCGTCACCGACGAACGCGACCTCTACCGCGATGCGTTGCGGCGCGGCATGAGTGAAACAACGTACTCGGAAGTTCGCGCCGGGTTTGAGGCCCGCATTGCCGCAGGGGAGTTCCAGCTTGTGCCAGGACAAAAGCACGACTCCGGCCGGAGCTTCACGACCGCAGAGACGATCCGCGCCGAGAGAGAAATCCTACGCAAGATGCAGCAGGGGCAGGGTCGCGCCGAGCAGATCATGTCCATACAAGCTGCCGTCGCCCATACCCAAAAGCAGCAGCATTTGAACGTCGGACAGCGGGCCGCCGCCGAGGATATTCTGACCTCACGCGATGTCGTGCAAGGGCTGGAGGGACGGGCTGGTGTCGGAAAGACGACCCTGTTGAAATCGGTTCGTGAAGCAGCCGAAAAACGCGGCTATGTCGTCGAAGGTTTCGCCCCGACATCCCGCGCCGCCAACCAGCTCCGCGACGCTGGCATCTCTGCCGACACCCTACAGGGTTTCCTTGCCCGTACCCGCCAGCCAAGCTCCGACGGTCACCTTTACTTGGTCGATGAATCCAGTCTCGCCAGTACGAAACAGGTGCGTGACTTCCTCGCCAAACTCGAATCCAACGACCGCGTGTTGCTCATCGGGGACACCCGCCAGCATCAGGGCGTCGAAGCGGGCAAACCTTTCGAGCAGTTGGTCAATGCCGGGATGAAGACCACCCAGCTTGACCAGATCGTGCGTCAACGAGATGCCCCGGAACTGCTTAAAGCGGTCGAGCATCTGTCGCGTGGCGAAGTCGCCGAGGGCATCGCCCTGTTGGAACAACAGGGGCGCGTTACGGAGATTGCCGATGCACAGCAGCGTATCGCGGCGATTGCGCGGAGCTACGCTGCCAACCCGGATAACACCATCGTCGTCTCGCCCGACAACGCCTCGCGCCGTCAGATCAATCAGGCCGTGCGTTCCGAATTGCAAGCTCACGGCACGGTCGCTTCGGAGGATCACGCAATGCGTGTCCTTGCTCCCCGTTCCGACATGACCGGCGCCGACAGGACCTGGGCCGCTCGCTATGCCGTGAATGACGTACTCCACTACCCGCGCGGCAGTCAGGACATCGGCATTGAAAAGCAAAGCTATACGAAGGTCATTGCTACCCAACCCAAACACAACCTGCTAACCGTTCAAAAAGAGGACGGAAAAACTGTCACCTACAATCCCGCGAGGTTATACGGCGTGACCGTCTACCGTGAGCTGGAACGGGAGTTTGCCGTGGGCGACCGTCTAAGTTTCACTGCCCCGTCCAAAGAGTTAGGTGTTGCCAACCGCGACCTCGGAACGGTGCAGCGCATCGACAAAGACGGCCATCTCTCCGTGAAGATGGACAACGGTAAATCCGTCAGTTTCGACGCCAACCAAATGCGGCACTTCGACCACGGCTACGCTGTCACCAGCCACAGTTCCCAGGGACTTACCGCAGACCGGGTATTGGTGAACATCGACAGCAAGGTTCATCCAAACCTCGTCAACGACAGGTTTGCATATGTTTCTATTTCTCGCGCCGCATACGATGCCCAACTGTATACGGACTCCGCTGCTTCGCTTGCGTCGAATCTAAGCCATGTCGTTACCAAATCTTCATCTCTCTCAGTCGAGCAAATGGTTGCAGCAGGCCCATCCCTCTAACCTGATTTCTCCAACTGCCAATATTTGAGTCAACACAATTGGTTAGGTATGCGGTCAAGTATTGCCGTTAATAAGTAGGACGTACTATGTGATTTTTGATGGAGGATAAGGCCATGATCGACGGACTCTCCCACTTACCAAGTGTTCGCCTACGTCATATCAGCGCTCCTTTGCTGAAAGAGCGAGAGCAATTTCTGAAATACCTTTCAGCGGGCGGGCGGTGCCGCGTGTCGATGCGTATGACGGCAGCCTATCTGCTGCACATCGTTCGCATCATGGAACTCACCGAGCTTCGCAGTTTTTCTCTTGAAGAAATTGAAGCAGCAGCGGGTCAGGTTTGGGCTTCCTACGTCGGACCAGACAGAAGATGTCAGATGCAAGGCACCACGGAGTATTTCGTCCGCGCTGCGAAACAGTGGTTCACCTTCAATGGCAGTCTCGCGCTAACTTCGCTTCGGCCCTTTGCTGCGGAGATCGAACACTACACCAATGCTTTGCGCTCAATTCACGGTCTTGCTGCGGCCACGATTGAAGGCTACAGCAGGATCACGGCAGCCTTTTTACGGTGGCTTTCTCCCAGGCACTGCACACTCGAAACCGTTCGCTTGCCCGATGTGCTGGAATACCTGGCAGAAAAGCGCGCGTCCGGCCTCGTCAACAACACCATTGCAGCTCTATGCCAGGCGTTCCGCTCGTTCTTCGCACACGCGGAAATCATGGGCTGGTGCGTTCTCGGTCTTCCGGCCGGAATTCGCAGTCCCAGAATTACGCAGTATCGCGGGCCTGCCCGGGGACCGGCATGGAAAGACGTGCGAAGACTGATAAGAACTACAGGAGATGCCGGAACCAAGGGACTCCGCGCACGCGCCATCCTCCTGTTGCTGGCAGTCTATGGACTGCGTCGAAGCGAAGTGGCACGCTTGCAACTGAGCGACTTCGATTGGCGCAGCGAGACCTTCTTGGTACGTCGAGCCAAGAATCGAGGACTTCAGCATTACCCCATTCAATATGAGGTAGGCGAAACCATCATCGACTATCTGAAACACGGTCGTCCGAAATGCGCTTGTCGGCACCTCTTCGTTTCGTTAGTCCCGCCCTATCTTCCGTTTGGATTGCAGGGATTATGGCGAGCTGTCAGCGACAAAATGAAGAGTATCGGTGTCGAATCGGTGACGTTTGGACCCCATGCTCTTCGCCACGCTTGCGCTACGCGGCTCCTGCATCAAGGTTCGTCACTTCAGGAGATCGCGGAGTTTCTGGGCCACCGGGATCTCAATTCCGTCAGTATCTATGCCCGCTATGATACGCGGTCGCTTCGTAAAGTTGCCGCCTTCAGCTTGGCAGGCGTCCAATGAAACTCCATCAAAGCATCGAACAGTACGTGGAAGCGAAGCGGACCGCGGGGATGAGCTTCACCACCGGAAGCAGCCGCCTCCTTTCCTTCTGCCGTCAGATAGGCGATGTTTCGCTGGACACGATTCGCCCCGACCAGATCAGAAACTTTCTCGATGGCCCACGCACCTCGGACCTCACCTGGGTTGCCAAGTACAACCTGCTTCGCCAATTTTTCCTTTTCTGGGTAGCACGCGACCTGATGTGCTCTCTTCCGATGCCGCCATCACGCCGGCCTGCGAAACGACCCAACATCACCTACATCTATTCGCAGGAAGAGATTCGCCGATTGCTCAAAAGCATACGCACCTCCCAAGCTAACCCCAGTTGTCGGATTGATGGGCGCACCTTGCGCACCTTCCTGTTGTTCCTTTACGGCACAGGGGCTCTCGTGAGCGAGGCAGTGAGACTCACACGGGACGACATCGACCTAAAACGCAAGGTGGTTATCATCAGAAACAACCGTTTGGAGCCTACCCGGACCCTCCCGCTTGGCTCAGATATGCACGAAATCCTAAGAAGCTATTGCAACTCCCACCATGGAAAAAGCCCTGGAAGCAGGCAATTCTTTTTGCACAAAGATGGCAAGCGTTTAGCCGAAGACTATCTGAACTGCACCTTTCAGCGGCTTCGTCTCCGCGCGGGAATTACCCGCAACGACGGCGTCACTCAGCCGCCTCGTATGCACGACCTGCGCTACACATTTGCCGTTCACCGCCTCACGTCCTGGCATCGCCATGGTGCTGACCTTAACCGGATGATTCCGGCCCTCTCGGTGTATATGGGCTACATGAATCTCAGTGCCTCCTCCCGCTTCCTCAAGCTGACACCAGACCGTTTTCGTCCCCAACTCGACAAGCTCAGTCCGAAACGCGGCAAGCGTCGCTGGCGGGACAATCCCGCACTCATGGAGTTTCTATCGAAACTTTGATACGCTGCGCTCGGTCTGCCCATTTGGGCGGCAACTACAATAAAAGCAGGTGTCAAGCGTATGCGGCAATCAGTAACAGCACCGAGGGTGTCGGTCAATGAGATCGTCGAGATCTACTGGCGCTTTCTGTCCCGCAATAAGCAATACGCCCAACACTTCGAGCAGTACAAGAAGCGATATCTGTCGGACCAAAAGGCCGCCGAGGCAGAGGCCGTTGTCTTTTCTCTTCTCCGGGCGGAAAAGCAGAATCCTGACATCTTTGAGGACCCCGGCACCGGAGGGCCAGATTTCCTCTGCCATCCATCGTCCACCGATTCGTTTCTTGTGGAAGTCACCTCGCTAGACTCGGACTCCATGTCGAAGAAGTCCGCCCTCCCGCGGACGATGACCGGCGCAGGCGGCGGTGCCTTCGGCCTCATCACCGAAAAGCTGCTCTCCTCGGCGAAGAACAAGGCCCGGCAACTCGGAGGCCGCAGTCTACCGGGAGTCCTCGCCATTACGTCGGACTACGATTTCGCTGGTCTGCTCATGGATCGCATGGCCGCTCAATACCTGATGACCTCCGCCCCCCAGATCAATGTTCCGCTGGATGGGCGGCCTGAGTACGTGACGACGGACTTCGCCCACGCTGCCTTCTGTAGTCTGGGGTTGCTAGATGCCTCCGGCAACCAGATGATTACCCCGCGCCGACAGAGCATCTCCGCCATTCTGTTGATCACCATCCATCCCAATGAGTCGAGAGTCGTCGGCCTGCTCCATCCTGAACCCGCCACTGCCTTCGATCCGAACTGGTTTCCCAAAGTCCCTTACCTCCAGTTCACGCACTGGCCCCTGACGAGCGGGAAGGTCGAGACGGAGTGGATTCTTGGCGATGCGGAACACCGCGATGCCGCGTTCGAGCACCGACTGATTCGATAGCGAGTCGGGCTAATCGGCGTGAGCCAGCCAATCAATTGGGACGGCGGCCCGATAGCGCAGCATAGGTTCGCCCGATACGCTCACCCCCTCGTTCATGAGAGATAAGGTCCACCCGCTTCCCCTCGTCACCCCATACGTGGACACCAGGAACCGCTGGACACCTATGGACATGCTGGACACACCAGACACGTTGGACACCGATCCGCCGCTCCTTCGCACTCCGCCGCCGCATTTTCAGTGACATTTTTGGGCTTTGAGGGCTCTAGGATCGCGATTAATCGCGAACTGCGTGTGCCCAAGTGCAGAAAAGAGCCGATTCCGTAGCGGACGGAGCTATCATCAGCGTATTGCGTTCCCATTGTGCGAACCTATGTCGTTGATATGGCTCGCCCAACAAAGGATACTTGAACCATCGACAGGACGTTCTCCCATCGTGAGGGTTGCCGTCCTGCGAAGGTTTCATGCCACGAAAGCGCGCTTCGTGGCATGGCCGATGGATAGGGAGTGAACGATTATGACCGACAAATCAGGAGTAGCAAAACGTCGAGAGGAAATTCGGGTACAGCACTTTGCCAAGGAAGATCTTTGGACCGGCGAAGGAGAGAAGGGTTGGTTCTCGGTGCCTCGTACACTTCCGCTTGTACTGGCGCTTCTTTCCTCGAAGGAGATTAGCAAGAAGCATGATCCTTCCTCCGTATATTTGGAATTGCTCAGCCGACAACGCGGCGAAGGCGTCATCGAGATGGGGCATGAGACGGAGCACGCATTCGCGTCGGGATATGTGGGCAGCCGTGCAGTCCGCACCTGGCTGGAGCGTATGAAGATTTTAGAGGACAACGGATTTATCCGGACGCTGCAAGTCGGCAACCAGCGTTACAAGTACGTGGCCATCGTGCATCCAACCACTGCGGTGCAACAGCTTCGCAACAAGAAGAAAGTCGATGAGAACTGGTGGAATGCGTATCTCGCAAATAAACGGGAGAGCAAAGAGCCTACGTTCGAGCAACGGGAATTGAAAAAGGCGGGCGCTCAAAAGGTCGTTTCGATGCCCGCAATCGGGAAAAAAGTCATACCGGTGAAATCAGCCACAAAGTGAGTGGATACGAAACCGGCGATCGTTTCCTTCGTAAGGAGCGATCAGCTATGAGAGGCAGCGTTGGAGATCGAGGCGTTGAACTTTGTGGTAATCGGCACTGATCACAGAATGCAACACTCAGAAGCAGGATTTGAGGGCCTTCTGCGAGCTTGGATTGGCGTCCGCTATGTTGAGCCGCTTACGGCGATTGCCGAGGAATACCACGAGGCTATCGGCTACTCCTCAGTCGCTCAGAGACTCGCCGCAGAGTATGGATTGCGCTGGTACAACCTCGATATGACAATCGAAGAGAAGCAGAGTGCTGGAATCTTGGAAGAGCAGCGCAATCGTCCCCGCATGTTTGAAGAGGCAATCACAGTGAGGGTTTCCTCAGACGACATCCGGGAGGACGCCTGGGTCGAGAAGTTGATTCAATCCGCCTCTGGGACGACGATTGCGATTTGCGGGTATTTGCACTACGACTCTCTGGTGGCGAAGCTTCAAGAAAAAGGACACTCCGTTGACAAACGGCTCTACCTGGAAACCGTTCCCGCCATTTCTATTGCGAATGATCCCACCAAATGGCAGTAAATCCGGGACGGACCTGAATCGGATGACGGTATGCATCCGATTCATCTAGTCCTCCGGATCGCCGTCCGGATGGTCTCGCCACCAGCGCGGCACGTTATCGAAGAACTTCTCAACCGTCTCGAACTCCCAGAATTTCGCATCAGGGAGCATCATTCTCCATCGATCCCTCACAGGCCCTGAAGGATCGATCACACAAAGATTGAATACTCGGTCTGAAAGCGCGAGTTGGAATACAAGTTGCGCTTTCACGTCGGTAGGCGGCAAGGAATAGCCCCACACGATCACGCTGTCGATCTTTTCAAGATTCTCGAAGGCTTTTACCCACACTTCTCTCCAGGGATCGGCCTCGACCCGCTTGTCCCAGAATGGCAAGAAAATCGGATACGAAGTTCCTTCCCGCTTGAAGCGTGTGAAGCCTGGAGCACTCTCCAACTCCGGCCAGCCTCGGGTTCGTACCCCAAAGCTGCCACCCGTTGTCTCCGGCATTGTCCAGTTGAAGCTCCCGTGCATTTTGAAGACGGTCGGACCTAACCACTTCTTCGGGCGGTTCGAGAACCCGTAGAGCCAATTGCCAAACGGGATCGAACTGAAGCGCGGCAACGCTTTCATCGCTCGCTCGACTACAAGATCATAGTTAAAGGAAACGACGACATCATTGAGGTAGAGCTTTGACAGCAACTTCCTATGGAAGTCGCACGTTTCGGTGCCGTGCGCGGCTCGAAGCAACGCTCCAATCGCAATGACGAACGTACTGACTACGTCTTCATCATCCTTCGGGATCAACTTCCCCTGAGATGGCCGGTTGAGTTTGTCCCTTAGATACGCCCTGAGATGCAACGTGTAAAAAGACTTCTCCATGGACCGCCAATACTCTATCGGGAGTTGTTGCACCCACCGCAGCGTTCTATCGATCTGTTGCTCGTCCTTCCCGTTGGGCTCCAATCGTTGCAGGAGGTCGAAGAAATCCCGATCCAATGGAGATGGAACATCCCTGGTCTTGGCGTAACTTACACCTCGACTCGCGCCAGCGCCCAAGATCAGCGCAATTCCCATAGACACCTATCCTTTAACTATCGAAGGCCCATGCTAGCAGATGACTCGAATTTTTCAGCACAATCACGAAGATCGTGACAGAGCTCGTCGATGAGTTCGAGCTTGGAATCCAAACGAACATGAAGCGCGCCGCACTCCGATAAAGTCTAAAACTCGCTCCCATAAAGCGTCGAAGATTTCGCCCGACGGTTTCCACCCTTCTAGAGCTGCCGCAGGCCAGGTTTCGTCCAACCGATGGGTTGGAACACTCGCTCCCGAGTGTCCTTTCATATATCTCCATCACTGCATTCTTCTCTCAATCACAAGTCAGCCGAGTTGAATTCTCATACTCAGGGATTCAATTTCAGATCGGTCTCAAATAAGTCGCACAATCCAGCAATTTTGTTTTAGATGAACAGACGAAGCTCATAAGGACGTGAGGAGACAATCGGCATAGATTTCATAGTCGCAGCGAGCTTGCTGGCATACTGCAATGTGATCGGCATTCTGTCATAGAGTTGGTCATTGTTCCAGTTCATCTTGGTCAGCCCGAGGATTGACTGAACCGGAGCATCCCAGCTCCCGTGTCCGCCGAATCGTCGGATGGCGATGGGATGCGGAATACCTTTGCCTTCCTTGTAGAAGTGCTTTCCACTGGACGCCTGGGGAACGTCCCCCTGTGTCCACACCAATAGTTCTCTCTCATCCACAGGAAGATAGAGCCCGCGTTCACAGGGATACATCGCAGGTGAAGTTGCGTTCTCATAGAGAATGCCGTGCCACGGAACCTCCTGCTTGATCTGGTAGAGATCCACTTCGGCAATCGAGTCAAAGGCATCGAAACAGCCTTCGACTTCATCCTTCTTAAATTCCGTCGTCTTGTGAACACTGATCTTCTGCGGAGACTGGCCACCATGCCGCCTCTGATAAAGACTGAGACTGCGGGCCATGATACGCCTCATTTCGCTACGGCTTAGGAACGGATTGTCACCGTCCTGATGTACATCGCGGGTTTCATGCGCAACGAATTCGAGTCCCGCTCCATCCGCATCGAAGACCTGGCTGCAGCACGTCACGAAAGTCACCTTCCCGCTCGGATCGAATTTGAGCGCGTAGCTGACCCCAATGAACGCCGACGTAGGGTCCGCATCGGCAAGCTTCCACGGTATGCCACCCGCCTTACAGTACAGTGCAATACTCAACCGCCACATGACACTCGCACGGCATCGGTAATCCAATGCGCCGCTCTCGGTGATGAATTGAGTCGGCGTTCCGCGAGACGCATTGATTGCCTTGATGTGGTCATGGAGGTCAAACCCATCGTCTTCTCCCTCAAAGGCATCTTCCCATCGGTCGGGCAACACAATCAGGAGCACATCATACTCATTGCGCCGGGTGTCTAACCGTGTCATCGCATCCGTGATTAGTTGCGCAAGTGCGATATGAGGATGGGAACTACTGTGGATGATCTCATCGGCGTTCTCTGGGATCACAACGTGCAATCCACCCGCAGCAGGCTTCAGATTGATGCCAAAGACTGTACGGAAGCCCGGAAACGGAATCAGATAGTCCTTCCGCTCCTGTGGGTTATGAGAGCGTTCAAATTCATCGAACAATGCTCTCACGCGTGCATTCATGCCGTCGGGAAATATCGTGGCTACTCGGATTGGATCAAAAACTCTATTGATAAAGTTCTTGCTGTACGGGCCGTATTGGACAAGCCCACGCAACGGATGCACATCACGATCCCCCGGACGCTCTGGACTGAAGAGCAAGAGGGGTTCCGCAGATTTCCCATATCCTGGAAGCGCCGAACGATCTTGCTTCATAAACTCCTCCTCGTAAATGCCGTCCGTCGTGAAATCACGAAGCGCGCCTCGATTCCCGCCTGACCATAAAAGGCACGAATCTCGGCATCCTGCGTTCCGGGCAGCAAAACCTGCAACCAGGCATTGAGAATGCTGTCTGCAACCCGGTTATATCTTCGCGCTTGCCGCTCCCTCACGAAGTCTCCGCAGATGTATCGCTCGTCGTCGCTCTTGGTCTTCTCGAACCAAACCGTAGGTTCCAGCAACATCCATAAACGCCCCAACCGATATTCGATACGGATCGACACACCCTCAGACCACTTCACGTCCGTCTCCGGTACCGTTCCGGCAATCACCTTGAGTGCGGTGCGAAGCGGCGCAAGCTGCGGCGCATTCGCAGACGCAGGGTCAATATGAATCTCGTGAACACCCCTTCCTGCCCAGACGATCAGAGGCATGTTCTGAATCAATCCATGAACCAAAGCATTCCGCAGGAGGTTCAGTTCATTTGTCTCCCGCCACAATCGGCTTGCTTCTATCGAATGCAGATCTAACTTGTCTGGTTTGTGGGCAGCAAACACGCGATGAACTTCTGCATCGGCGCCAAACGCTAGGACGCCATGCTGAGAACGCACAGCAACAAGTTCTGCAGTCTCCGCTCGAAGTAGCTCGCGTAGCTCCTTGGCTCCCCCGATCTTGGCATCAAATTTCCGGCACTCCTTCGGCCAGCTTAAGATTGGGACCGCATTCATTCTCACTACAGGCCAGCCAGTTCCTGGTGCCGGGAGCGAAACATTGCTGACCTTCGACCGCATCTTATTAAGGGTTTCCAAGAGGCCGGACGGAAGGTCTTCGACCTGCTGTGCCAAATCGCCCATCAACTCATCAAATGTTTCTGTTTCGATCAAGGCCGCTTGGATGCCGGCACTTTGCGCGTGAGCCACAAGCGCCTCTACGCGGGAGTATACGGGTGAACCGGAACGCAACACCCAGAACAGTCCACCTGGATAGGCATTAGGGTAGGAGACCGCTTCTTCGAGGGCATTCATCACGCTCTCGTCGCGCCCACTGTAACCAGCGACGATCAAACCGAACCGCTTGCATGATTCGATGAGCGCGGCCCGTAGCGCACTTTCTTGGTTTTTCAGCTCATCGGTCGTATTTTTGAGAGCCACAGACTGAAAATCGCCGTGGAGCTTTCCCAGCAATGGCCAACTTCCATCGTTGAGCGCACGGATAGCGACTGCGCTGGAGTCAATCGTGGAGACAGTCAATGCAGATGTGGAACCGTAGGCTGTCGCCGCGGCATCCTCCACCAACCGATCAAAGTTTGTCGTCCACACCAGCCTTGTCTTGTCTGCCTTCATCAACGCAGCGAGAATGTGATGCCCAAACGAGGGTGTTGCCCCCTGCAACATCGTTTCGATAAAGCGTCGCCGATCTTCAGGAGCAGGATAGGTCTGCTCGAAATAGGAGGCGTATTCCTCAGGCGCATTCAACGCAGGATATTTGCCCGTACCATCGAGGTATCGCTGTAAACGCGCACGGACGACCTCATTGCCGAGGTCATCGCAGGTCCTTGGATCAACCTTCGCGCTGGTACAGTACAGCGTTCGCTTGAACCGCCAAATTAGATCACCCGCGGTAGGCAATCGAGCTGAGGCAGAAGCGCCCGCACCTAAGAACCATGCCAGGGACGAAGCGCGAATTGGAAAGAGCCGCAAAAACTCATCGAGAGGCATCAACGGCATCAGGTACTACCCCGTGCAAGTTTGGTAGTGCCGTCGCATGTTAAAGGAATCTAAATACAAATTCAATCACTTACGACGTTGCACCCAGTGTAGTGCATACTTGCCGCTCAAAGCATTCGTGGCCCGATAGATTCTTATCGAAATGTAGATGATGCTGTACCGCAAAGAATGAGAGCCGAAGAGAGTGCATTTTGTTAGGATGGCTCGCATGACTTTTGAAAATCCTTCCCACGATCGACGAACAGAATTCGAGGAAGCATTCGAAGCCATCGCAAAGACACTAACGACGGCTGCTGAAGAATGCTCTTTCGCTCCTGCCGTTACAGCCGCGGAATCCTTCGGGTTGAGGGAGCAAGGCGACGGCCACCCCTCGGCGACATATATCTATGAGCGAATGGACGGTGATCTTAGTCTCTGGCTTCGGACGCATTGGTACGATCAATCGCATCCGTTTTCGACCCAGCCCGATATGAACAAGCTGCGACTTGAGTTGAGGCAGGGTCCCGTCACTCTGCGTTCGGCTGAATCAAGCTATGAGGACTGAGGCCACGATTGGAAGTTAACATCAGCAATCCAAGGATCACGTTGTCCTGACCCAATCTCCTTCAGAAACGCATGCCTTTCGGCACTCATCCGCATCTGACCGATTTGCGGTCATAAAACCGGACTGGATGAGTGACTCGGCCTGTACATGATAGGTGACATCCTGGGATGTGGGTTAGAGGTCGGTGGTGTATTTCCCAGGCCTTAATCTGACTGGCCGCGTGTCGACAGGTAGTGGCCAGGGGAAAAAGCACTAAATCAGATACCATCAGACGGTATCTCTACACGGCCCCACAGCCCTCTTAGACTTTCCGCAAGCTCCCTCGGATAGAGAGGCCATGCCGCGGGAGGGCGCTCCCGGAACAATGGCTGAGAAGGAAGGACTTTGGCAAATGGATCGCAACCGGATCATCAACAAGCTTGCGAAGGCCACAATTCAGGCGGACAAGCAGCGGACTACCTATCAAGTTTCGAAGGAGCTTGGGCGGGGCGGTAACGGAGTGGCCTTCGTCGTCAAATCTGCAACAAAAGAGCTGGTGGCAAAATTCTATATCCCGCCCGACGCGCGTGACCTAGACGAATCAGCCCTCAAGAGGTTTCAACGCGAGGCTGACCTGACGGCTAAGGTGGACCATCCTTACGTCCTTGCCTCCGAAGGCATCGGGACGGCCACTGTCGGCGCTTACAAGATACCGTTTTACCTGATGCGCCGGGCGTCCAAGACCTGGAGAGAATTATTGCCGCACGGCTTCGGCATAGGTAACCTGCGCGAACTCAAAACATTCCTGCGAGTAGCTCAGGGAGTAAGTTACCTGCATCACAAGGGAATTGTTCATCGAGACCTAAAGCCGCCGAATGTGCTGATTTTTGATGGCATTCCCAAGGTATCGGATCTTGGAATAGCGCATGTCATGCCCGAGTCTACCGACGATAGTCTATTGACACTCCCGGCTGAGAGGTTGATGAACAAAGATTACTATGCGCCTGAGCAACGTCATGGCGACGCCACGAAAGTGAATGCTCGTGCCGACATCTATGCCCTCGGCTGCATTCTTTATGAGCTCCTCTCAGGAATCTCGCCAACCCGACCCAATCTACCGCCATTAGCGGTTCTAGACAAAAGGCTGGAACCGCTTGACAAGATATTGAGCAGGATGATGGCGCATGATCCACAGAAACGCTACCGCTATCTAGACGAGGCAATCGAGGCGATCTTCTGGGCGCGATTGGAGATTGGCGACGTACCGGATGCTGCGCCCTCAACCTCAGACACAGACGAAGCCCTTTTACGGAAACTGCTCGGTAGTAATAACCGACTCCATCAAGAGGAAGCCATCAAGCCAGCCCTTCGACTCGGCCAAAGCGCACTTCCAATCCTGCATGAGGCACTGGGCAGCAGAAGATTGGATGTATCTTCAACCGCTTACGAAATATTGGGAGAGATCGTCCACGAGTCCTCAATTCCATACTTGGTTTCGGGACTGTATCCGCGTCGCACATCATCCAAACCACGCTTCCCGACCGGCAAAGTAGCGGCACTCGCCATTAGGAAATACTCTCCTGACGTGCGACTAAACGTGCTTGACACCATCTCGGACCTCGTAAGACCTGAGGACATATCGCAAATCATAGAGGGACTCGATTCTAAACAAGCCTTTAATCGAGTCGTAGCACTCGAAAGCACGGGCAGATTCTTTTCGGATTTCGATACGGAGTCTGTTATTGGCCTGCTGCTAACGGTAGACGAGAACGCTGCGTGGCCACGCGTCGAAGAGCAGATGTCGCACAATAAGGATTTCTACATTTGGAGGGTTTTGAAAGAGATTTACCCTCGCGTCAACATCGAGCGAAAGAAGGCAATAATCAGTCACTTCCTCGCACAACCATCGTCCCTGGGCTCGTGGAACATCCGAAAGCTCGTCGAAGTCATTGTCGGGGGCGAACTCCCGGATGACTTCGTTGTGACTGCATTAGATGGGCTCCCGTCAGTAGCGCAGAGGGCTATAAAAAAGTACGACGACAGAGAGGAGTTCGAGAAATATCTCCGAATTGTAAAGGCAAAATGGGAGACTACGAGGAAGCCTCCGCTGTAGACCAGCGCACCCTAAAGCACGTGCCGGACAGCGGAGCCAGAACGGCGGCGTTCAGGCGGCGTAGCGAAAATCCCAACAAGGCAAATTTTCGGGCGACTGAATCTCATTCCAGCTAATCCCATTGCGTTACGAATTAGACGCCATATCGCCACTTTCGTCAGCGGAGATAAAGTCTAGGAATCGTTCTCCAAAATCCGATATGCGCCGTGTCGTGAATGGAGCTTGCTCAAAATACTTTGAAAACGCGTCAGCAAGCCCCCGCGCATAACGCTCCGGCGACTGGGATGACGTTGGGGTAACAGGAACAGTCAGATTGAATTTCTTAAGCCCATGCACTTCACTGATTAGGCCGAAACCCACCAACCGAGCAACGCTGGGCTTCGCGCTTTCTTTAAATGAAAGATTGCGATAAGGCTCAGGAAGTTTTTTGGCCGCCCAGATCGCCTTAAGAAGTT
Organism: Acidicapsa ligni; assembly: GCF_025685655.1. Classification (NCBI taxonomy): domain Bacteria; kingdom Pseudomonadati; phylum Acidobacteriota; class Terriglobia; order Terriglobales; family Acidobacteriaceae; genus Acidicapsa; species Acidicapsa ligni. The sequence goes on along the minus strand of NZ_JAGSYG010000004.1, from coordinate 315,034 downwards.
GCAAATCTTCCAGGCTCAGATCGCGTAGCGTCCTGATGTACTGCTCCGTATCGTCTCCCTTGAAATCGCTGCTCCCACTATTGGCAAGAGCGTCGCCAAACATCTTCAATTTCTCTTTCTGATGAGTCGCGTGAAGTCTTTCGAGAATCAGCGTCAACAGGGAATGAAACTCTTCGGATTCGTAATAATTCATATCGGAAATCCGGTCCTCGATTCGCTTCTGTTGCGCGTGAAGTTCGGTAGCCACTTGAAGGAAGTGTTCCTCAAAACGAGCGGGACTGTTACTCAGGAGGCTAGTTAAAATCTGGGCGACAAATGGCATGTGTGCAAATGCCGCCGCGACAGCAGCAGACAATCCCAGTCTGGCTAATCGGTCGGGCAGGTAGGACTCGGCTTCCTTGTCTTCCTTGGCTTGCTGGATCACAGTCCCAACTGGATCATCGATTGCCATAGCGTTTCAATCTCCTACACCATAGTTAGCGCAACGCGGATACTTTCTGAACCATGACAACGAACCCTGCCAGCGCCGCCTTTGACCTCATACGCCCAAAATGCCACACCATTGAGGATAGCTTCGGAATGAATCTCTCCATTGGTCGGATCACTGTAGACCTTTATTCTCCATAAGCCTCCACCACTCACGCCACCAAAGCTATTCACATCGCTCGGAGGCGGCAGACGCGCGTTGACGTCGAGGTAGTCGAATCCATTCTCGACATAGCAGATTGGCGGGGCGACCCAAAAGGGCGTCATTTGCACACTGGCATGGTTCTTCTTGTAGGTACCAAGCGCTTCCGGTGTACCCAGCAGTAGACCCGCTTCGACGTGCTCATCCTTGAAGAGTGATTTGTCCTCAGACGGCAACGAATAGAAGACCCGGAATGCCTTGATTTCGCCAACGCGCACAGCCGGAATGCGGAGAAAAACGATATCCGGCCCCCCACTCAGTCCAATCGTTCTGCACAACGGGTCCGGAGGCGACGATCGTCGCTGGTTCCATTAGGCAGGTGTGATCATATGTTTCTCTGAGAGTAATCCCGACTTGATCGACCTTCTTGAGAACGTTGTGCCATACGTGCGCCGCTGTAAGGATGTAGTGGGCGTCTTTGTACGCGATGAGAGTGCCGGTCCCTGCCAGCGTCAGAACATCACCCGTCGAAGGGGTGGACAGCGCAAACAGCGTAACCGTATAAATCCACGAGTCGCGAGCGATACGATTCCACTGTTCCGTTGCTCCAGGGGTCTTGGCTTCGAGTTCATCCAACGTCATATTTAACTCCGTAGAAATGATTTCCTGACCGCGATTCTCGTCTGCAGTCAGAACGTAATCTTTTTAGCCTCTCCTATTCGGTTCCAGCATCGCTGGTAAGTACGACCGACTTCCTGTGGAGGGAGGATGGCTCCTCCCTGTCTCCAGCCGCAGAGCGTCTTTCGCCACCTGCTCGATCCCCGCCGTGCAGCTCGCTACCGGCTTTGCCTCCCGAGACGCCGGTTCCAGCAGAAGGCTCACTGTGGAGGAGCCTGCAAGGTTTGGGTTCCAATGACGTCTACCTTCGAATTATTGGGCGGGGCCGGTCCCAGATTGTTACTAGGCGGGACAGTAGGTTGGGGATTGGTTATTGGTGCGCTCCCAGGCGCTCCCGGCGTACCGGATGGTCCGGTTGCTCCCGGCTTTGGAGGCGGCGTATAGGTGGCGATCGACATGGCTCCACTTCCATTAAGCATGAGCGGCACCGGAAGCGAATCTTTTGCGTTTGGGATCGTTGAGTGTGCTACTAAGTAAATCAGCCCAGACTTCGTCTCATTCTTCATCGCATCAGTTTCTGAGGGGTCAAGCTGACAATACACATTTCTCGTGCACACGATCTTGTGGAGCGGACCATTCAGGCCAATTTGCACACTGTTATAGGCGCTGATGAGATTGGATCCCGTCCAGTTCGTGAGATCCGTTTGGGCGTTTGTTGTTGGGGCTAACTTCGACCAAAGGTTTGTGATTCTGACTGACTGATTGACTAGAGCGCCGCTCAAGACGAGAGTCATGTCATCTTGAAGGGCGGCAAGCGAAGCCGGTGTAATCGCAAAATCGAGAGCGACGGGCTGTGTCTCACCATTTGAATCGAACGATAGGGCCTGCGACCCGAGTGTTGCAGTCTTCGGCTGGAAAGTGTTCGACGTATCGACATTCACGAACTCAAATTTCAGGTCCCAGCCGCTACCATTGGATACGGGTTGCGGACCGATGATGTTCCAGTAGGTCGGAATCTTGCAGGTGTCGGGCCGAGTGTCATTAGCTTTAGCGTCGTAGCAGGGATCCAGACTGGCCCAGGCGCTTAATGGACCGGTTGTGCTGCTGTCGAGCTGGTGGTTCAAATCCAGGATCTGATACTTTGCTCCAGAAGAAATATCGACTGTCCCCTGCGTCGCCGGCATGCTGCACAGCAGCTTGGAGCCCTGCGGTCTATCACAGTCCAGCCGTGTCATATTCTGTGAGGAGGCATCGGAAGTTTGATAGACCTCCGTCGCCCCTCCCCATTCACTGCTGGTTGCATCAGATGCGACCTGAATGCTCGAACTCGACGTCGAGGCTGACGCTGCCAGAGGATTGTTCGGGCTGAGCACTGTGAACATGATGCGGGGCTTGCCGTCGGCGAGCCCTTGCAGAATCCGTGCGGCTGTCACGGTCCGTGTGGTTGATTTCTTATACGCAAGTGACGGTAGATGATTCAGGCAGTTCGCTCCGCCGAGAAGCGTTTTTCCGGAAACCAGAATCGCGGGGCATGTTTGCGACGCAGCGACTTGGCCTGTCAAGTCATCGGTGACGGTCGGGGCGGCGAGAATGATCTCAGGGAATCTCGCACCAAATAAGGTGCCGTCGAGGTTCAACAGGAGCGTTCGTGCACTGATCGGCGTCCATGTATTATCGCCAAGCGTTCCGGACTCAAGCACTCCTGTCACCGTGCTCGTACCTGTCGCGCCGCCTTCTGTGTCTCGTACTCGCTTGATCGGCGTGCCATTTGCCGTGACCGTCAACTGTTGATCGATGTCCTTGTTAAGGGTCAGAATGACGCTGACAACGGCGGGGGAGGCTGCTGTCACCGTTGATGGGTCAAATTCCAGGCGATTGAACTCAATCGAGGCGACGAGCTCTGTCGGCGCAGTCATGGAAGACGATGGGATATTTGCCCATGCCTTCAATTCGGCTTGGCTCGGAGGGTCATCCTGACGTTTCTGTTCCTTTCCATCACTGCTGATCCAGGTGGTGCTCTGGCGATCCACGTGAGGCACGCATCCTCTAGGGACACTCACAAGAGCGAATGTTGTGCGGGTATCTGAAGAGAGTTCATCATCTCCCAGAGAGATCCCATACTTCCAGCCGAACAAGCTCTGTCCAACCCCAAAACCTGTGATGTAGGACGACTGTCCCAAAACTTGCGACATCCGGAGGTGCTCTCGATTGTAGGAGGCGTTCAGGCCGAAGCCCAGCCAACTGATGAGCGCTCCAAAGCCGGTCTGAGTATCGCGGTACTTAGTATCGGTGATGTTGACTGCCGCCATCCTCGGAAAGACGTCGAGCACCGTCGGAGCGGGCCTGCCCGTGTCGGTGCATCGAAGCGAATAGCTCACATCAAGTAGTTGGTGCTTTCGCTTGACCGGAAAGATCCCGGTATCGAACTGGAGCATATAGATCTGGTCGTCACGGTCAGCGTTATCCGGCTTCACCATCACCCCCACGAGAGTAAGCAGCCGGGTCCAATAATATTGCACGTCGTTCTGGATCTGCTTGGTCGCCGGGAAGTTGGGCGCAGGAGTACCTGACGACGGTGCGCCAGCACTGGACGAAAGAGCAGTGGGATTTGTAAGGGCTGTGACGGGAGCGGCTGAAGCAAAAGCAGGTGCGTAGGTAGGTGCCTTCAGTTGGGCTGTGACTTGAGCCATCTGAGCGGCCACGGTGCTTACGTTAGCTTGCGCCGCTGTTAATGCTGCTTGATCGGCCGTGAGCACAGCGCTCGGTTTGGCTGCGTTAGTGTCCGCCGTCAATGTGTTCTGATCCTGGTTCTGCTGCTGCAGTGCTGCTAGGGAAGACTGCAGGAGGCTCGCCTGCTGTTGAATGAGTTGCGATTGGAACGATGTGTTTGCGCTCAGCATCTGAGCGGCTGCCTGATTCTGTGTTGCGGACAATTGGCTATATCCGAACTGAACCTGGAGGCTCTGGATGAGCGCGTCCGTGCTCGTACCATTGGCGGCATTCGGATTGAGGGCCGCCGTGCTGTTCATCAGGTCGTTGTATAGGGAAGAGAGAAGAGGGTAGAGGCGTTGATAGGTCCACGTCTGGACACCGACTGTCACCTCGGTGCAAGCCGCTTGGCCGTACCCACGCGGAGGGGTGCAGTTCGTCGGCGCCGTTGGTGCACATAAGGCAGGAAAGGATGTCAGAAGCGCAAAGCTAAGAGTAAAGAGGCGAAGGCTAGGCAGGGAGACCGCAAACTTATGCATATAAGGGCTCATGATTGCTCTGGATGTAGTGACAGTGACGATAGCCTAAGTAAATTGGGAGCACAAGCAGTTTCTTATCAAAGCGGTCCAACTCCACGGGTGACAATCTCTGCCCCGTTGTGAATGCTAGATAGTGATCGGCCCTAGCTTAGTTGGCTTTGCAACCAAAACTACATTCTGGTCCACTTTCGTGCCATACATTTGTTTGCCATCCTTTGATTGCACCGGCGGGCAAGTAGGCGCCCGGACAACTGATCCGCTCTTGCTCGCCAGACGGAAAGTTCGTTTTGATCTTCCCCGGGCCATCGGGTGCCGTCAAGCGAATTTCAATTAGCTTCGAAAACTGAAGGTCCACCAGTCAGAAGGCTGACTCGTTCGGCCTTTCTCATCAATTGCGATGACACGCCAATGATACTGTCCGCCGCCCGACCATTGGTCATGCTTCATCGTTGTAGTAACTTGAGTTTGCCAGATAGGAACCCATATGGACGCGTGGGTGCTGGGGTCCAAGGGTTTTAGTATCTCCGCCTGCACCTTGTAGGCAACTGCTCCGGGAACCTCCGCCCATTCAAACGTGATTTCCCTAGGAAAGGAATCGAGCTCTGAGCCAATTATTGGTGATTTCAGCACCGGAGTCAGAAGCGTGAAATCCACCGATTTCACGACTCTCGCGGCCACCACCTTCTTCGCCGGCACAACCGTCGAGGTACTGACTTTAGGTTCCAGCGGCTTGGTGTCGCTGGATTGCATGTCGACTGGTTTTGTATTAGGGGCACTAGCCAGAGACTTTGGTACATAAAGCGATTTCGCCAGTTCGCTGGAAAAACCCAGAAATGACAAGAGAAAAGCGAACACCATAAACGCGTAGATCGCACGGACCATCTCTTTGCGTGGGTAGGGTTCTCGCTTTCCTTCATCGGACAACAGGCGGTACGCGAGGAACGCGAGTAGAAAACCCAATCCGATCGCGCCATAACTCAATAGCTTTGAAGGGTCAAAAATGCTCACTGTACTCTCCCGAATGACGGCCGATACACGCCCTTCCAATATGCTTTGGGTGGGTTCTCGCTGCTTCGTGCGTAAGCGTACCACGCTTATCTTGCCCGCCCTGAAGCGCTATCTCCTAAAGTCCAAGGAACCTCAATAGAAACGTAAGACTTGCCGTCGGTGGTCTTGTGCGGTATCGACTCGATTGATTGCGCAGCAATCAGACGAACAATAGGCATATCCGTGCCGAACTCCTCTTGAATCGCCCCAAAATCCTCCGTTTCTCGATGAGCTAATAATCGCCGAGTCACTCATTTAGCCGTGTTCGGCAAGCGGAAATCGGATTCCGCTGGGTAAATTCTTCGGCTGAGATCAGCAATCCGTTTGCTTTCATGATCTCGCTGCGCTCCCTCCGAAAAGAGAAATATCCCCTCTGGACACCCCTAAAGAGAAAGGAAAAGCCTAGACAGGCGAGAGAGAATCTCAGCGGGGAGGTCCACCCTCCCCGCAACGCCCCACCGGGTAGAACAAGCAAAAACTGCTAAGGGGAGCTTCGCCCCTCGCGCCTGCAAGCCACTCCCCAATCTTCCGCGCTTCGCTTGTGCAGACCTCCGCTGCGCTCCGCCCCTCCACTGCGTTCCGGGGTGGGGATACCCCTCGGCTTGCACTTGCTACCCCCCACCTTCGCCAGGAGGCGTTCGGCATGTACATGCCGCGTTTCAACGCGGACGTGCAACGGCAACAGCCACCACAGGGAGGAAGCAGCATGAAGAAGTCAGCCAGCATCGCCAAGCCCAGCATCTACCAGACCGTCACCGACCGCATCCTTGCCAGCCTGAAAGCTGGCGTCATTCCGTGGGAGAAGCCGTGGCAGACCCCGCACTTTACCGGAGGCCCGTTCCCCCGCAACTTCCATACCGGCAAACCGTACCGGGGCATCAATGTATTTCTGCTTTGGTCCAGCCCCTATCAATCCCCCTTCTGGCTCACCTTCAAACAGGCGCAGGAGCTAAAGGGCAATGTACGCAAGGGAGAGAAAGGGACGCAGATTGTTTTCTTCAAACAGCTACGCGACCGCAAGAAGGAAGATGAAAACGGCGAAGAAGACGACCGCGCCCCGTTCGTTCTTTGCTACTACACCGTGTTCAACGTGGAGCAGTGCGACGGCCTCACGCTACCCGAGATTGAACAGCCCACGACCGCCCCGGAGATCGACACGGACGAAACCTGCGAGGCCATCGTTACCGGATGGGAGAATCGCCCCGCGCTCCATCTCGACAGCCCCACCGAGTGCCGCGCTTACTACCGGCCCTCTAACGATTCCGTACACATGCCCGTCCGCTCCCGCTTCGTGGATGCGCCCCACTACTACAGCACCCTTTTCCACGAATTGATTCACAGCACCGGCCACGAGAGCCGCCTCCACCGCACCTTTGGCGACCGCTTTGGTGATGACCTCTACAGCAAGGAAGAACTAGTAGCCGAGATGGGCGCGGCCTTCCTTTGCGCCATCGCGGAGATTGCCAACGAGCACACCGACCGCAACACCACCGCCTATATCCAGAACTGGATTTCCAAGCTGGAAGAGGATAACCGCCTGATCGTTCACGCCGCCGCGAACGCTCAAAGAGCCGTTGATTTCATCCTCGGCAGTACGTTTGCGGAAGAGACGGAAGAAGACGCCGCCAACCTCGTTACGTTGCCACCGCCGAACAACGGTACTGCGGAACTTGCGGAGGTGGCGTAATGCAGACCATCCTCGACATTCTCAAACTGGCCGGAGGCTATCGGCCCACGCTTTACCTCAAGATTGAAAACCTTCCCTATATGGCCCTTGTCATCGAGGCCATCGGAACGGGGCCGATGGGACTGCCTGCAATCTCTGTTGCTCATTATGGCGAACAGAACGGCGACCCGATGCGCGACCCGGAGATGTGCTTTGAGCTTGGACTCGCGGGAGGCGCACACCTTGACCCTTGGTACTGGCGTAACGATTACATGGCCGTCGAGCAGTGGAGCCGCAACATCGTCCGCGACCATTACGTGCATTTGATTCAGTTGCACGAGCAGCACGTCCGCTTTGCGAAGACGTGGGACAACAACCTGCGCTTACAGAGATTCACAGACGCTTTCACGGACAAGTCGATTCGTTGCTAGTCCGCTCTCTTGGAGCGGATACGGTCAGCGCGTGTCCGCTCTGTCTCCATTCACCCTCAACCCGCTCGAAAGGAGCTTGTCATCATGGAAACAACCGCCATCGCCACCCACAATGCAACGCAGGAAGTCGCCCTTACTCTTCTCATGGAATCACCCACCAATCCGCGTCAGCACTTCGACGAAAGCGGCCTGAAAGAATTGGCTGAAACCATCGGCAAGGTCGGCGTCTATCAGGCCATCCTCGCCCGCCCCAAGGACGAACGCTTGGAGATTGTTTTCGGGGCGCGGCGGTATCGTGCCTCGCTGTTGGCCGGGAAAGAAACCATTCCCACGGTCATCCGCGAGATGAGTGATGCCGAAGTCATCGAAGCGCAGCTTGTCGAAAACCTCCAGCGCCGCGACGTTCACCCGATGGAGGAGGCCGAAGGCTATAAGCGGCTTCTCTCCCTGTCCGATCCCACTTACACCGTCGAGCAGATGGCGGCGAAGGTAGGCAAGACGCCGGTTTACATCACCACACGCCTCAAACTCACCGACCTCTGCGATGCCGTAGCCGCTGCGTTCTACCGCAACGACATCGGCGTGGGCCATGCGCTGCTGCTGGCGAAGTTGCCAACGGAGGTGCAGGAGCAAGGTCTAACCGCTTGCTTCAAAGAGGTCTACACCAATAATGGCGATAAGCCTGCACGGATACTGTTGCCCGTCCGCAATCTGCGTTTCTGGATTGAGACGAACGTGCTGCTGCTGTTGAAGGACGCACCTTTCGACAAGCGCAGCGCAGAGCTTATCGTCACTGCCGGAAGCTGCGTCGATTGCCCCAAACGTACCGGCCATAACAAGCTGCTGTTTGCCGACCTTGGCAAGCAGGACGCCTGCACCGACCCGCGCTGCTATCAGGCGAAGGTACAGGCGCACATCGCCGTCATCGTAGCCGCGAAGCCCAAGCTGGTACAAATCAGCACCGACTACCGGCCACAGGCGGAAGGTAGCCCGGTGCTCTCCCGTAGCAAGTATGTTGAGCTTCGGGAGGACAAGCCCAAGGACAAGGAACAGGCGAAGTCTCCGATGTTCAAAACGTGCAAGCACACCACCGAGGCCATCGTTGCCGAAGGCGAAGGGCAAGGCACCTTGCAGAAGGTATGCACCAACGCCGACTGCCCGGTGCATCACCCCAAGGCCAAGAAGCAGACGCCGCAGAACGTCGCGGATAATGCCAAGTGGAAGGCCGAGCAGGAGAAGCGGCGCAAGGAACAGGCCATCTCCGAGACGACCGGCATCCGCGTACTCTCTGCCATCGGCGCAGCCGTCCCGGTGCGGCTAATGAAACGCGACCTGCTGTTTGTCGTCGAGAGGCTGGCCGCGATGCTGGACGAGAACCGTCTCGCCATCGTCGCCAAGCAGCACGGCATCAAGAAGGCCAAGGACAGCGACTCCATCGAGAAGCTGTTTGCCGCCTTCCTGCGTCGTGCCGAAGAGAGCATGTTGGGACGGTTGACGGTCGAGTTGACCATCGTTCTTGCCGCCGCCCGCAACAATGCTCCTTCTGTGCTCAAAGAGGCCGCCACAGCCTATAAGGTGGATACCGACGCCATCGCTTCCAAGGTCAAGCAGGAGTTCGTCGCGAAAGAGAAAGCAAAGAAGACGGCGCAGTCCACAACTAAAGCCGCGAAGAAAGCAGCGTAGCAAACAAGTCTCAGGTGGGGGCGGCTCGTAGTCGCCCCTTCTTTTATGCTGCCGCTAAAATCGCGCAGGGAGAACCCGCTTTGGTTTCTCCCTGCACCCTCATCCCGCGTACACGGCTACAGGTAGCGTGGACAGCGCGCCTACGTGCATACGCTATGCACCTAGATTCGTCTGTCCTCGTCCTCCCATTGCTGCACGGCATATGAAGTATTCACGACGAATAATCCGTGGAAAGGCTAAGCTCTTTCCATTTCCTGTCACTTTCGAGTTTGGCTAGAGCACTGCCTTCGGCAGCGTTATAGCTGTCGCTGCCTAGCAGCAACCGTAACGGAGGATCAGGTAGTGAAGCGAGTTGGAGAAGAGCGTTAGCCGCTTTGGCGGGATCTCCGGGTTGCTTGCCGTTGTAGTCTCGCTGAAAACGAATGGTGGCCCCCACGGTTGATGCGTATTCCGAGCGGCCCTCACGAAGTGAAGTAGAAGAACCGGCGAAATCAGTGCGGAAGCCTCCTGGCTCGATGATCGTCAGCTTGACCCCGAACGGTGCTATCTCCTTCGCCAACGACTCCGAAAAGCCCTCAACGCCAAACTTGGCGGCCGCATAGGGAGCACGTCCTATTGGGCCGAGCCGTCCTGCGATTGACGTGACCTGGACGATATATCCGCCTCTGCGCTCCCGGAAGTATGGAAGTACAGCCTTCGTCATAATGATGACGCCGAAGAGATTAGTTTCGATTTGTGCCCGAAATTCTGCGAGCGATGTGTCTTCGACTGGAGCCACGTTGCCGTATCCGGCGTTGTTCACAAGAACGTCGAGAGCGCCAAATCGACTCATGGCAGCATCGACTGCGGCTTTAGCCTGGGCCTCATCGGTCACATCGAGAACGACCGGATGAATTCTCTCTCCAAACTTGTGCTTGAGATCATCCAGTTGTTGTGGATTCCTGGCGCCCGCGACTAAATTGTGACCCGCCGTGAGTACCGCTTCTGCGAACGCTCTCCCGAGTCCGCGAGAGCTACCTGTGATTAGCCAAGTTTGAGACACGATGGACCTTTCCGTTTAAGAAGAACAATTTAATCGTTTGCACAGACCGCCTTCAGCGCGATTCGCACAGCTTGTTTAGAACCTCATGAAGCCCAATGCCACGTCCAGGAACATTTCATCTCAGCGTATTTGGCTCCTTTACCGGCTTGGATCACCAAGTTCTGAAACGAAGTGTGGTGACGCTGTAAGCGGCCTTGAACGTTCATGGGTCCTAATAGCTGTCCGTTCGCGATAGGGTCGTGGGACGAACTGGTCGGACTGGACTAAGACTAGCCTATCAATCATTGTGTCCGCTACTATTAGACAGTGGTGGCGGACGCTGCGACACAGGAGGGCCTATATGAAGATTTCCAAGAAGCAAGCAGCCGAGAACAGGGAGTTGATCCTTACGAGCGCGGCCAGGTTGTTCCGCGAACGCGGCGTACCGGGAGTCGGCGTGGACGCACTCGGGCAAGCAGCGGGAATGACGCACGGAAGTCTCTACAGTCAGTTCGGCTCGAAGGAAAAGCTTCTCGCCGAAGCGCTCGAAGACGGATTTGAGCGCGAAGGCCCCCTGGCCGCGCCTGTGGATACTGTTTCAGGATTAGTCTCCCGCTACCTTAGTCCAAAGCATCGGGAGAATCCGGGATCAGGTTGCTTCATGGCCGCGTTGGGAGGTGACATGCCCCGGCAAGGAGAGGTCGTTCGCCGCTCCTTCACGCGCATCGTCAAAGGCGCGGCGGCACGGTTGGCGGAGAAACTGCCGACAGGGACGCCTCGCGCACGCAAGGACGAGATGCTTGCCACAGTTGCCTCGATGGTCGGTGCGATGATTCTGGCTCGTGCTGTAGACGACCCGGAATTCTCCGACCGCATACTTTCAGTCACCCGTTCCAAGCTGCTTAGGGAATTGCGTTAGAACAACGACGCAATCCCATCAATGCCAACAAATCAGTGAAAAGATGGCGTCTCTCGAATCGTATCTTCAATGATAGCTGTCGCTATGATTGACAATGCTAGCGGTCGCCACTATTCTGACATCATCCCGGTTAAATGGTCCGGAGATAAGGAGCTATTGATGAAAGTGCCGAAAATTCTCATTACAGGTGCCACAGGCAAATCAGGATATGTCGCGACTGAGACTCTACTAAAGCAGGGAATTCCCGTGCGGGCTTTGGCCCATCGCGAAGGACCGAAGGTAGATAGTCTCCGAGAGCTAGGAGCCGATGTCGTGGTCGGGGACTTCTTTGACCTCGACGGAATCGTCCGGGCAATGGAGGGGATCGAGAGTGCCTACTTCTGCTACCCAGTGGCTCCGCGTTTGATCGACGCAACTGCATACTTTGCGGCTGCGGCGAAAGAGGCAGGGTTGAAGTTTCTCCTCAACATTTCGCAAATTTCGGCGCGGCGCGCTGCAAAGAGCCACGCCGCCCTTAACCACTGGGTGGCGGAGCGCATCTTTGACCGGTCCGGAATCCCGACAACGCATCTGAAGCCAACCTTCTTCGCGGAATGGCTTGTATACCTGGTCGATCCCGCCGAACTCCGCGCGACCGGTGCTCTCAAGCTTCCGATGGGCGAAGGACGCCACGCTCCTATCGCCGCAGAAGACATCGGACGATTGGTGGCCGCTATCCTGAAGAATCCCGAGCCTCATGCCAGCAAGAGCTACACGGTCCACGGCCCGGTAGAGATGAACCACCACGAGATCGCGAAAGAGATGAGCAAGGCGCTGGGTTTCGAGGTCCACTATGAGCCTGTAACCGCCGAGCAGTTCATCCAGGAAGGGCAGCTGAAAGGTTGGAGCGAGTTTATCCACCAGCATGTTGCGGAGGTCTCGAAGGACTACCAGAATGGAGTTTTTGCAGGCCAGGACGGAATCATCGGAGAACTAACGGGGCAGGCTCCCATGACAGTCCAGGCTTATGTCGAAAAGCACCGTGCCATTTTCGACTCTGCTATCGAACGCCCTGTGTCTTCAAGTTATGAACATGCGTAAGGGAAGCAGATAAAAGCGGCTTAGGTTTTAGATAAGAGCTTATTCATTGCAGTATGGGGCGGCGCAAAGCGCCGCCCTTCTTTACGAATGTGCCCAAGACCAGTGCAGTCAGGACGTAGCTAAGAGCCGGATTTGAGCGTTATGGTACATGACGTGTCCAATGCGAGATTGCAGTACAGCGAGCCGGTTTCTTTTAGGATCGGTATCAAACTCCTCTTCAGAAACAGCAGAGTGTCGCTTCAACCAATCGAGAGGAGACATTGCTTCTACGCCGTGGGTTACCTTTTCATTCACCGTATTGAACGCGTCACGCAACTGCGTTGGGCTGAGTTCGTCCGGGAATGTCCTGTCCGGATTATCGAGGAACAACTCATCGAATTCAGGGTGGAGGCGCTGTCCGAGTTCGAGCATATCGATAAGTCGATCATGGGTTGCGGTCAGATGCCCAACGATGTAGTAGACGCGGTTTCGGTGAGGTGCCACCTCCAGGAATAACCCTTCATCGCTGAGCGAGGACAACAATCTTTCAGTGAACCCTATCGCGCGTCTCCATCCGGTCACCGCCACTGCTGCGAACAGCTCGTCCGTCGTCATTAATATCACTCTCCTGTTCTCTATATGTATTGTTCGCCACTTCATTCAGAGTGACGAGGCTGGCTGGCCGGTATATTCGATTGGTTGATGAAAGGGGTAATCGGAGTAACCACCACCGTCTGATCCATAGACCGTTTCCCAGTCGATGTCAGCCAGTGGTGCTCCATTTTGAAAGCGGTGTACCAGATCCGGATTGGCGATATATGCCCGCCCAAAAGCAACCAAATCCGCCAATCCGGAGGTGATGAGGTGATTGCCGCGCTCTCGATCCATGTTGGCATTAGCTATAAGTGTTCCGCTATACAGTGGGCGGAAGTATTCAAACATCTGGTCTCCGGCAAGCGCCTCCAGGGGAGTCCCCGTAAAGTCTGTTGAATTGCCCATCAACAAAAGGTGCGACAGATCGTAATCATTTAGCTTGCGGATGGCATATTCCGTTACCGGAAGCGTCTCCTCATTTGCGCTAAACTCTCCGCCCTCATGCATCGGGCTGATCTTGATCCCGGTGCGCTTATTGCCAACGGCGCTCGCGACTTCCTCAACGATTTCAAACAAGAATCGTGCGCGGTTCTCAAGATTGCCGCCGTATTCGTCCGTTCGTCGATTCGTTTTCATGTTGAGAAACTGAGGAATCAGATAGAGATAGTTGGCTAAAATCTGAACGCCGTCGAAGCCGGCCTCGATTGCATTTAGCCCCGCCTTTGCGAAATCCTGCACAGTCGCCCTAATCTCTTCCTTTGTCAAAGGGCGAGGCACTACAGTTGGTTTACGTCCTGTCGGCGTTACCGAGATTTGAAGCGGATCAACATCAGAGGCGGATACTGGCAAATCTCCATTCCGAAGTTCCGGATGAGACATTGCGCCTGTGTGCCAGAGCTGTGCGATAATCCTTCCGCCACGCTGGTGTACGGCATCGGTCACTTGCCTCCAACCCGCGACCTGCTCTTTGCTCCACAGTCCCGGCGTGTTAGCCCATCCAAACCCATCGACGCTGATGGCGGTAGCCTCAGAAATAATCAGTCCGGCAGAAGCTCGCTGAGCGTAATACTCAGCTTGCAAAGCGGTCGGAACGTGGTTGGTTGAATTGGCCCGCATCCGAGTGAGCGAAGACATCACGATGCGATTCGGAAGAGCCAGGTCGCCCATCTGGTATGTATGCAGCAGAGGTTGATTCGACATTATGATCCTTTCAGGAACTGGAGATAGCGCCATTGACTCTATCGTCGCCGTAGGCGCATTCTGGCGACTCGTAGACCGTGGTTAGTGAAGGGTGGGAGGACGAGTGACAAGAGCTAAGATCCAATCGCCAAACGACTGCAATGTATCTCGCCTCAAACTGACGAAAGCTTGCTTGCCAATCCGTTCAATCTCGATGAATCCAGCGGCTTCGAGCTGTTCGACATGGTGGGACAGCGTTGCAGGTGTGACGGAGAGATGTCGCCGGAGTTGAGCCAAAGGCACCTTCTCCCCCGCTCCTAGTTCCTGGAGGATTGTCTGTCGGCTGTAGCACGTCAGGCAACGAGCCATAGCTCTAACTTCTCTTTCCGAAATGCGAGAAGACATTATTCGCTCGGGTCTCTTTGAAGCCATCCATCGTCTCCGGTCGAGAAAATCGGCAAAGAAGAAACTCGTATTGGTTTCCCCAACAGCCGATGCAGATCGCACTCCCGTTGCATCTGACCGGTAGCTACAGCGCCAGGGTTAAGTATGAGGATCTTAGTGCTTCCTCAAGTGTCATAGGTTGTTCACCCGTTACGGATTGGAAAAGCTCATTTGTAGGGAGTCCTTCTTTGAGCGAAGCTCCCACGATGCTTACCTGCCGGGCTAAGCCGTCGGTTATTCTTCGATCGCTTCGACTCAACTCCATCAAGTGCGCATACCAGGCATCCGCCGAAACGGTCTCATAGGTTAGCTTTCGACCAAGATGGCGACCAACGATCGCCGCTGCTTCGGAGTAGGTCATCTTGTCGTCACCAGTAGGATAAAAATAGGTGGCTTTCGGGGCGAACCTCTCCGGTTGTAATAGAGCAAATACGGCCAGCTTTGCAGCATCCACCCCGGCCATCCAGTTCAAGGGTATGTCTCGGCAAGATGAGCGAAGAACGCCGTCGCCGAAGATTTCTTGCCTGTGTAATAGTTCTAAGTTTTCAAAAAACCAGGCAGCGACACGAAGAATGATGCAGTCGAAACCAGACGTTTCAAATAGCTCCTCCGCAAGCCAGCTTGCGCGGCTTAGAGGACCGATGCTTTCAGGGGCCGCAGTTCCCGTTGAAACGGACACAAGTCGCTTTAGGCCCCTGTCTCGCCCCGCAGAAGCAAAGTTCGCAGCCGCGTTTACAATTCCCTCCGCAACCGGATGGGTAAAGTACGCCAATTCGACGCCATCGAGAGCGGGGATGAGCGTGCGGCGGTCACGCAAATCCCCAACGACAACTTCCGCACCCTGCTTTGTTAGAGCGAGTGAGCGTTCGTCTTCTCCGCGCACAAGAGCTTTCACAGGCATCCCGTGGCGAAGCAGTTCCTTCACGATGAAAGGCCCTGTGCCACCGTGCAATCCTGTGGCACCGACTACCAGGACAGGTTTCTTGTCACTCATAAGAGGTTCCTCCAATGGTTACTTGGGTCAAGACCAAACGAATGTAGCCTCGTAATGGTTTCCTCAGCGCTCAAATCTGCGCCCGGCCACCGTCCACGAACAATTCGATACCCGTCACGTAGCTGGAATCATCTGAAGCCAAGAACAATGCAGCCTTCGCAACTTCGTTGGCTTTGCCCATACGCCCCATAGGGATCGTGGCTATCATTTGAGTGACCCTTTCCGGGGGCACGCCTGCGACGAGTGGCGTCTCGGTCGGGCCGGGGCTAAGAACATTTGAGCGGATGGCTCGGTCTTTCAACTCCACTGTCCAACCCCGCACGAGATTGCGAAGTGCAGCTTTGCTCGCGCCGTATAAGCCGAAGCCAGGAGTGCCCTTCGAGCCTGCAACGGAGCCGTTCAGAATGATCGAAGCGCCATCATTCAACAATGGAAGGGCCTTCTGTACCGTAAACACCGTGCCCTTTACATTGGTGTCAAATATCTTGTCGAAATGCTGCTCTGTGAACGAGCCCAGAGATGCGAATTCCATAGCGCCCGCATTGGCAAAAACGATGTCCAGGCGACCCTTTGACTTGACAGCCTCGTAAAGACGGTCAAGGTCGGCCAGGTTTGAGATGTCTCCGGTAACGCCGGTGACATTGCTGCCGATTTCCTTTACAGCTTCGTCGAGTTCCTTCTGACGACGGCCAGTGATGAAGACGTAGGCCCCTTCGCTCACAAAGAGCTTTGCGGTGGCCAATCCTATTCCCGTAGAACCGCCAGTGATGACGGCAATCTTTCCTGATAGCTTTTGCATGAGCGACACTCGGACCTTTGGATTCGGGGTAGTATTGGCGCGCTACCCGGATTGATCTGGACGCCTTCAAAATTCCGAAAGGCTAGGGACGGCATCGGTCAACGAATGCCGCCGGTTGCAAGAAGAAGCTCACCCGTGAGCCATGCAGAATCATCGGAAGCGAGAAACAGCGCGACCGGGCTGATGTCAGTCACTCGGCCGGTCCGTCCGAGAGGAGCCTGCGTGCTCAGCCACTTTTCAAAATCGGAGCCGATGTTTCCGTTGCTGACCGTGCCCTCAGTCTCGACCAGTCCAGGATTGATCGAGTTGACGCGGATCTTTCGCGGACCAAACTCCCGAGCCCATACTCCGGTCAGGGCATCGACTGCGGCTTTAGTGCCCGTGTACACCGTCGAATTTGCGTAGGTGGTGCGGCTCACGCCCGAACCGATGTTGATGATGCGCCCACCTTCTCCGAGGTGCTTGATGGCAGCCTGAGTTACCAGAATCGTTCCAAGGACATTGATGTCGAACATCCAGTGGAAATCGGATTCCGTGACTTCCTCAAGCGGCTGCCACTTGTAAACTCCAGAGTTGTTCACGACGACATCGAGATGTCCGAAGTGTGTGATGGCGGCATCGACCAGCTCTTGAGCATCCGGTGCCTTTGTTACGTCCGCGCGTACCGCGACAGCCTTACCACCACCGTTCACGATTTCGGCCACAACCTTATCCGCGCCTTCTCTGCTCGACGCATAGTTCACAACGACCGAAGCGCCCTCCGCACCGAAGACCTTCGCTATCCCCGCTCCGATCCCCTTCGAGGCACCGGTGACGATGGCGACCTTTCCTTTGAGTTTGCTCATATTCGCTCCTTAAGCATTGCCCACGTGACAGTCGAGCATTTGTGTTTCGGGGTAGCCTTACCGCTACCCCGGCGCTGATCTTAAGCCTTCAGAACACCCGGAGGCAGGAAGCGTCATCCATCAACGAATGCCACCCGACGCGAGCAAAATTTCTCCCGTAAGCCATGCAGAATCGTCGGAAGCGAGGAACAATGCAATCAAGCTGATGTCGATGACCCGTCCGGTCCTTCCGAGCGGAGCCTGCGCAATCATCCACTTTTCAAAATCGGAACCTATGTACCCCCTGCTAACCGAGCCTTCGGTCTCAACCAGTCCCGGATTGATCGAATTGACACGAATCTTGCGCGCACCGAACTCCCGTGCCCAAACTCCGGTCAGGGCATCGACGGCGGCTTTGGAACTTGTGTATACCGTTGAATTCGCGGGGGTGATGCGGCTTGCGCCGGAGCCGATATTAATAATGCTTGCGCCTTCTCCAAGGTGTTTAATCGCGGCCTGAGTGACCAAAATCGGCCCGAGGACATTGATATTGAACACACGATGGAAATCGGCCTCGCCCACCGCGTCGAGCGGCTTTAGATCAGAGGTTCCGGCGTTGTTCACCAGGACATCGAGATGGCCGAAGTTCTTGATCGCAGCATCGACCAGGGCTTGAGCTTCTGCCGCCTTTGATACATCGCCGCCTACCGCGACAGCCTTTCCGCCGGCGCTCACGATTTCCGCCACCACTTTATCCGCGTCTTCTCTGCTCGACACATAGTTAACGACGACAGAAGCACCTTCCGTACCGAGGGCCTTCGCAATGCCAGCTCCGATGCCTTTTGAGGCACCGGTAACGATGGCGACTTTTCCTTTGAGCTTGCTCATATCCGACTCCTTGATTGTTCAGCGCGGGAGTTCAAACCGCGCGGATTGAATGGCTGTATGTGGACAATCCACGAATTGCACTTCTTGTGGAACTATCGTTTCAGATGTGACATGATTGAGTCGGATGCATTATTTTCAACCTTTCGTTCCAGAAGTAGATTTGAAGGGGTATCGGCACTGAGAGGAAAGGCGGTGGGAGGGTTAGGCGCTTTGACAGCTACGGCGCTGAATGCGGCTATGCGTGCTTCTTAGGGTCGGATAACTGGTAAGGTGCGTTGAGGCGCAGAAGGCTTTAACTTCTTGTATTTGGCTAGCGAGGGTTCGTCTGCTTTCTTGAGCCGAGCACCCTCGCTAGCGTTTCTTTGAACGGAGTGCCTATACGTTCTTCACCGTGCGTTCCAAGAAGTCACGCATGAGAGATGCAATCTCATCGCAGTGGTCCTCCAGCGCGAAGTGGCCGGTATCGAGAAGATGAAACTCCGCGCCGGGAAGGTCGGCAAGGTATCTCTTCATGTATTCACCCGAGAAAACCACATCGTTAGCACCAGTCACGATGAGGGTCGGAGGACGATGGGTGCGGAAATATTCCTGGGCCGCCTTGAAAACGGGACCATTGCTTCGTATGTCGTAGAGCATGTCGAGATGAATCTCATCGAGACCAGGCCGATTCATAAGACAAGTATCAATAAGCCAATCGTCGGGATCGATTCGGGAAACATCCCGAACCCCTGTCAGATAGTGCTGCTTTATCGCTTCAGGATCGAGATAGGCACGCGCATTCTGACGGCTTTGCGGCAAGCCGTCCTTCCAATACTGCGCCAGTACCTTAAACCATTCGCTTCCACTGGGGTAGGCTGGCGCATTCTGTGCAATGAGCGCCGTTACACGCCCAGGCTTTTTCAACATCAGGCGAAAGCCGATGGGCGCGCCAAAATCCATGATGTAAAGTGCGAAGGTTTCAATCTGAAGCTTTTCTATCAGGGCTTCTACAATCTCACCCATGCGATCAAAGCTATAGTTGTATTCGCCACGGGGTGGGACTCCGCTGTGTCCAAACCCAGGATAGTCGGGTGCAATCACATGATATTTGTTAGCCAGTAGGGGAATGAGGTTCCGATACATTCGGGACGACGACGGCCAACCATGTAACAGGAGGATGACTGGATTCCCTTGCTGACCCGCCTCACGGTAGGATACGGAAATCCCTTCGATCATTGCGGTACGGTAGTAGGTAGGCGGAAACGGGGCCGAAGGCTCAGTCTGTGTCGATGTGTCCGTTCGTGAATTAGCCCTTTTCTGTGCGTCCGGCTTCGTCGAAGCAGTAGTTGATTGCTGGAGCGTTTCCGCACCAGCGATGGGAAGAGTAGTTATCAAGCCTGAAACAACTCCGCTTTTGATGAAGTCTCTACGTCTCATTGAATCGCTCCTGGTTATGTTGAATTTCTGCAAATGCCAATTCGCACATGCACATTCCAATGGTTGAAATATGATGGTCGTCATGTATGATGGTAATCATATTTGCAAGATTCTTTTTCTCTGAGAGTTCTATATGCGCTATCCCGCCGAAGACACCGCCGAAAAACATGAACGCATCATCCACGAAGCCTCTCGCCTCTTCCGCGAGCGTGGCTTTGAGGATGTTACTGTCGCTGAGGTCATGAAAGCCGCAGGCTTAACCCACGGCGCTTTCTATAGCCACTTCTCGGACAAGGAAGCTCTTGTGGCCGCAGCCGTCGAGTATGCGATGCAGGGCACTCTGCGAAGCATTCAGGATAGTCGAGGCTCGCAGAAAGAGCGCCAACAGCAGCTAGACCGCTATCTCAGCCCGAAACATCGCGAAAACGTGGGTCTCGGTTGCGCTATGGCCGCATTCTGCGGCGAACTCCGTCACGAGCCCGAAGCCCAGACGGCCTTCACCATCCAGCTCAAAGAAATTATCAAGGCTATGGACGGTAAGCGCGGAGAGGACATCGCACGTCTCTCGGCTATGGTTGGAGCTGTGGCGCTCTCCCGTGCAGTCAGTGACCAAAAGCTTTCCGACGAAATTCTGCGCGAGACCCGCAATGCTCTCAACCGCTGGCTACCGTGAGCAGCAATTATTTTCGACCTTTCGTTCCAGAAGTGCGTCTAAAGCCTGTATGAGTGCCGAGACGAAAACAAGCGGCAGGACTGGCAGACCGCGCGGCTTTGATGAAGACGCTGCGTTGGAGGCGGCCATGCGTGTCTTTTGGGCGAAAAGCTACGAAGGCGCGACGATGGCAGACCTGAGCGAAGCAATGGGTATCAACCGCTCCAGCATATATGCGGCATTTGGAGATAAGGAGAACCTCTTTCGCCGTGCGGTCGAGCGTTACAGGGCGGGACCTATGTCATTCGTCAGAGCAGCCTTAGCGCAGCCGACGTTGAGAGAAGTGATAGTCGC
This sequence comes from Acidicapsa ligni, assembly GCF_025685655.1. Taxonomy (NCBI): domain Bacteria; kingdom Pseudomonadati; phylum Acidobacteriota; class Terriglobia; order Terriglobales; family Acidobacteriaceae; genus Acidicapsa; species Acidicapsa ligni. The sequence continues at coordinate 294,570 of NZ_JAGSYG010000004.1, read as the reverse complement.
GCTGCTACAAAACAGCGCGGATTTCTTCGGGACGCCCGGCAATCCGAACGGATGTCTCTCGATAACGGGAGCAATAGCCTGCGGGACGGAATCCGAATCTGCGAAGGCTCTGGTGATTGAGTGGCGGACGCAGGGTGAGGCTGCCCTAAGAAAGCGTGCTCAGCAGGCTCAACGAGACGGAGACTTGGACAAGTCGATTAACCCCGTTGAATTCGCTCAGTACATTTCCATGCTTCTAGCTGGTCTTGCGGTTCAGGCGGTAAACGGAGCAACAAGATCAGAAATGAAGCGTTCTGTCGAAATGGCATTGAGATTTATGGATGTCTAAGCCAACCCCCCTCAGTGTCGAATCGAAGATCCGTTCTGCCGCCCAAAAATGTTGAGCGGCATGGCTTTCCGAAATATGACACTTCCAGTACAATCATAGCGGTCGCTAGCATTGATGATGGTTCCATCCAGCCGTCACACAGAGCAGAAGAACTACCGATGTATCTACTTGTCCCAGGTCAGCCGCCACATTGAGGAGTTGAGAGTGTCTGAGTTTATTGCAATCGGCCTGAAACGAGCAGCCATCATCCTTGCAGACGAGTTGGATTACGCGCGAGCAGCGGAACACTTAAGCATTCCGCACACCGAGTTGCGAAAGCAAATCTCCGCGCTTGAAGCACAGCTATACTTCCACATCTTCAAACCGAGGCAAAGGAAAGTGGAGTTGACGGAAGAGGGGCAATTCCTCATCAAAGCCTTCCGGGAGGCTGTGGCATTACATGATCGAAGTGCAGGCAAAGCTTCTGGCGACACCCAGTAGCGATACTACTTCCATGTGAGAGGTCACGGCATTTAGGCTGGCAGGAAACCGTGGGCCGCGAGTACGGCCTCTTCGATCTGAGACGAATAGATGGGGCAATGGTCCAGAAACACAAAATCTTCTAGCTTCCTTGCCTCCTCTGAGCTGAGGAGTCGTAGGCTCTCCAGCATGGCAATCATGCCGGTTCGTTCGTCGAAGTGACGAAAGCGCATCGATCCCTGCGTCCACCTGCCCCAGATCACCACGTCAAGGCCGTCTTCGCCTGGGAAGATAATCATCCTCACCTGCATTGTGCGTGGTCCTCCACATTTCGCGTTTGACCGATGGTTTGCGCCCAAAACTCCATCAAAAGTGTCTCCGGGGATTCTCTCCGAGATTAGCTGCACCGAACCAGAATAGCCAATGAATATCTGCGAGTCATCCTCGTTGCCTCAACACACGGTCTCGTTATCTGAGATACCGAAAGTATAGGGACATTCCAAACGTCAGCTAGAGCTTCCGCAAGTATTATAAGCAGCGCGTAATATACTTGCGATGCCACAGTTGGATGTGGCATCTTCTGGAAAGAACAATCCGAAACTCGATCCATCCGCAGCCTTTGGACAACTGCTGCGGAAGCATCGGTTACGGCAGAAGATGAGCCAGGAGGCCCTGGCAGCAAAGTCAGGCTACGAGCGTGCCTTCATCAGCCTCATCGAATTGGGAAAGACCAACCCCTCGCTCCGCAGCATCTTCGACATCTGCGGTTCGCTTCAGATGAAACCATCGGTGTTTCTGCGTCAGGTGGAACAGCTCTCCGGCTTTGAACTGCCCGCAGGGAAGGGCTGAACGCTTGGGTTCGCATGCGGTCAGGGGCAACCGTTAAGGCATCAGAGTCATTGATGCTCCGTGTCGGTGAGGACTACCGATCCTGAGGGGTAGATTTTCCTCCTGTGAGAGGGCGACATCGACACCAAAAGCGGCGTTCATCTGGAAGACTTGATCTTGTCGTTGCCGTGGAATTTGGAGTTCTGTTTGATGTCCAGACAACCCCAAAACTGAGTCCACAGCAGCGAAATGGTAGAAACAAGCGAAAATAGCGAAAGCTGCGAAACGCCTGATTCTATGTGACATATAACCAAGTTGTTGAAAACAATCTGGGGACGTAGCTCAGTTGGTCAGAGCGCTACATTGTCACAGAATCGACCGCCTGTGTAAGTCTCCTTAGCCGGGTCCGACATGTAAGCAGCCGCGCATCCCACACGGAGACGCGAGGCGATTCCTCGCGGTCCTCCCAGAGATCGGACCGATGGCTTCGTAGTCGGATATGAAGACCTGAAGATCGAATAAAACAATCGGGCATATCCCGGCGGATGTTATCAATCAGAATATGGCTTATTATTGATGGATAGGATTCACGTTTATCAATCATGCGCTGGAACTGGCAACAAGCCGATTGGCCCGATTTTCGGTGGGAAGAGAAGGTCTTCGCGAAAGCTGAAGCCGCATTCTTGCGGGGCTCGGGAGTCTTGATTGGATCGGCCAAACATCTGGATGAGGACGCTCGGCAGCAACTACTCGTAGAAGCGATGAGTATTGAAGCGTTGACCACCTCCGAAATCGAGGGTGAGATCTTGAATCGCGCCAGCGTTCAGTCTTCGATACAACGACAACTGGGTTTCCTCTCAGACCGTCGCAAGGTCAAGCCAGCTGAGCAAGGCATCTCGGAATTGATGGTTGAACTCTATCGAGGTGTTGATGAAGCCCTAACCGAGGATCAGTTGTTCTCTTGGCACCGGATGGTGGTCTCCGGTAGGACCGACCTTCGAGATGTTGGCCGCTATCGAACAAGTGATGAACCGATGCAAGTAGTGTCGGGGGCCAACTACGCTCCAAAAGTCCACTTTGAGGCTCCTCCATCTCCTCGCGTGCGCCATGAGATGGGAAGGTTCCTAGAGTGGTTCAACGGCACTGCGCCTGGAACCGCATCTGCGTTGCCGGCACTGACGCGAGGAGGCATCGCCCACCTCTACTTCGAGTCGATTCATCCGTTTGAGGACGGGAACGGACGCATGGGACGCGCTGTTGCTGAAAAGGCGCTTGTCCAGGGATTCGGACAGCCCGTCATCGTCGCGCTTGCGCGTTCGATTCTCGTGCATCACGCGGACTACTACCGGGCTCTAGAGAACGCAAACAAGACCAACGATGTCACCGATTGGCTCCGCTGGTTTTCCGCCATCGCCCTTGAGGCGCAGTATCGAACCTTCGCTCAGATCGACTTCGTCATTCATAAAGCGAAACTGCTGGACGCCGTGAAGGGACATATCAACGCTAGACAGGAGAAGGTATTGTTGCGGATGCTTCGAGAAGGGCCAGAAGGGTTCGAGGGAGGCATGAGTGCCAAGAAGTACAGCGCCATCGCGGGGACGGCTCCAGCCACCACTACTCGTGACCTGGCAGGTCTGGTGGAGGTGGGTGCCCTCATCCGTTCAGGAGAAGTGAAGCACACACGTTACACGCTAAATTTCCCTGCTTCCAATATCCCGGAGATTTCGATCAACGAAGAGGGTAGACTATCCTTCTCGAATCAATGATGCGTGGTCGTTAAAACCCGCATAAAGACCGGCGATTTCTTCCTTAAGTGACACCAGAAGTGACACCAACCGACGGGACCGAAGAATAAGCCATTCTATGTGCCTCGGCGGACCGAAAGTCCGCCGAGGCGAAGGGTGATTTCTGGTGTCACTACTGGTGTCACTTTGTACCGAGATTTGGTGCGCTTTGGTGCGATTCTGTGCGAGCCCAAAATGCAATGTAAGTAATTGATAATAAGCAGTTTGTTCCGCTCAGTGCGGCACGGTGCGAGAGAGTGCAAAAAGGCGGTTTTTTGGACTCAAAATCCGCCGAGGGCAACCTCGTGGGGGTTCGACCCCCCCTCCCGGCACCAAGTATCAATCAGATCCAATTCATTCAAAATAAATGATTTACACGAGAAGCGGGCCAGTGGGTTGACGGCTCGTTTGACCCGTCTCGAACTGTACCGGAAGGCCTTAGGTACAATTTCAGTACAGTGATGCAGCTCGGCACTGTACTGGAGATTCATGGCGACCATCGTTAAAACCCCCTCCGCTACGTGGAAAGCGGTCATCCGGAAGTCCGGCTGGCCGACAACCGTGAAGACCTTCCGTACCAAACGAGATGCGGAAGACTGGTCACGCCGCACCGAAGATGAGATGGTGCGCGGTGCGTATATCCAGCGCGCAACCGCCGGCCGCCTGACAGTGGAATCGGCGCTCAAGCGGTATCTGGAAGAGATCGTGCCGACAAAGCGTCCCACCTCCCAGGTCGCCGACCTGAAGCGTGCCAGAATCCTGACCAAGCACCTTGGCAAATACTCTCTCGCCGCGTTGACTCCAGAAGTCGTCGCAAAGTTCAGGGACACGCGCCTCGCCGGAGAAGACCGCAAAGGTGACGATGGTCGTCCCCAGCCGAGAACCAACAATACGGTGCGTCTTGATCTCGCCCTGCTCGGGCATTTATTCACTGTAGCGATCAAGGAATGGGGCGTGGGACTCACATCCAACCCTGTGATGAACATCAGGCGACCAGCCCCTGGTGCAGGGCGCAACCGTCGGCTCTCAGCAGATGAAGAGAAACGGCTCCTCGATGCGGTTGATCGTTACTCAAACCCGATGATGAGCTGGATCGTACGCATAGCTCTAGCAACCGGGATGAGGCTTTCGGAGATCGTAACCTTGCGCCGACCTCAGGTAGATATCAGCCGCCGGATCGTACGCTTAGTGAATACGAAAAACACAAGTCCACGTACCGTGCCGCTCAGTACAGCGGCGGTAAACCAGTTCCGCGAAGCGCTCGGGCATCCCATCCGCCCTATCGATACCGATCTGATCTTTTTCGGGGAGCCTGGCCGTAATGGGAAGCGAGGGCCGTATGCGTTCGACAGGATGTGGCAGGACATCAAGCGGGAACAAGGAATCACGGACTTTCGCTTTCATGATCTGCGTCATGAAGCCGTGAGCCGCTTTGTTGAGGCCGGTTTTTCTGATCAAGAAGTCTCAGCGATTAGTGGACACAAGTCGATGCAAATGCTGAAGCGCTACACCCATCTCCGCGCTGAAGATTTGGTCGGAAAGCTAGATCGGATGCCTCATAGGCAGTAGCTCAACGGGCGTTGAAGGGGATGCAGATGGCAAATCGTAAAGCAGATGAAAAGCTCAGCGTTCCAGAGTGGTTCAGACTCGAAGCCTATGATGAAACGCGTAAGTTTACTCTGCCGCGACAGTGGTTGGAACAAGTGTCCATTAGGATCGACTTGATGAATCATTGGAGAGAGATTTATTCGCTGGATCACGTTTCTCCCGAGCCAGAGAAAATGATGTCTCTCAAAGAGTTTCAGCTTCGCGAAATGCTCTTTGTGATTCACCAAAATCCGATTGTGCCTGTTGATGCAGTTGTGAAAGAGTTCACCGACCCAGACATAGATTTCCCAACAGTTAAATTGGTCAGTCGGGGGCTTCGGCCTGTACGGGCTATGTCAATCGTCGATCTATATATGACTGAACACCTGATTGATCCAATCCGACGCGAATGGCTGCATAGATGCAATGCGCGACTAGAGAAGGATGTTCCTTACCCAGAAGTTGAATTCTATAGCGCGCTGGATGAAGAGGTTTTGTCTTCGATGATGATGGAAAGTAGTGAAGACCTTACGCACCCGCGATCAACTCCAACTCAAGATGTGCTTGCACGATATCGAGAAGAAATAAGTCGGGGCATGCGCAGTGCGGTACATTTGGACGCGTTGCTCGCAGAAAGAGACTTTGATCGATTGGCTGAATTTGTGAACGATCCAGTTGATAGAGATGAAGCCCTAGCCCCTCTAACATTTTTCACCGTAGATACGAGTGTTCCATATACAGAAGCGGAGGCAGCATTTCGTAAGCTTTTCGAAGAAAAGAAAAAAGCAGCCCCGAAGAATAGCAAGCGACTAGACAATATCGCATTTGGCAAATGGTGCGATGATGGTGTTCTTCCGTGTATAGATTTGATGATGGATGAAGAAATAGAACAAATGCTTCGAAAAAATCAAAAAATACGAATCACTGAAGAAGACCTGGCAACTGCTATTTATAAAGATTCAAGAGGCAGAGAGAGACGATCCTCCACCTGTGTCAGCGACACTACCAAACCGATTGCCATGAATTTAATGAATCCGCAGAGCCTTTTATTCCGGCTGTTGCTATCCCGTAAAACAGACACGCCGGAGAACGCGGAAGCTAAGAGCGTATTCACAGCTCAAGGATTGTAAGGAACCAACAGACCGGCAATTGCCGGAACTTTTCCTCGTAAAAATCTCTCTGGATTGGCTATACGAGCCGGACTACCGTTACCCCATGATTACGAAGTTGAGGGGGTAAATTACGGTGTCTACATCTGAAATACTTATTGCCCAATATGGACCGCTATTGACCTTGGCGCAGCTTGCCAAGGTTCTTGACCGTTCTGCGGAAGGACTCAGAGTCAGCCTCCGCTATGAGAGCGAATTCGCTCGGAAGGTCAATACTGCTCGCGTGCGCTTGGGTCGGCGCGTGTACTTTTCCAGTGTGAAAATCGCAGCCGCCATTGGAATTGACTAGGACCGCATACGGTGTTCTCCCCAGTCAAGTCCAAACCACAAAAGCTCAGTGTGCATTTAAGTGAGCGTCTGGTCGATGTCGCTGCTGCACGACATTTTGAACAACTAAGCGGCGAAGTGTACCAAGTGGCTCAGGCGCTTATTCTGTGTGGCCTTCCATATGAACCGACATCCAAAAGCAAGATCACGCGAAAAGCGATGCTAGCTGACGGAAGCAGGGTTACCGTAACCTTCAGCACCGCGCTTGAGGGCTTTATGCCATACGGAAGTGACCGTTGCCTCTTACACTTTTTACTCGACAAAGCTGTGAAGACGAGGTCGAGATTTGTGAATTGGGAAACGGCAACAGAGTTCCTGATTGCAATGAACATGGCGCCTGGTGGGAAGAATCGACGGGATCTTCGGAAACGCTTTGCCAGAATTCGCGGATTGACAATTGGTGTCGAGCGTACAGGCCCCCATAGTAACGATACCGAAATCATGCCCGTGATTCGCCGCTCTCATTTGCCAACCTCGCTTGATCGAAGGGCTGAGAGAAGGGGGCAAACCGTGTTGCCTTTAGACGAAGGTATGGTCTACGGTGTGGAGATTGATGAAGTGTTTTTCGAGGAATTGATGCGCCATCATGTACCTATATCGAAGGAACTCATTTCCTCAACCCGCAAACAGTCACAGCTTCAAGATCTCATGCTCTTCCTGTGTTGGCGATGTTACGCCGCTCAAAGTGAATCGCTCATCCCCTGGGAATATCTCCGGCAGCAACTCTGGCAGGACGACACTAATCGTCAACGAATAAGAACGCGGTTTGTTATGGCGATACGGACGCTTCGAGGCATTTGGCCTGAACTGCAAGCCGAGGCCACATCAAAAGGTCTATCGGTGGCTCCTCCGCGTGATCGCGTATATCTGACTGCAAGAGCCGGTTTCACACGACGCCTCCCATAGAACCATTTCAAAATCCATCTCTCAGGACATTTATAGCTTCGTCATTTGTCGTTGTATGTGGGGACTTCTGGGTATAAATCTTCCTCAAGACGGTTGTGGATATCGCAATTCCAAGGGGACTTCCGGGTATGCCGAAGGGGACTTCGTGGTATGCAAAAGGGGACTTGCTGGTATGGAATGGGGGACTTCGTGGTACGTTTTCCGATTGCTATAAGGAAGCAAGATGTACAAGAGGTACAAGAGGTTCAGCAAGACGTAGACACTGAGGAAAGTGTGAATCAGTGGATAACCGCAGTAGGAGCGCATAAATGCAATTTGCTGCTACTCCAGGCTCTCTGTTCCTTTCAGAGGCTCGTAAACAAACCCGATGATCTAAATTTTGAATTCCGTGCCTCATCCACAGACAGCCTTTTTATCGTGTTTCGCCCGACTGCTCTTTGGGCGCAGGAAATAGCGAATCACCATAAGACAAACCAGAAAGTCAGCCTCGCAAAGGCTGTCTGTGATGGTAGGTGATAAATCGACATGTCCTCATAGGGTGAAGATGAATGTCATTCGTACGATTTGCGTTGGATTTGGGTTATGGTTCTATCCGACGGTCTTGCCGATCGATAAAGATACCAAACCTGACGATGCGGCCTGATCGTGTGGCGCAGAGCTGCAAGGCGAACTGCATTAGCCCCGCAACGTAAACCTGCTGAAAGAGGCCTCTATGGAAGAAGAACTTGAACTACCTTATGGATTCGCTTTTGAAGACCTGCAACTCAGGCGAGATCCTGTCTCAAAGGGATTCAGTGTCATGAACGCAGCCTTGCTCGATGAGGTTCTTGCGTATAACGGGATTGATCCTGAGCGTCTAAGGAAGCAGCCCTTCCATTTGTGGGTCTGCCTTCACGCTACAGCGAGTTGCTATAGGGTCCACATCGCTCGGGGAGGTAAGCCGAACGAGCTCATGGAGCAGTTAAACGCTGGAACATTGCATCTCTGATTATGCGGAAGGATAGAGAATGCGTTCCCGGTCGGTTAAGGATCGTCCTCGCTGAATTTTGCGTCAAGGCTCCTGCGGCCCCGATGGCGGCGCTGCGCGACCTTGACCCCAAATCCTCTGCCACGACGAAGCGCCTGATATCCGGGAATGTCAGCAAAGAAGCAAGAGCCAGATGTAAGAATGCGTGAGTTCCATGAAGCGTCTAACCGATAAAATAAGAGAAGTGAAACCTTCTCCGTCCATTCGACTTGTCTGCTTAAGCGACACGCACGGGTTGCATAGAAGGTTTGAAATGCCGCCTGCCGACATTCTGATTCACGCAGGGGATTTCATGACGAGTGGCCGGGATAAAACGGAGATTGCGGACTTTGACGACTGGTTGCAAAGCCTGCCATATCGTCGCAAGATTGTGATTGCAGGCAATCACGACATCCTGTTTGAGGCAGATCCTAAAGGGGCGAGAGCGACGCTACGCCATGCTGACTACCTCGAAAACTCAGAAATGACTGTCGAAGGCCTGCGTTTCTGGGGTTCGCCAGTAACCCCAGTCACAGGCCAATGGGCTTTCGCAGCCGAGCGCGGTGCGAGCATTCGCCGCTGCTGGAGGAAGATTCCTGCTGAGATCGACGTGCTGATCACTCACGGTCCACCCTTCGGTACGCTCGACAAGGCAGACATCCTCGCCCCCCATCTTGGCTGCAAGGATCTAATCGAAGCTGTTATAAGAACACAGCCGCGGCTGCATATCTTTGGGCATGTACACGGCGGACGTGGTGAAGAGACAAACCGTAGCGGCATTCGATTCGTCAATTGTGCCGTCCTCGATGAATGGTACAAGCTAGCTCACCAACCTATCGTTGTCGAAATTGCTTAGGGAGATAGAAAACTTATGCGCGCTGTCTTCGTTCGCCACGGACAGAGCACCGGCAATGTTGGCATCCCCTGTCATGATCTTGCTTTGCTCGCATTGACGGAGTTCGGCTGGCAACAAGCCAGGGAGATCGCGGATGCCTGGACTGAACGCCCGACGCTAATCGTTACCTCACCCTTTCTACGAACCCAACAGACCGCCGCACCGACTATCGAACGCTATCCGGATGTGCCGGTCGAAGTATGGCCCGTTCAGGAATTTACTTATCTGGAGCCGAGTCGATGGAACGGAACTCTTACCGTCGAACGTTTGCCTCACATCGAGCTCTACTGGAAACAGATCGATCCTGCCTATTGCGACGGGGAAGGCGCTGAGAGCTTCGGAACACTTCTCCGACGCGCTGGAGAGGCTCTGGAGCGCTTGCAATCGCTATCAAGTGAGGCGTTGGTTTACGTCTTTAGCCACGGTCAGTTTATCCAGGCTGTGCGGTCGCTGGTCATCGAAGGGGATTTAACCGACGAGCAGAAGATGCAGAAGTTTTGGCTGAAGGGGCATCCGCCGGTGATTGGCAATGCGGAGAGAGTGAGCTTCCGGTATCTGCATGGCACCATCGACGGTTTCCGTGGATTCCTGCATGAGCCTGAGCTGCCTTATGGGGCGACGGACGTAATACTGCCGTCTTAGGGGATGAGCCAACCGGTAATCTCACCATCCGGGCCAGGATTGACGAAACAACCCTTCGCACCTGTCCTGGTCTTTTGTACCTTCCAGCCCATCTGGTCACACCGAAGCAGGTGAACCAGATCGCCGTTCCGATCCAGGCGATACGCGCCTTGTCCCACGGGCGTTGCCGCCCAGCTCGATGCCTCTTTTACATCAATGGAGTATGCGTAACCGACGCGCTTACCATTCTCGTAGCCCCAACAGAAGGCAGTTGCTAGAAGGACCATTCCAACACACGACGCGACACCCAGCCATTGAAGCCAATTCTTTGCTGCCGCGTAGCGAGCGACAGTTTGAGCTGAGCGTGCAATCTCTCTTTCGCAAGATGTTACGACTGTAGAGCTAATAGCCTCTTCGATACGCGCCTTGATTGCACGCAATTCGGTTTCTGCCGTTTCGCTTCGTTGGCGAATACCGACATCGAACTTCGCGAGCGTTCGATTTGCTTGTTCGCCCATTCGTTCCGGCAACTTTTCCGTCAGTTCAAGATGATGCCCTAGCAGGAAGACGATGCTCCATATCGCATCGTTTTCCCGTATGCCGAGTTCCTTCGCCAGACGATTGAAACGGTTCGTCTCCTCCGGTTTTGCCTCTCTTCCATATACCGTCAAAAAAGCTGTTTCCAGGCTCATGGCGTTACCTGCTCAAAGAGCGTAGCGCACTCTTTTACCCACCGGTTTACCTCGGCTCGATTTCCCAAGGGTGCATTTTCAATCACCGCCTCGATGGTGAGGCGGTCGCTGTGCAACTGATCCGAGATGCGGTCGGCGACATCGGGAAAGTTCAGCGTTTTACCGCTCGTCTCAATGGTCTCGCGAATCTTTGAACTGTTGTACAGCTCAAACTTCCGTTCTGGACCGTGATAGAGATTGCGCAGGACATGTGTTGTCCCACCCTGCATCCCGTCAAGATACTCACGCAAGAGCTGGAGACTATCGCGCTGAGAGTTGATGATCCAGAGCGTTACCAACTCCCTGTCGAGTTCGCGCAGGGACTCTGACAGCAGCGTTCCATAAAGCTTTACGCCTTCTCCACTCCGAGCAGGAGTGTTGATTACGGCGGTTTGTTCGGGATGTTCGGATAGATGATTTGTGAGATCCATCCAGCCTTCTTTTTCATCGAGGTTCATGTAGAGAGTTTTCACACTCTTCCCATAGGCTTTACCGACGTCTGGGTTTGCAGTATCTGCTTCAATCAGTAGCAACTCCTCCTCTTGCTTTAGCAAGTAGTGTGTAAGAGCCATTGAGACGATGCTCTTGCCTACACCACCCTTCGATCCGCTTACCATCAAGACTCTGCCTGCCATAACGCTCTCCTTAAATTTCTCTTTCGTCTTCGGTTACGATGAATGTTCCTTTTGGTTGACTCTCTTGTTCCTGTTGACTTTGAGATTTAGGACTGATTGGTTTCTCAACTAATTCAGCGGCTGCTGCTGGCACTCGCCCACGCTGCTTCGCTTTGCGCCCTGGCTTGAGATACTGTCTTGCAGTTGAGAGCGTCATTCCGATACCAACTCCCTTGAGGTCATCGAGCACCGTTTCAAGTGAGTGCCCAACAGCGAGTGCCTCCTTGGCACGCCCTCGAAGTTTTAGGAATGCGTCTCGTCTGCTGTAGCTCTTCATTGGCTTTGCTGGCGGTTCCGCAATGCGTTTCTCAATCACAGCAAGAGCGGCTTCAATCATGCTTTCTGTGATTACTTGATTCTTTGCCATGACCCATCCTTTGCATTACGGCAAGGGTTCGTAAGAGCACCGTAGCATAGCTTCGAATCGTAAGAAATACCCGTCAAATTGGCGCTTCGTGTAGTTATAAGTAGATTGCGCAAGCCTTCCGTAACTGGCCGTAACAAGCATTGCGAAAATATTTTTCGTGCTTTACGTTGGCTTAGATGAAGTGCTCGCCGAAGCTACCATCGGTTGTTACGTGTGAGGTGTTGGCAGAGCAGTACAGGATGCGGGTTGTCCGTACACATGCTTCGCATGGTCCGAACAACCCGTCGCCTCTGGTGCTCCGCGCTGCGCTTGTCTCATCCGGGCTCATCCTGAAACGGGCCGCGCACGCTTCGCGTAGGAGATACGCAAATGCCATTCGTATTACGGGATAAGGAACGAGCCAGCCTGCGGTTTGAAATGCGGCTCTCTCCTGCCGAGCGGGAACAGCTAAGAGACGAAGCAGACTTAGCTGGGATCAGCATTAGCGAGCTCGTAAAGCGACGCGCTCTGGGGCAACCTGTTCATGCGGCAATCGACCTCACCATGATTCGAGAGCTGCGTCGCCTGGGAGGTCTACAGAAATTGACAATGAATAAGCTCATGCACCATCGAGGCATCTCAGAGGAGTGCATCGCTACGATCAAGGCCCTGCGCGATGCGGTCGAGAGGGTAGTGAGTCATGATCGTTAAGCACATTGCCAATCCCAAGACACGGTCGGGCAAAGCCTCTCGCATCGGGGGACTGCTTGACTACATTGCAGCGGATGGACAGGACAACGAACAGAAAGCAGAGTACGTTGCCGCGAGCGGGAATTTCTATTCAGATTCTCTTCAGGGGCGACGTGCGGAGATGATTGCACTCGCTCTCGAAGCACCTCGCAGTAAAGATCCAGTGGACCATTGGCTTATGAGCTGGAAAGAGGGGGAGCAGCCCACGGAGGTGCAGTGCAGGGAGAGCGTAGAGATATTGAAAAGGTATTTAGGCATGGGCGGCGATCATTTAGCGATTTACGCACTGCACCGCAATACGGAAAACTACCATCTCCATGTCGTTATCAATCGTGTCGATCCAGATTCGCATCGTGTCGCGGATAAGGGATGGTGTATCGACAGAGCACACAAGGCAATCGCAGAGATCGTGCATCTGCACGGCTGGGAACCGGAGAGCAACGCTCGCTACATCGCAAACAGTGAGGGTGAAGTTTCATTGTCCGGGGTCGCTCATGAGCGGAATCCTAAAGCGAAAGTGATGGACCGTGAGAACGCGATTGGCGAGAAATCGAATGAACGGATTGCGATTGAGACTGCGGGGCCGATTCTGGCGAACTCCCAAAGCTGGGACCAGGTACGCATAAACTTGGCGCGTGCGGGAATGCGCTACGAACTGAAGGGGAGTGGTGCTCTTCTCTGGGTTGGCGAGCAACCCGTAAAGGCCTCGGTAATAGGTCGCGAATTTAGCAAGAAACGCATGGAGGAACGCCTCGGTGTTTTCCAGCCAGACAGCAATCGAGGACGTATGGATGAGGCATCTCGGAAGCCCGAGCCTCTGCGAGAGGATCATTCTGGACATTGGCATGAATACCGCAAACTTCTGGAGAGGCATCGCACGGGGAAAGACGCAGCCCAGATTAAGCAGCGTGTGGCGCATCGTGAAGCGCGAGACGCGCAACTTGCATCCTTCCGGCAGGAACGCAGTGAGCTCTATGCGGGAGCGAGATGGTCCGGCAGTGCGCTCAACGTCGCACGGAGCCTCATGGCTTCTGAACATGCCAGGCGCAAGGCGCAACTCATGGAGGAGCACAAGAGGGAGCGTGGCGTCTTACAACAGCAGTTCGGGCACCGACCGACCTTTGAACAGTTTCTATTGGCACGGGGAGGGCAGCAACTTGCTCAGGCGTGGCGTTATCGCGAAAATCACGAGGTCGGATGCGGGTTGCTGGGTGAGGGTGATGATCCACCGCATAAGCGAGACATTCGAGACTTTACAGGGCAGGTACAGCATACTCAGGATGGAAAGAGTTGGGTTCACTATTCCAAGCGTGATTCAAAAGGGATCAGTTTTACAGACCAGGGAAGGAGAATCGATGTCTGGGAGACGAGCGATGAGGCTGCTGTATTGGCAGCACTCCAACTCGGGGCTCAAAAGTGGGGCAATCTTACGATCACCGGGTCAATGGAATTCAAGCTACTGTGCGCTGAGGTGGCTGCGAAGCACGGAATCAGAATCATCAATCCAGAGCTCCAACACGTCGTCCCTCCGGTCGGGAAGATGCCTGCCCCTCGGCCTGAGATCGCGACCGGAACGGCCCCGCTGGAGAGCGCCTACCTCTGCCACAAGACCGATATCCAGAATCGCTTGCACCTCGTGGACCCCTCTCGGCTGGATTGGATGATTGCCGTCAGAATGCGTGTAACGGGCCACGACAAGCGATCAATCGCGACCGCTTTGCGGGAACATGCACCCAGAGGGCGTACAAAAGAGAATCGTGATTGGGGCAATTACTCCGAGCGTACCGCGTACGCTGTCTTTAGTGTGCGCGGTGATCACGAAGCTACAAGGAATCTGCCCAGAGCTCACGCGTGGATGCAGGTGGAAGGAAGGCAGTTCTCACGAGAAGCTCTCACAAGCCGGGAGAGGCCAAGGCCGAGTCGGAGCATCGACCGGAGCTCTCCCGAGCCGGAGATATGACTCTAATGGAGTCATTTTGCCCAAGGACTATTTAAACCTTGCATTTCTACCGCAGCATGGAATAATTGTAGGGTACGATTCGACGCGCAGCAGAAAAACGCCTCGTCCAACTTCTCAAGCGGTTTCCTGCTGTTGCGCTGCTTGGTCCCGTCAGGTCGGCAAGACAACCCTTGCCCTGAGCCTCATGGAAGAGAGTGACGCCCCACCGCATTATCTTGACTTGGAGCTTCCTTCAGATCGCGCCAAACTAGCCGACCCCGAATTATCTGTCCGCCTATGAAGATCGGTTGGTGATTCTGGACGAGATCCATCGTCTTCCAGGAATCTTCCAGACTCTTCGTGGTTTGATTGACCAGCGAAAGCGTAAGGGCAAGCGCACAGGACAGTTTCTCCTACTCGGATCGGCATCCATCGATCTGCTGCAGCAATCAGCCGAAACTCTCGCAGGCAGAATTGCCTACATGGAGTTGACGCCATTTCTCGATAACGAAGTCATCGGCCTCGTTCCTGACGTTCGCTCGGCCCTTTGGGTGAGAGGTGGGTTTCAGAATAGCTTTCTAGCGGAGACTGAGTCCGAGAGCTTCGAGTGGCGCACGGCATTCATTCAAACCTATCTGGATCGGGATGTACCGTCGCTCGGCCCGCGCATTCCGACTAAGACACTCCATCGCTTCTGGCAAATGCTCGCCCATAACCAAGGACAGATGTTGAACGCTGCTCAGTTGGCAGCAGGGCTTGGAATTAGCAGTCAGACAGTCGCCCGATATCTCGACGTCATGGTCAATCTCCTGCTTGTGCGACGCCTGCAACCTTGGTCGGCCAACGTCGGAAAGCGGCTCGTCCGTTCCCCTAGGATCTATGTGCGGGATAGTGGCTTACCCCATACTTTGCTAGGTATACGCGACCAAGAGACCTTGTTGGGGCATCCCGTGGTCGGAGCGAGTTGGGAAGGGATGCTCATAGAAAACATTTTGAGCATGGTCCCGACAAGCCCCCCTGCGTGGTTTTACCGAACTGCCGTAGGTGCAGTGATTGATCTTGTGCTGGAGGTCAAACCGAACCAGCGCTGGGCAATTGAGATCAAACGTTCGCTCGGCGATCCCAAGCCCCGCAAAGGTTTCTTCATTGGCTGCGAGGATATTGGAGCTATAAAACAGATCGTGCTTTATCCAGGAGACGAGACATTCAAGCTGGATGCAAAGACAGAGGTAATGCCTCTGAGGACGCTGCTGTCCAAGATATTGCCGGAACTAACAGCGTGAACCTGACGGCTTACTGATGGGCTTGGTACAAGAAACTGGTCCCATTAACTTAGAGATCGTGATCGGCCTCGGTAATTTTGGACCAAAGCCAATGTTAGTCTTCGGCCAAAACCTAACCTGAGAGGGTGGAGGGATTTGGATGAAGAAGAAGCGATTCAGTGTGGAGCAGATCGTTGGGGTACTGAAGCAGGCGGAGCTAGGCGTGCCGGTTGCGGAGGTGATCCGCAAGGCTGGGATTAGCGAGCAGACGTTTTACCGCTGGAAGGCGAAGTATGCGGGCCTGGAAGTGGATCATGTCTGGCAGATGGCGCAGCTACAGGAAGAGAACCTTCGGTTGAAGAAGCTTGTCGCTGAGTTGGTGCTGGACAAAACGATGCTGCAGGATGTGCTCTCAAAAAAATGGTGAAGCCTTCGCAGCGTGGACCGATGGTCGATCGGCTGATGAGCAGCTATGGGGCGAGTGAACGGCACGCGTGCCGTGTTCTGTGCGTCACGCGCGAGACGTATCGTTATCGGAGCTGCCTTGATCCACGGACTGAGTTGCGGATGAATATCCGCGAGATCGCTCAGGTAAGAGTGCGCTACGGATATCGCAAAATCCGTGTGCTCTTGAACCGCGAAGGCTGGGATGTGGGCAAATATCTGGTGTACCGGCTGTGCCAAGAAGAAGGCCTGATGCTAAAGCGGATGAAGCCTGCCGGCAGACGCAAGGCAGCGCGGGTGCGCGAAGAGAAGATCAAGCCAACGGCCCCGAATCAGGCGTGGAGCATGGACTTCGTGGCGGACCAGTTTCAGGATGGAACTCAGTTCCGTTCGTTGACCATCGTCGATGTCTACACAAGAAAATCGGTGGCAATCGATGTTGGGCAGAGCTTGAAGGGAGACGATGTGGTGCGGACGTTGAACAGGCTGAAGCTCGAACGTGGTGTGCCGAAGGTGTTGTTCTGCGACAACGGCAGCGAGTTCACTAGTCATGCGATGGATCTATGGGCCTATCGGAATGGGGTGAAGATCGACTTCTCTCGACCAGGCAAGCCGACCGACAACGCGTTCGTCGAGAGCTTCAACGGGACGTTCCGAAATGAATGCCTCAACACCCACTGGTTCCTTGATCTGAAGGAGGTAAAACAACTGATCGAGGCCTGGAGGTGCGAATATAATGACAGTCGTCCTCACGCATCTCTCGATGACAGGACGCCCAGCGAGTTCGCCAGCCAGTACGCGGCTAGCCGCGTACTGGCTGAAACCTAAACAGATCGAAGACTAACTCTGACCTTGGTATAGAAAAGCTAGGCCCTTCAATCGCTGCGCTACACTAACTCTTCACTGGTATAAAACATCGGGCAGGTCAGAGGGTCGGTTGTTTACTCACAGAGATTAACGACCTCCCAATCGAGTTCGTCAATTCCTCCAATTCTGGAGGAATGTAAGTTGGGATTATCTCTGATGAAATATCTTTCGATTCAGGTCAGGCCAGAATTCCTTAAACACCAGCGTTGTTGAGTCAAATCCGATGTTCGTGACCCAGCGCTGGCCAGTCTTTGTCCAGGTGCGCTGAGGTTCAGGGTAATAGAGGTTGGCAATTCCTGCTGCGGCGCCTGCGCCCACGATCTCTGCGAAGTTCGGCGTGGGTGTCCCGCTATCCGTGCGAGTAGTCCACATACGGCTGAAAGCGTAGTATGCCCGCTTCAAGGGTCTTCCATGCTCGAGAGTGTAGTAGCGGGTATCCTCCCTGAACAGGATAGGCATGAAGCCTTCCACAAAGTAATTCTCGCTTGTCTGGTCCACAAATGCGTGCCAGAAATAGCGGCCGTAACCCGCGGCTCCCTGATGGAACTCAGGATAAGACTTACCTGCTTGCGAAGCCCCTGCCACTCCCGCAGCAAAAATGACGCTGGAGTAGTCGAAGCTATCGAAGGTAGCGTCCTTGAGTTTATCCAATCTGGATTCTGGAGGCAGTTGTTTGTCTGCAGAAACCGAATGAAAGTTGGGCACGATATACAGGATACGTTTAGTCTGTTCCCCCTGCTGCTGCGAGCCGATGTTTGTGGGGTCAGAGCTTGCCGTGGTGTCGTCGCTCAAGATTGCGAGGCCCTGAAGTCTATTTGATTTTGCTTCCAGAAAGGCAGATGTATCCGGTGTTGGCCTTGTATATACTCCTTGGGCCAACGCCGGATACGCCATTACGACAAACGTTGCGAACCACTTAATGATCATCCTCAACCTCGTTGCGCCCCAGTGGACAATTCTCCATCCCCACGCAACCGCCGCGCTGTGCGCGAACCGTCTACTTGACCGCATCTGCGGTCTTCTCCGCGCTCTTATCAATCACGTGACCAGTCTTCGTTACGCCTTTCTTCGCGACATGTCCTACCTTCCTACCAGCGTTTGAGCTGATTTTTGCGGTCTTCTTCCCTGCCGTTTCGGTAGTCCGGCCGGTGTCCTTTACTGCTGCTGTTGTTGCGTGGCCTGTGCCCTTGGTCACCTTGGCTGTATCGTGCGCGACGTCCTGTGCAAAACCGACAGTTCCAGTAGCCAGAGCCAGGCTCATGGCGAGCAGTAGTCTATGCTTCATCGTTGACTTCTCCTTGTTGCTTTAAGATTGGTTCCTACGACTGCACATATGACAGCATCTCGAGGGCCAAATGTCTGACTCTGATATCAATACACTTAGATTGCTCCACTCACCATTCTGCCAGAATGCAGTGATAACAGTTCACCAAGAGACAACATGCCAGCCCTCGAAGTACGATGATTGCGTGATGCATGGTTTCATTCGCATCAGCTCCATCGCGGAAATCTGGAGCGCCCTTGCAGGGCTTGCAACGCCACACATGGAACTTGCCGGCCCTTCTAAGGGAGCGGGGCCAATAAGCCATCGTGGGACGCCGGCGCGGTCCTTTTCCGATTCTGTTCAGGGCTATGATGCCCCGCGAGTTCATCGATTGCTATTGTTCTGAGCCGCGATTAGCGTCCAACAAAACTGTCGTCACGTGTTATCGTGTTTGGCTCGAAGAGCGACCTGCGCTCCTTCAACGATGCCCATGTGTCTAGCTGCGATATCTAGGCTGGTATACGAAGCATTCGACTGCGGCTTATTAGTCCGAACGCCTGCCGCTCGTATCGTCAGCTCAACGTTTTTCTTTCTAGATCCTAATGCCAGACACAGCCCAACTAAGAACTGCTTCCCGCCCCTCTTACTTCGCGCCGATCATATCTTCGACGACCCACAACTCACGCGAGACTCTCGTAATAACGCTCGCATAGTTTGCGGAGGCGATGTTGATATCGGTATCGGGGTGAACCTGTCTCCAGAGTTCGAGTGACCTAGGATTTGCCTCAAACCGGAAGTACCCGTCCCAGCTCGGATACACATCTACGGTGAGTGCGTCGAAATGCATTGCGGGCCCGTCCGGAACATATCGCGCGCTGGCCATCCAGCCTCTGATTGTCCCTTCCTTGACCAGGACTTCAGCAATCGGCTGCCACAGCCTTCTTTCGATATCGATCCACTTCCCTACGTCTGTAATTTTGTCAAAATTGATCAGCAGGTAGTCTCCCTTCTGCATTCGGCCAATGCTGGCAAGTGTCTGGAACATGCCGGTCTCCGCCAATTCACTCACAGCCCTCTCGTTCTGCGCATACTGCTCCGCATCCATACTCAGTCCGGCCTTCTTTAGTTGATCACTTAGTTCCTTCGGCTCTGTCGGTTTCGGCGGCATCCCCGAAAAAACACCGATCTCCATGTAGTCGCAGCTGTTTTGAGTACCACGCGGCAATACCGCGCGCAACAGGGTCCAGCTTTTAAGTTCGCCGGAATCCACCTTATACTGCGCGTATTTATGCAACGTTTCGCGAGCCCATTGGCGAAACTCGCTGTTCTTGTCCGGGTTTACCTTTAAGCAATTGTTCACATACACCGGGGCATTTGAAGCCTGTTGGGCGAAGACCCAATTCGGCGCTAATACAACGCATGCAGCAGTTGTGAGTAAATCAAAAGCTTTCATAGGCACTCCTGGGAATTTCTCTTTGGGCCTGCGTTAAGCCCCACGTCCCGTCCGCGATGGCCCCATGATATATGAGAGAGTCGCGGGATAGAATACACGCCATGCCGTATGAAGATCTTCCATCCTATACCGCAGGGACCGGTGTGTTGCGGCGGGGGCCGGTGTATTCTCACTGTCCATCACCACTGCAAAGACTCGCCATCGCCGCTTTCCTGATCAGCTATCCGAGAAAGAAGGGCCGATCGCGACCGTTTCGTTCATCAAACCGCGTGAATCTCAGTGCTCATAGCTCGCGTCGTCGACTGAGACCTTCCCCCGGAAGAGCCTATAGACGATGCAGAAGTACATGACGGCCAGACAAATGCCTACGGACCACCACACCAGACCGACACGGAGCGTGTGTGGCGCCGATAGGGCCTGGTCGATGGTAAGGTCCTTCCCATGTATTCCGACCGAGGGAAGAATGACAGGAAAGATCCCAAACGCAGCGCCGAGGAACATGGATGAGAGATAGCCACAGGAAGCGAGGAAGCACGAAAACTGTAATCCTTTCGACAGGCTGAACCGGAGGACCACAAGGCAGGCGAAAGCCATGAATGGAAAGATGAACGCAATGGGGTGGCTAAGGTAGTGAGTGAGAGAAGCAGGTCGCGCCAGGATCGTAGCGGGTATGCCTGTCGCCGACAACACTGCTGTTGCGATCCAGGCGTACTTCGACAATTGCATCGCTCGCTCCTCGACATTCCCCTGCGTTTTCATGGCGAGATAAAGCACACCGTGAAGCGAAAGCGCTGTCAATGCAGTAACTCCACCCAGAACGGTGTACCAGTCAAGGATTCCGGGATTATCTCCAGTGCGAAAGTCAGTCCAGAGGGGAAGAAAGAAATAGCCGTCTGCTCCTATGGGAACTCCGCGCACAACATTGGCGAGCGCTGCGCCGAAGAAGACGGTCAGCAGAGCACTCGAAACGCAAAAGAGAGCTTCGAAGAATGTCCGCCACAGCGGATCTGAGGAGTGGCCACGCAATTCGATACTGATGCCTCGAAGAATGATGAGCCAGAGAACGATCATGAGTGGAAGATAGAACCCACTGAACGCCGTCGCGTAAAGGAGCGGAAAGGCGAAGAACAGTGTCCCCCCGGCTGCAATTAGCCAGACCTCATTGCCATCCCATACCGGGCCAATAGAACGCAGGGCCTGAGAGCGTTCTGACTCAGTGCGTGCGACCCACAGGTAAACGGCTCCCACGCCGAGGTCGAAACCGTCGAAAACAACATAAGCTGTAAGCATTAGAGCGACAATCCAAAACCAAATAGTTCCCATGCGAATCCTCCTTAAGCGGTCAGGGCGATGGCTCGATCACGGTCCGCAACGGGTGGCCCGGACTGAACATGGTTGTAGACAAGGATGACCCACAGAAACGAAAGCAAACTGTATATGCCGAGGAAACCGAGCAGAGTGAAGAGGCCGTTGCTTGCGGTAACGTGCGAGGAGTATCCCTGAGATGTACGGATGAGGCCATATACAAGCCAGGGTTGGCGCCCGATTTCTGTGGTCATCCACCCAGCAGTGGTCGCAATGTACGGGAGCGGCCAGCTAAGGAGAATCGGCCAGAGCACCCATCGGCTAGAGTACAGCTTGCCTCGCCAAAGCAGCAGAGCTGAAAATCCCGTCAAGGCTCCAAACCACGTCCCCAGGCCTACCATGATGTGGTAGCTATAGAACAGGAGCGGCAGAGTCGAAGGCCACTGGTCTTTTGGAAACTGGTCGAGACCCTCAACTTCAGCGGACGTCGTCCCGTAAATGAGGAAGCTGAGAACTTTATTCACGACAAGCGGGTTGTCGATGGTTTCAGTTTCGTAGTTGGGTTGTCCGAGAAGTACCATTCCTGCGCCCTTCTCGGAGTGAAACAACCCCTCCATAGCTGCAATTGCCATTGGTTGATGCTTTGCCATGTACTTGCCGTGAAGATCGCCAGTCGGAAAGACCTGGGCTGTACAGGAGATGATCCCAGCGATGACACCGATGCGAAGGAAGGTCCGCCCATACGGACCTTCGCGGCGTTGAAGCAGATAAAGTGCTCCTACAGCTGACATAAAGAAAGAGGCTGTCACCACAGCGGCACACATGTTGTGCGCATACTCAAGCCACGCCCAAGGATTCAGCAGCAGGTCTTGAAAGCTCGTGACTTCAAACTGTCCATTGCTGAGCATTCGATAGCCTACCGGATGCTGCATAAAAGCATTTGTAACGATGATGAAGAAGCCTGATATCCAGGAACCTAAAAACACCAGGAAGGCAGAGAGCCAATGCATCCTACGAGACAAACGCTTTTCGCCGAAGAGAAGCAGTCCGAGGAAAGCAGACTCCAGAAAGAAGGAGAAGATACCCTCCATGGCGAGCGGCATGCCTATCACGCCGCCAGTCCGCCTCGAAAACTCCGCCCAATTCGTGCCAAACTGAAACTCCATCGGAATGCCAGTAACGACGCCAATTAGAAAATTGATCGCGAAGAGTTTTCCCCAGAAACGAGCTGAGGAATCGTAGTTCTGCGCCACATCGGCTTCGGAGGTCCGGAACGCCAAGGTCTTCAAAATCACGATCAACAGGGCCAAGCCCATTGTGAGTTGGGGAAACAGATAATGGTATGTGATCGTGAAAGCGAACTGAATTCGATCAAGCGTGAGCGCGTTCATAGATACCTCCCGGTTCTCAAAGTCGACGGAGGGATTCTCCTACCACCAGACCAATCGAACGATTGCGAAATCAAAAGTGAAGAGGACGAGTTCCAGTCAGTGCAAACCGTCTGCGGTTGGGGGATCGGCAGCCATCTCGGTGATGTACCGCTTACTCCCTGTCCGATAAGAACCTGCGTCGCCAACAAGTTCATGTCCTATCGAGCACCAGCAGAAGAAAAATGCTGGGCAAGTAAATGGTTGAAGCGAATAGCAGGCGGCGCGCTGCGCAACTAGTTCGCATGACGACTAGCTTTACTCCACAACACAAAAACAGACAGCTTAGAAGTAGAGACCCACTGGCGTAGACCCAGCCCGCATATCCCAGCAGCGTTGGAACGCTAGTCATCGGTATTGCAATTAGAAGAGGTAGAAGCGTCTGCCATTTTAGAAACGTGATTCTTTTCGATCTGCCGGGAAGCACACGATAGCGCGCCCTAACATAATCTTGGCGATGCATCCAAGCTATTGCCATGAAGTGAGGAAATTGCCATATGAAGAGAAATGAATAAAGCACCCATGCCTCGAGGCTGAGACTTCCGGAGGCTGCGGCCCATCCGATCAAAGGAGGCACTGCGCCGGGAAACGCTCCCGCCAAAGTACATAGCGGGGTTATCCGCTTAAGTGGTGTATAGACGAAGAGGTAGGTTGCGGACGCAAGAGCCGCAAGAAGAGATGCAAGCGCATTGACTGCGACCGCCAGGTAAAGAGCGCCTGCCACCGACAATAAAAGCCCAAAGCACAATGCTGCGATCGGTTCCAACTTTCCAGCCGCAAGAGGGAGGCGCGAGATCCGCCGCATCCGTGCGTCAGAACGCCTCTCGATGTACTGGTTAAGTGCGCTGCTGCCGCCTGCCATCAGCAAAGTTCCGAGTACTAAGTTGAGAAGAACCAAGGTCTGCAAGTGGCGACTCGCGCGCGTCGTGGCCAGGCAGAAGGCGATACCGACTATGACCGCAACCAGCATGTTTACATCCGGCTTCGTCAGGGCCCAATAAGCGGCAGCGGCTGTTGAAACCGGGGAGCGATGGCGCTTTGTACTGCGGCCCATTTCTAAAGAGAGGGCCTTCGGTTGAATTACCATTTCAATCGCCTCACTTACTACGTTTGGCTTGCTGGGAAATGCTTGCAGAAGCACGCTCCACCTTGCGCTCATAAGAAACTTCAGAGGTGCCACGAACCGCTTCCTTATCCGAAGAAGCATTCATAGCTCCAATCGCCCCTGTCCTTTACGGTCCGAGCAAGTAGTTGATTTTCTATGGGATAGACAACGCCGAACGGAAAGCGAACTTAGGCATGCCAACATTGGACCTGCCAACTGGCGATCTAATGCCAGTCCATTGGCGTCTCAGACATCTACGCAACCAAGTGAGAATTCGCTTCTGGTGCGGCAGGTTTATCTGTGCGAGCTGTCTGGAGATATTGATCGCTGATGGAGTATGCGTGCATGAGTCACCGCCTTACATTCCTGGCCGGGAAATGCCGAGTTTCTTCATGCGGAATTGGAGCGTGGAACGGTTGAGGCCCAATCGTATCGCCGCGCCATTTGGTCCTGAAAGAACCCAACGGGTCTCTTTGAGTGTTGCAAGGATTTGAGCGCGTTCGACTTCTTCCAGCGTTCCAGCCGTTGCCCCGGCTCCAGATGAGATGACTTGACAGCGGAGATCCTGCAGAGGAACGCGCAATACCGATCCAGGCGAAAGGATCACCGCTCGTTCGATGACATTTTCAAGTTCGCGAATGTTGCCCGGCCAGTTATAGCGAACAAGACCTTCCATGGTCTCGGCCGGCACAGTCTCGATCCGTCGATTCATCCGGCGTGAAAAGATCTGGACAAAATGCCTTACCAGCAACGGAATGTCTTCTGTGCGTTCCCGTAAGGGCGGCACATGAAGAGGAAAGACATGGAGCCGATAGAACAGATCGGCGCGAAATTTCTGCTCTTCGACCATCGCCTTGAGATCTCGATTTGTCGCAGCGACGAGACGCGCGTCGGTCTTAAGCGTGCGCCCGCTTCCGAGGCGTTCAAATTCCCTTTGTTGCAGAACACGTAAAAGTTTCGGCTGCAGTTCGAGCGAAATCTCCCCGATCTCATCGAGAAATATCGTCCCACGGTTTGCCAACTCAAACCTGCCCATTCGTTGTGCAATGGCCCCGGTAAAAGCACCCTTCTCATGACCGAATAGCTCGCTCTCCAGCAACCCGGTTGGAATTGCAGCGCAGTTCAAAGTGACAAAGGGGCTTTGGCGCCTCGAACTGAGATCGTGAATCGCACGCGCGACGAGTTCCTTTCCGGTTCCCGTCTCACCAAAGATCAAGACGGTGGAGTTAGTGGATGCAACGATCTCTACCTGTTTGAGAACCCGGCGCAAGGCAGCACTCCGGCCTACCATGCCGGCAAAATGATTGTCGCCTTGCTCCGCATCCTCAGCGAAGACATCCTCATCGGTTATTCGACCCTCAAGATGCTTCGAACTATCCCGGTAGAGCGAGTTTTCAATCACAACGGATAGTTGACTCGATGCCCGGCTCAGCAACTCAACGTCATCGGCAGTAAACAGATTGGGCTGAAAACCGGCAAGTGCCAAAACCCCAAGACGGCGGCTAGATGTCTCTATAGGTACCCCGCAAAAGGATCGATAACCCATGTTAAGCCCGCAGGATGCCCTGAGTATCTGCCTCGACATGGAGCAATCGCCGTCGACACGGCAATCTTCGATCCAGACCGCTTCCCGGTTTTGATATACGGTCCAATAGAGCGATTCCGCAACTTCGATCTCTTGCGACGAAGAGTTGTCGGTGACCGGCGAGCGCCATTCGATTTCGTTCGAATCCTGCTTATAGACAACAATGTCAAGCGCGTCGAATTCAAGCCTTCTTCGAAGGTCCGCCCTGAAGCAATTTAGCCACTCATCATGCATTCCCGATTCAACGAATTCAGGCAAGCGAGATAGCGCGAAGTGGCGATTCCCCAAAGAGTTGGGCCGCGATCTCGGCTCGTTCGATGGTTTCACTGAGCGATCCAGGGTCGATGGTATTTCTGATATGGAGGCGGAATTGGAAGTACTACTCATGTTTCCTCGAATCTCGGGTGTCCGCTAACGGATGCGGGCCCGGAAGTTTGAGCGATCTGATAGTCGAGAAGGAGCTTTAGATCGTCGGGAAAATGGCTACGGCATCCGTGGCGTGAACTTGACACGGTCTCCGTAAACTCGAAATGTCACAATTCTCTTCTGGTTCGGGATTGGTAATTACTTCAGTTCATGGTCTCCCCGATCCTTTGTGATCCACTCGCGAACGTAAGCAGGGCAATTCTGGAGCGTGGTACCGTTCGTTTCGAAACTTTCCAGAAACCTGACAGCGTCTTGATCGACTAGGGTGAGGTCTTTCAGGTCCAAGACGATGGGCCGGTGTTTCTCCTCTGAAATAAACAGCGCCGTCAACTCAGGTACATTTTCTGCATTGATTCGCCCGCTCACCCTAAAGACAATGTCCCCGTTCTCTGTTCTTTGAATTCTCAGCATCTGTCCTCTCTCGGATCGAGACCCGAACTGGAACAAGCAATCTAAGCACCAATCCCAATTTGTTGAAAATAAATACCTTATTACTCCCAAAACTGGCGAGATCCCGCCAATTGGCGAGATCCAAGACAAATCTTCTCGTCAGGGTTTGCACACTGCTCTGTCTTTCGTGGGGAGTGCAAAGTTACACGGTGGGAATGTGCAAGAACGGAGCGTAGCTTTGGGGAGGATGCTGAGCGGTTATTTTTTAAATCGGTTCTTATTGATTTTCAGGGAACGAATCTTCGACTCCAGAGTAGATCGCGGCATTCCTAGCTTGGCGGCCGCTCCTACTGGTCCGAAGACTCGCCCTTCACTCTCTCGCAGGGCAGCCTCGATCATCTCCTTTTCCTGGGCCGCAAGCTTTTCGGAGAGGTCGAGTGAACTCTTCCGAACATCTACCTGGGGCTGTCGAGAAATCCAGCTTTCATCTACCGAGAACGTCTCTGTTTCGCACACGATAACAGACCGTTCGATGATGTTTTGCAATTCGCGAATGTTACCTGGCCATGCGTAAGACACAAGTAAGTCCAGACTCTTCTTATTGATCTCTCGTATGCTCTTTCCCGCCTTTCTTGCGAAACGATCAATGAAGTACTCAACCAGCATGGGAATATCTTCCGTTCGATCCCGCAGAGGAGGAACCTCAACCGGAAAAACGTTGAGCCGGTAAAACAGGTCGCTACGAAAAGTGCCTGCGGCGATGGCCGCGGGCAAGTCTCGGTTCGTGGCGGTAATCACTCGTACATCGGTTTTAATGGATAACGTTCCACCGACCCGCTCAAATTCGTGTTCCTGCAAAACACGCAGCAAAGCAATTTGGGTTTCGACAGGAAGCTCGCCTACCTCATCAAGAAAGATTGTTCCGCCACCCGCCAATTCGAATCGGCCCAATCGTCGCTGGGTAGCCCCTGTGAATGCGCCCTTTTCATGGCCAAACAGCTCAGACGCGATCAGGTCGCGCGGAATTACAGCGCAGTTCACGCTAACAAAAGCATGTGACGAGCGGTGCGACCGTCTATGGATCGCCCTCGCGATCAGCTCTTTCCCCGTTCCGGTCTCACCTGTTATGAGCACAGTCGAATCGGTGGGAGCCACTTTGATAACTCTGGAGAGGACGGCCTGCAGTGCCGGAGAGGTGCCCACAATTTCTTCAAACATCGAGACTCGATCGATCTCATCGCGCAAAGCCAGATTCTCCCTGTAGAGCTGATCTTTAAGAACCTTGATCTCGGCAAATGCTTTCTCCAGATCCCTTCTGGCCTGTACCTGCTCGGTCACGTCCCGGCTTGTGCCGACCACTTGAACGACTTCGCCCGATTCGTTCGTCACCGGATGGGCAATAGCGTGCAAGTGCTTGGTTGTCCCATCCGGAAGTACAATTCGGTAATCGGACGATACATCTCCCCCCGATCCGGACGTCTCCTGTTTCACCATCCGCTCGACCATAGTCCGATCTTCGGGATGAACTCTTTCGAGGAAATGATCCAACGAGGGATTTGTCGTTGCGGGATCGTAGCCCAGAATGCGGAACATTTCCTGAGACCAAAAGCTATCATCCGTATTCATATTCCATGACCAGCTTCCGCTGTGAGAGAGTCGCTGCGCTTCGGCCAGAAATCCTTCACTAAGCTTCAGCTTTTCCTCCGCTTGTTTACGCTTGTCGATGTCCGAGTGCAGATTGATCCACCGGACAATTCGGCCATCCTGGCCCCGCACGGGCTGACCTATTGAGTGCTGCCAGCGACACCTCCCATCAGCGCCTATGGCGCGATACTCAAATTCAAACGGCTCCTCAGTCGCTAATGCGTGAAGCCATGAATTCACAACACGCGCACGATCATCCGGATGCAAGTTCGGGCTCCAGTCCCTCATTTGCTCAAGGGTCTTGCCGAAAAAGTCTAAGAGATGTTGATTGTGGAATTCAGTCTCACCATCTGGAGAGTGAGTTACAAGGCCGGGAATGCTATCTACAATTTGACGAAGAACTGCCTCGCTCTCGCGCAAAATCCCCTCTGCCCGCTTCATGTCTTCGATATCGTAGCTTGAGCCATACCACTTGATGATCTTGTCCCACTCGTCGCGCAGCGCCACTTTGCGGTGAACCATCCAGCGATATTCCCCGTCGGCTCGCCGCAGGCGCGCTGCGTACTCGAAGGGCTCACCACTGGCTATGGACGCGTGCCATGTCGCCACAATCCCGGCAACATCTTCGGGATGGATCACGGTTGTCCAGCCCCAGCCCTCTATCCTCCCAGTCGGCACGCCAACATATTGCAGAAATGGCTGATTGAAGAAATCGAGGTCACCGTTCGGCAACGCCGTGTGGAGCAGAGCTGGAACCGTGTTGAGTAGCCTCAGGAGACCGCCAGAAAATTGTTGCAGTTTTTCTTCGGTTTGCTTTGCTGAGGTAATGTCCATCACTGCTCCGGCAAATTCGAGGTTGCCGGTTTCGTCCTTCATTCCGTAACCCGCGGCCCGGACATGTTTCACGGAACCATCCGGCATGAGCAATCGATGCTCAAAATCAAAATCCCTTCCGGATCGCGATGCTTGCTCCAGTGTCTCTCTCACAAAAACCACGTCCTCTGGATGAGCGCGCTCAAGTACCAAATCCAGCGTGGGTTTGGTTGCCCGATCCCAGCCGAGAACCCGGAACGACTCTTCTGAAAAGTAGAGTTCATTGGTGGAGACATTCCAGCCAAAGCTGCCTGTTTGGCTCAATCTCTGAGCTTCAGCGAGATATAACTCACTACGCCGGAGTTGATCCTGTGCATGTTGACGTTCGTCAATTTCAATGTCTACTCCAAGCCACCCAATAAGCGTTCCCATCTCGTCCTGCAGGGGCGCAACTCGAAATAAAAACCATCTATACTCACCGTCGAAACGCCGCATGCGCGCCTGGATCTCGCCTTCTTTCCCGCATGCCACGATTGCACTCCACGCCCGATACAGGCTCTCCATGTCATCAGGATGAAGAATGTTCGACTCTCTCCAGCTCCATCCCCTGATTTGCTCCAAAGTGAATCCAGTGTAGGTAAGCCCGCGGCGATTTAAAAACTCAATTGAGCCATCGGGACCGGCGTACCAGACAAAGGCCGGGACTTGGTCAATGACAGACTGGAGATTCATTGGTTTTGATTGGAATTCTGGAGAGCCCATGTGCCGAATAATACACTTGTGAAGTGTCGATCATCATCCTCTAGACGGATGCTATGCGCGGAGCGATCTCGCTCCTTTGAGCACCAAGGTCGCGCGAAGCGTCGAGCCGGCTAACGGCGCAACAACTAACCGGAGCGCCCTCCAATCCCAGGCAGATGCCACCTCAGTTCAGGCTCTTAAAGCGCGGGCTACGCTATTGCAATCGCAACTGGACTTCGTGCAAGCGTGCGATGAACTCACCCGCGCCATGGGCCGCATTCCACAATAGCCGCTGGCTCTGCAATCGCATCGGGCAATCGGATTGGTCTATATATCGGCCAACGAAACGAACTCCAAGGTTCGTGCTTAAGGCCGGCGAATCACACGGTCGTCTGGGACAGCGGCGGAGTCAATCTGCGCCAGATCACTCCCGTCACAGCCATCACCGGGACTGAAAAGAACACCCCAATAACGCCTCCGATCTCGTATCCGACCATGATGCCAAATATGGAGAGGAGCGGATGAATTCGCAAATGCTTACCCATCACACGCGGAACATTCACGTAATCCTGAACGCCCCTCCAGATTAGAAGCAACACGCCTACCCAAATCCATGAAGACTGAGTGAAAACACCCATAATGAGGATGACAGCGGCGGTGATCATCCAGCCTGCTACTGGGATGAATTCAAGGCCTGCTCCTAGCAGGCCAAGAGCGATGGCATGAGGAAACCGGAACAGCAGCAATACAGCCCAATAGAAGACCAGGGAGGATAAGGCCAAATTTACCTGCGTTCTCATATAAGTGCGCAGCACGATGGCCACCTCGTCGATGATTCCTTGCAGCGTCTCCGCATGACCCCACGGCGCAACCACGCATACCGCCGCGCGCGCAATGATCCTTCCATCGCGCAGGAAGAAGATCGCAAGAATAGGAACCAGAGCCAGCCCGCCCAAAACACTTGGTACCCCACTCTCAATGTTTTCCACCATGCCATGGATCTGCGCCCTGTGGCCCACGATGAATTGTTTGAGCTGCTGGGTTTGGGATGCGGCCCACCCATTCTGATTGCCGATACTCGCAATGACATTTCCGTTGCCCAGATCATCGAGCGAGGCAGCCGCGCTCTGCACCAGCGTAGCCGGTGCATTTGTGACACCGGGAACAAAGCCAAAAATCATGAATGCGATGAGGATCACCGATGCAAGGTAGGTCTCGACGACAGCCGGCCCTCGCAGGTCGCGGAAGAACAATGAGTGACGCTGAAGAAAATGCACCACCGGTTCGAGCAGATGAGTGAACAGGATCGCGAGGATAAAAATGAGGATGACTTGCCTAGCGCAATAAATGGCTCCAACCACAAGGACGAAACAAAGGGAGGTGAATAGTATGCTCGCTGTTCGGCGGTCAAGCATGATCATAGATGTTCTCCTCGGCAAAAGGGCCGGTCTCTCAGTGCGCGGCCAGCTTCTGACACGCAAGTACAGTTAATCGCCAGTCGCTCTACCCGTGTGCTGGCCAATCATGCTCAATGCTTTGAACAATGTCGATCATGAGCACCCCTGAAGCAATCAACTCCGTTCCAAAGCAATGAAAGAGCGCCAGCAGATAGCTGCCTGCCTTGTCTATGTGGTCGATGTCTCTTAAATCGAGACGCAGCGGGCGACTATCGCGTTGCGCATTTGCAGATCTCCAGGCGCTCTCCAGTTCGTCGACCCAGATTCCGGTAATGCTTCCTTCGAGCTTGATCGAGACCTGGTCGATTTCGCTGTCCACGTTGATTCTCAGCATTTGCAATCTCCATGAAATAAGGACTCAGGTGCAATTCCTAGTCCAGCACGGCCATCGCTCGCAGGTCCGCAGATGACTGAAACCAAACGATTAAAAATCGAGTTGCCTGCTTCTGGATATCGAGTGCCGAATTCGAAGTGCCAACACACGCAAAATTGCTAACCGATTGGCACCGCTTCCATGTCGCGAAAAAATGAAATCTTGCACCCATCTGGAACAATCCGATACCGCACCTGAGAGAACAACGAATTCTTAGAAAACGTGCCAATATTTCAGCACAGTGAGAGTCGACTGGCAGTAAAGGTCTTGGCAACGCACCCCGCTGCGGATACAACTTGCTTGTTATCTGCCATTTGGCCTTACCCTCTATTCGGCCTGAAAAGTGCTTCCATCTCAGTAGAAGAATGCCACTGACGCCTTCGTCCTGACGGCCGCCTCGGCCTCAGGCTCGTGGATGCCGTGAGACTGCTCATCTAACGGAGGACATCTTGTCCAGGATTGAATCGCGAAGAATCGGCGAGCTTGATCTCCACGTGGAGACGAGTAACTCACACGTGCTCCTCAGCCTTACAGGCAAAGTCACGATCGACTCCTCCCCCGATCTCCGCAATCACCTTCTTGAAGTTCTCGGGGATGCCTCCCTCGAACAGGTCTCGGTCGACCTCAAGGGTGTCTCTTACCTGGACATCTCAGGGATCGCCACGCTCCTCGAAGCCCTCAAGATTGCACGAGCCCGCAAGACCCGCCTCCTGTTGACTGGATTGCAGGATCGTCCACGCTACCTGCTTGAAGTTTCGGGCCTCTTGCCCTTCTTTGAAGAGGCAAGCGATATGAATCAGGGTGTCTCTTTGAAAGGACCGGAATGAGCGCTCCACTAGCAGCCGTCGGTAAAGCCACTTTCGGCTTGCTCGATTATTTTGGGGGACTGAGTGGGCAGATATGGGCTTCGACACGAGCCTTGCCTGCCACGATGCCTCTGATCGGCAACAAGTATCGATGGAAGGCATCCGTTCGTCAGATGATGCAGATCGGCGTGGACGCATTCCCGATGGTCGCCCTGATGTCACTCTGCTCGGGATTTATTTTGGCGTTGCAGGGCGCCGGGGAACTCCGTAAATTCGGCGCTATCAACTTTGTCATCGATCTGGTCGCTGTCGGTTTTACTCGCGAACTCGGACCGTTGATCACCGCCCTCGCCGTCAGCGGCCGCTCCGGTTCAGCATTTTCAGCCGAAATCGGAACGATGGTTGTTACCGAAGAGATGGACGCGCTGCGAGTCATGGCCTTTGAGCCGGTGGAATTCGTTCTCGCACCCAAGTTCCTGGCAACGCTTGTCGCCGTTCCTTGCCTGAGCATTTTCGCCAATATGAGCGGCATTCTCGCTGGCGGAATCTTCATGTTCTTCATCGCGCATCTGCCTCTCGAACAGTTCGTGAAACTCGCACTGAACGCGATTCAAATGCAGGACATCGTGAGCGGACTCATTAAGAGTACCGCCTTCGCAACCGTCATCGTCCAGGTGGGGTGTTTTGAAGGATTTCGAGTACGAGGCGGACCGGAATCTGTCGGAATTGCGACCACCGCCGCAGTCGTCAAGTCCACCTTCCTGGTCATCATTGTGGACGCAATCTTCACAGCCATCTTCTATTTCATGGGGATATCTTGATGGCGATCATCTCGATTCGCGACCTGGTAGTTGAATACGAGGGGCGCCGTGTGCTCGACAGGCTGAACCTCGAAATCGAACAAGGCGAAACTATGGTCCTGCTCGGAGGCAGCGGCTCCGGGAAGAGCACGCTATTGCGCCATATCATCGGTCTTGAGCGGCCGCACTCCGGTCACATCACCATCAAGGGAACCGATATCGCCAGTTGCTCGAAAGCTGAGTTGAAAAAGATGCGGCGCTCCATCGGGGTCGCTTTTCAAAGCGGTGCCCTCTTCAATTCCTATACGCTCGCCGAAAATGTCGCCCTGCCGTTGCGCGAACAGACTGCACTGGCTCCATCGATCATCGATTTGATGGTCTGGGCAAAACTGGCCGTCGTAGGCTTAGCCGACTTCGGCAAGTTTCATCCGCAAGAGATCTCCGGCGGCATGAAGAAACGCGCTGCTGTGGCTCGCGCACTTGCACTCGATCCGGAAATTCTGGTCTTTGATGAGCCATCGGCTGGGCTAGACCCGATCGTTGCAGCGGAACTGGATGAACTGATCCTCCTGCTCAAACGTGCCTATCAGATGACAGTCATTGTCGTAACCCACGAGTTGCCCAGCGCGTTCAAAATCGCCGACAGAATTGCCATGCTGCACAAAGGCTCTTTCCTCGCGGTTGGAACCAGGGATGAAATCCGCGCAAGCCAGGAACCAAGGATCAGGCAGTTCCTCGATCGCATTCCCGGTCACTCCGTCGAACCATCCGCGATGCAACGCCATCTTGAAAACTATCTGCAAGGCAAGGAGATGAATTCATGACAACCGAGGCAAAGGTCGGAGCATTCGTGCTCGGGTCGCTATCAATTCTTGCCCTCATCCTAATCGGTCTGGTCAGCCAGGCCTCAGGCGCTGGCGGCATCCCTTATAAAACCTATGTTCGAGATGCCGGTGGCATTGAGCCGGGCGCTGCAGTCTTGTTCGGAGGCGTCGAATCCGGCAGGGTCAAAGCGGTGCGTCCCCTCGCAAGCGATCCCACTCAGGTCGAGATTCTGCTTGAACTCAAAAAGGGCACACCCATCAATTCCAATTCGATCGCCAAGCTGGGCGCGCTAAACATCATGAGCGGTCCGGTCTTGTTCGTGACCACAGGCAGCAATGATGCTCGCCGTCTGGCGGCAGGTGAATCCATCTCCTCCCAAGAGGCAGTCAGCCTCGACTCCATCGTCGGGAAGCTCTCACAAGCCGCTGACAACGCCAATACGCTGGTGCCTGAACTGCAAAAGGATTTAAGCGGCATCAACATGCAAGCGCAAACTCTGCTGGGCAATCTTAATACGCTCACCGGCGGAGAGAATCAGAAGAAAATTGAGCATTCGATTACCCAAGTAGATGGGCTTCTTACGGACACACGGCCGAAGATCAACCAAGGCCTCGATCGCCTTTCCGCATTGACCCAACATGCGGACGCCCTGATGGCTAAGCTCTCTCCGGTACTCGATCACACCGATGCCACAATTCAAAACGTAAACGGGACCGTTACTGAACTCCGCGAACCAATACGCTCAGATCTGGTTGAACTTCAGACCACCCTCAAGCAAACCAACGAGCTTGTCGCGCACATGCAGGTCTTTCTGCGCGCCAACGAAGACAATACCGGCGATACTATCGAGAACCTGCGAATCACCACCGAGAATCTGAATCAGTTGACCGACGAGTTGAAGCAGCGGCCATTCAGTCTCATCCGGGTCAAACAATCCAACGACCGTAAAGTTCCAAAGTAGGGAGATCCCATCATGCGCATTCGCCAAGCGGCATTTCTTATCATGCTTGCATCCTCGCTCGCTCTCGCCGGCTGCATCGGCAAGGTTAAGTATCCAACCTACTACGCACTTCAACTCGCACCGTCCGCAGCAGCCCAACCAGGATCGACAAACCAGGCAGCCACAGCCTCGATCGCCATACGTGAGTTCCGATCGCCGGAGTATCTCCGGAGAGGCGCTATCGTCTATCGCCCATCTCCAGAAGAGATCGCCTTCTACGATTACCACCGCTGGGCAACAGAGCCGCCGAGAACCATCACCGAGGCTGTGGCAGACCGTCTACGCGCCGGCGGCAGCTTTACTCATGTGAAGATGTACGATGGTCGATCGGATGTCGATTATATTCTGACTGGAAAGCTGGAGAAGCTCGATGAAATCGACTTCCAAGGAGGAGTCCAAGTCGAAGTCGCGCTGTCGGCACAACTCACAGATAGTCGAACCGGCAAAACCGTCTGGGAGAATTCGGCTTCAGAGGAAGCGATCGTTGATAAGCGAGAGGTGCCTGCCGTCGTGTCCGCGATGAGCCAGGCCATAGATCGCACCATCGTCAAGCTCCTAGGATCTCTTCCTTCCTCTACTGAAGCGAAGAATGGTCTTTAGACAAACACCACCATCTCCAACTCTATTCAGCGGCTTCAGGATCGCCGCAGTGTCGAGGCCATTGATACACCGCTAAGAAAGATGTCATGCATCCGATTGCTTCTCTCCCGATTGCATTGAAAGTTACTTCGGCGATTTTAGGCATCCTGATAATACGCGTTATCTTTCGGCTCCTGGAAAGTTGGTTGCCTCGCCACTTTCAACGGGGAGATACCCGCTATCATGTGCGCAAGTTCCTGATCTTCAGCGGCTATATCACCGTCATCTTCCTTCTAATTCTGATTTTTGAGGATCGTCTCTGGAAAGCGAGCATCGCATTTGGGTTTGCAGGCGCCGGCGTTGTTGTCGCGCTGCAGGATGTGATCGCGAGCATCGCTGGCTGGTTCGCTATTGGTCTCTCCCGGCTCTTTTCAGTCGGAGACAGAATTCAGATCGCAGACATCAAGGGAGACGTGATCGATATATCGATCTTGCGCACCACTTTGATGGAGATGGGCAATTGGGTAAACCGCGACCTATATAATGGCCGGATCGTACGTATCCCCAACTCTGTTGTTCTGAAGGGGCAGGTCTTTAATTACTCTCAAGGCTTTCCCTTCGTTTGGGATGAGATCAGGATTCAATTATCATCGAGTAGTGACCACGATCTGGCCAGAGATCTGCTATTGAGAGCGGTGCGAGAGGCCGTACAAGACTACCTGCCTGAGGCACAAAAGTCCTGGCAGCGAGTGACGGATAACTACCGGATCAAAAACTCGCAACTCGAACCCACGGTCATGCTTAGTGTAACTGGAGGAAATCTCGACTTTTCTCTCAGCTACGTTGTCGACTACGCAAAGCGAGACGTGATGAAGGATAAGATATTCGCCGACATTGTAGGCAACATTATTCGAAGCGAAGGAAAACTGAAATGGCCAGCCTCCTCGACGATCGTAAATGTTAACAAGTCACCCGAGCCGACGCCGCCCCAAACGAACTTCCTAGCTTAGTCTGGGCGCGTATGGCCTCTACGATCATGCACAATCAAGCGGAATCCATGCTGGCCGAAGAACAGCATCTGTGGGTTCCAGCTATCGGCCGTCAAAGATGAATTATGAGAAAACGTTATGGCTGCATTCTAATTGCTCATTCGAGCCCACTCTAAACGAGAAGTTTTTTTGGACAAGCGCCCCTGCGGAGAACCAATCAGAATGCAGCGGAGCGTGCTTTGCTTTTTGGGCAAAACATCTCTTTTGATCGACCATTTTTCATGCCGCCCAACTAGTTCCGGGCTTTGGTCAGTCCCACGCTGGAAAGAGGCGCATGATCGTTTGCGCGCAGTCAGAGACCGAGACATCGGTAGTTACCTTCTCCTCTTAGCGTCGATTGAAACCGTAAAGGCCGTGCCGTACAACGCTGTATTGTCAGTCGCCATCGGATCCAATCGCAACTCATCAACTCTCTCGCCGGGAAGAGCCAGGCAGATGAGGCCCCGTCCGTGTGTCGTCAGGAAGTTGATTGCCGCCAGCGTGATTATCTCCGCCGCCATTGTCAGATCACCTTAGTTTTCTCGATCTTCGACGACAACGATCATGCGTCCGGCTCTAGTTCACAAATCGCGACTTCGATGCTCGCGAAGCCAGTCGTTTAGCGGCTCTTCGTCTCACCTCTCGACTTCCGCATCGAGCAAATTGAAGTACGGAAAGATCGAGGACTCCATGCTTTCATACCCCCCAAGGTTGAGATCGTGCCCCATCTTGTCTTTCTTGGTCCGCAGATAATCGATGGAATAAGGATTGGGGATGGCTTCGCAGGAAATCTGCTTCACAACCTCAATTCCACCGTCCACAAGAGCTCGGAACTTCTCCTGGTTGTTCGAGAGAAGGCGAACGCGGTAGATGCCGAGATGCTGCAAGATGGCAACAGGCAGGTCGAAAGTTCGACAATCTGTCACAAACCCCAATGCATGATTTGCCTCGATCGTGTCCAAACCCACATCCTGCAAACTGTAGGCCTGTAACTTCGCCATAAGCCCGATCCCTCGACCCTCCTTCTGCTCATATATCACCAACCCGCGGCCCTCACGAGCGATCGCACGCATCGCGATCTTCAGTTGCTCTCCGCAATCACAACGCAAAGATCCAAATACATCGCCCGTCAAACATTGCGAATGGATGCGCAATAACGGCGCATCTTCATTGAGATCGCCCATTGCCAGAGCGACTGCGGTCTCGGCCTGATTCGGAGATCCGAGAGTCTCGTATTGGAATCCCGTGACTTGAAATATTCCCCACTCAGTTGGAATTTGAGTACTCGCAACGCGCTGAAGCTCCGTGATTTTTTTTGCTCGATTCATGAGAGTTCCAATATGTGTTTCGGAGGACACAACGACGGTCGTCCTCCCTCTACAGGGGCATCGATCTCTGCAGGCAGATGCCGAAGCGAGTTGCGATTGCGGTGCCAAGTGTGCCAACGATTCAAGCGACTCCGAGCGATGGAGATGATTGCTGCGTTTTACTTGTTTGCAGACAATTCCTTACGACCGCTTTCGTAGGCAGCCTGTGCCGCCAGCTCACCTTTGGCTCGCGTTGCCAAAAGTTCCAGTAACATGTTGTCCCGTTCGCGTTCCAGTTCTTCTATCGAGCGGTTGCCTGCCAGCTCGAGCGTTCCACTGGCAATCTGCGCCTCAAGTTCGGGAGTCAACAGCGGGTCCGAGGTTGCCCACCACGTAGTCATGGGTTGGAACAGGTGATCGATGAAGTGCTGAATGCCGCCCTGACCGCCGCCCAGGTGACCCAGTATATTGGGTCCCATAACGCCCCAGCGAAGTCCCGGTCCCCAGGAAACCGCATCGTCCACTGCCTTGACGTCAGCGACACCTTCCGAGATCAGGAAGAGGACTTCGCGCCATAGAGCAGCCTGCAGGCGGTTGGCGACGAATCCTTTCATTTCCTTGCGGATATGGATGGGTTTCTTGCCTAGAGATTGGAAGAACGCCATGGCTCGCTTCACGGTGTCTTCATCCGTCTTTTCTCCACCCACTACTTCCACAAGCGGCATTAGGTGCGGTGGATTGAAGGGATGACAGATCACGCAGCGGCCGGGATTCTTGCAGCCCGATTGGATTACGGTCATCGGAATTCCTGAAGAGCTGGAGGCAAGTATTGTGGAGACCGGCGTGTGGGCGTCCAGATCGGCGAAGAGTTTGATCTTGAAGTCCGCGCGTTCGGGTCCATTCTCCACTACCAAGTCCGCGCCTTTGATCGCCACATGAAGGTCGGACGTGAACTTGAGACGATCTCGCGTAGCTCCAGCGGCCAGCCCAAGTTGGGTGAGAGCGGGCCACGCAGCATCTACAAATCGTCTCAACGCCAAATCAGCGTCGGGCGCGATGTCGGTGGCTACGACGTCAAGACCTTGCGCCAGAAAAAAGGCTGCCCAGCTTGCTCCAATAACTCCTGTGCCGATGATCGTTACCTTTTGAAATCCGTTATTGCTGGTCATTTTGCTTCTCCTCATTGTCATTGAATGTTTTCTCTGTGGGGCGTCGATCTCTGAAAGTCTCACTTGCGTGAAACCATCAACATGGTGATCTGCGTCAGCCGCAGATTTTAGAGCTTCTGCTGAGTGGAGTTCACAATCAGCCGGGAACCCCGTTTTCCAGTCCAGTAAGTCCAGGTCCATTGGAGAAAAACGCTCACCCTGAGGCTCGATTCCGCCAGAAACTGGAGATGAATTCCGGCCCAGGCAAGCCATGCAACGAAGCCGCTCATTTCGATCTTGCCGCTCTGTAAGACGGCAAAGCCCTTCCCCACCACCGCCATGTTGCCTTTGTCGAAATAGCTGAATGGGCCTGGCGCGGATTTGCCTATGATGCGGCGGTGAATCAGTTTTCCCGCATAGCGCCCTTGCTGCATCGCCACCTGGGCAACACCAGGTAAAGGCTTGCCGTCTCGATCCAACGATGCCGTATCCCCGATTACAAATATCTCTGGATGTCCGGGCACTGTAAGGTCATTCTGGATTCGTACCCGTCCGGCTCGATCCATTTCGACTTGTAGCCACTTGCCCGCCGGCGACGGAGCAACGCCGGCAGTCCAGATAACCGTCCTGCTTGAGATGCGCTCTCCACCTACCACGACACCGTCCTCGTCAATCTGATCGACGCTATGTCCGAGCCGAACCTCGACACCCAAGTCTGCAAGCCGTCGCTTCGCTGCGTCGGAGAGTTTCTCAGAGAATGGAGTGAGAACCCTCGGCGCCATATCCAAGAGCACAACGCGAGCCGAGGTTGGATCGATTCTGCGAAATTCCGATTTAAGTGTGGTACGCACGAGTACTGCTATGGCGGAAGCCATCTCCACGCCGGTGGGACCTGCGCCGACCAGCACGAAGGTCAGCAGATCGCGATGACGGCTCGGATCTTCCTCGGCCTCTGCTTGTTCGAAAGCTCGCAGTATCTTTGTTCGGATTGCCACTGCATCCGCGAGGCTCTTCAAACCAGGTGCGAACTTTTCAAATTCATTTCGACCAAAATAGCTATGAGTCACACCCGTCGCGAGAATCAAATAATCGTAGGAAACCTGCACATTCTGCCGATCATCCGTGGTGACGAGAACGTGCTTCTTGTCTTTGTCAACGCCAGTCACTTCACCCAAAATCACCGTGGCGTTTTGTTGATTGCGAAGAATCCCTCGTATCGGAGAGCCTATCTGGCCAGGAGCCAACACAGAAGTGGCGACCTGATATAGCAATGGCTGAAACAAGTGGTGGTTTGTGCGGTCGATCAAAGTAATCTGCGCGGGCGTATTTTTAAGAGCCTTGATAGTTGCCAGCCCCCCAAACCCCGCACCTACGATGACGATCTTGGTTCGAGTCATTTCTCACCTCGATGTGCTTGAGCCCGTAAGTTATGCAAGTCTCTGCTCGCCTTGAGTGGATCCTGTTTCCGAATGTTTGACATTGGGGATGACCCCGCTGGCCTTGAATGTTTCGACCTCTTCGAGATCGAAGCCCAGCTCTCTGAGAACTTCCTGGTTGTGCTCGCCCAACTCGGGCGCACGTGTGGCCGGTTCTTTAGAAACGCCATGCATCTTCATCGGACTGCTGACTGTGGCCCTCAGGTGCTCATCACCGCCCTGGATCGGCACGATGATGTCGTTGGCAAGCAATTGGGGATCATCGATCACTTCGCTAGGCGTCTGCACAATTCCGTATGTAATGTGAGAGTGGTCAAAGATCTCGCGCCAATAGGCCAGCGACTGCGAGCGGAAAGTAGCATCCAGGATTGCTGTAAGCGTCGGCGAATTTACCGATCGCTTCACCCCATCGTTGAACCGCTCATCCAGCACTAATTCGGAATGGCCAATCGTCTGCGCGAAGGTTGCCCAGTCTTTCTCTTGCACGACCAGGAGAAACCATCGGTCATCCGCGGTTTGATATGGATTCAGCACAGGGTTCGGCGGAGCCATCCTGTCATGCAAAGGAAAAAACTTCGCTCCGCAAAGCGCACCCTGAATCCAAGTAGCCGCCGCCCAGGCGCCTTCGGCAACGAGAGAGGTCGTTACATAGGACCCCGCTCCAGTGCGCTCCCGCCTGTAGAGTGCAGTGACGATAGCGGAATATAGCGAGATTGCTGTTGCGTGATCTCCTATACCGGGTATCGGGAGCGTGGGCGCCCCGCCAGCATCCCGCGTCATTGCCATCAAACCACTTCGTGCCCAATATGCAGTAATATCGAAACCCGGAAGGTCAGCGTCCGGGCCATGGTCACCATACCCGGTGATATCCGCGTAGATCAGGCGAGGATTCCACGGGCCGACATCTTCGAAGGTCAACTTTAGTTTCTTGCGCACTGGATGAGGAAAATTCGTGACCAGGACGTCTGCCCACTTAACCAGGCGCTCCAGGATTATTGCCGCCGAAGGAGACTTCAGATCGAGCGCCATTCCCCGCTTGTTGCGATTGGTCAAATGCCACGCATAATTCTCATGGGTAGTCGGATTTGGCGCCGTCTTGTAAAAGAAGCGGTAAGGATCACCCATTCCAGGTGGTTCAATCTTGATTACTTCGGCGCCAAAATCCGAAAGTACCGTCGTTGCAGCTGGCCCTGCGATGAAGCTCGCAAGATCCAAAACCTTCAAACCAGAAAAAATATTGTTCGACGTCATAATCTCTCCGACAAATGTGCAGTTCATTGAACTTGCTTAGTGATTACTTCGGCCTTAAGAAGCCGCTTGAATTGTCCAACTCTGTGTCTTCATTTCATCGACCCTGAAACCGAGCAACACGCTTCTCGAGGAAAGCCGAAGTTCCTTCTTTCTTATCCTCAGTACCGACGCATATCGCAAATAGCGCAGCTTCCAGGAGCAGACCTTGTTCCAGGCTTGTTTCTAGCCCCTTGTTCACTGCCTCGATGGAGAGCTTTACGCCGATTGGGGCGTT
This sequence comes from Acidicapsa ligni, assembly GCF_025685655.1. Taxonomy (NCBI): domain Bacteria; kingdom Pseudomonadati; phylum Acidobacteriota; class Terriglobia; order Terriglobales; family Acidobacteriaceae; genus Acidicapsa; species Acidicapsa ligni. Next base: position 253,210 of record NZ_JAGSYG010000004.1, on the reverse strand, counting down.
AGCAAGAATCAACTGAAGGATTTCCTCCGCTCTGGCGATGAGATTGGCGTTGGGCAGGATTTCGTTCACTAAGCCAATGCGATAGGCTTCCTGAGCGCTGATGATCTCGCCGGTCAGAATCAGCTGCAGTGCCCTGCCTTTCCCAACGAGTCGTGGCAATCTTTGAGAACCGCCGTAACCTGGCATGATCCCAAGCTTTACCTCTGGCTGACCAAACCTTGCGGTTTCAGCTGCGAGCCGAATGGTGCAAGCCATTGTCAGTTCGCAACCACCACCCAGAGCGAAACCGTTTATTGCAGCAATGACAGGCTTGCCAAGGTTATCGATCAAATTGGTGACGGCTTGACCGGCTCGCGTTTTCTCTTCCGCTTCGACGCCTGTGTCGTTGACAATTTCGCCGACGTCTGCGCCGGCAGCGAAGGCCTTATCACCAGCGCCTGTGAAGATGACACCCCGCACAGTGGAATCGTCCCGCACGTCCTCGAATGCTGATCTCAGGTCAGCAATGACTGTCTTGTTGAGAGCGTTAAGCACCTTCGGACGGTTGATTGTCACATAGGCGATCGGTCCCTTTTTCTCGTACACTACGGTCTCAAGTTGCAAAGGTAAGACTGGCGAACTCACAAGATTCTCCTTATCACACGGCTAAATGCGGGTAGCTGTTTGCTGTTAGCGCGCAGGAAGTTCTGCATACGCTATGCCAGTCAGGTTCCCCTGAGCAAACAGCAGCGTCTTCTGATTCGATCCATCGAGATTTGCGCTGTAAAGGGAACCCGCGAAGTCCGTGACGAACATACGCGCGCCTTTTACATCAAGAGCCAGGCCGATTCCCTCCATCAGGTGAGTGAATACAATTTCGGGATCGCTTCGTTCCCCTTTTGTCGAGTCCATGTGCGCGCGGTTCACAGTGTTACCCCGCGGTGGGTCGCCACGATCCGTCCAGTAAAGCATTCGTGCGGTGAGATCAAGATCGAGGTCTATGGGGTCGGGCAGACTATCGTAGAGCGTCTCGATATCGCTCCGGCTTGTCGCAGTTTGCCCATTGGGAATCTCCAGATTGGCTCGAAGAATGCGACCTTGGCCAGCGTTATCGTTGCCTTTCTGGGTCCAGTAGAGTTTTCCAAATTCAACATCCAGGGCTATACCCACGCACCATTTCTTTGCGTCGGGACCAGGCCGCTGGTCGCCTTCGCTTGTGTCGACTAGAGTTTCGATGTCAGATCCATCCAGGCTCGATCGCATCACTCGCATCCCTTCGCGATCACACCAGTACAGCTTGCCGTTGCCCCTGTCGAACTGGAGTTGCTTCGGCGTGAAGGTACCCCCCTCCGGAACAATCGTGATTACATTGTTTCCGTCTAAGTCAGACCGCGAGATCGATCCGTCGTTTGCCTTGAGATTGCCCATATTGGTCCAGTAGAGGTGACCGGCTTCAGCGTCAACGACCAAACCGTCTGGAAGCTTACGCCCCTCATTGACGAGGACTTTCAAATTGCTTCCATCTGGATTCGCGGACATCACGCGGCCTGCTCCCAGATCCAGGAAGAACAGCCGTCCAGAACCGGACGCGTGAGCAAGATTCATTTCCTTTTGCGTGCTAATAGAGGAAGACATGGAATTTGCGTACTCCTTTCAAAGCTTGTTCATACTTCATTGCAGTTCCGAATCGAACGTCCGTTTCGAGGAAGGACAGGAACGCTCTCAATGCATCACAAGAAGGCGCTGAAACCGGTTATGGCTTTGCCGAGAATGAGGTTCTGCATCTGGTATGTTCCCTCATAGGAATAAAGCGCCTCCGCATCCGCGAAGAAGCGTCCGACGTTATAGTCGGCGACGATACCATTGCCGCCCAACAGCTCACGAGCCCAGGCGACCGTCTCGCGGCATTTAGCCGTAGTGAATGCCTTAGCAAGCGCTGCATGCGCATCTGTCAGCTTGTCTTCAGCATGCAATTGGGCCATTCGGACCACGAGGCACTGCGAAGCCGTGATGTTAGCGAGCATTTTAGAGAGGAGGTCCTGCACAAGCTGGAAAGAACCGATCGGTTTTCCAAACTGTGTACGTTCCTGGCAGTATTTGAGTGCGTTCTCATATGCGCCCATTGCACATCCCGTCGCTTCCCAGCCCACCATGAATCTGGTCATTTTCAACACCCGTGCCGTGTCGTGGAAAGAGGCGTCTCCCTGAAGACGGTTCTCCTCCGATACACGGCAGTTGTCCATCGTGATCAGTCCGTTCTGAACCACTTTGAGCGCGATCTTGTTCTCAATCTTTTCGACACTAAAGCCAGGCGTCGTCTTGTTCTCAACGATGAAAGCTTTGACTTGATTGTCAGCAACGTCCCGCGCCCAGATGATCGAAATGTCGCACCAAGGAGAGTTGCCAATCCATTTCTTTTGACCGTTCAGTACCCATGTGTCGCCTTCCCGCTTCGCGGTCGTAGTTAGTCCGCCGGAGGCTCCAGAACCCACTAGGGGTTCAGTAAGGCCAAAGCAACCGATTTTTTCCCACCGAGCCATCGACGGCAACCACTTCTGTTTCTGTTCTTCAGATCCACCCAAATAGATAGAACCCATCGCCAGGCCGTTATGAACTCCAAAGAATGTCGCGATCGATGAGTCGAAGCGTGCCATCTCCATTGCAATTAATCCAAATAGCAGCGCACTTCCGCCTCTGCAGCCGTAACCGTTCATGGCCACGCCGCCGATATTGAGATCCTTGAATTCCTGTAATATTTCAAACGGAAACGAGTCTTCTACCCAGTGCTTCGTGATGATAGGCGCGACCTTCGTTTCCATGAACGTGCGGACCTGTTTCACAACGGCCACATCCTCGGCTGGCAAAGTATCAAGGATTGCGTAGAAGTCTACGTTCGGAGCCGGCAGCACCTTTGCTGGCTTCTGTTCGTCATGAGCTTTTGTTGGAGTAGTTGTTGCCATAAATCTCCCTTGTTTGCCGAAGTTGAATTTGGATCCAGTGGTCTCTGACCATTGCCATGACATCGACACGCTTTCCGCTCATACAATGAGCAATCCGCGCGCCAAAGTTGTCAGTAGATTGCCCACTGATACTATTGGGGTTATCGTCCTGATGATTGGCATGTCTGGGCATTTCTCTGCCGGTCGGCTCGCACCTGCCAGCATGCTGGCAAACCTAGTTACTTAATAATTGGAGGCTGACTCGGATTGCTTTCATAACTGTCCAATCTTCTGAAATCTGTCCGTAACCGGATCCGTGGTGTGACGCCTGTTGTAACATCCAGTCCTTGACATCGAATCGGTTTTCGATAAGTGACTTCATCTCTCATCCCTAGAAGTCACATTTTTTTGCATCATTCGCATCAGCAGAATTTTCTGTGATACTTGCCCTATTCACCCAGATCGAAACCAGTCTAAAGGCATCGGTTGCGTAGCAGATGGTGGCTCAACCGGTTGACATAGCGCCACCCGCATGGAAGAAGAACTCTCCGCAGGACCTGTTCTAAAAGAAAGATGATTTCAGGAGGGGACAAAAAGGAGATAGGCCGTGCTAACGGGCGACTTGCCAGCCAGAAGACAAGCATGTTTGTGCTTCAATTCAGAATTTGAAGATTGCCAAAGACCGACCGCGTCAATCAGCGTTCTCGACTGTGGAACCTGTATATCTACTCCGACTCAGATTAACCCGCACCTGAATGCTTGAGTTCTTACTTCAATCCCGCATTCTTCGTACTTCACTACAACGCCGCTCCGCGCCGTCGAACAGTCTCGCAGAGTTGTCATCGCCGAATTATTAGCTTGGCTGCGAGAATGTGCCAGGCAGTTGGCACTCGACAGCGCGTGGACAATCAGAAAGTCGACTTCGCAATTATCTTTGATCCTGTCCTGATTTGCCGGTCTGTCAATCTTAAGGACTTGCACTACTGGCCGTGCCCCTTCCCAATTGGCGTCACTCGTGCAGATACATTCGCACCGATTGGGTGGTGAAGGGCATGACAATGACGTTTGAAATCACGTGACGTTTCCATTGAGCGGCCGATTCGCGTTGAAGGTTCAACTCCAGGGAGGCTCGAACGTGTCGCGTCACCAATAGGTACAACGAATCGGAACTGATAATTCCGGCGCAAGAGTTCCGACTGCGGAATGCTGAATCGTAGGTGGCAACATGCTATTTCAACGGAAGAAGAACCGCGCACATGATCAGCCTAAGCCGTACATGACAATATCCGAATTCGCCGACATTTTCACTTGTCATATAGGGAGCCTTTACAGGCTATCGTTTCTGCTGATGGGAGACTCCACTAAAGCTGAACGCTGTCTCTTGAATGCATTCGAAATCTGCCTCACTGGAACTGCCATCCCAGATCAATGGTCGATCGCCTGGAGCAAGCTCAGTGTAGTGAAGAGCGCAATCCAGCTTACATCGCCCAGCCCCACCGCGACACGAACCTGTATCATCGTCAGCCATAATGCGGAGCCGCCAGTGGATTTACCTGACCCTCTGCAAGATGTCCGGCAATTGCCTGCCTTTGATCGGTTTGTGTATGTGATGTCAATCCTTGCAAGATACCGCATTCACGAGTGCTCCCTCCTTCTCAACTGCTCACGAAGAGACGTTGCAGCAGCTCGAAAAAGGGCTTTACTTCGTGTAGCAGCGGCCTGTGAAATCAGAAGACAGTCTAAATTTAACAGGCGCGCTGAAGGAAAAGGTCGATTTGATCGCTCAATGCAAACGTAGAGGCCGATACCTCAGCTAAGAGCGCAATATCCAACCGGACGAGTTCGCTTAATTCACCTCTGGGAAATCAGGCAAGTGAAGTGTCTTGATGGTTTACCGGAGCCAAGGGCACATGGGGACACCTCACGAAGGAAGGAGTCAATATGTTCGACTGGATCATTCTGCTAACTGCATATCTCGCACTGTTACTAAGGCTTCTGATTCTCTGGATCAGTACAGGGGGAAGCCGCAAAGAGCAGTAACGATGTGAGACCCAATCGGCTTAAAACCGTTCTCTTCACCGTCTGAATAACTATCTTGACCCTGGACAGAGCGTTTCCGGCGCAAGACTCGCAGTCAGCGGAACAACAGTGCGTGCCCGAGCCACCTCTTCGCCGGAAACCAGTCGCAACTTCTTCCCTTAGGCCAACTAGTGGAGAGCATTTCCGAAAGTGCTGTCGAGAGCCAGGCAACACTGCTCTTTCCATCCAAATTTTCAAACCAAGGACTGCGCCGACGTACGGGAGGGCACCCCGGGTTCCCCAACTTAGTTGGCTCGCTCGCGGCGGAGACGAAGACTCTTCCCAAATGTTTATGCGAGGTTGCGAAGGCCAACTCTCCCAAAAGCACAAGGATGGTTGCCCCCTAGAGGAGACTGCCTTATAGGCCAGTGTCCCATGACAGTATCGGCGAGTGGCGAGTGAGATCGCCGTCAGGGAGGAGTGGGCCCCGAGCTTCGTGAGTGCGTTTGAGGAGATGGTCGCTCTGCTCGAAAATAGCAAAACAGCAAACTGCCGCCTTCCAAAAAACGGCATCTCGCAGTTTTGGCATTAGCCGCACCGGTTGGTGCTGGCGCTGTCGCCCGCGCAGTGGCGAAAGTTGACCCGGCAGTCCACTGGCAGCGCGGTCAGCAGCCTTAATGTTCATGGAGCAGAAGATCGCCTCCATGACCTGGTGCGCGTTGCTGCCATTTGTCTCGCTCATCTGCTCAATGGTGTCCGTGAATAGACCGCGACCATTGAAGATGTCCGTATGCTCGGCAAAGAAGCAGAAGATAAGCCGCGCCATGAAGTGGTTCATGTCATGGCGGCAGGCTTCGGTAGCCCACTTCGAGTTCAGCCGTAGCAATTCAAGCTTGTTGAGCCGCCAGGTGGCCCGTACGTCGATAGGATTGTCTTCAATCTCCCGGACGGTCGAGATGCCCGCCAGTTCCAGGAAAAAGCCGAAGCGATTGGCGAGATTCTTTAGTTCATCGGCAACCGGCTCACGCAGCCCCGTCAGCTTTTCCGACTCAAAGAAATTACCATCCGTAGCAAAGACATATTCGCCCGTTGGGCTGTCGTCTTAGGACTGGCCCTCAGGCGCTCCAGCATCTCCCGTGTATGTCTATCTGGGCACAGCGTTAAGTGGATATTGTTAACCAGCAGCACCGCGCCGGGGACATCGCTCTTGTTCGAGTCACCCTTACGCAGGGCTTAAGCGTGGTCTCTTTCTTGTAGAAGGCAGCCAGGAACTGAAAAGGAAACTCAGCCGCATCAAAGGGCTGGGCTGCGAGTTCCGATACAACTGCCTCAATCTCAACTGCGTTCATCTTCCGTTCCTACAGTCAGTATCGCAAAGAGGCGAGGGAAGAACCCAGAAAGTGCGGCAAGTATCTGCTTAGGGCAAAGGAGCGGGAAACTGGCTACTGGGTGCTACGAAATTGCCAACCACGTTGGATGGCACTCGCCTGGAGATTCTTGGCGGCTTTTTTGATGTCGGGCTCTTTCGTGAGGCCTGAGAAGTCAATCGAACAGTGCTCAGGAAACGGAGTTCCGTCTGCTGCGACAATAAGGCTCTGCACTGTACACACCGCGTTTGTAATGGCCATAACGCCTAACGATGCAAGCCCCAGTTTGCTAGTGTAGTGTTCCCATGACGCCTGCGACTGTATCTTATCCCCATCGTATGCAGACAGCTTGTTTTCATCCTTGGGAGTCGGACGGAATGCCTGCGAAGTAGGGCGGTCATTTTGGACAAAGCTGGGATGTATCTGGCGATACAAAAGCGTCTCAGGCGTCACTCTTAACTTGCCTCCACCGTTTGAGCGTCAATCTGTTTCAGCGCCTGATTAAGTTGTTCCCAACCGCCGGGTTCGCCGAAATGGAATTGCAAGTCTGTGCTGGTCTGATCCTTGAGATTTAAGGTCTGATATTCGCCTATCTGCGTCTCCAGATTGATTTCAAGTGTCACTGACCAATCGTGCAGGGACCATTCGGCTTGAATACCGCCTTCGACGGTTGGATAAAGATAAGGTAGTGGAAGGTCTGGGCTGAAACCGGCGTCAAAAGCAGCTCCCAGCCAGTTCAATTTGCCTTTGGTGGGGGCGACGCCTTTGCCGTCCAGCCAGCCATCCTTGAGTTGGGCAATTTGTTCGAGCCGCAAAGTTGTATCCAGGGGATCGAGCGCAGTAACATGCTCGATCGACTCAAACCCTTTGACCTTGTCCAGATGGTCTCTTTGGACGACGCCTTGAATTAAAAAGAAGGCTTCGCTGTGGTACGCCTTCAAAGCTTCCAGAACGGTATCCCGGTACTTGTCGTCCATAGGCGCTTTGGCTCTGGAGCCATCGCTCAGTTCGAACTCAAAACTATCTTGTGCCAGATTGACTTCATAGATTTTGGCCCGGAGAGCAGCTTCTTCCGTCCAGGTTTCTACCTTCGCCGCTCGGATCAACTGCTTCCTGACATCCGTGTTGAATGTCACAGCTCCCTGCTGGCGCGGGAATTCGATAGACTCCCCGCTTCGCAGGCCGCGGCCAAAACGGTCGAAGTATATAAGGTAATCTGGCGGCAACTGCGGGATATGGCCTTCTGCCGATTGTGCAATGGACTCTACAATTTCTGCCTTGGCCTGCTGAAAATACTTTGCATTTTCAGGTGGAACCAGCAAAGGGAACGAAAGCACAATTGCCAGGATTGCACTTCCTTCCTCAACTCCCGCGAGTTGAAGCTCTATATCCTTGGCGAAATTGCGTTGGACCCGCTCCCGGTTGGGATGCTCTTGGAGATATTTCCACTTCGCAACTTCGACAAGCATTTCCTGAAGCGCAGCAAAATCTTTCAGCAGTTCAAGCGGAACCGCGTGGCCGCTGAAACGTTCGCCGATCAATTTTGGCTTCAGAAATTCTTCCGTCATCGGTTGCTCCGAGCTGCTGAAAAGGCAATGCTTTAGTCTCCCACAGCCGAATAGACAGTTTCATCCCAGAAAGAGCAGTGTACAGTAGTTTAAATCGTTCATTGATAACAAGACAATTAGCTGGCATGGTGCTGATTGAGCAGCTTTTGCTTCGAGTAGCTACGGCATAATCGCCATAGACCACTCCCTGCATTTGGAGCAGAAATTACTGCCAATTCTGAGATGTATAGAGGTACAGCAGAGGTACACACATCAGCTTGGGCTGGCTTTGAAAAATTGCCCTAAACTACGGTCACTCAACTACTTAGGGCTACGCTTGATTGCGCTAAAATTTCCTTTATTTTCATAGACATGCACTGTCCGGCAAGAACTCAAAATCGTCCAAGACAGCGTTCAGTAGTTATCCAAATCATTCAAAATAAACAACTTATAGCGAATCGAGCAGGTCGCCTTCTGTTGCACAACTCTTCCACACTTTTGTAGTATTTTGATGTCAGGAGGTGCTCGTGCATGTCCGAACATCACACCATCCTCGGTGGCAAGGTTCACGTCTACAAACGTCCGAACAGTTCTAGCTGGCAGTGCGCGACCTACCTGGCCGGTAAGAACCGGCGCACTACAACCAAGGAAGACAGCCTCTCGAAAGCGAAGGAGTTCGCTGAAGATTGGTACTTGCAGTTGCGAGGCAAGCTCCGCGACGGCGAGTTAGTGAGCGGCAAACCATTCCGTGACGCGGCCAAGTTGTATCTGCGTGAGTTTGACATCATGACGCAGGGACAAAGGAACGCAACCTACGCGCGCGGCCAGCACGCGCGTACGAATGGCCATCTCGTTCCCTTCTTTGGCAGCATGGTTCTCCCTGAGATCACGGCGGGCACAATCAACGAGTACCGCATCCATCGCCTTGAGGAGTCGAAGGCGTTACGCGGCAAGCCGCCCGCGCATAACACCATGCACCAGGAGATCGTTACGTTGCGCCAGATCTTCAAGACGGCGTTGCGTCACGGATGGATTGAACATCTCCCGGATATGTCCGCGCCCTATCGGGCGTCGGCCAAGGTTTCTCATAGGGGATGGTTCTCGCCGGAGGAGTACAAGCAGCTATACGAAGCGACTCGCAAGCGGGCACAGCACCCGAAGCAGCCGCGCTTTCGCTGGGAAGCGGAACAGCTTCACGACTATGTTCTGTTCTCCGCAAATACAGGGCTACGCCCGGATGAAGCGATGCGTCTCCAGTTCCGCGATGTGAAGATCGTCGATGACGAAGGTAGCGGGCAAACAATCCTAGAGATCGAAGTTCGAGGTAAGAGAGGCATTGGCTTCTGCAAGAGTACGGTCGGAGCTGTGCGACCGTTCGAGCGCTTGAAGGCTCGTCTGCGTCCTGAAGGCGGTCCTGGACGTGCGGGCAGCCGCAAGGATTCATTGGAGAGCGGAGGGTGGCAGCAGCCGGGAACCATGGAGTTGCTGTTTCCAAAGTGGTCGCGCGATCTGTTCAACGCGATTCTTGAGGAAGAGAAGCTTCGGGTTGACCGCGATGGAAGACCGCGTACTGCTTATAGCCTTCGTCACACGTACATCTGTTTGCGGCTTCTTGAAGGGGCTGACATCTACCAGATCGCAAAGAACTGCCGGACTAGTGTGGAGATGATTGAGAAATACTATGCTGCCCATTTGAAGACTCAACTCGATGCCTCTGCAATCAACGTGATGAAACCACGTCAGAAGAAGGATTTGGCGAAGAAGGAGCCGCGCAGAGTCGAAACTCATTCGTTAGCCGATGCTATGTAAGTTGTTCCGCCCGGATGGAAGCATCCGGGTTTGCTTTGGCACCGGATCAGGGCCGCTTCGGCCCGTTTTGATCCGGTGCCGTCTCTGCACACGAGCGTGTGCTCAGATGTCTGGCTCTACCAAGACCTTGTATACTAGCCAAAACACTTGATGTGAGTTTAATTGCCTGGTATATTAGGCAATAATGTTGTCCCTATCTATCCTCGCCGAGCAGATTGCTCAAAAGCGTAAAGGTCTCGGTTTGAGCCAAACCGCGCTTGCCAAGAAGTCACATGTCGGTCGTTCCACCTTAGATGCTCTAGAAAATGGCCGCATGGGAGAGTTGGGATACACCAAAATCAACAACATTCTTTCCGCGTTGGGCTTGGAACTGAGGGTTCAGGAGGCTACCTCCCGTAGGCCGACTCTAGAAGAGCTGATGAGTGAGAGAAGCCATGATTAAAGTTTGGACCGATTCGCAAGAAGCGGGGATGCTTGATCGTTCAGGAGACAGGGGAAGCAGCTTTGCCTATACTCCAGAGGCCCCTTCTACGCGTGCGGTCTCTGTGACGATGCCGGTTCGCCTCCCCTCATGGGACATCCGTTTCGGATTACCTCCAATCTTCGAAATGAATCTGCCCGAAGGCGTACTTCGAGAACGCCTGCGTTTAGCCTTCGCCAAGGCCACGGGAAGCTTCGACGAATTTGACCTCTTAGGAGTTGTGGGGCGTTCGCAAGTCGGGCGCATTCGATACACCGGACAACGTGAGCAGCTTCAGGAGGATGTTCCATTCCAATCGGTCGATGAAATTCTTGAGCACCGGCGGGGTGGCGATCTCTTCCGCTATCTCATCGAGAAGTTCGCTACCTTTTCCGGCATCAGTGGTGTGCAGCCCAAGATTCTTGTGAGGGATGAAGCAGCATCCTCCGCATTGGCTGGCTCAGGCCATCGTGTCTCCGCGAGCTATTTGGGGGCGACGCACATCGTGAAGTTTTGGGAACAAAATGAATATCCGCAGCTTGCGGCCAACGAATACTTTTGTCTCGAAGTTGCCAAAGCGTGCGGGCTTGAAGTTCCCACCTACCGTCTATCTGAAGATGCCCTCGCGCTCGTGATCGATCGGTTTGATCTGCGTTCTGATGGCACGTATCGAGGCTTTGAAGATTTCTGCGTACTTAATGCCAGGCGTACCGATGAGAAGTATCGCGGCAGCTACGAAACGTCCATCATGAAGCGCTTCACGCAGTTTGCGAACTCACTGCATCTCGTCGAGGATACGGAGCGTCTCTTCACGCTCATCGCGCTAAACTGTGCCTTGCGGAATGGAGATGCGCATCTGAAAAACTTCGGCATCGTCTATGACGAGGTTCAGGGCGCGGCACGACTTGCTCCCGTCTATGACTTGGTGACCACGTCCGTTTATCTCCCGAAGGACAGCATGGCGCTTACGTTGAATGGCTCGACACGTTGGGCCAGCGCCAAAGACCTGCAACGACTGGGCGAGACTCGCATGGGCGCATCGCCCGCCAGGGTCAAAACGATTCTTGAATGCATTTCGGATGCGATGTCTGAGGTCGCATCTGCCATGAGGCAGTACATCAAGACCCACCATGACTTTGAAGAGGTTGGTAATCAAATGTTGGCTCATTGGCAAGTGGGAGTTGATTCCTCCCTGAAAGGGCAGGATTAGGACCTTTACTGTCAGAAAGTCATCAAGGGAAACGCGATTACCGCAAGCCGAAGATATACTCGACTCTTCCGAACCTTACGTAATTGTTGACGCTGACAATCTCTTTCCTGATGCGGAGTACGTATAAGCATGACGAGCGGTATCAAACTGACAGGTTCTTTCTTCCCGAGCTATAAGATTGCCAACCCTGGCTTCAGCTCCGAGACGTTTCATTGCGCCGAAGAGACGGTAGCAGAGCTCATGCAAAAAGCAACCAGCTCAGATCACCCGGGAATGCTGCTGGGTAAGGTTCAGAGCGGAAAGACTCGAACGTTCATTAGCATTTTGGCGCTCGCCTTCGATAACGGCTTCGACATCGCAATCGTTCTCAGCAAGAACTCCAAGGCTCTTATCGAACAGACTGCGAAACGTTTGAATAGCGAATTCAAAATGTTCGTGGATGATGGTGAATTGGACATCTACGACATCATGCACGCGCCAGATTCCTTCGGCGTCTTCGAGCTTGATTCCAAGCTCATCTTCGTCGCCAAGAAACAAGACGACAACTTGCGTCGGCTCATTGATCTTTTCAAGAAGAACAAGCTGATGGCCGAAAAGCGCACGCTCATCATTGATGATGAGGCCGATAACGCATCTATCGGTTACACGAAGAAGGCAGGACTCATTGAGGCGAACAAGATTGCCAGCAAGATCAATGATCTTCGTTCCGTCATTCAAAGCTCTTCATTCCTGCAAGTGACGGCGACACCCTATTCGCTCTACCTGCAGCCGAATGAGATTGAGGTTGCCAACGTCCTCACGTTCAAACCGACACGTCCGGCTTTCACGAAGTTGGTTCCGGTACCGGCCGAGTATGTCGGCGGTGAAACCTACTTTGGCGAGTCGGCCAAGAGCCAAGCTGACACCCTCGAAAGCCTCATCCATCACACGGTCGATCACAGAGAGTTTGAACGACTGAAAAAGCCCGACGCCCGGTCTCTAAAAATCGATCAGGTTCTCGCGTCCCCCGCCATCAAGGGTTTCCGTGCCGCGATCATCAATTTCATCGTCGGCGGATGCATACAGCGAATCAACCGAACAAACGCTGGCGAAAAGAGCAAAAAGCTTCGGTTTTCTTTTCTTCTACATTCCGAGGCCGGAAAGGAAGCCCATTCGTGGCAAGAGAAACTGACGAAAGCGATCATCAAGAAGCTGCAGGAGGCGGCTGAGTCCAACCACGACGAATTCATCAGCCTTGTTACGGAGGCACATGGGGACTTCGCAAGGTCGTTAGCACTCGCATTGGAGCCAATACCTGAAGTGGATACCGTGATTGCTGCAGTCTCGGAGGCTCTTGAAGACGAGCACATCACCGTAGCGAAGGTGAACTCTGATGACGATGTGGCCGCGTTGCTCGATAGCTCAGGACAGCTGAAGCTAAGAAGCCCTCTGAACATCTTTATCGGTGGTCAGGTGCTCGACCGTGGAGTCACGCTTGCCGGTCTGATTGGGTTCTACTATGGCCGCCGTCCAAACAAATACCAGCAAGACACCGTCTTGCAGCATTCGCGTATGTATGGCTACCGTCGCATGGACTTAGCGGTCACGCGTTTCTACACGTCGAACGTCATTCGATATGCTATGAGCCAAATGGAGGAGTTTGACTCTTCGTTAAGGGCAGCTATTGAATCAGGTGGCGACCACGCTGTTCAGTTCATTCGCAAGGCTGCGGATGGTACTGTCGTGCCTTGCAGCCCGAACAAGATTCTGGTGGCCACGACACAGACACTACGGCCCTATAAGCGCATCCTGCCTATTGGCTTCCAGACGGGATACCGGACCGGCGCAAATGGCATTGGCCAAGCGGTCAAGGCACTAGACGAGCGAGTGACTGCACTGTGTGGATTCAATGCAGCCGCCCCCAAACTCATTCCAGTCAGCGAGGCGATTGATCTGATTCGAGCGATTGCGCCGACAATGGAGTTCCCAGAAGACGATGCTCCGGATTTTGATTGGGAGGGAGCTGTCGCAGCTCTCGCTCATCTCTGCCACCAACACCCGGTTCCCGCCGAACGGGGCCATGTCTTGATTTGGGCGGCTGATGGGCGCGATTCAGCGCGCCTCGCGAGCGCCGGTTCTCACGCCACCTATATTGAGACGCCAGACTCGGAACGAACCGAAGGCAAGCTGGCGAAACAATATGCGATCAATCATCCGATCCTGTTTTTGCTTCGCCAGGAGGGCTCGGAGGCGAAAGGTTGGCGTGGAACGCCGTTCTATTGGCCGGTCATTCGTGCTCAGGCGAATACGCCTACGGCCATCTATACGGCGGAGACCATCGACTGAGCGCAGCTGTTACCTTCTGCGCGGATGGCCTCAGGTTGGTACTAGGCATCCACAACCGGGACAATAGAGAATCAATAGCCTGAGCAGTATCCGAGAGCCAAGATGCCACCACGCAAGAAGAGTCCCGCCACTAGCCGAATCGCCGATCCGTATCAGCACACCGTCGAAACGCCCATGCGGCCAGAAGTTGGCATGCAGGCGCAGTTCCGCAAGAAAAAGGCGCCGAAGAAGTATCACTACGACGACTCGCTTGATCCTGCGCTGAGCTGGGACGGGCAGAACTCAGCCCGTGAACTTGGTGAATGGCTGCTCGCAAAGATCACAGAAGCGTCAAAGTTGCCTTCGCCTCATCTGTTCTCTCAGCCGGGGCAGTTTATCGGTGCTGGAGGGGACTCGCTGCTGACCGTTCGCGGACTTGAGGATGCTGTCGCGCAGCTCAATAGACTCAGTAAGCCATTCCTCGATTGGTCGGGCAAGGCAGAGCGGTTATCAATGGATGTGCCGACACTTCCGCTGTTTGTGCACGAACGACTTTCGACGAAGGCAATCTTGGAAACCTTGAAGGGCCATGTGCGTGAAGGTGTCGATGAGCAGATTGGTCTGTTTGGAGACAAACGCCTGCCGTTAGGGCAAAAACTGCGACCATACGAGCACGCTGAAACCTGGGAGAATCGCATGATCCTTGGCGATTCGCTAGTAGTGATGAACTCTCTATTGGAGTACGAGGGTATGGGCGGAAAAGTCCAAATGATCTATATGGACCCTCCTTACGGAGTTAGGTTTGGCTCTAATTTTCAGCCCTTTGTCCGTAAGAGAGATGTCAAACACAATGACGACTCCGATCTGACCCGCGAGCCTGAGATGGTGCAGGCTTATCGTGACACCTGGGAACTCGGATTACACAGTTATCTCACGTACCTGCGCGACCGCCTACTCGTTGCACGAGACCTACTAACCCCGAGCGGTAGCGTATTCGTGCAGATCAGCGATGAAAACCTACACCATGTCCGAGAGGTGATGACCGAGGTTTTCGGTAGGGAAAATACGGTAAACACGATTGTGTTCCAGAAAACCTCTTCGGAAGAGGGGGAGGGGGTATCTAATACCGCTGATTATCTTCTCTGGTTTTGCAAGGATAGTGCACGTCTAAAGACCAATGCCTTGTATAGACGAAAGCGTCCCGGTGATGAGGGAGCTAAGCAGTACGTCCATGCTAGAAACTCCCGCACATCAGAGGTTCGGCGTCTTACCGCGGACGAGCTATCTGAACCAGATAAAGTAAAAGAGCCGTGGATTATTTGCCGACGCGGCTATCCATTGACATCGCAGGACTTTAGCGAAACGCGAAGCGGGCCTTTCGTCTTCGATGGAATTCCGTATAAACCGGGAAAGAATAGGCACTGGTCTGTCAGTCCTGAAAAAGGAATGCCTGCATTGGTTGCAAAAGGCTTGATCTACACAACTGGGAAATCGCTGAACGCAATCATGGATTTAAGCGCGA
This sequence comes from Acidicapsa ligni, assembly GCF_025685655.1. NCBI lineage: Bacteria > Pseudomonadati > Acidobacteriota > Terriglobia > Terriglobales > Acidobacteriaceae > Acidicapsa > Acidicapsa ligni. The sequence goes on along the minus strand of NZ_JAGSYG010000004.1, from coordinate 238,054 downwards.
TGCCGGGAACCGCATTGGGTAACGTGTGGACGGACACCGGTACGGGGAGCTTCACCGATGAGCAAATCTACGTTGTCCAAACAAGCGAGAAGGTTTTGCAACGTTGTCTATTGATGGCAACCGAACCTGGCGATCTAGTCATTGATCCAACTTGTGGTTCGGGGACGACGGCGCATGCAGCTGAGGCATGGGGACGCCGTTGGATAACTATCGACACTAGCCGGGTGCCTTTAGCTCTGGCTAGGCAGAGGTTACTCACAGCTACATTTCCGTTTTACAAAATTCAGGATGGTACTACGAGTCCCGCAGCGGGATTTGTCTATAAGAGCCAACTGGAGAGCAAGAACAAGAAACAAGACGGGTTCGGTTTAGCAGAGCAACATACTCTGAGTAGCATCGCTGGTGACGAGAAGCCCACGGAGTTGATCTTTAGAGATCGTCCTGAAATTGATTACTCAATTACGAGGATTGCTGGCCCGTTTGCGTTTGAAGCAACGATCCCCACTCCGTTCGAGGTTGAAGGACAAGATCGCCCCGACACTGAACGACAGGCTGAACTTACTGCATCTGCAGATGCGGAGAACTATGCCGACCGAATGCTAGATGTACTTAAGCGGAGTCCAATGCTGAGATTGGATGGCAATCGAATCCTTCAGCTCCATTCCATTCGCGTGCCAGCGCGGACGTTGTCACTCTCGGCTGATGCTATGGTCGACGCGACAGCGGACGGTCAGAATCCGACACTAGGCGATGTTGTTGGAGAGGCCGCAGAACGAAATGGTGCATTGCTCGAAGGCATCACTCGAAAGCCTGTGGCTATCGTATTCGGGCCGGAGAACGGTGCCGTTAGCGAAGGACTGGTATTCCACGCTGCCAAGGAAGCGAATGGCAAGAACTACACCCATCTGTACGTGATCGGATTTGCGATCGAGGCCGAGGCACGCCAGTTCATCAAGAGCTGCGGAGACAACATGGGTATTCCAGCAACCTATGTTCAGGCGACGATGGACCTGAAAATGGGCGACTTGTTAAAGAACATGCGCTCCAGCCAAATCTTCAGTGTCTGCGGTCTCCCAGAGATCGAAATCCGGAACCTGGACAGTGATCGCTACGAAGTAGAGTTGCTGGGTCTTGACGTCTTCGATCCCATCTCGATGGAGAACGACCATGCCCCCGGTAGTGACGTTCCCGCGTGGTTCCTGGATACGGACTATAACGGTCTGTGCTTCCACGTGACCCAAGCGTTCTTTCCGCGTACAGGTGCGTGGGACGCGTTGAAGAAGTCACTAAAAGCAGATTATGACGAAAGCCTCTGGGATCACTTGGCCGGGACGGTGAGTGCTCCCTTTGGGGCGGGCGATGAAAAGAAAATTGCAGTGAAGGTGATCGACGCACGCGGCAATGAACTGATGGTCGTCAAGAGCTTGAGTGAGGCGACGGCATGAGCCCTTTGCAAGCGACACCGGGCGACGCGTCGAATGAAGTCGCCGAACCGATCCTGAACGGCCCCTTCAATAAGCCGGAGTACTTTTGGTACATCCGCGAAGGCGAGACGCCGGAGAAGCGCGAGGGGCGGCGACCGGGAATTGTGTTTCCTCCACGCGACGGAAACGTCCAGTGGTCAACAGATGAGGTATTGCAAGTAAGCGCGCTGTATCCGACAGCGTTCGAACTGCGCCTTGTGAATTTAATCCGCGAGCGTATCGGCGGTTGGCAGCAAGCTGGCTATCCGGGTGTGACCCGTACAACAGCTGAACTCCTTGCCTATTGGGAAAGAGAAGGCCGGGAGCGCCGCTTGTTCTTTGCGCAGGTCGAGGCAGCCAAGACGATCATCTTCCTGAACGAAGCACGGCAGGATTTCCTCCAAGGCATCAACATCCCGCGCGACGAGCCCAGTGACGACCGCAAGGCTGAATTCGGCTACATGGGTTTCATGCGCTATGCCTGCAAGATGGCTACCGGTTCCGGTAAGACGACTGTGATGGGAATGCTCACAGTCTGGAGCATCTTGAACAAAGTTGCCAATCGCAGCGACAAGCGTTTTAGCGATGTGGTGCTTGCGGTGTGTCCCAACGTGACTATCCGAGACCGTCTCACGGAATTGCTGCCGGAGCGCGGTGACGCCAGCGTATATCGAACTCGCGATCTTGTGCCGACTCACTTGATGCCGCAACTCACCCGTGGTCGCGTGCTGGTTACGAACTGGCATGTCTTCGAGCCGCAAAGCATGCAGAAGGACGGCTCGCGGGTTGAGAAACGCGGTGTCGCGCGCAACATTGCTGTGAAGATCCAGATTGGTCCGAAGACCACCACGGCTCGCGGCAAGCGATACATGACGCAGGCCGAATATGAGCGCCAACTGCACGCTGGCTTGCTTGAGTTTCAGAAAGAGGAGCGCGATTCGCAGACGGGTGCGCTCCAGGCGGTTTACGTCGTCGATCAGCGTTACGTTGAGAGTGATACGGCACTTCTTCAACGCGTGCTTGGACGCGAGGTTGGCGGCAAACAGAACATTCTGATCCTCAACGATGAAGCGCATCACGCGTACCGCGTAGCGCAGGAAGTGGAAGACGAAGAGGACGACGAAGAAGACCCGGACGAGGAGTTGTTGGGAAGCCGCAAAGAGGCGACAGTTTGGATTGACGGACTAGACAAGATTCATAAGGGACGTGGCATCAACTTTTGTGTCGATCTCTCCGCTACACCCTACTTTCTGGGACGTGTTGGGCAGGAAACGAATCGGCCATTCCCTTGGGTGGTTAGCGACTTTGGGCTAATCGACGCCATCGAGTCTGGACTGGTGAAAGTTCCGCAGCTTGCAGCGAGAGATACGACTGGGGCCGAAATCCCGGGCTACCGAAACATTTGGGAGTGGATTCTCGATCCACGCCGTCCCAACCCCCTGACTGCAGCCGAGCGCGGCGGTGGCCGTGCGAATCCTCGTCCAGAAGCCGTTCTTAAGTTTGCGCACACACCAATTGCGATGCTTGGCTCCCTTTGGGAGCAAGAGCTGCAGCGCTGGCGAGCGGAAGGCAACAAGCGCGAGCCGGTATTCATCTTGGTCGTGAAGAACACGAAGCTGGCGAAAGTCATCTACGAGTGGATTGCTGAGGACAAGGCACCTGCTGATCTACCTTCTGTCCGCTTGCCAGAACTTCGCAATACAGCAGAACGAGCCGTAACAATTCGCGTTGACTCCAAGGTCATTCAGGAAACAGATGGCGACGGCGCTAAGGGAGACGAACAGCGGTGGATGCGCTACACGCTTGACACGGTGGGGCATCAAGACTGGACGAGGGACAGCCAAAATCAACCCATCTACCCGACCGGATTCCAGGAACTGGCGGAGAAGCTCAAGAGGCCGCTCCATCCGCCAGGTCGGGACATCCGATGCATCGTTAGTGTGGGCATGCTGACCGAGGGCTGGGATTGCAACACGGTGACGCACATCATTGGACTGCGTCCATTTCAGTCTCAACTTCTGTGCGAGCAGGTCGTTGGGCGCGGCCTTCGCCGTGTGAGCTATGCTCTCGGACCGAACGACCACTTTGCAGAAGAGATCGCCACCATTCTTGGAGTGCCCTTTGAGGTCGTACCGTTCAAGGCTACGCCGGGAGGAGCCCCAGCGGCTCCGGCCAAGCGGCACCACGTGTACGCTTTGCCGGAACGTTCTGACCTGAGAATCACTTTCCCGCGAGTAGTAGGTTACACACAAGCTGTTCGTAATCGCATCACCTTCGATTGGCAAAACGTCCCATCACTCACCATCAATCCGCTTTCGATTCCCGGAGAGGTTGAGCTAAAGGCCTTGAGCATCACAAACACTGGCCGACCGGCAGTGAATGCGCCAGGGAGTGCGGGGACTGCCGATCTTGAAGCGTTCCGTAAGGGACACCGGATGCAGCAGCTTGTTTTCGAGCTCGCGCAGCGTATCACGCGTGAATATTGCTCTCAGCCGAGCGCGACTATCCTCCCCCAGGTCCTGTTTCCCCAGGTGCTACCGATAGTGGACCGATACCTGCGCGAGCGAGTGGAAATCGTCTATCCCGGAGACAGGAAAGACGCATTTCTTTCTCCGTACTTCGGTTGGCTGATAGAAATCTTGCGTCAGCATTTGCAGCCGGATTTACAACAAGGGGAAGCAGCTGAAATTCCCCGCTACGAAGAGAACCGCGTTGAGGGCTCCACATCAGATGTCGACACATGGACTAGCAAGGATGTGAGGCTGGTTAATCGAAGCCATGTCAATTATGTGATCGCCGATACCCAGCAGTGGGAGCAGCAGGCGGCGTATATGATCGACCGTCATCCGCGAGTGCGCAGCTTCGTGAAGAACGCGGGATTGGGTTTCGCAATTCCATACTTTCACAATGGCCAGATGCACGACTACATTCCAGATTTCTTAATAAAGCTGATGGACCGACCGGAGGAGACTTTGATCCTTGAGACCAAAGGGTATGATCCGCTCGCGGAGGTGAAAGCAAGTGCTGCGCAACGCTGGGTGAACGCCGTCAACGCGGACGGGAGCTACGGTGTCTGGCGCTATGAGCTCGCAAGAAGCGTGGCTGCTGTCGCAGAGAAGTTAGCTTAGCCATCGAGTGTAACGAGAAGATAAGTTAGCAGCGAACCCATACGGAACCGTCTGCAGGCTAGACTGTATGAATCTCCTGGGAGCCCCAGACCATGCACACGAACATAGTTCGCGATTCCTCCAGAAGCGGGGACTGGCGGCATCCAAAGCAAGCCAAACAGTCACTGAATGGCAGCGGGAAATCTGCCCGCTTTAAGGGGTATTATTCGCAGAACCCAGCGCATGGAGAGTTTCGTGCAGCCGGACCATGGCTAGCGTATCCAGCTTGCAATAGTCGAGCAGTTGCTTTCGCGTCAATGCAACATCTTCCCCCGATATAGTGCCATTTGCCATGCGCGCGAAGCGGGCGATCGCAGTGTCACCATCACGAACTTCCAAACCCGCGTAAGACAATGTGGGAACCAAGGCCGGCAGCACTTTTTTGATTGAAAAGCTTCCGCGAAACGCCGGATGATACACGTGCTCCTGGAGCACTGGCAGTAGGTCGGCGAGCCGGTCCAAAATCGCCTGAAGTGCCGTGGCAAGATCTGGATATGCGTCTCTCAGACCCGAGATACGGGTTTTCTCAAAGGAACTGTAGACGACTATGGAACCAAGATTTCCCAGGGCGTCGATCAATGCGTCGGCTACGAGTTTCTCACAATCCTGCGTCGCATCAGCTAAATAGTCAATGTGCGTCGGGTCAGATCCAATTGCTTCTTTACGGTGGACGCTGAATTGCGTGAGTACCTGACGATGGCAGGAATGATTGTCATACATCGGCAGCACCGTCGCAACGGTCTCAAAGTCGAGGTAATAGCACGGAAACTGAAAGACTCTCAGGGCTGCGCTGAGCGCCGGACTAACAAACGTAGTGCCCGCGATTGAGGAGAGCCGCGCCCGTTCCTGGCGTTCATTTAGACCCAAATCTGTTGGTGTCTGTGCCATATCAATAATGCTCGCGGCCGACAACCTTTTGAGCTTTGTATGATGCAGCCCAGGAATTTCAAGTACAGAGTGGAGGACTCCGAGGCCCAAACAGTCTGTTTCAAAGAAGTTACATTCTCGACATGCTGGCAGCAACGAAGCAGCGGGTCGCGTATCAGCGAAGAGCGCGGTCGGCAGGCTGTCTGCCACCTTAATGAATTCGGCCACCCGCGCATCTACCTCAACAGTCTTATCCAAAATCTCGAAAAGCAGGTCCGATCCGTTGCCGAAGCGGTAAGCCCGAGACAGGAGAACAAGGGAGGCTTTTGTGACGTTGAGCCCAGTGCGCCGAGCCACGAAAACTGTATAGGCAAGATCATCGACAAGTTGTCTGATACTGCTCGTATCCGCAAAACTCGATTTCACTTCCAATACGTGCCAGCCGCCCTGCGTGCGCTTTAAAATGTCGGCCCGTGCAGTTAACTTTTGTGACGAGAATGCAGCCTCGAAAAGCGTATCGGTTTGCGAGATATTGATGAGCCCTTGCGTTGCCTCGACCGCAGCCGCCCCGTTTCCTGGAACGAGGATGCCAGTGGGGAAGAGTTCTTTGGCCATGTCGCCAATTTCTCTGCCCTGGCTCATGCGAAACAGCGCAGCTTCTCCAGGGGTTTCCGGCTCCGCGCGCAGATCGAACCATGCCTTTGTCGGACATTGCTGTGCCGCAAGCCACGTCGATTTCGTAATCATCTCTCTCATCAGGAGCTCCTACGCCCGGACGTTCCACCAAGCCAATGTTATGCGGAATCAGCGCAGCCAGTATTACATGCGCCCGAACATATCCTAAGCAATTCGAGGTAGTTGATTTGTCCAGCGGGTGATAAAACAGTCGAGAGCATATAGGCCTCGTAGCGGGCCGCTAAAGGAGATTCAATGCCGAGTAGGACCATCAAGAGCCTCATGGCGGAGATAAATAACGAGGACGCCGAGGGCGGCGGCTTGTGGTTGCCAAATATCCAGCGGCTCTTTGTGTGGGATGAGGACCAGATCGAAAAGCTTTTTGACTCAATCATGCGCCAGTATCCCGTCTCCTCCATGATGATATGGAAGACGCGTGACGAACTCCGTCACCGTCGCTTTATTGACCAGTACCACGACGATTTCGATCTCAAGAGTCTTTACCGGCCGACCAACAAGAAACTGAAAAAGCTCGTTCTCGACGGACAGCAGCGTTTGCAGAGTCTCTTCATCGGCCTCAAAGGATCCATCGGTGGAAGGGAGATGTATTTTGATCTTCTCAGCGGCGACGCAAAACTGCCCGAAGAAATTAGCTTCAGATTCTCATTCAAGGAAAAAGACGAGATCGAGTGGCCTTGGGTCCGATTTGGCAACCTTGTTTACTCCAAGAAGCTTGCCGACGAGATCGCCGAGGACATTATCAGCAAAGCCAAAGTTCAATTGTCGAAGGAGGAACGCCGCCTCATTACGCGTAATATAGCTCGCGCGAAAAAGGAATTGGAGGTCACTGAGAACCTCCTGTATCAGGAGCTTGACTCGACAGATGAAGACAACACCTATGAGTTTGATGACGTAGTGGAAATTTTCATTCGCGCCAACTCAGGTGGGACAAAGCTAAACAAGTCCGATTTGATGTTCACACTCTTGATCTCTGAATGGAATCTCGCGGACATTGAGATGAATGAATTCCTCTCCGATGTGAATGACAATCGCTTCGCGTTTGATCGCGATTTCATTCTCAAGAGTGCGATGTCCATTCTCGATCAGGGAGCTAAATATGATGTCGATAAGCTTCGAAATGACGAGCTTCGGCAATCGATCGCCTCAAACTGGAAACGCATCACTGACTCCGTCCGGTTTGTGCGGGACCAAATCGTCGAGAAAACATTCATACGCTCCGACAAGGCGCTTACCTCATATAACGCACTCATTCCACTCGTCTATTTCCACTACCATTACGGTAAGGAATGGAAAAATATCGGTCCTATCAGGGATTACCTTCTTCGTGTCCTTCTAACTGGCGCATTTTCGGGCCGGCCTGACACCTTGATCGACAAGCTCACATCGAAGATCAAGGTGGATCAAGCGTTTGAAAAGAGGGGAATATTCAGGACGATCGAAGAGAACAGGAGGGATCTTCGTATCTCTCAGGCGTCACTTTGGGGCATGGGTTACCAAAGCGGACAGATACATCTGCTGTTCAATCTCTGGTATGACACAAACTACCGCCCCGCCCTGGATGGGCACCTTCCGCAGGTCGACCACATTTTCCCGCAAAGTCTTCTCAGAGCCGAAAAGGCGAACAAATCCGCATCGGGACGCAAAATCCAAAAATACTCTTCCGGGGAAATCAATCAGCTCGCGAACTGCATGCTGCTCACCGCTAACGAAAATGGAGCCAGTCAAAAGCGCGACATTCCACCCTCCGAGTGGTTTGCTAATAAGGATGCCACATACCTCGCACTTCATTGCATTCCAACAAAGAAGAGCTTATGGAAGCTTGAAAATTACGAAGCGTTCATCTCTGCTCGAAAGCAGATGATTGCCGAGAAATTTGAGTTCTTGCTTTTGGATGACCCCGAATAGGGGGTTGATCCACTGTCGTTCTCGATTGGGATTCGAATGATATTAGCCACCTTTCGGCTCAAGTGTCTCGAAGACCAGCTTACGCAATGTGCGAACCTGTCTAGCCGGTGAGCTCGTCGAGTCTGGTAACCTTCCGCGCCGCGTTCGCGTCGGACACCCAATGTTCGGCAGCGGTCGCCGTTCCACCTCGTTGTAAACCGTGTCTCCCGTCTGTTTGTAACGCAAGTGCTAAGTACGCTAAGTCTGTATGTCTTTTCTAGAGCCTGCACCTTTTCCATTTCATCTGAACTGACTTCGACATTGAGTTTATGGCGACCTTATCGATATTCCACTCTTTCCGGGAATGGCCAGTGACTGGTGAGTAGAACAAACGTTATCCTGATGAAGTCAACTTTCTTCACCATGCGTGATCGTGGGCAGTCATAGTGCAGTCATTCGGAAAGCGGCAGTTCCCAACATCCATGACATATGAGATCAACGTCAGCAGCATCCCCCAAGAATCATTTCGACTTCTCATCCGAACAGGTGCTGCCAGCAGTTGTACGGGTAAGACACCACAGTGGGTCACCGATATCGTCGCAAACGGAGTTGAGCTCTACTTAGAAGACGTGATGACGCAAGCGGGCAGACACTTCGCTGATCGCGTTAACAGCCAAGCCATTACGGGGGGTACTCCTAGACAGCGGGCGATGGCGTTGGCATGGGCGATTGGCGCGATGGTCAATCCATATGTTGATGGCGACCTACTGTACGTTGAAGACCCCGGCGACCCAGATGTGAAGCGTCTCTGCTCTGAGATCTTCGGTGTAGGCTTGGGACTCGAGATGTTGCGAGTGGCTCAGGTCATAGACGCGCGTACGCTATTTAAAGTGGCAAGTCGTTTCGATTTCGAAGCATACGGCCCGTCCGGCGGAAGACTAGTTCGCATCGAAGCAAAGGGTACTTTCAACAACGCGTCTTCAAGTAGACAAAGGGTCTCCATAGCAGCCAAAATCCAAGCACTCGCAGAACCGAAACGATATGATCGGGCCATCGGACTCATTAGTTCTTTGTGGACCGTAGACCGGCAAAGGATCTTTGATATCGAGATTACTGATCCAGAACGTGGTGCAAGAGACCACTTCGACGAAGCGACCCGACAAGTCATACGGTTCTATGCTCGCAGGTTCGATGATGCGGTCGGCAAGCGGGAGGGATCGGAGCTTCTTATGCAAGTTGCCGATGATCCGCAACTCATGCAGAATCATTCCCAAACCCTAGATGATTTATTCGGCACCGATGCTCGTCCAAGCCGACGCTTTTGGAGGGCTCAACTGACAACAATTTACGATGGCAAACGCCAACGTTTTTTGGGATCGTTTTGGGAACGGAGCATACTTCCAATCCCGCTATCACTGGATGCTCGAGATGACGAAAACGTCCAGGCTTACATGGCGGTAGACGCCCGTATTCTGGAACTAATCCGCGCTCGCGATTTTCGCGGACTGCTTGACTACAAGCCCTTATATTCGGGAATCCTGAAAGCTGAGGGCGATCAGTTCCGCGCAATTTTTCATCTCGACTCATACGGTATTCTGCGTGGTTTGGTCACGGGAGAGTTGCCGCTGTCAGTCGATCTGAGTCCTGGAAAGGCCTGAGGTCGTCCTTTGTGAGTGATGCGATTCGGCCACCACGAGTCGAATGTGTCTCGTCCGGATGGATCACCAGCGGCCCGATGCTCTCATAACCCGCCGCATATTTGTTTGCAGAAATCCGTGCGATGCCTGCGGCATCGGGTTGAGGCTGACACATCACCCCCAACTGGGAACTGTGGAGCAACCGCGCAGCGAGCATTCTGTTTACGTGGGTGAACGCTTTTAGAATCTGTAGCATCGCTGTTTGCACGAATCGTTACGCTGATTGTGCGGTTGCTCCAGATCGCGCGATGTAAACGCAGATCGCACGTCAGCGTAAACAGATTGATTTCGCGGGGCTTGCGCACTTCAGCCAAAATCAGCCAATTGACGCAGGAAGCTGACTGGGAGCAAGCTATTTGTAAGGCGAGGTTCCCCATGAGCCCTCTCGTCAACGGTTCTCCGGCGGCTTCCAGCGCTTCGGAAAGCGCTCAGGAAAAGCCCGGCTTCCGCACCAAAACCATCGCGACAAGGATCACTCCGGAAGAGCTTCGGGAGGTTGAAGCGGCTGCCGAGAAGAACGGCAAGACGCTCGCGGTATGGCTGCGGGAGCTTGCCCTGAACGCCGCCCGAGAGCGCCCTGTCGACCCCACGGAGTTGTTGCTGGCGGAGATTTCGGCGCTCCGTTTCATGCTCCTGAATCTCTTCCATGCGTCGGCCTCGGCGCAGAGCGAAGGCACGTATCTGCTGCCAGAATCTGTCATCAAAATCCGGGACAAAGCAGAGGCGAGGAAGCTGGCCGACGCCCGCAAATTGCTCACTGAGTTCATTGCCGGAGAGGGCGGAACCGGAGGGCAGAAATGAGCGTCGGAGCGATGCGTTTTCCCAGCCGGGGAAGATGGCTCCTGTGGCTGATTTTGTTCTTCGTCCTGGGGCCGTTTCTGGTGATTCTTCCGGCCTCGCTGTGGCTCGGCTGGACCATGAATCCCGTCCAGACTTTCTACCTCGGAACCTACGCCACATGTTCTACGCTGGGCGGCTACCCCGGCGCGATGACCACCGTTCGCTATGCCGAGAAGACGGCTGCGGGGCGGAAAGCGGAACCGCTTTTGCCCGAGGATGCGGTAAAAGGGCCGAACCCGAAACAGCCTCTCGCACTGAGTTCAAAAGCAATATCAGAAGGCTGGCGTGGAGTCGAGATTAAACCTTCAGGGAAAGTCCGTGCGAAGGAGTTGCAAGCCTACCTGAGGGACACAATCTACGACGGCGATCCTGCATGGCTGATCTTCCTCCGACCAATGCTTTATCTGACGGCGTTGGTGCTCTCCCTGCACCTGCTGTGGCTCTTCTTTGGCCATAAACTTCGCGTCAGCCGCAAGCACGAGCAGCGTCATGGACGGCCTACCAAAGGCCCTGAACTTCTCATCGCACTGCGCGGTTCCAGCGATGGCGGTATCCGCTTCCAGATGGAGCGCGAGGGAACGCTCGGGCGGTTCCTGCCCGCCCGCAGCTTTCATATCCCGCGACGGCTGGAGTCCAGCCATGTCCTGCTCATGGGTGACACGGGCTCGGGTAAAAGTTCGGCCATTCGCCAGCTCCTGCGTCAGGTCGAAGACAGGGGCGAGAGCGCTATCGTCTATGACCCGGCAATGGATTTCCTCGGCGAATTCTACAGCCCTAGGAGAGGTGACCTGATCCTGAATCCGCTCGATCAGCGCTGCCCTTACTGGGCGTTGGGTGATGAGATCGACCGGCCCGAGACAGCCACCACCATCGCCTCCGCGATGTTGCCGGACAAAGAGTACGAGAAAGCCTTTTTCACCGATGCCCCTCGCCGAGTGCTTGCATACTTGCTGCGAAAAGGGCCTCAACCCCGAGACATCCTGCGGATGATGGCCGATCCGCAGAGCATCGATGAAGTAGTGAAAGGAACGCCACTCGCGGCCCTGCTCCATCCCGGTGCACCAGCCCAACGTGCCGGTGTGCTGTCCAGCCTGAATATGGTGGCCGACAGCCTGGAACTATTGCCGGAGTGGGAGTATCCACCAAGAAATTTCGCGACCTCCGAGTGGTACACCGAACGCAAACGCTGGGTATTTCTGACCTCTTCTCCTGCCTATCGGCAGAAGGTCCTGCCGCTGCATTCGGCATGGCTCGACCTCTTTATCCTGCGCATGATGGGATATTGCGAAGACCCAGCGGTGAAGCCGGTATGGTTCGTGCTGGACGAGTTGGCGAGCCTCAATAAACTCCCTCAGCTTCATACTGCTGTGACTGAAAATCGTAAGTATGGCAATCCCGTCGTGATGGGCTTGCAGGGACGTAGCCAGATGGAGAAGCGCTACGGCCAGGATGCCGAAGCGATGCTGTCCCAGCCTGCGACCAAGATATTTTTGAAGACTTCGGAACCCCGCGCGGCGAAGTGGATCTCCGAGGCCATCGGCGAAATCGAAGTGGAACGTCTTAAGGAATCTCGCAGCACGGGTTTGCTTCGCTCGAAAAAGAGCTTCGCTATGGAGATTGCCACCAAGCCGCTCATCATGGCCTCCGAGATAGGTGGGCTCGGACCGCTCACAGGCTTTATCAAGCTGGAGAATCATGTCGTACCAGCGAGGTTTCGGCTGGCGAAGAAACAGAACAGGCAGCCGGAGTTTCTGGAACGGACCAGAGAACAGCCGCCGCCCCGCAAAACAGACGCCGTGAAGACATCGGTTCCTGCCAAGGCTGCCGAAACCAAGAAGCCCGTGCAGGGAGTTTTGCCGCTGGAGGAAAGGCCCGAGGTGAAGCGGAAAGGGTTCAGTTGGGATGAGAGTAAAGGGATTGAATGAAGAGAAACACATCTAAGCTTGGCTGTTTTGTTCTTATGTGAGCACTCCTACGCCAGCGTGGCATCTGCCTTTGTCTTGCGTTTTTTTGGCACACCGTCCTTCTTTTCCGAGCGGTCGTCAATGAAACCGAACCTGCATTGAGTGTCTTTAAGGCGAAGCGAACGGGCGATCCGCATAAGGCTCACGCGCGAAAACAGCGGGAGATTTTCAGATCTTCTGGCGCTATCTTTATGGGTCACGATGCCGAAGACAACTCTGTAGCGTTTTCCTGCGAGGGGTCTAAGAAACGCGTCTAGGGTGGCCGCTGTCGTCCTCTCTGTGATGAGTTCTCTCAGAGAGGTGAGGCAAGTCTCCTCCAATTTAATGAGCTCTATGGAGTTATTTCCTTGATTGAAAAGATGGCTTAGCTGAGCGGAAACTGTAGACCTCTTGATGTGATGGAACACCGCAAACTCCCCATCGACGGAATAGAGATCACAGGGCTCTATTCGCGTCTGCCCCGGCGGTCCGATGCTTTGCATGTCGAGACAAATGAAGGCTTCGTTGTCGGCAGCGATCGCCTCGTTGTAATGTCCTTCGCTGGTGTGGACAAAATGAGGTAAGGAGATATCCGTCCATAGCGGATCCAGAGCTTCTGAAAGTTTAGTGATATATGAATTTTCGACTCTGTACCACTTACCCTCGGTTAGATGAAATGTTTGAGTTTGATTGTCTAGTTCCGTATCGAAGATCAGACAGTTAACGAGGTTGTAACGCTTGCGAATGTTTCCTTCTTCGTCAGCCAGAACGAGTCCGTATCCGCAAAGTTGGACATAGCTGAGATTTTCCAAGGCCTGTTCGTGGGCCTCAAGATATTCATAGAATTTCGTCATGAAAATGTCCTCATGGTTGAGGCTGCTGCCCGCACCCGAAAATGAGGCTATATACCCTTGATCTCTGTAATCGACCATGTCGGGTACTGTCAGAAAGAGCCCATCACTCTTAACGCGAATGCCTTCGATGAGTTTCTCTCTGAGTCTGTCAATGACAGCAGGGTCTTTCAGCGGCACTATGTTTTCAATGTCTGGGAACGTTGTCCGATAGTTTTGGCTGTTGTAAAACCCGAGAAGTCTCCGGCATAGCGCCAGCAACCCGTTCGCGCCCACATTTGACCGGATAGTGAGACTGCTAGAACCGGTGACGTTAGCAAAGAGCTCTCGGAACTCGGGAAGCACCTTGCCAGTCAGGCTTTTAGGATTGCACTGTTACCGTCGAAGTCGAAATATGTGAGATCGGACCCTATCGGCAATTGGGTTCTTCGGCGAAGTGCCGCGCCCGGATCAAGCGTGTCTGTACTCTTCAGCTCTTTCGGGTCGACGCAATTCAGAGTCACACGTAGCCCAAAGTCATACTCGAAACTTTCGTCACGTAGGCTGTGATGGGCATGGCCAAACGATAATGCAAAGCATCGGTCATCCACCGGCAGAAAAAGCAGGGCGCTCTTGCTCACCTGCTTCAAAACCATCTGAACTCCGAAATAGGACCTCCACCACGGGTCGCTTGGGCTCCCATCGAGAATGAAGAGAGAAGCCCCTTCGGGCATCGTGTTGGTGGATACCTCGGTTAGCTTATGGTCTTCGACTAGACTGTTGCTGGCGTGGTATTCGGATTTGAGAAGATATATGGAGAACGGTCGACTCTTGCTCATTGGGCTCCCGATTTTCTCTGTGTAGTAGGTCTGGCCCCTGAATCATGCGCTCCATTCTAAGCTGATAATCCAGATAGAGTCAGCTCATCGCAAGCATTTGCCAACTTTCGTAAGTGCTCCCTGTAGCTTTCTTTGCTTGTTGTTAGAATCTCTGTATGCTGACGCTCTCCAAGCCGTTGTCAGCGGGCCAGGTACGTTCGTACCATGAGCGGGAGTTTGCGTCGGAGCGGCAGAACTACTGGAGCCGTAACCAGGAAGGCCATAGCGAATGGCATGGTCAGCTTGCAGCAGAGTGGGGCCTCTGCGGTGCTGTAGGTGATGAGCACTTTGCACGGCTGACGGAAGGCCAGCACCCGCTCACCCAAGCGCAGATGGTGAGGCACCAGGTCTCGCGCACCTACGAAGGCAAAAACGGCAAGGCAGTCACCAGCGTCGAGCACCGCGCCGGATGGGACGCAACGTTCTCGGCTCCAAAATCAGTTTCGTTGACGGCACTTGTGGGCGGTGATGATCGGGTTCGAGAGGCTCACCGCGAGAGCGTTCGAGTGGCATTGGGTGAGTTGGAACACTACACGCAAGCACGGATCGGCAACGTTCATGCCCCGGAGACAACAGGCAAGTTCGTAGCTGCGACGTTCGAGCACGATACCGCACGACCCGTCGAGGGCTACGCTGCACCGCAACTTCATACTCATGCTGTCATCTTCAATGTCACCGAACGCGATAACGGACAGACGCGCTCCGTGCAATCGCACGAGCTATACGCCTCGCAGCACTATGCCACATCGATCTACCGTGCGGAACTGGCTTCGCGATTGCAAGGCCTAGGTTATGAGATTGAATCGGGCAAGTATAGGCAGCCGGAGATCAAGGGCTACACGCAGGAATATCTCGAAGCTTCCAGCCCGCGCCGCGAACAAATCAAAGACCATCTTCGGTCGCAGGGACTCGATGGAGCGGGAGCCGCTTAGGTGGCGGCGCATTTCACGCGTGACCGGAAGGAACTGCTCTCGCCGGAGGAAGTATTAAAGCAGCATCGCGATCTGGCCGCGCAGTATGGTCATCAGGCCGATCATGTTGTTGCGCAGGCCAGAGAACGCGGACAGCAACAGGTGCAGGAGCCAGATAAAGCGGCGCAGCGGGCGGTGACGTATGCCCGCGATCATCTCTTCGAGCGCTCCGCCGTCGAAGACCGTCGCACCATCCTCGAAAGCGCCCTCAAGCGCGGGATGGGGGAAACGACCTATAGCCAGGTCCGGCAGGAGTTCGACCGGCGTCTGCAGGCAGGGGAGTTTCGTGGAGCACCAACCTCCGTGCGTGGGCCTCAGATCACGACCTCCGCGATGCTGCGCTTGGAACGCGAGACGGTCCAGCTTATGCAGGACGGGAACAAGCGCGGGTTTGAAGATCCGATGCTGGTGGGACCGGGCATACGCATTGCGACCGAAGATCGTCACCCGGAGTTGAATGTAGCCCAACGTGAGGCGGTCGATGCGGTCTTTCTCGCGCGGGAGAAGATCGTCGGATTGGATGGAATCGCAGGCGGAGGCAAAACGACAACGCTGGCTGTCGTGCGCGAAGGTGCGGAAGCTGACGGATATAAGGTGGAGGGCTTTGCGCCCACATCACGAGCAGCGCAAAAGTTGGGTGAAGCAGGGATCGAGACTTCGACCTTGCAGATGCACCTTGCACGCGGACAGAAGCCCGATACCGGAGAGAAACGCCTGTATGTGCTGGACGAGTCATCTCTGGCTTCGACGAAGCAGATGCACGAGTTTCTGTCCCGACTCCATCCGAACGACCGTGTCCTACTGGTGGGTGATACGCGTCAACATGAG
Organism: Acidicapsa ligni; assembly: GCF_025685655.1. Taxonomy (NCBI): domain Bacteria; kingdom Pseudomonadati; phylum Acidobacteriota; class Terriglobia; order Terriglobales; family Acidobacteriaceae; genus Acidicapsa; species Acidicapsa ligni. Next base: position 221,990 of record NZ_JAGSYG010000004.1, on the reverse strand, counting down.
TCCATCGAGGCAGGCCGCATCTTCGCGCAGCTTCAGGACGCGGGTATGAAGACGATCAAGCTCGACGAAATCGTGCGTCAGAAAGACCCGGAGTTAAAGCAGGTGGTTGAGCAGCTTGCCCTAGGTCAGGTCGGAGAGGCCATCGTGGGATTGGAACGGCAGGGCCGGGTGCATGAAGTAAAAGACCCCGCCGAACGCTTCGCGGCAATTGCGCGCGAATATGCGAAGTCACCGGAGAACACGCTGGCCGTCTCGCCGGACAACCGTTCTCGGATTGAGATCAATCAAGCCATTCGTGCTGAATTACAAGACAGAGGTGTTGTTAGCAAAGAAGAGCATCGGATGCAGGTGCTTGTGCCACGGCAAGACCTGACCGGCGCAGATCGCATGTGGGCCGCACGCTATGAGGTTGGCGATATATTGCGGTACAGCCGCGCGTCGAAAGAGACGGGCATTGGTAAAGGCGAGTACGCCCGAGTGTCTGCCGTCGATGCTTCGAGCAACCGGCTCACGGTCGAGCGGAAGGATGGCTCAGAGCAGACCTACGATCCGCGCCGTCAACAGGGCGTCTCGGTCTACCGCGAAGAGGAGCGAGCTTTCTCTATCGGAGATCGTGTGCAGGTCACTGCACCGGCACGGGAGTTGGGCGTTGCCAACCGTGAACTCGGAACGATCGTCAGCATCGGGGACGAGAAGCGCATTGGCTTGAAGATGGAGGATGGCCGGCAGATACAAATGGACGTGAATCAGCATCCGCACCTCGATCATGGGTATGCCGTCACCAGTCACTCCAGCCAAGGACAAACAGCAGAGCGTGTCCTTGTGCATGTGGATACAGAATTAGGTGCTAAGGATTTGCTCAACAATCGTATGGCCTATGTTGCTATTTCGCGCGGAGCCCACGATGCTCAGCTTTTCACCAACGACCGAGAAAAACTTCCACTGGCGTTGGGCCATGATGTTTCCCACCAGAGCGCCCATGCACCGGGGATTGCCAAGTCGGTTCAGCAGCAGGAAATTGCACCGAAGTATGAACACAGCTATGGGCATGGAATCAGTATGTAGTCTGCTCCGATAGGTGCGTGTACGTGGGGAGGAGGCCTCCTCCGCGCTGCGACCGCGTTCCGCGTTCTCCGCTTCCACCTCTGCGGGAGTTTCCATCCCGCAACGCCCTCCCTACAACTCCTGTGCGCTGACACGCACGAATAAGGAAACCAGACCTTCCTAGTGGGCTCTGCCCCCCGCGCTCTGCAAGGCCATTCGCCCTGCGGGTTTTGGCTCCCCCACGCTGCGCGCGGTCCCCCCAAAAAGCTCCGCTCGAAGACCTTTCCGTTTGCTACCCCCTCCTTCGCCAGGTGGCGTTCGGCATGTACATGCCGCGTTTCAACGCGGAAGTGCAAAAGCCAAACCCGAGGAGCCAACATCATGAAGACCATCGCCACAACCAACAACATCGCCACTATCGACAGCAAGAAGCCCACCAACAAACAGGAACTAATCGCCGTCAACATCAAGCTATTGATTGAGCAGTTGGAGGCCGGACACTCCGAAGCCCTTACCAACTACCTCACTGCCATGAGCCGTTTCCATGGGTATTCCTTCGGCAACGTCTTAGAGATTGCGCGGCAGATGCCCACCGCAACCCGCGTAGCCGGATTCTGGACGTGGAAGAACCTTGGCCGCTCTGTGAAAGCCGGACAGAAAGGAATCCGCATCCTTGCTCCCATCGTTGGCTCTCGCCGCAAGAAGGACACCGAAGCGCAAAAAGACATCACCAAGCAGAATGAGCGAATTCTGTTGGGGTTCCGCAACGCTTACGTCTTCGACGTTTCGCAGACTGATGGCGTAGACCTGCCCGCGATGCACGAAGTCTCTGGCAACCCCGGCGAGAACATCGACCGTTTGGCGGCGTTCCTACAGACCAAGGGCATTCAGCTTGTCTACAACGAGAAGATTGCTCCCGCTCTTGGCATGAGCTACGGCGGACGCATCGCCATCCTTCCCGGACAGTCGAAGGCCGAAACCTTCGCCACGCTGGTACATGAAACGGCGCATGAACTCCTTCATAAAAGCGAACGCCGCACCGCGACCACCAAGACGGTACGCGAGACGGAGGCCGAGGCCGTCGCATTCGTTGTCGGCAATGCCGTTGGATTAGTGACGGGTTCGGCGAGTGCGGACTATATCCAGCTTTACCACGGCAACGCATCCTTGCTGGCCGAAAGCTTGGAGGTTATCCAGCAGACCTCCAGTGTCATTCTTGCCGCATTGGAGCCGCCCGTCTCGGAGGAGGAGACGGCCACCACCGAAGTCGCAGAACTGGTGGAGGAGGCGGCATGAAGAAGGACCTGCGCTTGCAGGCTACGAAGAGGCCATAACGGACAAGTGCATTCGAGGCTGAACAGGGCACATCGGTGAGGTTGCGAAGCTGCGGCCTCACCGTGTTTGCGCGCTCATCGCGCGGCAGGGAGAAACCCGCTCGGTTTCTCCTTGCACCCGTTTCCGGCTGCTTTCCGGCCTCCGCTCGCCGGCTGCACGGTAGAGGCCACGATCCGAGGACGTACCGGGTCCGCGTTCTGCGGTACAATCTTGGTATGGCCGAGTGGTGAAATTGGCAGACACAGCAGACTCAAAATCTGCCGAAGGCAACTTCGTGTCGGTTCAAGTCCGACCTCGGCCACCACTTTTAGCCCATCGTGAAATCGAAAGCATTTCCATCCAAAGCTCATTGTCAGACTAGACGCTACCGCGCTGGCTCTGAAGACCGCTTGCTTACTGAAGTGTGTTGCAAGCCATCAGAAGAATGCCTCCAATAATTACCACGGTGCTGGTCCCTGCTTAGGTTGCTACTCATCGACTGTGCGCTCTGGCCGGTTGAGATCGCGACTTTGGTCTAGAAGGCATTCTTCAGGCTAAACGTTACCCTGTCGGAATCCTTGAAGGCCTCTCTGATCGTTGCTTGCAGGTCCGTCCGGAGCGGGAAGTCAAAGGCCGCAAAGGCCTCATCGAGGGTTTCATACCAGCCCGGCTCGGTCCAAAGATTCTCTGGGGTGCCTTCGACCTGGATACGGTACATCTCTTCGCCGTGAGAGTTCGGATGCTCTTGGCGGGCGATTGTTACCTGCTGAAAACTGTCGTTACTCATGTGGCAAGCGTAGCACCGGGTGCGCGCGGTGATGGGCGCCCTCGTGACGCCCGCAGATCGGCCTCTTTGCCGCTACAGTCAAGCGAAGCACAATCAACCTCGCCCGTCTCTATTCCACTTATACCTAGCTTTCCACCACGCGGTAGTCGTAAGCAGCGAGTGGCCCCATCCCTGCGCGGATAGAACCTCCGGTCAAAAGCTTCTCCTAACCGGCAGAGCGAAGTCTGAGGCATGCGGTTGGAACTCCGTTACGCTTCGCCGGGACGAATAGCAAAACTCGTGTCGATCGATTCCATCGATAGTCTTGAAGATGAACACAGTAAATTGTTCAAAATGAGTAATTTATAGGCGCAATCCGCAGCCATTGAGACGAAACTGGCATGAGGATGACAACCGAAGAGCGGAGTGGACGCCCTTCAGTCGAAGTTCATAGCCCGATTGGGCGAAGCGGGAAGGGAATCTGCTTACCGTTTCGCCCGCATGTCCCTTCTGACTTAATCGCCTGCGGACATCTCCAGACACGCAGAATTGCAAGAAAATAGCAGGATTTGCTCTACACGAACCCGGCGGAACCCCAGTCAGCAATCTTCTCCTGTTCGGTCGAACGAAGTCGGAGGTATGCGGTTGGAACTCCGTCACGCCTCGCCGGGCCGAACGGCTGTACTAATAGGCATCATGTGACAGTCAATAAAATGACCTCGTAAAGTATGTTGTAAGATCTTGAAAATAAAGCATCTAAAAAAATATATGAGTATTATATTCAGACATGAGTGTGGCCATGTGTTTTCAATGCTTCTGCGGTCCTGGACGTTTTCAAGTAGCTTGAGCTTCTAAGCCTAATGAAGTATGGGGTTTTTGCTAGATATGGCCAAACCTATCGAGGTGCTTGCGGGGGAGCCTATATGTAAGATAAAGGTGGCCATAGAAATTAGTGATTGCGTTAATATCTGGATCGAGTGTAGAGTTGTCTTCCATGGAGGTGCTGCGCTTATGGCTGACACTGGACAAAACCCAATAACTGATTTTGACAAGGAAATCACCGCGATTAGTGAGGTGGCCAAGATCATAGGAGGACTGGATCGGGAAGTGCAGGGCCGAGTGATTCGCTACGTCGTCGAAAGGTTCGATATCAGTGGGTTCGTCAAGACTGCAGCGAAGACCTCTGTCGCTACGCAGGCCGTGCCAGAGACTGAGGAACCTCTTCGGCTTACCTCTGACTTTGAAGATTTCGCGTCGCTCGTTGATGCTGCTCGTCCTGGGACTGATGTGATGCGAGCGCTCATAGCGGGCTATTGGCTTCAGGTCTGCAAGGGTGCGCCGACCTTTGACGCGCAAAGCGCGAATACAGAACTCAAGCACCTGGGACATGCTTCTTCCAATATCACTTCAGCTCTTAGTGCGCTTATTTCTCAGAAGCCTGCGTTCGTACTTCAGCTTAGGAAGAGTGGTAACACTCGTCAGGCCCGAAAGCTTTATAAGGTAACGGAAGCTGGAATCCGTAAGGTCAAGCAAATGATGTCAGGTGGCGGTGATGCGGAATGAATTTAGCTTCGGGTGTCCCGGAGTGGAATGTCACAAGTATGGATTTCTATGGAGAAGGCCATGAAGAAGACGAGACGCCGGAGTCTCTAGTCTGCGCCGAGGGCTAGAGGCGTTAAACGGACAATCCCGATTCGCGAACCTTGGAGGGCGATGCGAATCGGGATTAGGTGCCCACTCCGTGCTCCATCCCCAGATCAACGGGGGTGGCCGTGAGATGGTGCTGACACCATCTCGCTCACACAGTGTAAGCCAACTGCGAAGAATTTTCCGAAAGGTCGTATCGCCATGGCACTGTATCTTTACCCGCAATTCGTCGATGTAGCACGCGCAAATCCAGCGTTCGACACTCTGTTTCAGCCTGGTGATCGAACACCGTGGTCTGGAATCTACCGTTGCGAAGTGTGTGGTCATGAGGTCGTTCATACCCATGACAAGCCACTGCCTCCTCAGAACCACCACGTTCATGGCTTCGGTAAGGGGCCTGTTAAGTGGCGCATGATTGTCACGGATCACAAGGCGGCATGACCGCCCCTTGCAATGAAAGGCCGGCTCCAGATATGGGGCCGGCCTTTGATCCTCCACGTCACACTCGCTTAGCGCGGGAATCAGTTGCTGAACGAGCGCAAATAAGAGTGACTGACGAGTCGGAGAATGCTACCATCTCCGCATTCTGATCATGAACCGCTTCCTACCTCCCTATGCCAAAGCTCGATATCGAATTTGAAATCACCGGACTAAAACTCAAGATCAAGGGCGAGAGCGACGACGTCAGCTGCAAGGTCGCCAACCTCCAGAATCAGGTTCAGAATCTAATAGGAACCATCGCTTCCCTTACGCAAGGCGCTGCGACTGTTAATGGAGCGCCACCTCAGACGCCTGCTGCCCCATCGAGGCTAATAGAAGCTGAGGCCTCCAACGCGACAGATACAAAAAACCGCCGCCCATCCCCTCTAAAGCGCAAGCCAGCAGCACCAAAAGTCGAAGCGATTGATTTCAAACACGACGCTGAGAAATATGGCTTCCCCAAGCAGGAGTGGTACACGACACAGAAGGCCATGTGGCTCCTCTTCATGCTTACCAACGATGGTATTGCCACAGAGATGACGGCTCCTATCATCGCGGCTACGTTTAATAAGCACTTCAAAAGTTTCAAAACGATCCTGTCTCACAATGTATCCCGTGATCTTGCGAAAGAGAAAGGAAAGACCGGGGCGGTCAATAGCGATGCGATGAAATCACCTGAGACGTGGCATTTGCTCGAATCTGGGAAAAGACAAATGGCCGCACTCATCGCTGAAGCGAAAGTATCGGCCTCCGTATGACAATCGAGAATTTCATCGAGGCCGCTGAGCTATCTAAGCAGAACGAAATTGACCGGGCGTGTCTATTTTCGTTTTTTCACTTCAAGAAAAATGGATTTAGTGATTTCAACGCCGACAATTACGTTCAATGGATCGATGGACACAACTTCAGCATCCCGAACAAAAGTCGTCTCAACGATAGGCTGAAGGCGAGTGCCAAGACGATCCGCGGCGCGGCGACCGGCACTTTCATGCTGAAGCATGATTACATCAAGCAGCTTGAAACCAAATTCCCCCAGCTATCGCAGAAGTCTCAGGAAATTATCGATAACGGAAGCATCCTGCCGCCCATCCTGTATGAGAAGACTCATGGCTACATTCAGTCGATTGCAAAACAGATCAATGCGTCCTATGAAAACAACATCTTCGATGGATGCGCTGTTCTCATGCGACGTCTTGAAGAGGTTCTGCTGATCTTGGCATACGAAAAGCTCGGTGTGGCCGCCGCGATCAAAGACCCAACCGCCGGTACTTACTACATGCTGGAGCGTATCGTTGCCGACGCAAGAAACAACTCGACACTCAATCTCTCGCGCAGCTCACGTGCTGACATAGATGCCTTCCGCGAGCTTGGTAATTTTTCCGCGCACAAACTCACCTACTTGTGCCGTCGTGAATATATTGCTGAGAAAGTCGACAAATACCGTGCTCTGATCGATGAACTCTTGCACAAAGCTGGTTTACAGAAATAGCTAAGCGATGCGATTCGTACTGATCTCCGACACACACGGACTACACGACAAGATCGAAGAGATGCCCGAGGGGGATGTACTCGTCCATGCAGGCGACTTCATGAACTCTGGGACAGACTTGCGTGAGATCATCTCGTTCAATCGTTGGCTGGGACAGCAGTCGTTCAAGCATCGCGTGGTGTGCGCCGGAAACCACGACAAATATTTCCAGTCCGATCCCGGAACGGCTAAAGGCCTGCTCACGAATGCCGACTATTTAGAGAACTCGGAGATCACGATTGAGGGAGTCCGTCTCTGGGGTTCCCCGTACACTCCAGAATTCCTAAATTGGGCCTTCATGTACCCTCGCGGAACTGCTGCGACGAGATATTGGAACAGCATTCCCGAACATCTCGATGTGCTGATCACACACGGGCCGCCGCTAGGAGTCCTTGATCAAATCGCGCCGCATGAGGCGCATCTCGGATGCGCCGAGCTGCTCGATGCCGTCCGGAGCAAGAAGCCAAAGGTGCATCTATTTGGGCACATTCATGGTGGGGCCGGAGAGTTGGAGCGCGAAGGCATGCATTTCGTGAATGCCGCATACCTGAATGAGCGCTATGAGCCGAAGCATCCCGCTGGTCAGATTCGCATAATCGACTTCTAGCGAGCGAAAGGCAAAGGGTTCAAAGAACAGACCCTCGAAGTCAGACACTTTGCGATCGAGTATGGCTCGGCGGATTGAAACTCCGCCGACCCTTCAGACAGGATTTTGGCGTTGGTTCTGGTGCTACTCTACGCCGACAGTCAGATTCGTTACTTTACCGGCCTTCATCGAGACGGGCGATATCTAGCCCAATGTCGCAACGATTTGGCTAAGATAAATCTCATTATGGGGAGATCGACGCCATCGCTTGTGCCGAGAGTCGCCCGGCTATTAGACGATTTTGGAGCTTTGCTGAAACTTGCTCGATTGCGCAGAAAGCTCTCGGCAGAGACGGTCGCACAACGCGCAGGGATCACTAGGCGCACGTTGTCCAAGGTGGAAAAGGGCGACTCAGCCGTTGCTCTGGGAGTTTACGCGCGAGTCATGCAAGCGCTGCGACTCGAAAATGACTTGGCACTGTTGGCGAAAGATGACGAACTAGGCCGCAAGTTGCAAGATGCCGGAATCGTGGCTAGGCTCAGAGCCCCGAAGCGGAGTTCCAGAACTGTTAGAAGGGATAACGAAAACTTCGCCGATGAAGCGTGAAGACACATTCACAACCTTATTCACGAATCCTCAACCGACTCGTCTCGGCTTTAGGGGGCATGCGGAGACGGACTTCGATTACATGAACTCCCACGCCGACGTGCCTGTGGTGGCTGCACGGACGCTCCTTGAAGGCTGGTATGGTCGCTACCCAGTCGCCCATCGCGAGGATTTGGCACGCCGCTTTCGTAATAAGAATCCCAATCAGCACTCGGGTGCGTTCTGGGAACTTTACCTGCACGAACTCTTCCTTCGGATTGGGTACGGTATTGAAGTCCACTCTGCCATAGCTGGTTCAGACGCCAGGCCAGACTTTCTTCTCCTCAGAGATGGGCAACCCGTCGCCGTCGTCGAGGCCCGTTTGGCAGGAGTAGAAACTGATGAGTAAACTTCAGCAAAGCGCCGAAAAGCCGAGCTTCACGATGCGCTTGACCGCGTGAACTCTCCTAACTTTTTTCTTCAGATTGATGAGGTCCGCACAGCTTCACTGAGACCATCCTTTCGCCGTCTCACTAGAAATGTGGACGAGTGGCTGACGACGCTCGACCCGGACATACCGATGGAGTCGTTCCAACTTGAAAGAAGAAAGTCGATGCAGTTCGAATGGGAAGAAAGCGGCTGGTTTCTTCGCTTACTTGTCATCCCTAAGAGTGTGGGCCACAGAGGTAAACCAGGCCGTGCCGTTGGGACATCCGGTTTAGAGACGAAGTGGCTCGATACTAGAGGAGAACTACGGCGTGCTGTTGCTGAGAAGGCTCGTAAGTATGGTGATGTCGGACTTCCGTTCATCCTTGCGATAAACCACATCGGTGTGAGTTGCGACCGAACCGACTGGACAGACGCACTCTTCGGCACGTCCGCCGTCAATGTTTGGTTTACTAACGACGCCGTGCATCATCAAGAGCCATTCAGGAAGAACGATGGTCTATGGCTTCTTGACGGCAAAGCACGGAGGACCAATGTCAGTGCAATTATTGGCGGCTGGGCTATCAATCCTCGGAGCATGGGTGCGCATCGTTTGGAGGTGTACTCACATTTCGCACCGGAGCGGCCTTTCGACTTCCAAGGAAATCTTTCTTGCTGGGTTCTCTCTGAGGTGACTGGCCAGCTTGAAGAACACGCCGGACGGACAAGTGCTGAAATCCTGGGGATTCCCCATAACTGGCCACTCAGTTGGGATGAGGCGAAGAAAGATTAGAAGAATAGCTCTGGCGATCCTGGCCGCATTTATGTATGCACTACTCCGAGAGCATCTCCATCCACAGCTTCATTGTCAGATCTTCACGGTCCGGTCTTCCAAGTTGCCAACGCAGCTCAGTCTCATAACGTTGCTGGAGCGTAGCCATGTTGAAAGGAACCGTGCGGCTGAGATGTCTAACGTCATCACGGTCTTTCTGGCTGTTCCGTTCGAGCTTCGATAAAGCAATATCGTACGGATCGAGAGCCATCAGCCGAAGATGCCGAAATGCCTCAGGAAACATTTCAGTGAGCCGCTCTTCATAGTTCTCAGGGATTGCAGCTACGCCTACGCGATCAAGGTAGATTCGATGCTTTCGATGGAGAGGACCTCCTTGCAAGGCGATCTCCATCAGCGTTTCAGATGCCTCTTTCGGTGCGAGTTCAATCACGTCCACATCCGCCGTCGGTCGATCCAGTCCGTAAAGCTGCGTGACAACAAACCCACCGATGCAGTCCAGACGCGCAGGAGATTGCAAGGCTTCGTCGAGGTCACGCAGGAATGAGCGCCATGGTTCGGGAGGTAGTGACTCAGAAGACATGCTGAAGATCCTCGGCTTTCAGGTCGGTCAGCAAATTCCAGTGAGCTGCTGACGGAGGTCGATGGGTGCGCAGCCATTTGCGTTCAGCCTCAGACAGTGAACTATGGGCGAGCGTGTCTTCGTTTGCCAGACGAGAACGTTCCAGCGACGCCGCATGAAAGCGCAGTTTCTCCGCGAGTTCAAATTCTCCGCGTTTTTGCGCAACGTCGCTTGCCAGCAGAGCAACGTATGCAAGACGATTCTGCCGATCTCGAGACTTGCTCTCGGAGGTAAGCCAGCCCCAGTTCATATCAGGGAAGTGCATGGGAAGCCACGGCAGGGCTTCTGTCACCCGGGCATCGAGATCTTCGCTATCGAGTGCGAGGAGAAGCAACTTAGCTGGATTCACCAATTGCTGACTTTCCAAATAAGCAAATCCCGGGTATCCGAGCTCGCCCAAAGCGCGTTTGAAGAATTCTTCGCCTCCCCTCCTGACCGCACGATGTTTTATGGGGCGGGCCGTCGCAGGTAACGGGAAGACACGGACCACTTTTGAAGCCAGGGCATTCGAAACCGGTCTGCTACCGCGTTCGACCATGGAAAGGTAGGCTTGGGTGACGCCCAGGCGAAAGGCCGCTTCGGACTGAGTCCAGTTCGAAGCGGTGCGAACCGATTTAAGGTCTTCACCAGTCATGCCCTCAAATATAACAGAAAGTGTTATATCGGGTCCCTTGGCGTGGATCGACTTCGTGACAGCAAGCCGACGGAGGGAGCGGCACCGAAAAAATGTGACAATTTACACAGTTGCTTACACACTTACTCATTCTGTCCATGTAAGTATATGTAAATAAGTTGGTTACTGATCTACATGAAGGACTCAAAATCCACCGACCGCAAGGTCGTGGGGTTCGCCTCCCTCCCGGCACCAAATATCTAGTCTTATAATGTGTGGTTTACAGGCCGTCTTTTCGTTTGTGCCCAAACATGCCAAATCGGCGAGGCACCCCTAACCGATCTTCACTTCTGGATATGCTTCTATGTACTCTTCGCCGTCGCAGCCTTTGTACGCAACCGTTCGTCCGCCGAAATCCACTTCATAGCCAACGACCCCTGCCTGCCATGTGGCATCCAGAAACTCAGGGAATGTACTGTCTCCAGCTTGGTCGATGCGAAGCGCTTTAATCAGAGCATCTTGATTAAATACCGGGATATCGACCGCGCCAGTGACCAAGGGCACTCCCTGCATGGCAACAGGGCCTTCATGTGTAATGAAAATACTTTGGCATGATGGCAGAGACCATACGTTCCTTGTCACGCCGGCTTGCCGGAGAGCTGCGGCCAGGTATGGAAAGCCCCCGACGCGGGGACGGATCGCGGCACCACGTTGCATCGCTTCAGTGAGATTGTCGATTGCTTTACTCATGAAATTTCCTCTTAGTCGTTAGGCTCATTATTGAAGCTGTGACACTCTGCGACCTTCGCAAGGAGCTAACGGAGTGTCAGCCTTTCGCTCGCATCCAAGCAGTCGAAGAAGTGCGCGTCATTATCATCCGCGAATTTAGCGAGAATGGGAACATTGCGTCGTCCATCGCGCGTTGCGCGCGAATGCAGCCGCTCCATTAGATCGTCGATGTGGTTCTGATGGTAGGAGAGTACTTCGCATAATGCTTCCGAACAATCTCCGGTGAGTTGCAGAGAATGACCACATCTACCTGGAACCGGCCGCAAGCGCACGTCGCGCAAAGCGAAATGCTGACAGCAGCGCGAGTGGTCGATAAATACCATTGTGCTACTCCCAAATGGCGCGCCGCTGCGATTAGTATGCGCAGGCGGTAGCTATCGATTGGTATCCAGATCGATCCCCTGCCCTGTTTTCAGATCAAGGCTTTGTATAGGGAAGCTATAGATCGGTGTCTCAGTTCCGGAGCCGAAGCGAACGCTGACGTCACGCGATGCTCCCAAAGCTGCAACGGGACCGCTGAAGCTCTGAATCATAATTAGCTTGTCGCCAAGCTGCACGACCGTATCCAGTGCGGTGATGGTGCGGATATCATCCCACCACTTCACTTTAGGTGGCTTCTCTCCCTTGGCCTCGTCGTAGGACTGATTGGGCGTTACCTGTCCAATCCATCCATAGGCTTTGTGTTCCGCCAACATGTACATGACGGCATTGAAGTTCTCCATCCGCGTATATCCAGGTTTTGACTGCTTCATCACTTCCAGTGGATCGAAGCCGTAGCCTTGTACGAGTTGATCCAGCAGCATCGCGGGACCAATCGTCTCCAGCAGTTCCTCCATTTCCTTCTTCTCTTTCGGATCAGTGGGCGCGGAGCCAAACTGGTCTGTAAGGCACTTGCGGTCAAACTCGGAGACGATCAGTTCCATGTGTACCGAAGTAGGAGTTTTCTCAGCGCCTCGCCGAAGGACCAGGGGGATACTTGTGTTGTCCGGTGTGCTGACGTGGAAGAGTGTGTGAACACATGCGGGGGGCAATGCATTCTGCTTCTCTTCGGACATGAACTCAGGGTCGATCGTGCTGCCGAACCGACGCATCGCTGTGATCAGATCTTCGTTGTCTTTCTGCGAGAGCAATGTGGGGTAGCTGACGCTGAAGCCGAGTGCATCATTGCTATAAGTGGCACGCTCTGACGTCGGCACAATCTGTGGTTGCTGAGCGAAAACCACCGAGGTTGCTGTAAGCAGAAGCAGGCAAATAGCACGCATATGGTTATGGGTCCGATTATCAAGTTTAAAATTTGCTCTACTGTTTGCTTTCCTACTGGGCCTTGGAAAGAGCGGACGAATTGCGTTCTTCAATGACATGCGCGTAACTCGACATGCCCCGTCACATGAACTGCGTCTTTGGTGCAATCGAAGTAAGCGTGTCCCTGGAGATTCTGGACCTGGTTATAGAAGGAGTTCGTCTGTTCGATCGAAACGTCCCAAACAGAGCAGCTCTGTCGCTTAAAAACCAGGTCTTGCTTTCCTCGCCTCTGCAACGCCACATGGGGGTCTCCGCTTTCCGGGAGCACAATGCGCGCACTAAGCTCGGGCTGCCCTGGATCCGTCACGATAACCCCATAGAACATGCGCCGCTGTCCGGAATCGCACTGCGTAGGTGAAAAGTTGGAAGTCCCGTTCTTTTCGTCGATCACGACACTGTCAGCCGAGGCAGCGTGTGAATTGTCATCCGGCCAGCCATGCGCCTCGTAGGATTCCACCTTCGCGCGTCGTTCCGCCGCATGCTGCCACCAACTCTCACGGGCACGACTGAGAGGGCCTGGCAGAGGCATAGCCGAGAGGCAGAACAAAACAAGCAACGCGCCCCCAACGTAAAGCAATTTGCGAAAAATTCCATTGCTCCGTTGCCCGTCTTCAAGGTGATGACCATTCATTCCCTTTACAATATGCGATGTGCTCTTCGGCAGGAAAGCTATATTCTTTGCAGCTAAGAAATGAAATCCACAGTGTGACATCCTCAACAGAGCCAAGCCTACCCGCTTCGCACTCACAAAGAATCGGCGAATTCGTATCGAACCGTCGAGCCCCGTGTAAGCGACGAGAAGCCGGGCTATCGATACTTACATGGCTTCTCTAGCCTCGCAGACTATTGCAACGCCGCACGCTTGATTCCGTAGCGCCGCGTCAGCCACGCGCGAATGGGTTCGTCGTAGAATTTCAGCGCAAACCACGCAGCGAGCGTCACTGTCGGCAGCAAGACTAAGATCCAGCCAACTCTAAAGGCAACGCTTGGGTGATAGGCCGAGGAATAATTCGTCAAAAGGTATACCCACCCGATGTGCGTGATATAGAGCGGGTACGAGATCCGCCCACTGAACTTGCACAGGTTGATCATTCCTGCACCGGCATTGGAATGTGCCCCGCAGAGAATGATCAGTGGAAAGAGCAAGAGCACGCAGCCAGCATCGTAAAGCCCATTCATTGAGAGACCACCGGCCTTCTCAAAGACCGGCATCTGGAAAGCAATCACAAGAACAATCGAGAGCAGCAGGAGCCCGATCTTAGGCAAACGCACACGATCATGAATTCGATAGAGCAAGAGTCCCATAACAAACGAAGCCGTCAAGCGGAGCGGCGCCATCCAGATCTCCGTGTATCCCCAACCGCCATCAAGCGACCCTTTGTCGTTCGCTACCCAGAACAATGCCGCTCCTGTCACGAGAACGATGATGGCCAGAGCTGCCGTGCGCAGCCGACGCAGAATCAGCGCATAGGCAATGTTGCCCAAATACTCCTGCATCAGCGACCAGGCTGGGCCATTGAGTGCTTGTGTTTCATTTTGCCGGCCGCCCGTTGGAAGAGACGGCAGCAACAGCATGGACAGAATGTAAGTGAGTAATAGAGTCATGGGAGGTGTATGGTTCATCCCTTTCCCAAATGGATCGAACAAATAAAAGAGCAGACCCAGAGTGGCCCCCAGCAGTACCAGCGGATGTAAACGGATCAGCCGAATACGAAAGAATTGCAGAGTAGTCATCTTTTGCCAGCGGTCGTCGTAGGCATACCCCACCACGAATCCCGACAACGCGAAGAAGAAATCGACAGCAAGATATGCGTGTTTGACCAGCGCCCAGGGGCCGTGAAATCCAAAGGCGTAGTTGAAGAAATGGAAGATCACAATCAGGAAGGCCGCGCTTCCTCGCAAGCCGTCCAGCACTTCAAAGTGCTCTTTCCCGCTGCTTGTGCGGTCGACACTGGCTGCAACACTCATTTTCTATATCTCCGGATTTTCTGTTTCGAGGCCGCAGCCAAAGTCGTTTGCAGCGACAGCAAGTAGTAAACACTCGGGGCCGGAGAGGCCCCAAGCGATGTGCAAAATCCACAAACCGAAAATGCTTTAGCGAACCAGAAGAGCCGTAGTTAACTGCGTGTTGTCCGAAGAGTTCCCGACCAGCACTTGATACTCGCCCGCTGGCAGGTTCCACGCATTGCTCTTTTCGTCGAAGGTTTTCAACACCCTGTCATCGATGGCAACCGTAATCGTTTGCGATTCACCCGGCGCGAGCGTGACGCGCTTCCATCCGGCCAGACGCTTGAAAGATTCGGCTACGTCTTTCGGAAGTCTGACGTACACCTCTGCAATCTCACTGCCGGAACGTTTCCCAGTGTTCTTGACCGTGAAGCGCGCAGTCTTCGTTGCTGGATCAACAACCAGGCCAGAGTATGCGTATGTCGTGTAAGACAAACCAAAGCCAAAAGCGAATAGCGGCTTCTTATTCTGTGCCTCATACCACTTGTAGCCAACTGCTGAGCCCTCATCGTAATGAACAGCGTAACCAGCATGGGCTGATGCGTTCGCTGTCGGGGCCCCATTGTCTGCGATATCTCCAGTGTGCGTCTGACTCTCGGCGGGAATCGTCGGGCGCTCCGGATGCGGAAGATCCGCTTCGCTTTTCGGAAAAGTCATCGGAAGTTTGCCGCTGGGATTGACATCGCCTACAAGTACGTTCGCCAATGCCTTGTCTCCCGAACTGCCGGCGTACCAGGCCTCAACTACGCCTGCCACTTTGTCGATCCAGGGCATGGTGACAGCCGTGCCGGTTTCAAGCACGACAATCGTATGAGGATTAGCCGATGCAACCTGTGCGATCAATGCGTCCTGATTGTCAGAAAGCGAGAGGCTTGGCAAGTCCATATCTTCTGCCAGCCACTGCGAAGCAAAGACAATCGCGACATCTGCGCCCTTGGCCACGCTTGCTGCAGACTTCGCATCCGTTCCCGGATCGAAGTCGATCTTCATGTTCGGCAGCTTCTCCCTGAGAGCCGTCAGCGGAGAGGTCGGGAACCAGACAGGTTTCTGCCAGACCGTTGCGCCCTTGCCTGGAGGCATAATCGCATTGCCGCCCGGTGGGTCCACCTGCGCAGATCCACCGCCCGACAACATTCCTATGTCGGCATGCCCGCCAATAATCGCGATACTGTGAACCTTTGATGGATTGATGGGAAGCAACGTTGGACTGTTCTTCAACAGAACGATGCTCTTCTCCTCCACTTGCTGCGATACCCTAAATCCTCTCTTTACATCCACCACACCCTTCTGTGGCGGGTCGTCGATAACTCCCGACAAAAATTCAGCATATAGAACTCTGCGTGCATGGTCGTCAATCTCCGACAGAGGCACTTTTCCCGATTCCACTGCTTCTTTAAGCTTTGGGCCGAAGAAGTCAGCCATCGGCTGTTCCTGGTCAAGTCCCGCAGCGGACGCCTTCTCCGTACTGTGAGTTCCACCCCAGTCGGAAATTACAAATCCTTTGAAACCCCAATCCTTTTTGAGCACATCCTGCAGTGTGTAGGAGTTTTCACAACCAAAATCGCCGTTGATCCGGTTGTAAGAACACATCACAGCAGCCGGATTTGCGATGGAAATAGCGATGTGAAACGCGAGCAAATCCGATTCCTGCATCGCCCGCTTCGAAATGACGGCATTCACAAAGAAGCGGCCCGTCTCCTGGTCGTTCATCACGTAATGCTTGATGTCGCCAACCACATGCTGCGCCTGTTCGCACTTCATGAGAGTGCCGACAACAGTGCCCGCAAGGAGTGGATCTTCGCCCGCATACTCGAAGCTGCGGCCATTGCGCGGCTCGCGGGCCAGATCGACTCCGCCACCCAACGTCATGTTGAATCCCTGCGCTCGAAGCTCCTGGCCAATGACTGTGCCAAAATCGCAGGCGGAATCCGGATCCCAGCTCGCAGTGGCGCCAAGACTTGAAGGCATCGCGGTCGAATATCGACCATTCGCCCCACTGTCCCTCACTCCATAGCCCGCGTCAGAGATTACGAGCGGAGGGATTCCGAGGCGCTTGACGCCCTCAACGTATCCCGCGCCACCGTCGGCAAGCCGGGTCATTGGCATCTGCCACTGTTCCGCGTGAGCCATACCGTTCCCGTGCAGCAAAGCCAGCTTCTCATCGAGAGTCATTTGCTTCAGAACGAGATCCGCACGCTCCCCTGAGGAGAGGTTGGAATTCATCCACGGGCGGTCAGTGCTTTGGGCAACTCCCACGGACGCAGTCGCGATGACTCCGAGAGCTGCGATGACTGAGAGAACGAAGTGAAAACTACTCTTGCGATTGAGCATTGGTCTCCAAATGTGATTTACAAGAATTGAGCCAGATCGGCTCATTTTGAGCCATGTACCTTGTTTCGAATAATGAATTTGGCGTTTTTGGTGTGAAATTCATCCAGGTATGTGATCCCGTTTACAACTGAGGTGACAACCCCTGTCTCATGCTGCATCCCCTCGACCATGCGCGCGGGAACCGTAACCGTCCTCTCGTCCTCCATTTTGATGGTCAATTTCACCTGCGATCCAGCAACAGTCTTCCAGGTCATTTCACAGATTCCTCGGGGCAACTCAATTTTTCCTGCTCGAACCGCGGTGGCAAGATAAAACGTCTGAAAGGCCTCGACCGCCATCGAGGGGACCGAAATGAGGACAGATAAAAGGGCGAATCCAAGGATGTATTTCACGGAAAGTCTCCTTGTTTACGACAGGAATCTGCTGGATTCCCTTAAGGGCTCTCGAACGTGTGCAGATTAGGAGATTCTCGATACCGTACGTAAGCCGCATCGTGCATCAAATAGCGCGCAGAGACGTATAAGCTATTATTTTCAATAAGATAAGGGCGTCAAAATAACGTAGTTTAAGGAATGTATGATACAGGTTTTTAATGTGATACGGGCTACCACGTCTCCACGGCAACTACGGTAGGCGGACCTGGATGGCCCTCAATCACGTTTGCTTCGATCACCGCTTCCAGATTGAGCTGGTCCCAGTTTTTCGGCGCCTTTTGCAATACCGCATCCAAGTATGCAGGATTAGACACGACCTCGCTCGCGGCTTCTGTTCCTTCGCCCAGGATGCCCGCCAGAATGATGGCTGGTTGCCCGGTGACCTTGTCATGAATTCTGGCAACGACGGCATAGTCTCGAGCCAGGCTTTTGTTCGGAACCTGCCATTCAAGAGCCCAAATTCCCTTGGGGCTACTTTTGCGATTCACCACCTTGCGAACATGATTGTCATACTCGAACCCAATCGGCAAATCCTGAGTGATGCGCATTGCCCACGGATTGTCGAAAGCGCCAATCAAAACAAATGGGCCTTCCCGTAATTGAGCGAAGCCTGTATCGGAAGCTGCCAGGACGCGAAATTCTCCATTTTTAGGCACAAGAGGCGCAATGGAACGAGCAAGTGTGATGACATCGTAAACATTCAGATTGCCGCTCTCCCCGGCAGGGATTGCGGGGATCGTCTTGCTTTGGAGATCGACAGAGTCCGTTGGTACCCCGAGGCAGTACGTAACACGGCTTGAGGTTGCGGTGATCGGCTCCCAAAAGCGCGCCATATTTGAGGGTCCGCTGGAGCTTGCGGCCTGACCTGGGAATCGCACGCGACCGATGCCGATGCCAAGAAGCACAGCGAAAAGGAGAGCGGCAACGATGGAAATCCAGCGGTAGTGGATGAGACGCGTGGGTGCTCTTACAACATCTGCCCGCGAATCCTCCGACGCTACCGGATCGCGAGGAGATGGCTCAAGATGCTCCGCAATCACCTCTGGATCTACTTTGGCAGAGAGTTGGATTGCTGGTTCTCGAAAAGCGGGAGCGTAGGAGCCAACCGGTAATTCGATGATCAGTTCCCCTGCATGTTCGGGGCTGTAATAGTACTGAATCAGCCTTTTTCGTACCTCGGCAGCCGTCGTGCGAACCACAGGATCCAGATTTACGTCATAACTCGGTTCGCGTCCAAATGCCTCGACGCCGATTGTGCGTTCTTTTAAATCACCAGCATTGCCAAGCAAAGCCTGCTCGACCGTGTACGCAAGCAGTACCGGGTAGCGTTTGCTGTTCGTAAACAACGGGTGCGCGAGAAGTCGCTCCAGTTGTTGGCGGACCTCAACTGCACTCGGCCAAGAATGAATCCCGTTTGATTCCTTCACGGATTGCGACGTCGATATTCTCAATATCTACCTTGATCAAGAGCCTGCGAACATCCCGTCGAATTCTGGAGTCAAACGTTTAAGCTGAACGAGCAAGATTCCAGTACCAACGGCCGCTCCCATCATGTCATATCCAGGGACGCCGGTCATATGTCAAATGTTAGCCCTTGAGTTCCACTGGAGGCGAATATAAAGACATGCATGCAATGGTGTCGACCGTGATCAAGAAGGCAGTGACTCGTAGATCTTCTGTGAACGGACAGAGATGGATCTCACTCACGAAGGACTATCCCCATTAACGGCCTATCGACAAGCGGCCAACAAAGGTCAATGCCGAATGTAGATCACGGCAAATCTCCCGGTCCTTAGCGGCACATCATGGTCAGGGGCACGACGCACCTGAAACCGTCTTCTCTTGAAGACGGAATACGCTGCGCTTCGCCCGGCAAAACGGGCTTCTCGCCACACGTCTCTAATGGAGTGAAGGCACCGTTCTGATAACACCCGGGAGAAGGCATTCAACCCTCAGCCATTCATTTCGAAATCTTCCAGTTGGGTCTCACAAAATGACATGTGTAGCCACTCGGATAGCGTTCCAGATAATCCTGATGCTCTGGCTCGGCCTCCCAAAACGCACCAGCGGCCTTCACTTCTGTCACTACTTTGCCCGGCCAGATTCCAGAAGCGTTGATGTCTGCGATGGTCTCTTCTGCAGTCTGTTTCTGTTCGTCTGTGATGTAAAAAATGGCGGAACGATAGCTCGTCCCAATGTCGTTGCCCTGACGATTCAGCGTAGTGGGATCATGGAGCTGAAAGAAAAACTCGAGAAGCCTTCGATAACTTACCTGTTGCGGATCGAACACAATCTCTATGGCCTCGGCATGGGAGCCATGGTTTCGATAGGTTGCATTGGCTACATCCCCGCCCGCATATCCAACGCGGGTAGAAATTACTCCAGGAAAGCTGCGGAACAAGTCCTGCATACCCCAAAAGCAACCACCGGCTAAAATCGCTCGCTCTGTAATCATGCCCTTACTCCTTTTCACTACTTTCGATTAGTTTACGATAGGCTCCGTAACCTTCTTCTTCGAGCTCATCCAGAGGAATGAAGCGCAGCGACGCAGAATTGATGCAGTAACGAAGGCCGCCAGCCTCTTGCGGGCCATCGTCAAAGACATGGCCAAGATGGCTGTCACCCTGATTGGATCGAACCTCTGTTCGGATCATTCCGTGACTATCATCGATAGTCTCAGAGATAGATTCCGAATCAACTGGCTTCGTAAAGCTTGGCCAACCACAGCCGCTGTCGAATTTATCGGCTGAGGTGAACAGAGGCTCTCCCGATACGATATCCACGTAAAGGCCCGGCTCGTCGTTATCCCAATATGAGTTTTGAAAAGGAGGCTCCGTCTCACTCTCCTGCGTTACCCGATACTGTTCCGGTGTGAGTGAAGAGATGGCTTCAAGGTTCTTCTTATATTCCGGCATTGTCGTTGCCTCTCGACTTTCGTTCTGATTCGGATTACCGCGTCGCATTCGCCCTGCGATTATTATTCCTGAATATCCTGCTTGAAAACATATGATTTTCCACTCGCGGTCTACCCGCTCGATCTAAGTCTAACTCTGCCCCTGGATGCCTATTATGCGATCATCACTGCGCCCAACACGTCCTACACCTGCAGATTCCTCTAACGATCAAAAGCAGTGAAGTAGCAGATGCCATCAACCTCGATCTACTCGCATTCATCGAATCGTAGTACTTTGTTGCAGAGAGGCTAAGATGACTTCCCTTCAGAGAATTATCGCTGTTGCAACACTCTTGTTGAGTTGGACTAGCGGAGCTGCCGTCGCCCAGAGCACGGTCAGCTTACCATCCGTCGCTGTGGCGCCACAGTATGACTCGACGCACGTCTACGTGAAACCGCAAGACGTGGACGCATTCGTCAAAAGCTTCCTCGGTACATTTGGCGGCACCAGTACCAAACAGGTCATCGTTACCGTGACTCCAACGCCGAGCAAGACTACCTCTCAACTGATGCAGACCCCTGTAGGAACAGTCTCTTTGTTCGGATTTCTCACACCCATTCCTGCCCCCTTCGGGACGGAGAGGAATGGCTATCTCGTTACGAATATGGATACAGCCATCTCCGCCGCGCGTTCGGCTGGCGCAAACGTAATTGTCGGAACCTTCCCTGATGCCATCGGGCTTGACACAATTATCCAGTGGCCCGGCGGCGTCAACATGCAACTGTATTGGCACACGACACCGCCGCACTATTCGCCCTTTATCCATGTACCTGAAAATCGAGTCTACGTTTCGCCGGATCGTGTTGAAGCTTTTCTGAAATCATTTCTTCAGTTTTCTCAAGGCAAGATCATCTCCGACGAAGCGCAAGCACCCGGAATTGAAATAGGACAGCCAGCAAACTCGATTCGTAGAATTCATCTCGAATCCGCCTTTGGCAAGATGGTCGTTTACGTAAGCAACAGCAAACCTTCTTATCCCTATGGCCTGGAAAATACCGGGTATGAAGTCGATAGCCTCGACGCAACACTCGCCAAAGCGAAGACCTTCGGCGTAACGATCCTTGTCGCGCCTTACAGTTCAGATCACCGTCATTCGGCGATCGTTCTGTTTCCGGGTGGATATATAGCAGAGATACACGAAATATCCCATGAGTAGCAGGCATCCGCGAACCCCATACCGCTGTCGTCAGCCAGTCTCGACCACACGGTTACAAAAGCTCACACGATAGCCGGTACATTCGTCAGCCCTGCCGAACCAAATACCCTGCGATAGCGGGCCACTTCTTCTGACGGCCCCATTGCCTTCGCATAGTTATCGGAGAGCTTCACTGCAGGCCGGCCATTTGCTTCGGAGAGCTTGCACACCAGGCTGATCGGATCAAAACCATTTCCACCCGATGGATCGCAGCCGCGAAAATCATTCGTCAGCAGTGTTCCCCAGCCAGAGCTGAAACGAATTCGCCGCTGCGGATTCCACTTGTTCGCATCCAAAAAATCCGTAGCGTTGCGAAAATCCTGCGGCGTCGCATTACCTAAAATTTCTCCGGAGAAATACGCATGCAGACCAAGGATCTGAGCAACGTCTAACCCATCCGAAGCAATGATCAATTTGTTTTCAGCATCGCGGCCGCGCGACTTGATCCACTCGATGTACTCGCCGCCCGCGACGAAAGGATTCTTGCTGTCCATACGCTGCCCCGTCCAATCCGCGACCCAATCCGGAGCATCTGCGAGGAACTGCGTAGTGCCGAATGTATCGGGCAACATGATCAGCAATTCGCGCTGATACGTGTTCTGCCATAACTGCAGCACATGATACTGCGAGTGTTTAAGCTCTTCATCATCAGCAGCCATCGCAGCTAAAGCCATCGGCAATTCATGGGCATTCGTACCGATTGCTTCGAGATCATGCTTGTATGCAAGATAAGTATTCGACGAGCCGGTAAAGCTATCACCAAGCGTATCTCGCATCGCTTTCACAACATATTCCTGCCATAGAAAGCTGTGCCGACGGCGCGTGCCAAAATCCGCCACTCTAAGCCCCGGCACGCCTCGCAGACGCTCGATCTTGCTCCATAGATTTGCCTTTGCGCGCGCATACAAAATATCCAGCGAGAACTCGCTCATCTCACGCAGGCTCGCCCGAGTCTTCAACTCACTGAGGATAGAAAGCGCATAGACTTCCCAGAGTGTCGTCTGTGTCCAGGTGCCGTGAAACGTGAGACTCAACTCGCCATCAACGACCGACAAATGATAATCGGGCAACTGAAAATCGCGCTCCAGCCACTCCAGAAAATCCGGCTCGAAGATGCCACGCTTGCCATAGAACGTATTGCCCGCAAGCCAGATCAGTTCCGACCTGTGAAAACGCAGTTTACGCACGTGGTCCAACTGCTGACGTACTTCGTCAACACTGATACGCTCAGCCAATCGCACTTGTTTCGTGCGATTGACGAGCGTAAAAGTGACCTCGACTTTAGGAAAATGCTTCCAGATAAATTGAAGCATCAGTAGCTTATAAAAATCCGTATCCAACAGGGACCGGGTAATAGGATCGAGACGCCAGTTATGGTTGTGCGCTCGCTCTGCGAGATTAACGATCATGACTGGCCCTCGGGCTTCTCAAAGTGTAATGAAGTCGATTTTACTTGACCTCCGCACCCAAAGCCTTCAAATAACCATCATTGACTTTAGCGTTTTCAAAACGAACCTTCACCAGCAGGTCCTGAAAAGCAGCGCGAGAGTCTTCAAGCGATGGCCTGGCAGCAACAGATTTTTCCGTATCTCCCATACCTGCATGGCGAGCGGCATAGGTGACGATCTCATCCCAATGCTCAGGCTTGTTGAAGCTGACCAGCGCTGAGTTCGCCTCCATTTTCTTGTAAGGCCAGAACGTCCAACTGATCTGATCCTGATCTAAAACCATACGGAACTTCGTGATCCACTCATCCGTGTTTTCGCCCGACTCACCCATCCAGATCGGAACGTTATATTTATCGCGAAATTCGACATACGGCTTCACTGCATCCTCTGTTGGAGGCATCCAGTATTTATGAAATGTGTACATCATGTTCTTGTCGAACGGTGGCCCAAACACGCTGAAGTTACCATCCCACTGCGCACCGCCGAGAATGAGCACGTGGTTCTTATCCACTGAGCGAACTGCTGCGGCAAGCTTCTTGTAGACCGGCTCCAGCTTGGAGTTGTACTGCGCCAGCTTCGGATAGTGAGGGATCGGTTCGTTCAATAAATCGTAGCCAATCACGGTAGCATTATTGCGATAATGCTCGGCGATTCTCTTCCATATATCAGCGGCCAGGAGCTGGCTATCTTCATCCTCATAGAGCCACGGATAACCCCAGCTATCGTCGATGTTAGCGCCCGTCTGTCCTCCAGGCGCAGCATGCATATCAAGCACAACATACAGCCCATCCGCCTTGGCCCATTCGACCACGCGATCGATAAGCGCAAAGCCCTCATCATCCCCCGGCACAAAATAGCGATAGTGGAACGGGATACGTATCGTGTTGAAACCCTGTTTAGCAATGAAATCGATATCCTTGCGAGTAACATATGCATCCCGATAGTCATGCCAGAACTTCGTAGCCGCTGTTGGACCGATCAGCTCATTCACCATCGCTTCAATCTCGCGGGTTGACTGCGGCCCGCCTTCGAAGCGAAACATGTAGCCCTCAGTCACGAGCCAGTTTCCCAGGTTCGTGCCCCGCAACTGAACCTTGTGTCCCGCCCCATCCACCAGGAACTTTCCATCTTGATGAACAAATCGAGACTCAGCCCTACTTGGGATTTGAAAACCACAGGCCACAGTCAGTAATACAAACAGAAATACAAATCTACGCATTCAAAATTCCTCCACTCGATTACCAAGACACTTTAAATCACCAGGGGCTGTTCACGAGACTAAGGCGGCCGCCATCAACAATCGATTGCCTATAGGAGTATCAAAAAAATCTCGTTATTACAGTCTCCTCGCTGATTTTGCAGTATCCTCGTTTCAGTTATGAGTGCTGCGATCACCACCACTGGACTCACCCGCCGGTTCGGCGACTTTGTTGCCGTGCAGAATGTCGACCTCACCGTAGCTCCCGGCCAGTTCTATGGCTTCCTCGGCCCCAACGGCGCAGGCAAATCTACCACGATCAAAATGCTTACAGGCCTGCTGACGCCCACCTCCGGCAGCATCCAGGTACTTGGATTGGATTTCGCCACACATGGGCTCGAGGTCAAGCGGCAGATCGGCGTAGTGCCTGAAGGCATGGCTCTCTTTGGACGCCTCACAGCATCCGAATATCTGCGATTTGTGGGGCAGATGTACGGGCTCGATCGAGCCACGACCTTGCAGCGCACCGAAGAGTTGCTGGAGTTCATGAACCTGGCAGGTGAGAACAAAAAGCTGATCACCGATTTTTCCCACGGCATGCAAAAGAAGCTGGCACTGGCCGCCGCCGTGATTCATGGACCCAAGATCTTATTTCTGGATGAACCCTTTGAAGGCGTGGACGCCATCGCCGCCGGCACGCTTAAACAGATGTTGCAAGGCATGATCACCCGCGGAGCAACCATCTTTCTAACTTCGCACGTGCTTGAAATTGTCGAGCGGCTCTGCACCCATGTAGCGATCATCAATCACGGTCAGTTGATAGCCAACGGATCTCTGGAAGAGCTGCGCGCAGGCGTCCACACCCAGGCTGACGATGCCGACGGAACAACTACTCGGCTCACGCTTGAAGAAATATTCATTCGCGTAATCGGCAATGAAGCAGGCGCGGACCCGCTGCACTCAGAGCAGGAGCTTTCATGGCTGGGATAAACACTCCTGCAATACTCACAGAGTCTGGATTAGCCCGCGAACAGTTTCGCACAATCGCGTGGCTTCGCTGGCGTATCTTCATCAACTCCCTGCGCGGCAAAGGCGCGACCGGCGAGCTTGTCGTCAAGATTCTTTCCTATCCGATACTCGCGTTGATGGTCTTCGGGCCCGCTATTGGAGCAGGTCTCGGCTCGTGGTATCTCGTCAGCACCGGCATGTACAGCGACCTGGCGATTCTGCTATGGATCATCTTCGCTCTCTGGCAGTTCATCGGCGTCAGCACCTCAGCAACAGGACCATCCTTCGATCTCTCCACGCTGATTCGCTATCCGATTCGCTACCGCGATTATCTTCTGATACGCCTTTCATTCGGACTATTAGATCCGCCTACGCTCGCAGGCATTACCTGCCTGATTGCAATGACAATCGGCATAGCCGTTGCCGCGCCGATTCTCGCACCCTGGTCTGCGCTTGTTTTGTTTTTCTACGCCATTTGCAACATCTTCTTTTCCCGCATGGTCTATTCCTGGATCGAGCGCTGGCTTGCGCAGCGACGCACCAGGGAAATCCTCACAGTCCTCATCCTTCTGGCTTCGCTTGGCATACAAGTTGTCGTGCAGTTTGCGCAACGGCTTGACGGCCATCACGGTCACCCCAGTCCTCTGCTGTTGCAGATCGGACATGCGCTTATAGCGATCAATTGGTGTCTGCCACCGGGGCTGGCATCGTTAGCCATCGAGCGCATGCATGGCGGATTGCCCCTCATTGCCATTGCTACATTACTGGCCGTTGGCCTCTATGTCGCAACATTTCTCTTCATCCTGCACATACGTCTCCATGCCGAATATCTTGGAGAAAATCTCAGCGAAGTACCCGCATCTGCCAAAGTCGCAGTAACTCCCCGTAAAGAGTCGCCTAGCAGAGCAAGAGACCATGCAGATACTCCACGCAGGCGCGGTCTACTCCCGGATGCTGTGTCCGCATGCATCGTGAAAGAGCTCCGCTATCTCATGCGCAGCGGAGCCCAGCTATACAGCCTGGTTGTTCCGCCTTTCATGGTATTCATCTTCACCGCGCGAACCTCCGCCATGGGTCAGATTGGCATGCATCGCAATTCCGTAAGCACGTATTTGTTCACCTATGGTTGTGCCTACACTCTGCTGGTCTTTGTCTCTTTTATCTATAACTGCCTTGGCAGTGATGCCGCCGGAGTCCAGTTTTATTTCATCGCACCGGTCCGCATGCGGAATGTGATTCTCGCCAAGAACATTCTGACCGGCTGCCTGCTTGCCATAGAGATTTTGCTTATCTACATCAGCGCTTCACTGGCCAATAAACCGCCTTCATTGGAGATCACAGTAGCCACCGTGGCCTGGATGTTTTTCGCCATCTTCCTCAACATGATCATCGGCAACATGCGTTCCATCACAGCACCCAAGGTGCTGCAGGCAGGCAAAGTACGTCGGCAGAATGTCTCCGGCCTCAGCAGTCTCATCAGCTTCGGCGTAATGATCGGAGCCTTCGCACTGGGCGTAGGAGCATGGCTGCTCTGCAGCTACTTCGGCATCGGCTATTGGGGCGTTGCCGCAATTTTCTTCGCGCTCGGAGCACTCGCCTTTGGCGGTTACCTGCTTGGGTTACAAAGTGTCGACTCCTTTGCCGCGCAACATCATGAGCATCTCACCAGCGAGTTGACCAAGGGAGCTTAAGGCCTGTCGCATCATCGAGAAAACGAACAGGTGCCAAAGCCTGCCCGAATCGAGTACAAAGGTAGGCGAGAGGAAGACGAATAGATGATGCACCTGCTGCCCGCAAGCCCAATGTCCCTCCTCTCCGGCGTTTCCGGTCTCGGCATACTCGCAGAGCCATCCCACTTTTCCCTTCCCGAAAAACTGCTGTTGATCCTGTTCGTATTCGCCTCGGCCGCTCTTTTCTGGAAGCGATTTGGAGTCGTCGTAGACAAGATCTGGCACTCGCGCCGCGACCCCGGATTTCATCTCTTCCCCATTGGCAAACGTATCTGGGATTTCTTCTGGGAAGTGCTCTGTCAGGCCAAGGTCATTCGCGAACGGCCTCTACCCGGCATAGCGCACGCCTTCGTCTTCTGGAGTTTCCTGGCCTTCGCGCTCGTAACCCTCAATCATCTTGCAGTAGGCCTGGGCATAGGATTTCTCGATCCTGCAGGCATCTTCGGACGCTTCTATTTCTGGTTCGCAGCAGCATTCGCGATAGCCTGCGCCATCTCTATATCCGGATTATTCATTCGTCGATTCATCCTGCAGCCAGTCTGGCTGTCGCGTGCCGGGCACAATATCTCCTGGGAATCAGGCGTCATCGCCGGGCTCATCTTCGCGCTCATGGCCACCTATCTGGCATCGTTCTTTGTGGCAGACGGCAGCATCGCCGCCCGCGCACTGTGGTGGACGCATACGCTTTCTCTGCTCGTCTTCCTGCCCCTGGTCCCACACACCAAGCATCTGCATTTGATCCTCAGCCCACTCACGATCTTTCTTTCGCGAGGCAGCTTCAGTGCCATACCAACTCTCTCGGGCGATGAAGATTTCGGCCTCGTAACCGGCAAGGATCTCACGCAACTTGTAAGCCTCCAGGCCTACTCATGCGTAGAGTGCGGACGCTGCACCGAACACTGCCCTGCCGCCAACACAGGCAAGAGTCTCAATCCAAAAGAAATTATCCTCGGCGTGCGCGGATACCTGAATGAATACGGTCCCACGGCTGAAGAATTACTGCTCGGCAAGTACAACTCGCAGGAGTCCGCCTTTCAATGCACCACCTGCGGCGCCTGCGAATTTCAATGCCCTGTCGGCATTGAGCATGTACCCATCATCGTGGGTCTGCGCCGCGGTGCCGTGAATACCGGCGAATGGGAAGATTCGCATGGCACCAAGCTATTCCTCGCAATGGAGCGCAACTCCAACGCTCTCGGCATGAGCTCGGTAGAACGCGATAAATTCGTAGCCAAACAAGAGCTACCCATCTTCGATGGCACACAGGAGTATTGCCTGTGGCTAGGCTGCATGGGCGGTTACGACCCCAAGGGGCGCGAAATCATCAACTCATTCGTACAGGTCATGCGCTACCTGGGCACCAGCTACGGAGTCATGCGCAAAGAGAAATGCACCGGCGATCCCGCACGCCGCCTGGGCAACGATCTGGTCTTTCAGCAACTCGCCGAGAGCAATCTTGAAGCCATGCAGCAGCAGAAAGTGAAGAAGATCATCTCCATCTGCCCGCACTGTGTGCGTACCATTCAAGAGGACTGGAAAGAGTTCGGCATCTCGCCAGAGATCGAGCATCACAGCGAATTTCTCGCTCGCCACCAGGCGCAGTTACCGCACAACAAATCTGAAGAAAAGATCGTCTATCACGACCCCTGCTACCTCGGCCGCTATCGCAATGTCTATGACGAGCCGCGATCCATCATCGCCTCCGCCGGAACACTCATCGAGCCCGAACGCACCCGCGAACGCAGCTTCTGCTGCGGAGCAGGCGGTGGCCTCGTCTTTCTCGGCGAGGAGCAGGGTCAGCGCGTAAGCAGCGTTCGCGTACAGGAGCTCGTCTCCACTGGAGCAACTACAATTGGAGCTGCCTGCCCGTTCTGCAACACCATGTTTCGAGATGCGCTGGCAACGACAGGCGAAAGCGCCCCGAGGCTGCTGGACATAGCACAAATCGCAGCCATGCAACTACCGGAAGCTCCACATCAGGCATCCAATTCGCAGGTGTAATTACACGCCGCAATCAGGAATCAAGAGAGACCATGAAGATCATCGTAGCCATCAAACAAGTGCCCGAACGCGATGCACGAATCCGCATTGACGCAACGGGAAAGTGGATCGACCTGAACGATGTCGAGTTCACCTTGAACGAATCGGATGCATACGCCCTTGAAGAAGCGCTTCTGCTCAAAGAAGCGCATGGCGGCGAAGTCATCGTCATCAGCGCCGGTCCAGAGCGCGTAGGTCAAACCATCCGCGAAGCACTCGCCAAAGGCGCCGACCGCGCTATCCACATCGAGAGCGATGACCTCGCACAATACGACGCGCTCGGCGTAGCCCGCCTGCTGGCAGCGGCAATCAAAGACGAAGCAGCCGACCTCATTCTCACCGGCCTGCAATCCGACGATCTTGGACTGGGACAAACCGGTGTTATCGTCGCCGAGTTGCTCGGAGTGCCACATGCCAGCCTGATCCTGAAAATCGAAGCAACCGGCAACGGCGTGGCAACCGGCAATGGCTTGAAAGTACTGCGCGAACTGGAAGACGGCTGGTTCCAGCACATCGAACTTCCCATGCCCGCCGTGCTTACCATCCAGTCCGGCAACACCAAACTTCGCTACGCAACATTGATGGGCATCAAGAAGGCCAAGACCAAAGAAGTAAAACGCATCGCCGCCTCAGAACTCGGAATCACTCCGGCGCCCGTCGTTACGCTCCATCAGGTCACGCTGCCCAACAAGCAGCGCACCACACAGATCCTCAGCGGCACCCCCGCTGAGGCAGCCGCAGCACTCGTAGAAAAGCTGCAATTTGAGGTGCGCGTCCTATGAGCAGCGTACTGGTAATTCTCGAATCGAAAAATGGCGAAATAAGCCGCATCTCCTGGGAAGCGCTTGCTGCGGCTCATACCCTGGCCGCTGGCCTGGGACTTCCCCTCGACGCAGCCCTGATCGGTTTGGCCTCAGTAGACAAGATAACCGGTAAACCACCACGCACTCTCTTTACCGTGGATCACGCACTACTACGCGACTACACCGCGGATGGATTTACCGAGGCCTATACCCAACTCATCCAGCACCTGAAGCCGGCGTATGTCGTACTGCCCCACACCTACCAGGTGCGTGATTTTGCTCCAGCCCTCGCGACACGATTCAACGAAGTCCTGATCAGCGACGTAATCGGCCTCACGCCCAGCACGCCATCGCCAATCTTCGTTCGTCAGCTTCTACAGGGCAAGCTCAACGCATCCTACCAGCACACCAGCGACGGCCCCTGCTTTCTCTCTGTGCAGGCCGGTGCATTCCGCGCGGATGCCTCAGACGCAGCTCCAGCCGCAATCGAATCTTTTCGCCCAAATCTCGAACCCGCGCAGATCCGCACCCAGCCAAGTCAACCCTTCCGTGCCAGCGCGCAGACCGTCGATCTCAGCACAGCTGCCATTCTTGTCTCTGTCGGTCGCGGAATCAAAGAACAGGCCAATCTGCCCATCGTCGAAGAACTCGCCGCTGCCCTCGGCGCAGAACTCGCCGCCTCCCGCCCTATCTGCGACAACGGCTGGCTACCGATGGAGCGCCAGGTCGGTAGCTCAGGCCAGACCGTAGCTCCAAAAGTCTATCTGGCCATTGGAATTTCCGGCGCCATTCAGCATCTCGTCGGCATGAAAGGCTCGCAGTGCATCGTCGCCATCAACAAGGACGAGAATGCGCCGATCTTCGAAGTAGCCGATTACGGCATCGTCGGCGATCTCTTCGAGATTGTCCCTGCATTGACCGCGGCAATCCGTAAAGCAAAGCCCTGACACTACTTTCCAGCTCTTAAGGTATGGTGAAGGCATGAGGTTCTCTAATTTCCTCTGCCTTCACCTATTGCTTCTGTTCTTTATAGCCATCCTCCCGCCATCGACCTCAACCTGAGTCCCAAATGGGAGGTCAACTTCGGTGTAGGTCTATGCCCTACATCGGGCACAGACCGCTGGATCGCAAAAGCAATTATCGGCAGGCGCTTCGAATTCAGACGCCACGCCAAAGCATAAAAGAGCAGGTACTCTATTTGTGCAAAGTGTGCAAAGCATCATCCTGCCCATTCGTCGGATCTCTATGGAAGAAGCGCCGCGAAAGATCCGGCCAGAACTCCTGAAGGATCGCACCAACTCCACCCTCGGCCGTTACCAGGGCCGCTCCCTTAAAAGTACTGCCGACACCCCGCTCGTCCGCCGGAATGTAGAGGTTGGAGATGCCGCCAGCAGCAACGTTGCCCAGCATGTTGGAGTAGTTCGGCTCCAGCTTTCCCGTATTGTCATGTCTGCAAACCACGCTCGAAGTAAGCGCATACAACATGCGGCGCTTGGTAGACCCATATCCACGCCTGAAATACCGCGGATCCTGGTGCAGAAGCGCAGGCAAAATCCCGTTGCCAAGCATCGCACCATCAAAACTATCGGCATAATTGCCGCCAAACCGCTTGGCATAGCCTCCGATTCCGCCGCCATACCCGTAATCGGATCCTTCCGCCTGATCCACCAGGGACACGATTCCGGCCACGGCAAACTGCACCGGATCAGTCGCCGAAGTGAACGCCAGCCGGATCTTTTGCTTGCCCGTCAGAGAAACAGCATTCGAGTTGTAGCTGGTATTAAAGCTCGGCAAAAAACCAAGAATCCGCTGCTTCTTCTCCACTTTCAACTGCTCATCGGCCGTCTCTGACTTGGTCTTTACGTGATCGGTAGATGGCGGCTGCTGATCCGGTAAAGTCTGCTGACCCGTTACAAAAACAGCACTCGAACTGGAACTCCAGAACTCGGAACGCTCCGGCACAGACGACACATTGTCCGCCACAGCATTGTCTGGCACCGCATTGTCTGGCACCGCATTGCTCAGCACCTCGTTGCCCGACACCGTTACATCAGAAATTTGCTGCGGAGCCGGAGCATCTGGCAGGTCTGAACTCACCCGCAATGGTTTATCTCCAACCGGAATTACCGTCTGGGCCATTGACGGAGCAGCAGAACAGACCAATACCGTGCCTGCCGTAACGCAGGCCAAAACCAGGAACAAACGTACTTTCATTCGGTAATCCATCTCCAGGGACGCCTGCCGCGCGACCATGCGTACGCTCCAAAATACCGAAAATCTCGATTTAGAGAGCCAATTCCGAAGCTTCCATAAGAAGTCCGGCACACAGGGAACAACTCTGACAGTTCACGCATCCCATTTCAAACAGGGGCAAATCAAAGAGATACAGCGGAAGACGCGCTACCCACAAACTGCGGACATCAAGACCCAAGTCCCACAGAAATTGCCTGAGCCAAGCGCATCAAAATATTAAGACCGATCAAAAAACACTTGGAAATTTGTCTTCACTTCTATTTTAGACGCGATTGGAGCACACCAAGTCACTGCGAATTGTTAAGTATTGCCCCTTGAGACCAAATTACGCACTTCTTCCCGCCCCAGCCCGATCAGGAAACAGGCATACGAACAGCAGCCCAGCCGAATGTAAATTCCAATTTCAACCCTTCAAAAAGATGGAAAAGATGAAGAAACCCTGGCAACCCAGGGCTTCTCCATCCAGAATGCAAAGCAGTGCCAGCTTCGTTCTACTTTGCCGACTCCGAAGCCAGAGCAGCCCGATGCTTGATCTCTCCCAGCAGCATCTCAACCTGCTCGTGTTGTTCCAGGCTCTGAAAGCGCTCCTCAAGCGTGTCCGGCGTCAGGATTTCGCTCGCCGCTGCATTTTCCGCAGCACTCTGGCGTACGCGACTCTTCATCCGCCCCAGGGCTGCCTCCTGGGTACCGCCAACCACCTGGCGCGCCTGCGTAGCCCGGCCCACGATCTTCGCCCGGCGATGTTCCGCCATCAGAATCTCGCACTGCGCGCGCGTTTCGCTCAGCTTCTGCTCCAACTTGCGCAAGGTCTGGCGCAAAGTATCAGCCTCCAGCCTCTGGTCCTCTGCCTGCTCCGCAAACCCCTTTACCAGCCGGTCGCAGCTCAGTTTTCGCTCCAACGCTCCTCGCGCAAGATCGTCATGCCCCTTGGCCACAGCAAGCTCCGCCTTGCGCTTCCACTCACCCGCCTCACTCTCATGCTCAGCCCGCTTCTTCTCCAACAGATGCTGATCGGCAATAGCAATGGCGACCTGCGTCTTTACTTGCAGTAACTGGTTTTCCATATCAAGCACCAGTTGCTTCAATAGCCTCTCTGGATTCTCCGCCTTCTCGATCAGATCATTCAGATTCGCGCGCAATAACGTGCTCACCCTCTCCAGCAAAGACATGTCAAACCTCCTCGTTCGGTTTCCTGCGTTTTCTACCTGTTGCCCGACTGCTCACTTCAAGACCCCGTTATTTGAGAGCTGGCTCGTTAGCCATTGCCGGAACGGTGCTCTTCATTTCCTTCATCATTTCCTCGGTCAAAGCTTTACTTCGGGTTGCCATTCGGTCCATGACCATCGGCATGTACTCCTTCAGGATCGTTGGCGTCATATCCAATAAATGCTGCCCAGCAGGCGAACTATAAAACACGATGAGTGCATCTACATCTTCCCGGCTCAGATGCCGCTGGTAGATCGCCGACATGTCGCTGATCATCTCCTCAGCGGGATAAAGCTCCACAGCCTTTTGCATATATTTGCCCATCAACTTATCAATGCTGGCCTCTTGGTCCGGAGTTATGGTTGCTCCGTTGGGAAGATTGGCTTTCATCGTCTTGATTTGATTGGCAATCTGCTGTTGCATCATCACCGGCAAAGCCTTCATCATTGCCGTCATCTGATTGCGTACCCGCATCAACTCAAACAATTTTGCTAATTGCTCTTTGCTCGGCTGATCGTCTGCAGGCACTGTCGCCGCCTCTGTCGAAGCCTGCCCCGCCACCTGCGCCCGTCCAACAACAGCCGTTGACAACAAGATCAATCCCAACGCCACCACAGTTGCAAATCGAGAATTGCGCATATCCCTCTCCTGCTTTTCTCCTCGGCCATCCTGACCTGAACTTTTGTATTCAGATCAGGACTGCTCGAGGAAGTTAGCCTTTCATCCCTTCTGTTGCCTGTCGCAGATGGTTATTTATCTTCTGCTTCAGCAGGCTCTACGCCCTGCACCGGCTTCTGCCGCATGGTCTGCACATTCGCCATCAGGCTCTTGATGTCCATGCCACTCAGCGCCTCAAAGATCGCAGGCACCTGCGCGGCAATCTTCGTCATGTCGCCGGTAATCTTGTTCACACCTGCAGCGTTGTCGTTGCCCGTAGAGATCACCGTGATCTTGTCCACCTTCGACAACGGCTCAGACATCGCACGCACCACATCCGCCAGATTCGTAAGCAGCTTGTCGACCACCGCAGCCTGGTTCCAGCCCTGATAAGCCTCAGCCTTGAGATTCATCGCCTTGGCCT
The DNA here is from genome assembly GCF_025685655.1 of Acidicapsa ligni. Lineage (NCBI taxonomy): Bacteria > Pseudomonadati > Acidobacteriota > Terriglobia > Terriglobales > Acidobacteriaceae > Acidicapsa > Acidicapsa ligni. The sequence goes on along the minus strand of NZ_JAGSYG010000004.1, from coordinate 187,810 downwards.
CTGCCTCGCCCTTCTGGAAGATGATTGAAGCCTCCGCCTCACCCTGCGCGCGAATCGCCGAACCTCGACCCTCAGCCTCTGTCGTCAAGCGAGCTTTCTCCGCCGACGCCAAAGTTTCAATGCGCTGACGATCAATCTCAGCCGGCTTAAGCACCGTAGCAATCAACTCCTTTTCACGACGCAGAATTTCCGCTTCCTGCACCTTGACCTGGGCCTCCTTCTCCGTCTGCTCGATCTTCACCTGCTCAGCAATCACCTGCTGCTGCATGATGTTGGTCTGAATCTCATAAGCCTTATCCGCCGTAGCCTGCTGACGCCTGCTCTGCTCCGCATACTGTGATTTTTTGATATCCATGTCACGCTGAGCCTCAGCCTGCCTCGCCTGCGAAGCAGCCTCGGCAATCACCCGCTCCTGGTCTGCCTGAGCCTTGGCAACTGCCGACTCACGCAATGCAACCGCGCGTTGAATAGCCGTATCGCGCTCGGCAGTAGCAGTAGCCATATCCGCATCACGCTTGATCCGCGCAATATCCGGCCGTCCCATGTTGGAGATATATTCGTTCTTATCGCGTACCTCCTTGATCGTGAACGACACCACCTCCAGCCCCATCTTGCTCATATCTCCAGCGCAAGTAGTCCGCATGCGCTCGCCCACCATCTCCGGCTCTTTGACAATCTGTTCCACCGTCAACTGGCCGATGATGCCGCGCAAATGTCCTTCCATCACCAGGCGAATCAATCCTTCACGCTGCTGCGGGGTCTTGGTAAGAAACTGTTCCGCCGCCGTCAAAATCGAAGGCTGATCGCTGCGAACCTTGATCTGCGCCACCGCTTCAACAGTGACCGCAACACCCTGGTTGGTATACAAATCCTGCTGCGGAGCCACATCAAAACTCATCAGCTCCAGAGATAACTCGCGGCAGCTTTCCACCATCGGAAAGATCACCGTGCCATGCCCGGTAATCACCCGCGGCCCGCGAAAACCGTAAACAATCAGAGCCTCATTCGGCCCCGCTTTGCGAAACATCTTGGCCAGCATGCCGAGCAGGAATATCAATACCAGCACGGCTAATCCAACAAACAAAACAATTGTGTTCGTCATTGCGTTCCCGATCCTTTCAACCGGGAGAGTTACAAAATTCGGGTTAGACTACGTTGCTTGATTACATCGCGGCCCTTGCGTTTTTTGCTATCTCTGCATCTCCTGCAGATCCTCCCATCGCCTCACATAGGCAATGCCCTTCTCATAGCGCACAACAAATACTTCTTCTCCATGCGCAATCAATTCCCCTTTGTCCGAACGAGCGGGTACAGAACGGCGCGCACCCAACTGCTCGTACAAAATCTCTCCCGTACCTCCCATGCGAATAGCTGCGCTCACCGTACCTACCGCGCCGGCAACGGCAGTTTCATCCGAAGTCAGCTCGCGTTCATGCGGCAACAACACCCGCGCCAGAAACCAGAAAACCAATCCTCCGCCCACCAGCCCGCAGATCATTGCGACCACAAAAACCATCCCCGCAATCATCCCGCCATAGCGCGTCATCAGGTATCCAGCCGCACCAAACCAGCAGAGAAACACCATGATCGAAAACGCGTTCCACCACGGAATCGTTGCCGAACCGCGCGCCTGCGCACTACTTCCATGCACGCCCGGCGTATGCGAAACATACGGCAGATGCGGAACACGCGGCGGGTGAAAATGCCAACTGATATGCCCCATGCCACCGATGAGAGAAACAACACTCAGCATCAATCCCGCAATAAAACACGCAAAGTAAAATCCCTCCCAGAAACTGGCACTCAGTTGCACAATCGTGATTGCCATTGCTACAGTCGTCAGATTCATTGCTAGTTGACCTTCCCTTTCTTCGCTTTCTTCCGAGGCGCTTCGGGAACTTTTTCTACCGAGACCGCTGGCCTTAAAACCTCCATCAGTCTCGGCATCAATCCAGGCGTTTCCATCACCGCTTCAAGCAGCAACAAACACTCGCGCGAATGCTCATGCCGGGCCAGCGTCAGCAATGCATGCTTCAATTCCGCATCGCGGCGAAATCGCTCAGCCCCAGCAACCAGCCAGAGATCGAACTTGACCTCCACATCCGGCATCCCTCGCACTTCGCTCTGTAACTCCGGGTGATAGCCCTCAGGGTCATCCACCAGATATCCCGGATGCACCTTGAAAAAGCTCGCCAGAATCTCTCGCGTCGTATTGGTCAGGTGCGGCCTCGCTCCGCTTTCAATCTGCGAAAGATAACTCTGACTCAGCTTGCGCCCCGTCTCGGCCTCAATCGCTTTCAGCATCTCCTGCTGATTCATGGCCCGGTCAAGCCCGCGCAGGCTGCCTTCCACCTCGCGCAGATACCGGATTTTCTCGCCTAGTTTCATCCCTCGAACCGCCTCATTTTCCAGACCGCGAAAAGCCGTATCGCAATCCGCAATACAATGTATCGCTAATTGCAATATTCTGCAACGGAAATCGGAAATAGGACATCCTAAGCGGTTTAGCCCGCGAATTTCGGCCGTGGCCGCGGAGTACAGGCGATACTTTCACGGCCGAAGGGATAGAAGGCAGCAGGCAAAAGACGGAGGAATCTTCCGGGTCTCTCTTCACCGCGTTTCAGAAACAGTTGGGGTTGAAATTGGAATCGGCAAAAGGTCCAGTGGAGATTCTCGTCATCGACCACATTGAGAAGCCGTCAGAAAACTAGCGTAGACGGACAGTAGAAGGCTTATTTCCCCCGGGCAGAAACTTCTCCTAAAGCAGACCGAAAAACATCCAGCGCCTGCCTCTGCCGCCCCGCATCATCGAAGTTTTCGACCGCCAGCCAGGCCTCGAAAGCCAGCTTGCACGCGGGCCATTCAGAATCGAGTATCGAGTACCACGCCGTATCCCTGCTGCGTCCCTTAACCACCATGTGCTGGCGAAAGATCCCCTCAAACGTAAATCCAAATCGCTCCGCCGCCCGCCCCGAAGGCAGATTCAGCGCATTGCACTTCCACTCAAAACGCCTGTAGCCAAGCTCGTCAAAGACGTATCGCGCCATCCGGTAGATCGTCTCGGTGGCCGCGCGAGTCCGCTGCAATGCAGGAGAAAACATCACGTTGCCGACCTCGATCACCCCATTCGGCGCATCGATACGCATCAGGCTCGCATATCCCACAGCCAGGCCCGCTGCTAGCCCTTCCGATTTCGGCAGGATGGCAAAAAAACGCGCAGCAGCTCCGACCTCCTTGGCCAGCAATGCCGTAGCCAAGTCCTCTTCGCTGGCATAAGGACCATCCGCAAGCCAGGTCCAGACAGCATCATGCCCCTGCACCGCCTGCCACAGATCATGTCCATGACGATCCGCCGACAGCGGCTCCAGCCGCACCCATCTGCCATCGAGCACAACCGCCTCAGGCAGCCGCGCAGGCTTCCAGTTTTTCAAATCGAGAAGAGGTTCCACCATCGAATCAGGTTAGCAGCATCGTCAAAGCAGCAAAACTAAACCTTCTGCGAACGCTGCACTTCACGCACACCCGGCAACCGCCGCAAGCCCAGCACCATGCGATTGAGATGCCGCAAGTCCTCAGCATCTACAACGAACTCGACAATCGCTTCGCCGTTCTCGCCATCACACGTATCCACCGCGCGAATATTCGTGTCGTCGTTGGAAATAATCGCCGTCATCTCCTTCAACATGCCTGACCTGTCATCGCAGTAGATCGTAATCTTCACCGGATAGCGCTGCACTTTGCCCGAAGCCTCAGCGTCCGTCTTGGCCCACTCCACTTCAATGCGACGGTCGCTCTCATAGAGCAGGTTCGTCACATTTGGACAGCTCCGCGCATGAACCGCAACACCCTTGCCTCGCGTCACGTAACCGATAATCTCTTCGCCACGAATCGGATTACAACAGCGCGCCCGATACACCAGCAAATCGTTCTGCCCCTCGACCTGCAACGAGTCCGAACCCGTCAGGTGCAGCTTCTTCACCGCATCCGACATTGCCGCTTCAGCGGACTTCGCCTCGCCCGCATCCGCTTCACCCGACCCAGCTGCACCCTGCACAGTTCCGGCAAATCCCGGTGCAAGCTTGTTCAACACCTGCCGCGCCGAGTGCTTGCCAAACCCAATCGTCGCCATCAGATCGGTCGCCGTCGCCAGCCCATAATCACCGGCAACGCGAGCCATATCCGTATCGTCCAAACGGCTCATCGGTACTTTGAACTTGCGCGCCTCGCGCTCCAGCAGCTTGCGCCCAACCTCAATCGCCCTCAGCCTCTGATTCTCATTCAGCCAGTGCTTGATCTTGTTGCGTGCCCGCGGACTCTTCACAAACGTCAGCCAGTCGCGGCTCGGCGTATGCCCGTTCTGAGTGATAATTTCGACAATGTCGCCATTGCGCAGCTTGGTCCGCAACGGCACCATGCGCCCATTCACCTTGGCGCCCACACATGCGTGACCAACCTCGGTATGCACCGTGTAAGCAAAGTCAATCGGCGTTCCATCGGCGGGCACGATCACCACTTTGCCCTTGGGTGTGAACGCGTAAATCTCCTCGGGATACAGGTCCATCTTGAGGCTGGACAGAAACTCATTCGGATCGGTCATCTCGCGCTGCCAATCCACAAGCTGCCGCACCCACGCCAACCTCTGCTCATCGCGCGCCGAAATCACCGATTCGCCCGACTTGTATTTCCAATGCGCCGCAATGCCTTCTTCCGCGATGCGATGCATCTCTTCCGTGCGTATCTGCACCTCGAACTGATGCCCACCCTCACCCATCACCGTTGTATGCAGCGATTGATAAAGATTGGTGCGCGGAATCGCGATAAAGTCCTTTACTCTGCCCGGCACCGGCCGCCACAACATATGGATCAGCCCCAGCACCCCGTAACAATCCGACTTATCCTGCGTAATGATCCGTATCGCCAGCAAGTCGAACACCTGGTCCACAGAAACCTGCGACTTCTGCAGCTTCTGCCAGATGGAATAAAGCCGCTTGATCCGCCACTCCACACGCGCCTGGATATTGTGCTCGCGCAACTGCTCCACAATCGCATCTTCAACACTGGCCAGGAACTGCTCGCCCTCGATGCGCCGCGCCTCGACAGCCTCGGAAACCTTCTGATAATTCACCGGATCGGTATAGCGAAACGCGAGATCTTCCAACTCACCGCGCACCTTGCCCATGCCCAGCCGATGCGCAAGCGGCGCATAGATATCCAGCGTCTCGCGTGCGATCGCCTCCTGCCGCTCCGGCTTCAAATGCTGCAACGTGCGCATATTGTGCAGCCGATCCGCCAGCTTGATCAGGACCACCCGCACATCGCTCACCATCGCCAGCAGCATCTTGCGGACATTCTCCGCCTGCCGATCCTCGCGATTCGCAAACTGTATCTTGTCGATCTTCGTCACGCCATCCACGATGTGCGCAACCTGGTCCCCAAACGCTGTATTGATCTCTTCGCTGGTTACCGGAGTATCTTCCACCGCATCATGCAACAACCCAGCGGCAATCGCCGTAGCATCCAGCTCCATCTCCGCCAGTACTTCCGCCACTTCCAGCGGGTGAATAATATAGGGCTCGCCCGAGGCGCGCAGTTGCCCCTCGTGATACTTGATGCAAAACTCCCACGCCTTCCTGATCGGAGCCAGGTCCTCGCTCGGCCGATTATCCCGGATCGTCTGCAGCAAGCCCTCAAACCGCTGTCCAATCGGACCATCCTTGATCGAGGTCGCAACAGACGTTGCTACAGCGGCCTGATCCGGAACTTGATCAGCCAGGAAAGGATTGGTTGTGGGTGTCAGAGAACCAGGTCGGTGGGGCGCCATACTCCATTATAGGGCCGACATTGATTTAAGATCAGAAGACAGCTTGCACTGAAACACGGCTCCGAAGTAACTATCGAACCACCACCCAGTCGCAACCATCTCAAGTAGGCAGTAGCGGCTAGTTCCGCTCCGGGCTTGCATCAGGAGTGAATCATGCCCAAACCGACCCGCCCCCAGAGTTCAACCTCCAGACCTAAACCAGCCGCAAAGTCCGCCCGGCCTAGCTCCAGACCCGCCCCTAGACCCGGCTCCAGCCCCTATCAGGGACGAGCAGGTCAGGCCCGCCGCGACCAGGCCGCACCTGAACAATGGTCCGAACAACGGTCCGAAGCAGCCCCGGCCAAGCCCGCCCGCAAATCGGCCTTTTCCGCCTATTCCTACGGCTCCAGACCTAACTCTAAGCCTCGTCCGGTCGATCCTGAATTCGAAAACTCAGCCGCCCCCGCGAAGCCACGCGCCTCAAAAACGGGCCCCGCAAAATCCAGCGCGCCCCGTTTCAGCCCGGCCGGTCCCACTTCCAGTCGCTCCAGTACTGGCCCTTCAAGTTCCAGCCGTCCCAACACAGCTCGTCCCAGTTCAGCTCGTTCTAGTTCCTCAAGTCCAGACCAGCGCCCCCGCCCTACTCAAGCTCGCACTACTCAAGGCCGCCCTGCCCAATCCCGTCCAGCGCAGGCCCGGCCTCGTCCAACCGCAGCTCCAGTCCCGGCAAGAGAACCAGCCACCCCGCTGCCGAAGCTGCCCGTTCCCTTCGCCGTCGTCTCCCGCCGCGCTTCGGACTCGCTTCGCCGCGGCCATCTCTGGGTCTATTCCTCAGAGATAGAGCAGATCGAGACCGGCCCCGGTGATCCACCAGCACTGGTTCCTGTCGTGGACACACGCGGCCTTCTGCTCGGCACCGCCCTGTACAGCCCCATTTCGCAGATCTCGCTCCGCCTCGTCTCACGCGATCATCTCGACCATGAACAATGGCTGTCCCAACTCGCCACCCGCCTGCGCACCGCCATCAGCCGCCGTAAGCCGCTGCTCACAGAAGCGACAAATGCCTGCCGCCTCGTCTTCAGCGAAGCCGACGATCTGCCCGGCCTCATCGTCGACAAGTACGCCGACATCGTAATTCTCCAGCTCCTCGCCAAAGGCCTCGACTCCGCGGAAGTGCGTACCCTCTGCACCAAGATCCTCCGCGAAGAGCTCCTCAGCGAAGGCGGCCAACTCACCATCTGGGAGCGCCCCGATCCCCGCATTCGCGAGCTCGAAGGCCTATCCGCGCCCGTAACCACGCCGCTCTTCAGCACCAACCCGGACGCACCAACCTCCAGCACCACTTTCCTGCTCAACGGCTTCAGCTTCCAGTTCGATGCCAACTCCGGCCAGAAGACCGGAGCCTTCCTCGACCAGCGTGAAAACTACGCCGCCGCTGCAGCCTGGGCAAGAATCAAGGGCGCCACCGGCAAAGCGCTCGACGTATGCACCTATCAGGGCGGCTTCGCTCTGCATCTCGCCCAGGTCTGCGAACATGTAACCGGACTCGACGCCTCCCGCTCCTCACTCGAAGTCGCCGAAAAGAATCTCGAAGCCAATCGCTCCAGAATCCCTTCCGAAATAGACTGGCTCGAAGCCGACGCCTTCGAACTGCTCCGCGCCTGGGCCGAGCCCAAGTCCGGCTCCGAAGCCGATCGCTCCTGGGACGTGATCGTCCTCGACCCGCCCGCCTTCGCCAAGAGCAAACGCGCCGTCGAAGGCGCACTCCGCGGCTACAAGGAGCTCAACCTGCGCGCACTCCGTATGCTCCGCCCCGGCGGCCTGCTGATCACCTGCTCCTGCTCCCACCACATCAGCCTGCAGGAGCTTGAGGCTGCCGTAGCCGATGCCGCCGTCGACGCCCATCGCCGCGTCACCCTTCTCGAACGCCGAGGCGCCGCCCAGGACCACCCCGTCCTCTTCAACCTCCCTGAAACCGAATACCTGAAGTGCCTGATCTGCCAGGTAGATTAAGAGCCTTCAATCAACAAAGTGCCCATCTGAACCAAGCATCCCATGCATGGTTCAGATGGAAGCAACAAATCCCCACCAGCCTTTGCCTTAGTAGTTGCCCTTGCCTTTGTCTTAGTAGTTGCCTTTGCCTTTCTGTCTGTCATTCCCGAAGGGAATCTGCTTTTGTCTTAGCCTTTGTTCTTGTAGTCGCCTTGCCTTTCTATCTCTCCTCCCCAAAGAAAATCTGCTTCACCGAGCCTTTGTTCTTGCCTTTGCCTTTCTGTCTGTCATTCCCGCAGGGAATCTGCTTCACCCACCCCACCCAAAATGCTCTAATCTAAATTCCATGAATTATGGCTACACCATCGGCGGCGTGCGGCACCAGTTCAACGACCTCCGCGACCTGCTGGCAAAGGCTACACCCTACCGCAGCGGAGACGACCTCGCTGGCCTGGTCGCCACCTCCGCCGAGCAGCGCATAGCCGCGCAATACGCTCTCGCAGATCTTCCCCTGAACCACTTCCTCAACGAGCAAGTCGTCCCCTATGAATCCGACGAAGTAACCCGCCTCATCGTCGATAGCCACAACGCAGCAGCCTTCGCCCCCGTCGCATCCCTGACCGTAGGCGAATTCCGCGACTGGCTCCTCTCCGACGACGCCACAGGCGAACGCCTTGCCACACTATCGCCCGGCATTACGCCCGAAATGGCCGCAGCCGTAAGCAAGCTCATGCGCGTTCAGGATTTGATTCTCGTCGCCGCCAAAATCCGCGTAATTACGCGCTTCCGCACCACCGTCGGCCTGCCCGGCCGTTTATCCACGCGCCTTCAGCCCAACCACCCCACCGACGACGCCACAGGCATCGCTGCATCGCTCCTGGATGGCCTGCTGCTCTCATCCGGCGACGCCGTCATCGGCATCAATCCCGTGAGCGACAACGCCTCCAGCGTCACCCAGCTTCTGCGCATGATCGACACCGTACGCGAGCGCTTCCACATCCCCGCGCAAAGCTGTGTCCTCGCCCACATCACCACCCAGATCGCCGCATTAGAACAAGGCGCACCTCTCGATCTCCTCTTCCAATCCATCGCAGGCACAGAGGCCGCGAACACCAGCTTCGGCATCAATCTAGCACTCCTCAAAGAGGGTCACGAAGCCGCGCAATCCCTCAAGCGCGGAGCCATCTGCGCCGATGGCTCACTCGGCAAAAATGTCATGTACTTTGAAACAGGGCAGGGCTCCGCGCTCAGCGCCAACGCGCATCACGGAATAGATCAACAAACTGTCGAGGCACGCGCCTACGCCGTCGCCCGCCACTTCGATCCCATGCTCGTGAACACCGTTGTAGGCTTCATCGGCCCCGAATACCTGTACAACGGCAAGCAGATCACCCGCGCCGCACTCGAAGATCACTTCTGCGGCAAGCTTCTCGGCCTGCCCATGGGCTGCGACGTCTGTTACACCAACCACGCCGAGGCCGATCAGGACGACATGGACGCGCTACTCACCCTCCTCGGCGCAGCCGGCATCAACTACATCATGGGCGTACCCGGCGCAGACGACGTCATGCTCAACTACCAGAGCACCAGCTTCCACGACGCACTCTACGTCCGGCGCATTCTCGGCCTGCGCCCCGCACCCGAGTTCGAAGCATGGCTCGCAGGCGAAGGCTTCCAACGCCTCTATCTCGAAGCCTCAGCATCCTCTACCAACGAACTCGATATGCTGCTCGAAAGGCTGCTTCCGGCATGAGCAACCCCCGCACCGATCCAGACTCCGAAGGCAGCCTCGTCCAACCACAGCAACGCGCTATCGAGAACTCGCACCTGAGTCCGCAGATAAGCCCCAAGTCGAGCCAACAAATGAGCCCCACGCTCGCCACCCACCTGCGCTCACTCACACCCGCCCGCGTCGGCCTTCGCCGCACCGGCCTGAGCATCGCCATCAACGAACTACTCGACTTCCAACTGGCCCACGCCCGAGCCCGCGACGCAGTCCACGCAGCCCTGCAACCCAGTACCTTGTTGACAGCTCTACGCGACCTTCCACGGCAGAGTAAGGACCCACTGCTCCTTCACTCCGCAGCCGCGAACCGGCAAGCCTATCTGCAACGTCCCGATCTGGGCCGCAAGCTCGACGAATCCAGCCGCAAACGCCTCATCGAATATCCGGAACCCGGCCCATACAATCTATCGATTGTCCTTGTGGACGGACTCTCAGCGCTGGCCGTCGAGCGCAATGCCACCCCACTACTCGCCGAGCTGCTCCCCAACCTGCCGGAGTTCATGCAACTCGCACCCATCTGCATCGTCGAGCAAGGCCGCGTAGCCATCGGAGACGAAATCGCCCATGCCCTGTCCGCCTCGCTCGTAATCGTGCTGATCGGCGAGCGCCCCGGCCTAAGCTCACCAGACTCCCTCGGAGCCTACATTACCTGGCAGCCGCGCCCCGGACGCACCGATGCCGAACGCAACTGCATCTCCAACATTCGCAGCGAAGGCCTCCGCTACCAGCAAGCCGCAGCCCGCCTGCTCTATTACATCCACGAGTCACATCGCCTGCAACTCACCGGCGTCGCCCTCAAAGAAGCAGACCTGCAACTGGAGACTGGCCAATGAGCACCCCCATCGGACGCTGGATCGCGCGCTGGACCCAACGAACACTCCTCGTAACTCTGGCAACTTTCGTCGTTACCTACTGCGGCGACTGGGCCATCTTCATGCTTCGCAGCCAGCCGACGAACCAGATCACGGTCAACAAGTACCTGACCCTGCCGTTGAAAGACAACAAAGTCGAATATGACTTCGAGGGAACCCTGCCCGAAACCTGCGCCCAATCCCTCTATCCTCGCAACGGATCAGTCCCCTGCTGGTATCTGAGCCGCCATCCCACGCAGGTCGATCATCTCTAATGAAACTAAGGCTCCTAAGGCTTTTCCGGCGAATCCTGCGTAGTGCTCTTCGAGTCCCGCGCCGGTCCGGCAGCGGCATTGCTGATCCGCTGATATAAACCCGCATCCTCTTTCTTGTTCAGCGAGCTGGCCTTTGCAAACTCTACTTTGGCCTCCTCTTTCTTCCCCATCGATTGATATAACTTGGCCAACCGAAAATGCGCAGTCACATTGTCCGGCTCCATCACTACAGCCTGACTCAGTTCTTTTGCGGCAGCATCTTTGTCGCCTGTTTCCGTATAAACAATACCCAGGTCAAGATGCAACAGAGGATCGGAACCCGGCAGAGTAGCCGCCTTCTCTAACACTCGTTTTGCCTCATCAAACTGGTTCAGCCGCACATACGTATCGCCCAGATAAATCATCGACGCACTGCTCTGAGGATCGTTCACAAGCTCCGCATTGAACTCCGCAATCGCATCGGGAAAATTCTTCTGCGTCCACAGCAGATAACCCAGCCCAAAATGCACATTAGGCTCCTTCGGATTAGCCTTCACCGCCGCACGAAACTGCTGCACAGCGCCATCCGTTTCGTGCATGCCATCCATCGCCTCGCCCGCGAGCATGTCCGCCTCGGCCGAGTTAGGATCGAGAGCCAGAATCTCCTTATACACCGCCAGCGTCGCATCAAACTGCTTCGTCCACAGATAGCAATGCGCCAGCGTCAACCGCAAAGATAGATTCTGCGCATCCCGCGCCGATGCGTCTTTCAGATAACCAGCCGCCACAGCATAGTTCCGCTGCGCATACTCCGACATACCCGCAAGAATCGTCAACCGCTGCGTACTCTCTCCATTCGGCTGCTTCTTCAGTTCCCCTTCAAAGACCTCCGCCGCATCATGAAAGTTCTCCGACTTGAATAACGCCAGCCCCAGATTCAAACCAAGATTAGGCAATCCCGGCTGCAATGCCCGCGCCTTCCTGTAGTAAGTAACAGCTTCCGTATAGCGTTCCCGTCGCGCCTCCAGCAAACCCAGTTGAGCAAACGCCGATGCATTATGCGGCTCCGCAGCAACCACCTTCTTCCACGCAACCACTGCCTCGGATAGCTTGCCTTCCCGCTCCAGCGCCAGTGCCAACTGCGCATCGCGATTAGCCGCATGCGCACCAGCCGATTGCACACCAGCCAATTGCTGCGCCCGGCACCAGCTCGCTCCAAACAACAGCAACCCGGCACAAATCCAACCTGCAATCTTCACCGATGCCTCCGCATTGCCAGCCCACAACTCCCGTCCACCAGCATACCGCCTTCCAAAAAGAAGGGACGCTGCAGATACAACTTCTGCAGCGTCCCCAAGTGTTGGTTGTGGTTGGTTAGAAAATGAACTTGCCTGTGAATTGCAGGACACGCGGATCCCACGTACCCGTCAACTGACCAAACTGTCCGTTGCCGAGCTGCGGATTGAGGTTGTTAAACTCCGTGTGGTTAAAGGTGTTGAACGACTCAGCGCGAAGCTGAATGTGCGACCACTCACCCACAGGGAAGTTCTTGTAAAGGGACGTGTTGAAGTTGACGCGTCGTGGTCCCACAATCGCATCTCTGCCCGCATTACCAAAGCCCAGATTCGGTCCGCCCGCATATCCGGGCGTCGCGTCCTGGAACACCGAAGGATCGAACCACTGCGTGACCTTCTTTGTGTAATGCATCTTGCCGATAATGTTTGGCCGAGCCGTGTAACCACCGCCAAGACCAACAGTATCCGTTGCGCTTGTAGCCGGTATAAACGGCACACCGGATTCAGCAATGATCGTGCCTGCAACTTCCCATCCACCCAGCGTCGTACGCAACAATCCCGTGCTCTTTCCAAAGAACGGAAGCTTGTAAATGTAGTTGGCGGAGAACATGTGACGACGATCATAACCGCCCGAGGTTCCCGCGTCTGACGACTTGTCATACTTCAGGTTCCAGGGATTGTTCGCCGTCTGCAGATCGGTGCTGGCAAGATCAATCTGGTGAGAATACGTGTAGTCAAGCTCACCACTCAGGCCCCATTTATTTTGCAGGCGAAGACCAGACTGGAAGCTGTGATAGTTGGCGTTCGTAGTGTTTTCTTCCTGGCTAATACCACCGTACCCAGTGTAAGTACGATAGGCGTTGGCTAGTCCAGGATTCGTAAGGCTGCCATTTACAGATGCCAGGCGAATATTGTTTGGCGTCGTAAGCGGGAACGTGTTGATGTTACGGTCAATGTTCTGATGCCATGCCAGGTTGCCGACGTATTGGTTAACCCAGATAACCGAGGGAGCCAGCTGATGCTGAATACCCAGGCTGAATTGAGCTACTGCAGGAGCCTTATAGGTCAAGGCCAGGCTGGTAATACCAGATGCCAGGACCGGCAGGTCTGTGCTGCTCAGAGAATTTCCTGTAGCCCAGCTCGTGTGTGGATCAGAGTAATAAACCTGACCGACAGTTGGGTTGTAAGCGAACGGAACATTGGTCGCGGCGCCATAGACGTCGTTACCCTGCAGACGTTCGTAGAAGGTACCAAAGCCGCCACGCAGAACCGTTCTTCCGGCTCCCGTCATGTCGTATGAGAATCCAACACGTGGCTGGAATGTCGCGTAATCGTTGTTAACCAGACCTCGCGGAAAACCTTGTTGTCCAGTCAACTGCATACCATTCAGATAGAAGGCTTGTGTGCCTCCCGCTGGAATGTATACGCCCGGGCTCGTCGCCGAGATGGAATTGTCTGGGTTAAATACCGCTGCCTGGCCGGGGAGATAAGTGTTGGGGTCAAAGTTCGACACCTGTCTCGCACGTTCCCATGCATGTGGCAGAGCATCATAACGGAAACCGATTTGTACCTGCAGCCGCGAACTGACCTTCCAGTTATCACTGGCGTACACGGAGTTCGTCTCGTTCACCCAGTGACGTGCTGGAATTCCCTGAGCCTCAGTATATTGAGAAGCCAGACCGAGGATCTGCGAGATGAAAGCATCGCCGCTCTGAATGTGAGAGAACTGATAATCGCCACCAGGATCAATCTGCAACTGTTGGCCCTTGGTGTAGCGGTTGTAGCCATAGCCAAACTTGAGTGCATGTCTGCCCTTCGTGTAAGAAATATCCACCTTGGGGTCATAGTCTGCCGCCGCATTGTGCCAGGGAGCATAACCCATCTGCTCGCCTGTACCGTATACGCCGTCCCACTGTGCGCCGGGAAGATTCTTCGAACCATTGGCGAAGAGTTTGTTGACATTCCATCCAGCCGGTTGCAGCGCGTTGGGTGCATTGGTGATGTTGATCGTATTTCCGTCGTAGTTGATCGAGGCTTCCACCAGCAGGTTCGGTGTAACCGTAGCGGTCATCTTGATTGCTGCACTGTTCGACGGATTGCTCAACGTACTTGTCACAGTGTTATACGACTCATAGTTCCAGCCCAGGGTCGCATCTGGATATCCCTGCGTAACACTGTCATGGATATAGTGGCCGAGAATCTTCCACTTGTCGTTGACCGAGTGATCGATACGAACCACATCTTCGCGAACGTCGATTGGGTTCGTGGTGGAAGAGACAGACTGACCCTTCGTGTTGCCTTCCTTGGGAACGACCGGATCGGACGCACCGAAGTAGAGGATCGCATTCGGATCAAGAAGCTGATACGGAATTGTTGTCATCGGCTGCCCGGGAGTTAGTCCCAAAGCAATTTCCTTGGCCGTGTAAGCTGGATCGCTGACCGCTGGCGCAAAGATGGTCTGAGTCGGTGCGAATTTTGGTGCAACATACGTTAGGTTCTGGCCTGCAACCGGGCGATCCGCATCCGGAATCGTATTGGCCGTCGTAGGTTGGCTGCCCTGGATGATCTTGCGCCATTCTTCGTTCCAGAAAAAGAATGTCTTCTGTCGTTGCGTGTTATACACATGCGGGATAAAAATCGGCCCGCCTACGTTACCACCGTAGATGTTTTCGCGCAGCTTAGGCACCGGGGAATAATCTTCCGGGCTCGCCTTTTGATACTTGTTGAAGAAGTTATTCGCATCGAAAATATCGTTGCGATTCAGTTCCCACAGGGTTCCATGAAACTTCTGCGTACCGCTCTTGAGCGCAAGACTGATCGTCGCGCCTGAAGAGATACCGTAGTCTGGCGGATAGTTGCTGGCCAGCACCTGGAACTGCGCAATGGCGTCTGCTGAGGGCTGAATGTCCGGGCCGCCTGCGCTGCCACGATCATCGGCTTCACCACCGTCAATGAGCCAGATATTGTGGCTCTGACGAAGTCCGTTAACTGTGATGCTTGAGCTCGATGCTACCGAAGTCGGCGTGTTGTTATCTGGAAGGTTTGAGCTGACGCCCAGGCCTAGCGCTGCCAAAGCCTGAATGCTGCGATTTTCCGTCGCGATCTCTGTAACCTGGTCGCCGCTAATCAGCGTATCGACCGTGTTCGAATCCACCTGCACTGCCAACGCATCTGCGGTAACGGATACCTCTGTTGTCTCCGAACCGATGGTCAGTTTCACGTCCGCTCCGAGCGTCTGCGAAACGTTCAGGATAAGACCATTGGTCGTTGAAGTCTGGAAGCCTTTGGCAGTGACCTTCAGAGTATAGGTGCCGATGTTCAGGCCGGGGAATACAAAGCCTCCCGAACCATTGCTGACGTTGTTATAGACAAAGCCTGTCTCCGTTTGCCTGAGCACCAGTTTGGCGTCCGGAACGGCGGCTCCTGTTTGGTCTGTGACTGTGCCTACAATCTCGGAGTTCTGCTGCGCCATTGCTGCGACGCATGCGAACAGTAAGAACATAGGCACGATGAGAAATTTAAATCTCGCGAGTCTCATGTGACCTTCCTTTTCAAGTTGGTTCTCTTTCGTTTTGCTTCGATCGTTGTTCTTAGGAATGAAGCCGCTCATAAAATGTCTTGCTATCGATCGATCTGTGAAGTCTCTTCTGGACTCTCAACTCTGGACTTACCCTGCCTTGCATTTCCGTCTTACATTTCCGTCTTACGCTCCCCGGCATGCATTGCCCCTTGTTCACACGAATTACCACTTACTTCCGCTCATCAATAACATCGGCAAAGAGTTGCAGTGTGAATTCACTAATGACAAAAATTCTCCAGTGAACCGATTTATCAAACAAGCCAAGTTCCTTAGTGAAGCGATTTACTAGGCAACGCAAAAACAATCACTCTGGGACGCCACAGCATTCAAGGCGAAAGGCATATCGGTTGTCAAGCACAAAATAGCTCGAGAATTTAAATCAAAACGTGACTACAGAAAACCGGACGACATACTTACAAAATCCCCCGAATTTTGTAGACAGCTAAAGAGACGCCCCCGGTCCATTCGCCCTGACATATCAGCCTTCAGCCAGAAAGTTCCACTCGCCCCGAGCCAGTAGAACCCCAGCACAGCATTCGTACAGCAGCTTGCGCTCAAACGTTTAATTAGAAGCGCTCAGCAATAGGCAGTAGCGAACCGCTTCGCATTTAATGCTTCGGCAAGGACTTTTGTCAACACATCAAAACCGGGGAGGTATCATCACCAGAAACACTTAGATATGTAACCGTTTACGAATATTTTTTTCCTAAGTCTAAAACTCAAAAGTTACCCTAAGTCCTCTAACAGACAATCGTATGTCTAGCTCAAACGCATTTCCGCGTGACAGATAGCCTCGAATGAAAAGCCTTACAATTCAATTTTCATTTCGAGGCTGCTTTGAGAGCGTTCCACAGGGATGAAGCATCGTATCTGCCATCATTGGATCCGAACCAGATCACGAAGCTGACGCGCCACTTCTTCCAGAAAAGTCTCCACACTGACTCCCTGGGGCATCGTCAATCCCGTCTTGGCCAGAATCCCATCCGCGATTCGCTGCGCCAGCGATGCGCGCATTTCCATACTGAAATCCAATCGGCGCGCAAAAAATCCCTCCAGCAATTCCAGATCCGACGGTCCAAGGCGTTGAATCCCACTTGCGGCCACGTCAAAGTCCTTCGGCTTGATCGTTCGCATTGTTCCTGTTGCCTGCTCAGAAAAAGCCGTCGGTGCGTCGAACATGCCAGCAGTAAAAGTCCGTCCGCTTGAACCTGCCCCGGATGCTTCCAGATTTTCCCGCTCATGCACCACCAGCGTTCCGGCCGCCAGATCGCCCAGCCGCTGATGCTCTTTATTGAGAAAAATGCATACGACGCCGACAGCGTAAACTCCGGGAAACTGGTCCACGATCCTCAGCAGGTTTCTGGTCATGGCTTCAAACAGACCAATACCCCGCCCCGATTTCTGAATCACCCGAATTTTGGCCACGCGCTTGCCAGGCGTACGTCCATTCCAGAACGCCTCAAAAAGCGTGAAATATCCCCAGTACAAAAGAAACAGGGCCAGGATGAAAAGTGCCGATGCCCATTTCTCGCCTATTTTGCTGAAACGCGACAGGCTGGGATCGACCAGCGCTATCAAAATCAGGAGCACAGCAATGGCCGCTACCCAGATCAGGTAATCGACCAGCAAGGCAACAAAACGGCTTCCAATTCCAGCGACAGGCATCTCGATAGCCACCAACTCCGGGGTATCGATGCTAAGCTGGTCCCATTCAGGCTCCATGACAACAGTCCTTTCCAATCACTGGATTCAGAAACGCAAGCCGCACTGGGAGCGATTGACGGCGCTCGTCGCGACCGCCGACCAGTCTCGGCTGAAGGGGCTCTCCCGCAGCGAACTGCAGGAGCTGGCGCTGCTCTACAGGCAAGCCGCCTCCGACCTCTCCACGTTGAGGCAGGACTCGACTTCGGCTGCATTGGCCGGACAACTGAATCATTTGCTTGCTCGTGCTCACCATATTATCTATTCCAGCCGCAAGTCGAGTTGGAGGACTTTGCTTCTCTTTCTTCGCGATGGGTATCCGCGAGTCTTTCGACAGCAGATCGCGTTCACCTTCAGTTCCATGGTGATTCTTCTGGCTGCGACGTTGATTGCGGTGGTGTTTACTCTTGCCGACCCGCGCTTTGCAAACCCCATTCTGGGGCCGATCGTCATCAATAGTATTCAGCATCACGAGATGTGGACGCACTCGATCGTCAGCGTCGCTCCGCAGGCGGCGAGCGGCATTATGACGAACAATCTCTCTGTCTCTTTTTCTGCGTTTGCGGGTGGGCTGCTGTTTGGAGTGGGTGCTGTTTACATCATGTTTTTTAATGGGCTGATGCTGGGCGCGGTGGCAATCGCCTGCCAGCAAGCGGGCATAGCCGTTCCTCTGTGGAGCTTTGTTGTTCCGCATGGCTCGCTTGAACTGCCTGCGATTGTGATTGCTGGCGGAGCCGGGCTTCGGCTTGGATATGGAATGCTTTTTCCTGGGATTTACAGGTGGAAGGATTCTGTCGCGAAGGCTGGAGTCGAAGCTACGCAATTGGTTTGTGGAGTGATTCCGCTGCTGATCATTGCGGGCTCGCTGGAGGGATTCTTTTCTCCATCGGCAGCTCCGGTGGCGCTCAAGTTTGGGGTTGGCGCTGGATTGTTTTTGCTGCTGTTGATCTGGCTTTTCAGACCGCTTCCTGCTGTTGCTGCTAAGTAAAAATCTCGTCAAAACACCAAATTGCTCCACGTGGAACATTCCTTGCTCCACACAGAACTTTGATTGCTCCACGGAGAATTGGGAATTGTTCCACGTGGAGCAATATGGTTTTATGTAACTCGATGTTATCGATCGAGTTATGTGCTGCGTACAATTACCTTCCGTTATGGTTACGATGCACCTTTCAAGTTGATGCATGTTTTGAGCCAGGCAGAGATTTGAGCTAGGCGGAGACAGGTTAAATACGTATGCCGGATGTTTTTGAAATGGCCGGCGAACTTCATGCGGACAGGTGTGTTCCTGCCATGAGATCTGCCTTCGCCGGTAGAGAATGAGCTTAGAGTATGGCTCGTTCTTTTATGGATAGGTATTGGTTCAAGACGCTGGCAGTCATCTGGTTGGGCAAAGTGTCGATCGTGATGGCACCCTGATCGCGCAGGCGAGCCAGGAGCAGTTCGCGGCGGCTGGCCATCTCCTGTGCGGCCGCTGAGCGAAACATCTCTTCAACATTGCTGGGAACAGCGCGGGCAATGGCTGCGACTTCCGGCTGCGCCATAGCTACAAAGAGAACTACGTGCCGATGCAGGAGTTGGGCTGCGCCGTCGATGACTTCTGGGCGCATGGAGGATTCAGCGAGATCCGTGATCCAGAGGATCAGGGATCTGCGCGGTTGAAGCCGGCCAAGAATCGCAGTCGCGCGCAGATGATCCGCTTCGCTGGGCTCGGCACGCAGTTGGGCAAGCGACTCCAGAAACTGGCGCAAGTGGCCCGCTCCTCGATTGGGAAGCAACTGCTGCTGGATGCGACGACCATAGCCGAGCAGGCCCACACGGTCACCTGAGTACAACGCAAGCTGCGCGAGTGCTACGGCAGTGGAGCAGGCGTAGTCGAGCTTGGTGTAATGGTTGGATTGCCTGCCCGCAGAATCATCCGCCACGCGGGCGCGGAGGAGGCGTCCCGTATCCAGAACGATCCAGACAGACTGCGAGCGTTCTGCCTGATACTGGCGGGTTACGAGATCGCCGCGACGCGCGGAAGCGGTCCAGCAGACATCGCGAAGGTCATCGCCGAGGCGATATTCCCGCAGGCTCTCAAACTCGCGACCGAGGCCGCGATGACGCATCTGGCGAAGCTGAAGATCGATACGGCGGCTCTTCGCGAGAAAGAGTTGCTGGTCTTCCGCAGTTCGCAGTTCAGGGTAGATGCGGACGGGCTGGCTGACCGGAACGATTGCCCAGCGTGAAACCAATCCAAGCAGGCTGCGGTACTGAAGATAGATGGCTCCTGCTTCAACATCGCCACGTTCACGCGGGTTGACGATATAGCGGAGCGTGGCTGCATTGCGCGGGTAGGCGCGGAGCTTGTGAATGGCCGGTGTTTCGATAAGCTCGACAGGAAGATCGTCCGTAAGCTGGCAGTCGAGAGCGAGCGAGTTCTGGTGCCGAATGCTTAGCTCAATCTCCACGCTATTGCCGAGCGATGGAGCAGAGAGCCATGCGCGGCCAACAGTAATGCTGGCGGGAGCGGGAAGACGCCAGGCATCGAGCAGTGCGGCGATGAGAACGAGCGCATCCCACAGCAACATGCCGTAGGCAAGGCGTGGAATGTAATAGCCGGGAATGAGCCAGAGGAAACCCAGGCCCAACAGGGTAAACACACGAATGCTGAGGCCGAATGCGAATCGGCTGTGCGGCTGGCACGCGGCCTGCACGGAAACGGGATGGAGTGAGGGCTGGAGCATTCCTACTCAGGCTCTCGGTACTGGAACAGCGGCCACGATGTCGGTAAGAATGCGGTCGGAGTCGAAGCCTTCCAACTCGGCCTCTGGTTTGAGCCGGACGCGATGGCGCATGACTGGCGGCACGGCGCGCTTTACATCGTCCGGAACGAGATAGCTGCGATCTTCAAGCGCGGCTATGGCCTGGGCGACGCGCATGAGGCTGATAGCGGCGCGAGGGCTGGCTCCGAGAATGAGCGTGGGCCACTCGCGTGTGCGGCGAACTAGAGCGAGGATGTAGGTGAGCAGTTCGGGCTCAATGCGGGTGGACTGCACTTCTCTGCGCGCGGCGGCGAGCAGACCTGCGGGGATGGGCGTGATGCGGGCTACATCCAGCAGGAGGGCGCCGTGCGCGTTGAGGTGGAGTTCGAGGATGTGGCGTTCGTCGGCTTCGCTGGGATAGTTGACGCGGGTCTTGAGCAGGAAGCGATCGAGCTGGGCCTCGGGGAGCGGATAGGTGCCTTCAAAATCGACTGGGTTCTGCGTCGCAAAGACGGTGAAATCATCCGGCAGCGGACGAGCTACTCCATCGGTTGTGACCTGGCGCTCTTCCATGCATTCAAGCAGGGCAGCCTGGGTGCGTGGAGGCATGCGGTTGATTTCATCGACAAGGAGCAGGTCTGTGAAGACGGCTCCTTTGTGGAAGGTGAAGCTGCTGCTGCCCTGCACAAGAATCGTGGTGCCGAGAATGTCGGCGGGCATGAGGTCGGGAGTGGCCTGCACGCGATGAAAGCTGAGACCCAGCAGGCGTGAGAGCGCTTTGACGATGAGGGTTTTCGCGATGCCGGGTACGCCTTCGAGCAGGACATGTCCCTGGCATAAGAGGGCAATCAGGGCCTCGTCGATAACCTCCGTTTGACCGGCGATTACTTTGCCAAGCTCGGTGCGAGCGTGGACGAGTAGCTGGCGCGTGGCGTGAAGTTCGGCGTTGGCCTGCGTTGTTTCCGAAGCGGACACGGAAGTTACTTCTGTAGTTAGTTCTGGATTTACTTCCTCGGTCATCTTGGCATATCTCCGGAGCGCTGACTTATGTTGATCGTAAATTGTCTGGCTAAATTGTCTGTCTAGGTGGCGTTGCCGCTAATGCGGATGGTGCTGGCGGCGCGCAGGGTTTGCGCACGCAAGGTTTGTTCATGACGGCGCAGGCTTTGAACGATGGCCAGCGCTTCGCGGGGCTTGAGAGCGTCGTTCGAGCAGGCTTCTTCAGCGGCAACCAGGTCGGGCTCCATGCTGATGCTGATGGAGCCGAAGCGACGTTCGATGGCCTGGGCAAGTTCGCGGGCGTCGGGTTTGTGATTGCGCAGGCCGCAGAGCAGAGCGGTCTGTGAGCGAAAGCGATCCCAGGCGATTTGCGTTGCGGTGCTGGTAGCTCCGGCTGCGCGATAGAGGCTGCCGAGAGCGTCGAGAAATTCGATAGGCGTGGTGCGCGGGCTGGCGGGCAGCGGACGGATCGGTCCACGACGGCGGCTGTAGCTGAGAATCACCAGCAAGGCCAGGCCGATGCAGCCGAAGAGCAGCAGAGGCCAGACGGGACCGCTGGTGTAATCCCAGGGCGTATGGGCCTGGCCGTGGAGGGATTCGTCCCAGTAGATGCGATGACCTTCGGGAGAGCCGACGGAGTTGAGGAGCAACTCAAGATTGTGGCCGCGGGTGATGGAGCTGTTCTCTAACGGGGTGGAGTTGGCCCACCAGACAATATGGCCTTTTTCGGATGGATATTCGACGACGACGGGCTGGTTGGCGCAGGTGTAGGCGACCTGAACAGCGGGATTGGTGAGCTTCCATCCGGCGCGCGGAAGTATCCAGATGGGACCGGTGCCGGCGAGAGGCTGCAGGCCTTCTGGCTGGGCTTCGCAGGCGGCGAAGGAGATGCCTTTGGCTGGTTCGACAGCGTTGCCGGGAAGAAGCAGGCCGCCTCGAAGGCCGGTGGCAAGGATGCGTCCGCCTTTTTGAAGAATGGTGCGGATCGAGGCGCGGTCCTCATCTTCGTAGGAGTTGGGTTCGGCGAGGATGAGGATGGTGCCGGGGTCGGCATGGGCGGCGAGTTCGCTGAGCGGCTGCTCCCAACGCTGGATGGCGTAGCCGCTTTGCTGCAGGAGCGTGTAGGCTGCCCGGGCTCCATGCCGACCGGTGAGATAGCTGTCGGGGACGGGGTTTTTATCGGGGTCGGAGCGGGGAGTGAGGACAGCGAGCAAGATCAACAGCAGGGCGATTCCTCCCAGCAGGATAAGCAACATGCGGCGGTCTTTTGCGTCGAGAGAGGCGAATATCTTCATTGCGCTCCCAGGCGGCCTGCCAGTTGCTCGGCCTGACGGAAGTCGGCTTCGGCGGCGGTATGGCCTGCGTACCAGGTGCGTTCAAAGCTGCGGGTGAGAGCGGTTAGCGTAGGTCGCTGGGCGCTTTCGGGATTGAGCAGAGCGAGGTATTCGCGGGGAGTGCGGGCGCGGTCTGCGGGCCATTGGCCGCTGGATTCGAGGCGCGAGATGCTGGCCCAGTAAAGAAGATGAATGGCATCGCGCCATTTGCCCTGGGCGGCGGCCTGCCTTGCGTCCTGCAGCCAGAGTTGCCAGTCGCGGGCAGAGGCTGCGGCGCCTCCGGGTGTGGAGCGGAAGAGACTGGTGCTGAAGCGTCCCTGGCGCTCGATGCGGATGAGGAACCAGACGAGCAGGACGCAGAGCAGGCTGACGAAGCCGATTTCGGCAGTGAGGCCGATCCATTTGGATTTGGAACCGGCCTCGACGAGTTTGCCGATGACCTTGTCGATCCAATTGCCGATTTTTTCGAGGATGCGGTCTTTCAGAGTGCGGCCGATTACGGCGCTTTGGTACTCCCTGGCAGCGAGGATTCGGGTCAGGACTGCGTGCTCTTTGGAGGAATTGAAATGGGTGGGCTGCGGGGAGTCTGTAGCGGGCGTGCTTGCGATTTTGCCCGTAATTGCCCAGTCCTGCTGCAGGCGGGTTCGTGCGGCGGCGAGGCGTTGGGCTATGGTCATTGGGGTTAGAGGGGCTGGATCAAGGCCGATGCTGCTGGTATCGGTATCGGGGTCAGCGTCGGAGTCGGAGTCGGAAGATGATTTTGGCTTATCCTTTGCTGGCTTGGTTGCGGCTTGTTTTACGGGCGGTTTGGCGGCTTCGTTGAGGAGGTCGCGGAGCCAGCCGTAGTGGACCGGACGAGCGCCGGAGGGCAGCGCTACCTGAATGTCGGGGCCGACTTGATCGCCGCTGCAGTGGGCGGCAGCCGTCGACTGCGCGGATTGCAGGGATTGTTGACAGGCGGCTACCAGGCGGTCGAGGGATTCGAGTTGAGTGCGGAAGGCCGTCATCGAGATTGACGGCGCGATTGGGTCAGATGGCGGCGTGGCGGCGGCCATTGCTGCGGGAAACAGCGCTGGAACCGGGATTGCCAGAAGCATCCACCACAATGCGCGAGTACGGATCACGGAAGAGGCTCCTCCGGAAGGGATTGCGGGAGGGCCTCAGGGATGGATTGCGGGAGCTCAGATTGCAATGCGGTTGAGACGGCGGGTTCGGCGGAGGGTTGCGTGATTGGCAACTCCGGGGGAGCTACTGGCGGCAGATCTTTCCAGCCAGCCTGGGTCATCAGTTGCTCGATATCGTAACCTTCCTGCCGGGTGCGCTGGTCGAAATAGAAGAGCATGAGGGCAATGCTGTAGATGGGGGCGACGATGGTTTGCACCAGGAAGCCAACGGAGAGATTCACGACCTGGATCAGGGTCGCGATGGCTGGCGAAGGATGGGTAAAGCTGAAGGACTTTCCCGACGCAAGCGAGATCAAAATATCAAGGGGAATAGACAGTGCGAAGTTGACTGCCAGGCTGAGGATGTAAAGCAGCAGGCAGAGAACGAAGATGCGTCCCTTTGTGCCCTTGCTCAGCAGGCTACTGCGCTTGATGGAGAGCCAGGCGGATGTGTTCTCTGCAACAGAAGCGGCAAATGCCAGAGAAAACCGCAGCCAGATCCAGATGCAGGTGACGAGAACCGCGAGCGCGAGGATGATAAAGAGAAAAGCCAAGAGAGCTGCCGCTGCGGGCGCCATGGCTGGTCCGGATTTGAAGACCAGGGCAGCCACGATTGCGCCAACGACGACAATTCCGGCAAAGACGCAGTAAGGAACAATCCAGGCGAGCAAAACTTCCAGGCAGAGCAACCAGACATAGCGCCAGAAGCGCTGAAAGGCCTTGCCGTAGGAAGCTCGGATGGTGGTTGTGTCGCCCTGCGTAATGGCTAATGCCGCGTAATTTGTAGCGCTGATCTCCACTGCGTACGCAGCAAAAATGAGCGGCATTCCCACGATCAGAAATCCCAGGACCTGCAGGCAGATCTTCATGAAATCCGGTGCGGTGGGCTTGAGCTCGGCAAGGTGCCCGATCAGGAAGATGCTCGCGGATCCAGAAAAAAGCGCTGAAATCGCGGTGGGAGCGGCGGAGACCCCTACAAACAACAGGAAGTTGTTGCGATAGAGCTGGATGGTGCGATCAAGTATCTCACCGAGATTCAGCGGTCGCGTACTGGCGGCCATGATTGCTCCTGATGCGTACAGAATGGGTTGCAGGGAAGCTGTTTTCCACCGTGGACTGCCTGCCAGCCCCGGCCAACTTGCGGTCAAGTGGGTTACGCCGGATGGTAGCACAGCAACGTTCCAAAACGAGTAGAGCTATGGGGAAAATCAGAAACAAGTTATAAGGTTTTTGTATCAATACGAAAACCGGGGGTCTGCGATAAACTCTACGTATCAACTGTGTCAGACCCGCTTGCAAATCGATTAGCTCGCGTCTGTGCTTATTCTGCGCAGGCCCCGGAATGGGAGCAGTTTGTGCGTCTGGTGACGCCGACTGTGGCCCTGGCAGCACGCCGTGTGGCCTATGCCTGGGGAGATCCTTCCAGCTTTAACGTGACTGAAATTGTGCACGAAGTCTTTCTCAAAATATGCGAGGATGATCGCAAAATCCTGCGCGAGTTTGAGGATCGAGGGCATGATTCGTTTTTGAAATTGATGCGCATGATTGCGGCCTCCGTGGGCACCGATTATTTCCGCCGTATCCGGGCGGAGAAGCGTGGTGGCCGAATGCAAACGGTGTCCCTTGACGCTCAAGCCATGGTTGAGAAGATCGCCGACACACGTTCCGCAGGAGCCGAATGGCCGATCCTGATGGCACAGCTGGATGACCTTCTGCGAAGGGATGCCGTCTCTGTGAGTGACCGGGATCGCACCCTTTTCTGGCTATATTACCGGCAGGGACTCGCAGCAGAGGCCATATCTCGCATCCCGGCGATAGGCCTAACTCCCAAGGGAGTGGAGAGTGCGTTGCGGCGGCTTACCAAGTTACTTCGAGATATGATTCTTGCTAGCCAACCAAATCCTGATTTACTGCTGGGGAAAACTATCTCCAGCACAAATTGCGAGCCTAAAAAGCTTTTAGGAAATTGTTGCGATTGACTGTATGGCGCCCAGATGAGCGAAAACGAAAGTAACAATCCGCTGCAGTTCCCGAAGGAAACACTGCTTCGGTTTCTGGATACCGCTCCGCAAGTGGGGCAAGTTGCCGGAGAGCGGGAGTCTGCGCCTGCGGAGGGTGTCGCCAGCGCCTGTCCTAAAGCTGAAGAATTTATAGGTGTGGCGCTGGGCAATGTGAATGAATCGGAAGCAACGCGGCTGCTTGTGCATGCCAGCGGCTGCGACGCCTGCGGCCCGATACTCGCGCATTGCATCCAGAGCCAGGAAGGCAACCCAAGCGCAGAAGAGACGATTGCGATTGCCGAACTGGCAGCGGCGCGGGCTGAGTGGCAGCAGAGAACGGCCCGAGAGTTGGCGGCTACTCCCAGGCGCGGAAAGCCGAAGGCGAAATCGAGCGGGAAGCCGAGCATCTGGTGGGCTGTGGGAGCTGTCGCGGCGGCAATTCTCGGGGTTGCGATCTTTTTGTGGCATGAGCGAGCGACATCCCCTGAACGCCTGTTGGCACAGGCATATTCGGAATCACGAACGCTTGAGTTGAGGATTCCGGGTGCAACCTACTCCGTGTTGCGTGTGGGTAGTCATACGCGCGGAGCGGAGGCAGGCCACGAATCTGCGCCGCTGCTGGATGCACGAGCACGGTTGGCGCGGGAGTTGGAAAAGGATCCGAACAACGCGAAGCTGCTTGAGTTGCAGGCTCGGGCAGATGTGCTGGAGGAGCGATACGACGCTGCGGCGGACACGCTGGATCGCCTGCTGGCGAACGGTCCGGTAACGACGGAGTTGCTTACGGATGCTGCCTCGGCTTACTACCAGCGTGGCCTGGTTTCGGGCAGCGAATCGGATCGTTCGACTGCGCTGGATTACATGCGGCGCGCGGATGAACTGGCTCCGACTGACCCCGTGGTTCTATTTAACGAAGCAATTGTGATGGAAGATCGCGGCCAGATGATGAACGCTGTCGAGGTCTGGAATCGTTATATTACTGTCGAACGCGATGCCCACTGGGCAGCGGAGGGCAGGCGCAAACTTGCCGCTCTCGAAAAGACGCTGAACCGCCTCAAGACGCATCAGACCCGCATCGACAATATGCTGACGACACCGGAGGCTATGGACGCCCTGGCAGGTAATGCGCAGCAGCTTGCCGATCTCGATGAAGAACTATCCACTTTGCAGTTACATACGCTGACCAGGATGGCTTATCCGGTTGCGGTGAGCGATGCGGATAGATCGCGGGGATCTCCATGCAATGAGGAGAAATGCAGGGCTGCACGGCGGCTTCTTAAAGCATTATCGAATTCTTTAGAACTACAGCATCACGATTATTGGCTTAACGATCTTTTCTCTCCTGGCATCAATTCCCTTTCCCCAGCCACGGCGGCTCTCTATACCCAGGCATTGGAATTGCTTGGGCAGGCCACAGATGACAATGCCGGCGGAGCGGCGACTGACGGGGCGCGGCTGGCAGAGCAGGCTCAAACTCTCTTTGCATCTCTCCCTAAGTCTACGAGTGCAATGAAAGTAGCAGTTCAGGCAGGCGAAGAGCGGGCCGGGATCGAACATCTTTTTGGTTTGCAGCGTCAGGTGGATTTCTCTAGTTGCCTGCTTTATGCGAATCGGGCTCTCAAACAGCCTGCAGAGTTGCAGCGAAGAAGCCGATATCCGTGGATTGAAGCTCAGGAGGAAATCACGGAGCACATTTGCGATGACACTCCTGAGACACGAGCAGATGGACGCATTTTAGCGTTAAAAGCAATAGATCTATCCAGGAGGAGTAACTACGCGCTTATGCTGGCGCGAACAGAGGTTTCAACATCTGATTCTCTCCTCACAGGAGACAGTGAGACTGGTGAACGCATGACCCTGGAGGCACTGCGCAAACTCTATGCAAAAGACGCTCCCCCGATGCGAGTTCTACAGACTTTTGTGGCCCTCTTTTATACAGAAAGAGATTCACCACACGCGTATTCGTCAGAGCTTTTTACACGTGAAACGGAAGAGTTAGCCGAGATTTTGGGAAATAGACATTATCTGTCACTGCTGCATATGGAGCTGGCGAACGCCGACATGCGAATCGGAGCCATCGGAGATGCCAGGAGGCAACTCAAACTGGCCGATCAGGAAAGCACCCAGCTCGTCGACGGCAAGATAGAACGTGTTGATTTAAGCCAATCGCAAATCCTGCTGGCCTGCGCTGAGCTGGAGCGTGGAGACTTATTGCCTGCAGGGCGACTGCTGGATCAAGCTGCTCAGCATCGCTCAGTTCAAACTGATTCCTGGGCTGCACGGCTGTACGCCGGCGCGCGTGGGCAACTGGATCTTGCGCTGGGGCATTTTGAGCAGGCCAACAGCACTATCGAAACCGATATCCGCAGCAGCGAAGGCAAGCGCGTGCGCAGAGGAGACCTGGCAACAGACGCCGAACACGCCCAGATGGATCATGATCTGTATGCGGAGCTGGCTGCAACCTGGCTGGCGCAGGGGCGCACGCCGATAAGTATCCTGGCGCTCTGGGAGCGCTTTCGCCTACGATCCCGAAGGCTGCCCATTACACAGTGCTCGGCCGGAGCATTGGACTGCGAAGAATCCCGGGTGCTCGCCGCACAACGCCAGCTCGGTGACAGCATTTTGACCGGGCAGATTCTGCTACTGGACCGGGTGCTGATCTATCGCATGGACCGAGACAAAATCACCTGGGACGAGAAGCCTCTGCGGCGGCGGGATGTCCTGGATGCAGCACAGATTCTGGAGCGTGCGATTAGTTCTCCGCATACGACTTTGAGTACCGCGAACACGCTTGGTATCCGGCTTGCAGGGGGATTGCTACCATCCCTGCCCGCGAAAATGAGCGCGGACGCAACCCTGCTTGTAGAGCCCGATCCCGAGCTGGCAAATCTCTCCTGGACCGTTCTTCCAACACCGGCGGGGACGCTGGGGCTTGCCTATCCTTTGGCCGAGTCGCGTTCGGTTCTTGCTGATTCTTCTTATGCAGACGACCACGACAATGCCCGGGCAGCTAAAGGAAGCCACGCTGAAATCACCGCGCGGCCATTGATTATTGGAGCCTCTGTCTCCGCAGAGGGTGAGGCACCTCTGCCCGAGGCTCTTGAGGAAGCACGAGCTGTTACTCGCTTTCTTAACTCTTCTCAGGTTCTATTGGGCAGGGATGCGACACGCGCACAGGTGGCAAGCCAATTGAACTCGGCAACCATCCTGCATTTTGCGGGTCATGCGGTGCAATCGCCGAGTGGAACGGAGTTGCTGTTGGCCGCTTCATCCCAGGAAGCAAAGCCATGGCTCGATGCAGCGCTCCTACGCCAATATCCACCGCGCGCCTGCCGCCTGGCTGTCCTCTCGGCCTGCGCTACGGGGGGACAGGAGAGATCCTCGAATCTTCCGCTGCAGGATGTGGTGGAGACGCTGGGTACGCTTGGCGTCCCTGAGATAGTGGCGACACGCTGGCAGATCGATTCGGGAGCGGCAGTTCCCTTAATGACAATGTTTTATCAAAAGATTACAGAGGGGAGCAGTGTGGCTATGGCTTTGACTTCAGCTAGAAAGGCCATCTCTTCTCAGCCCCAATACAACAATCCTTATTACTGGGGCGCCTATTATGCCACTGGTTATGAAACGCCGCAGTTGAAAGGATCTTTGCGTGCCAGCCTCAACCAAAGTCATCCATAAATCAAAGAAGAGCAAGGTATCCGCAACCAAAGCGCAAATGGATATTGTTTTTGCGGGACCGCTATTGTTTGTTCCTGCAACCAGCGGCGGCAATATCACCGGGGTGGAGATATTTTCTCCGCGTAACGATCACCCCATTGGCGCTGTGTTTTTGCCGGGTGTGTTGTTTACGGATGCCGAACTCGATGCTCCCACATGCGAACGGTGGCCTGATCCGGAGAGCTTTTCACTGCTTGATCCACATAGTTATTCCATCGAGTTGGAGCAGAAGGGAAAGCAGCGTGACTTCTCCACTGCGTCCATTCCCGACACTAACCACAAGATAAAGCCGGGACGCAGATTGAGCAGCGATTGGGATGTTGCCATCACCATTGTGGGCCAGATCTCTGCGTGGTCTTCACACAGGCTCGTGAAGGTGACCGAAAAGCTATTTCATGGTGCCGATGCGCCAGCGCCCGGAGAGATCACGGCCTCATTGCACCGGCTATCGTATAACGGTGTTACAGGCGCGGACTTCTATGGGGCATCTAAAGAATCCAGAGACTATTTACGAACCAATATCTCTCAAGGCGGAACGCTGATCGTCATCGGCGAAATTCCGTATCAGTCAAGTCTCCTGCACGAGCGACGGGCAATCGACTCCATAGCGAAACTGGCAGGACTGAATCTGCACCTCGCGGAAACTGCTCCGTTGCCATACCGGACTCGCCTTATGAACCACGTCATCGGCTGTGGGCATTCGATTATTGTGGTTTAAATCAAGCTGGCCATCATTCGCAGCGAATGGCGGCCATGGGATCGATGCGAGCGGCGCGCAGTGCCGGCAGCAACGAAGCGACGCAGGCAATAGCGACCAGGGCTAATACAGATCCACCGAGCACCCAGGGATCGCGGGCGGATGTTCCATAGAGGAAGCTCGCCAGTACGCGAGAGGCGAAGAAAGCTGCAGCCAGGCCCGCGACGGATCCGACCAGCGCGACTGCTGCGTTTTCGCGAAATACAAGCGTCACCACCTGCACGCGCTTTGCTCCCAGAGCCATGCGGATGCCGATCTCCGAGGTGCGCCTTGCCGTGGCGTAAGAGAGTGTTCCATAAAGGCCGATGCCGGTCACCAGCAACGCGCAGGCGGCGAAATAGACCGCGAGGATAGCCATCATCCGCTCGGCGGTGATGGAGTCATCGACGACGCTGGACATGGTCGTCATCACGGGGACAGGTATATCCGGAGCAAGCCGCATAGTCAGGTCGCGAGTGGCCGCGGCGAACGGAGCAGCAGGGCCCTCGATACGGATGACGGCAGTATAGGAGCCTTTATGTATGGGGCTCTGTGTCATCGGCGAATATGCAGAGGCCGGGGCAGGTGAGCGTAGATCGTTGTACTTGGTATCGCCGACGATACCGATGATTTCGACAGGTTTCTTTTGACTGCCTGGCATGTTTTCGCCCGGCACAGAGCGATAGGATCGATCAGGAAAGAGAGCGCGGGCAGCGGATTCATTCAGAATTATTTTTGAACCGGAAGCAATCGTGTCGCTCCAGGTGAAGTCTCGCCCGGCGAGGATAGGAATGCGCATCGCATGGAAGTAATCCGCGCCAATGCGACTCCCAAAAACAATGTGTTCTGTTCCTGCAATGTCAGGATAGTCATCCGTTTCACTTGCTCCGCTCAAGGGGAGAATGTCGACGAAGCCAACGCTTTTGACACCAGGCTGACGGCTGAGTCCCTCGGCGATCTGCTGGTAAAGCCGCGTGAGCGCTTCTCCATCGAGTGGCTGCTTGTCCATACTAAGAGCGATGTTGACGACGCCATGCGGATCGAATCCTGTACCGACTTTATAGAGTCGAATCACACTGGTGGCGAGCAGACCTGCGCCTGCCACAAGGATCAGGGCAAGGCATACTTCCGAAGCCATGAGGATGCGAGGCAGGATGGCTCTTCGCTGGTGCGATTGGCGGGCGTACTGGCCATCTTTGATGTGATCGCTGAGGCTGCCTGAAGTAGAGCGGAGTGCGGGAACGAGCCCGATCAGAACAGCCGTGGTGACAGCAATGATCGCCGCGAAGAACAGTACTCTCACGTCAAGTGAAGTATCAAGTTGAGCGCGCTGGCCTGCTCCACTGAGCAACATGGCGGCAAGCATGCGGCTGAGAAATGGAGCTGCGGCAAGTCCAACTCCCGTACCGATCATTGCGATCATCAGGCTCTCGATGAGCAACTGCTGAACAAGCCTGCGACGCGTAGCTCCCATGGCAAGCCGGGTGGCGAGTTCACGCTCACGTGCCGCGCTGCGCGCCATCAGCAGGCTGGTGAGGTTAATGCAGGCCAGCAGCAGAATGCCGCCGCACATGACGAACACTATCTCCAGCGGCTTTTGAAACATCGAACGAAAGTAGCTAAATCCGCGAGAACCGGACTCGGCGGAAAAGCGCACTTGATCCTTGATTGCATTTGTTACGAAATCAGCATCGCCCGAGTCATGAATGATGGAGCTGGAAAGCGCCGCAACGGCAGCATTGGCCTGCTCGATCGATGTGCCCGGCTTTGCGCGAGCCATGATGTTTAGCCACCACGCGTGATAGGCGCTATCAATCATGCTGTAAGGCGCATCGAGGATCGGCTCAGCGGCCAGGGGCGTGAACAGGTCCGGGCTCTGCGTTGGGTCTGCTCCCGTAAACCGCTTAGGCATAACCCCGACAACAGTGAATACCTGATTGGAGATGAGTAGCTTGCGCCCGACGGCATCGGGCGCGCGATTGAACCATCTCTGCCAGAAGCGCTCGCTGATGACGACTGCCAAGCCCGCGGGATTGCCGCCAGCGGTATCATCCTGTGGCGTGAGGTACCTGCCCATTAAAGGCGGAACCTGCATCGCATTGAAGTACTGCCCACTGACCATAACGCTGCGCACTACTTCATTTCCAGAGTTGCCTTTGACCTGGAAAAGCGTTCCGAAATAGCCGAATACATCTGTGAATGGCAACTGGCCGCTCCGCTGCCGAAGCTCAAGACTGCGCAGATATGGAGCGTTGAAGCTGTATTTAGCGCGGGATTTATCGTCGCGCTGATGGGTGGAGAGAACCATCATTTGTTCGCTATGAGGGACAGGAAGAGGACGCAGCAACAGACCGTTGATGAGCGAAAATATTGTGGTGTTCGCACCTACGCCCAACGCCAGAGTAAGGACGGCGATGATGGTGAATCCGAGAGATTTTCGCAGCAGGCGCGCGGAGAAACTCACATCGCGGAGAAAATTTTCGAGTGTGCGGAACTGCCAGAGTTCACGCAGCCGCTCATGCCAGCGGCCTGGATTGCCGAAGGTCTGGCGCATGGTTGCATCTGCTTCAGACGGTGATATGCCCTGGCTGAGCATTTTGTCGCGCAGCATTGCTTGATGAAACTCCAACTCCTCTGCCATCTCACGATCGAGCCGATACTTGCGGAAGAGAGAGGTAAGCCGGAGCAGGAAATTGTGGAGTCCTTCTGGCATGGGTTTCTCCTGACGATGCTTGCTTAAGAAGCTTGCATAACAAAAGCGACTGCGGCGGAAAGCCGCGCCCAGCGCTGCGATTCTGCATTGAGCCGCTTCTGGCCGAGAGCTGTCAACTGATAGAACTTGGCACGACGGTTGTTCGTGGACGCTCCCCAGGTTGCGGATAAAATGCCACGCAACTGCAATCGATGGAGTGCCGGGTAGAGCGCACCCTCTTCGACTTTGAGTACCTGATGTGAGGTGAGGTGAATCCACTCAGCAATGGCATAGCCGTGCGCGGGCCCTCGGGCGAGAGCCTTGAGGATCAGCATCTCCAGGGTGCCCTGGATGAGCTGGCCGGGATCATTTTCTTTTTCCCTAATCATCTTAGGGAGGAGAATAGACAATCCCGGAGTTTCTTGTCAATTAAAACAAGCGAGCCGGTTATAGACGAGTCAATTCAATTGCTGCCGGTCAGCATAGGATCAGCAGTTGATTTGAACTGCGCTGCAACCGGGCTTGGTGGGCTTCCAATGGACCAGGAAGTCGGTTACGGAGCTGGACTGCATTCGGCGCATCGCTTCAAACTCGCCGGTTTTCTGGCTGTATAGAAGTTTGCCGTGATCATCCAGGACGGCCAATGCGGGGACGCCCTTTGCGAGCGGAATCTGGTACCGATCGGCTATAGCGACATTCTGGTCCATGCGGCCGATGTTTACGTGCACCAAGAGGTAATTGCTTTCCAGAATCGGTAGATTGGAGGGGTCGTGGAAGTAGATATCCAGGACATGGCAATCTCCGCACCAGTTGCCACCAAAGTCGAGAAGGATGCGCTTGTGCGTGGTTCTGGCGGTTTTAAGAGCTGCAGCCAGATCGATTTTGGCCTGCTCGGGAGCGGGGTAAATTTCCTTCTCGGCAGAAAAAGACGGCACGGTGAACAATGCCAGCGACAGGATAACGGTAAAGAGTTTCAGGAACTTCATTGGCTACAAACCTCGGTAATTTATTTTTACGCGATTGAGCGCTTTGCGCCAGTGGTTGGGAATTCTCCGCGAAAGGACTAAGCTAATCAGGTGGCAAATGACAGACGTAAACGGTTGGATCAAGCGACGTATCCGGATCTG
Organism: Acidicapsa ligni; assembly: GCF_025685655.1. NCBI lineage: Bacteria > Pseudomonadati > Acidobacteriota > Terriglobia > Terriglobales > Acidobacteriaceae > Acidicapsa > Acidicapsa ligni. The sequence continues at coordinate 154,036 of NZ_JAGSYG010000004.1, read as the reverse complement.
GATGCGATGATGGCGGCGTATGCCGATGCAGCGGTTGCAATTGCTCGCGAAGAATATCACCAGAGGCTCGATTACAACTCCGACTCGATGGTGGCGTTTGAGGCGGTACTGTCTGAGATGGCAGAAAAAGCAGGCTCCGAGCTCGACTATGACTACGAAGTACGTCTATGGGGTGGTTACCTGGGCGAGGTGCTGAGGCGGCGCTACGCGGGAGGCTGGGAGATGACCCAGTATCCGGGTGGCATGGCAGCCGTACCTGCGGTGGAGGTCCGTGGTTCGCGGTTGTTTCCGCTGATGAAGGTCTACCGGCGGCTGACCATGGGCGATACGGAGAGTATTGCTGCATTCTTCGATATGGTGACGGAGCGGCTGGGCAAGCCTGCGCAGGTGAATTAGGAGTCAAAATTTGATGTGTTGGGCAATCCATTCGCCCCGCTGAAGCGTTTGTTGAATATATTGGGTTTATGAAAGTCCACAGGGCTTGAACGGTGGTCAGCCGTTTCATGCATGTGCGACAATACTTTTTGCAAGACTCTCTGAGACGAGAGGCGGAGTTTCTCTCCGCGGAGGAAATATCATGGGCGAGCTTTTTCAACCGACACACCTGCTGGTTATTGGCGTAATCGTGTTTCTTTTGTTCGGCGCAAAGCGCCTGCCGGAACTCGGCAAGGGTCTTGGCGAGGGGCTCAAGGGCTTCAAGGACGGCATTAAAAATGCTGGTGGGAATGACACGGCTCAGAACCACGTGGTGACTCCGCCGGTTCAGGCTCAGAACAGCGCTCCGGTACAGCCTGTTTCGGCTCCGATCGAACAAAAGTAGTCCCCTGAAGTAGTTCCCGGACTGCCGCAAGACAATTTTGGGCGGGATACCCGCCAGTGATTCGCCTCAGTTTTTCTGATTGAGGAGTCTCTCTCTAACGCCAAAAGAGGTACGGCTAACGCTGTACCTCTTTTTGTTTCTTTTTTTTCTTTGAATTAAAGACTCAGCAGGACGACCGATACCAGCGCTACGACCATCCCCAGAGTCTGGCGGCCGGTGGGTCGTTCGCGGAGGATGAAGGCGGCCAGGAGGATGGTGAATCCTGGATAGAGGGACGAAACCATGGCGGCTACATCGAGCCGACCGTTGTGCGCGGCCAGCGTGTAGCCCGCGTTGCCGATGGTGTCCAATCCTCCGGCGATGATGCCCATCCACCAGAAACCCGACCATTGTGCGGAGCCAGCCTTAATTTCGCGAGGCAGTACGAAGAGTAGAACGACGAGAATCCCTAGAACTCCGCCGATGCGGGCCGAGGTAAGCGCCCAGATGACACCGTCAGTCGACGCCAGCTTGAGCAAAATGAGCTGAAGCCCAAATCCGGTGCCGGAGATTGCTCCGAAGATCAGTGCCAGGGGTGGCGTGCCATGACCTGGAGAATGGGCAATCAGCCAGATGGCGACGCAGCCGAGGAACAGGCCTCCGATGGCGATGGGGCGTGGGAGGCCTTCGCTCCAGAGTGCGAAGATTACCGGGACAAGCGCTGTGAGCAGGCCGGTGAGAGCCGCTGTGAGGCCCATGGCACCCATCGCAAGCGCGCGGTAGAAGACGGCGAGGGCCAGTGAGCCTTCGAGCCCGCCGATGGCTCCCAGCAGGAATTGAGTGGTATGAGGAAAGGGCAGGTGGCCCATGCCGCAAACGACCAGCAGGACAAGCAGCGTAATGGAATGGCCGGAGGCTACGATAAGCAGCGGAGAACTGCGGCGCGATCCGTAGCCACCAGCAAAGTCAGAGCCGCCCCAGGTGGTGGCTGCCGCCAGCCCTAAACTGACTGAGGCGGCGGAGCCCCCACCCGTGATGAAGCCGGGCACGCCTAGCGAGCGTCCTGGGCCGTGGGGTAATAACCAGGCTTGGCGGTCACATCGACATTGGGCCGATTGACGCGAACGTCGATGGTACGGTACTTGCCATCGATAGCTGGCTGGTGGCTGATATAACCCAGCGTGTACTGCGTGCGAGCCTCTTCGGCCAGACGCGCGTAGCTCTTTTCCATGTCGTTCGTGCTCTTTTCCGCATAGAGCGAGCCACCGGTAGCCTGGGTGTATTGAGGCAGCACGTTATCCCTCATCTGGAAAGGGATATGGAAGCGGCTCAGGTAGCCCTCACCCCAACGCGCGGAATCGCCGACAACTGTTGCATACACGGCTATCTTGTTGGTTTGCAGATACTTGATTACTTCCTTGGTGGACGCCTTGCTGCCATATTCCTTACCGTCTGAGACGACGTAAATGATGCGGCGACGGCCCTTGGGGCGCGTTGAAAGAGCCACGGCAGCGCGCAGAATCGCGTCGTTCAGCGTGTGAATCTCTTTCGGAATGCTCATATAATCCGCGCCACCAGCGCTGCGGCCCTGCTGAATGTTGGGATCGACGCATGCGCCATTGCTGGTAATTGGGCAGCCAGCCAACGGGCCGGAGTTGACGGGAATGCTTTCCTCGCGTCCGGTTGCCCGGGTTATTGCCAGAACGGCGGTCAGAAGATGGCTCTGCGCGCCGGTAAAGCCGGTAACTTCTTTAGCTCCATTGCTATAGGTGAAAACGGATACGTCATCATAAGGCGTAAGCGCACCCTGGATAGCTCCCAGGGAATTGTTTACTTTGCTCATCACGTCGGCGGTTACGCTCTGGTCGATCACATACGTGACTGAGAGCGCGGCAGGATCAACCGTGAAAAGACTGATGTGTTGCTGGACATTATTTTCGAAAACGCGGAAATCCCGGTAATCCAAGCCCGCGACGAGCTGACCTTTGGAATCCTTGACGGTCACGGGAACTTCAACGAAGTTGGTGTAGGTGCGGAAAAGTATCCCGACCTCATCTCTACCCTTGCCAGCAGCCGGCAAGTCGGGAGCTGGTCCGTCATCCGGTGTATTCGGGACAGGCGCCTGAGCGGACGGGGCAGGCGGTGCGGACTGCGGCTCGGAGGTTCCAGCGGATGAACTCGTAGGATTGGAGGCGGGTGCCGGCTGCGGCTCCGATTGAGTGCCTAGACCCGGCGTGACTCCCTTGACGTCAGACATGGGTGCGGGGGCCTGCGGAGTGGGTGCATCAGGCACATCTGGGTGGGTCGACTGCTGGGCGTGGAGGGTGGCAAGTTGCGATAGTCCGAGGGCCAGCGCCAGTGCGCAAGTGACTCTTACGGAAGGAAGTACAGTCCAGCGACGATTCACAGAGTTTCCTTTTTTTTCGCAGCAAGCTGCGTCGTTCGAACGTGCAATTTATTGGATGCACAGAAAGGTGGGCCTGACGCCTGACCTCTCTTTCTGACTTATACCTGCTGCATCCGTCAGATTATCAGACGCGCCAAGGCCCTACTGGTCTCAAATCCGTCAGGTATGCTTCCCTCGAGGGCTGAAAATGCGTCTATTGAATATGCGGCGAAATTGGCTTGGTGCAGTTGCGCTGATGTGTCTTCTGGGGGGCTCAGCGACCTCTGGGCTCGCTCAACTTGCGCCGTCCCCGGACGAAGCCCCGGTGAGCAACGCACCCGCTCCCAAAGAGGACGAGAACCAGCCTGTCGCGACCCTCAAAGCAAACGTGAACCTGGTCAGCCTCTATTTCACGGTGAAGGACAAGAATGGGGCGCTCATTCCTCATCTGTCCAAAGACGACTGCACGGTCGAGGAAGACAAGACGCCGCAGAAGCTCAAGAATTTTCAAGCGGAGGTGAACCAGCCGTTGACCCTGGGCATTCTGCTGGATACCAGCGGAAGCCAGCAGCATGTGTTGCCGCTGGAGAAGGATTCCGGCAGCCAGTTTCTTTCTCGCGTGCTGAAGAGCAAGGACGAAGCGTTTCTGATCGGCTTCGATGTGGATGTGGACCTGCTGCAGGACTACACCAACAGTCCTCACCTGCTGGAACGCGCCATGGACAAGGCCGAAATCAATACCGCAGGCGGCAATGGATCGGCAGGAATTCCTGGAATTGGACAGGGGCCGGTGCCGACGCAGGGCGCTCCGAAAGGCACGCTTCTATATGACGCGGTGTATCTCTCATCCAACGAGAAGCTGAGCCGTGAGACGGGGCGCAAGGCGATTATCATTCTGACCGACGGTGAGGATCAGGGCAGCAAAGTAAAGCTCGCTGGAGCGATCGAGGCCGCGCAAAAAGCAAATGTGATTGTGTATGTGATCATGATCGCGGACCGCGGATTTTATGGTGGCTTTGGCTTTAACGGCGACTCAGCCATGAAGAAGATGGCCGAAGAGACTGGCGGCCGAATGATTGACGTGGGTAACAACGGTAAAAAACTCGAGACCGCCTTCCAGCAGATCGAGGATGAACTCCGCACGCAATATGTGGCCTCTTACACTCCGACCAATGAGAAAGTGGACGGCAGTTATCGCAAGATCGCCGTGGCGTGCAAGGGAGACAATCTCAAAATCCAGGTGCGCAAAGGATATTACGCACTGGCGCCGGAGTAAGTCCTTTCTGAAACACGGAAGTACATAACTTCTCTGAATAGATGTCTCATCTTGCGACAGTAATACTTACCGCTGCAATCGACAGTTTCGCGAGTGCGTAATCTGGCGCGGCAACCTTTTACGCCCTAAGATCGGCATAGATCGAGAGAGTACTCGAACTGCCTTCCAAGGCAGTTTCGGTGCTTCGATCGCGAGGGTTGAAGATGACAACCGGCAGTAAAATCAGCAAATCATATGAGATCAGCCCACGCTTCAGGCAGACGCTTGAGGCGCGCATTGCGCGGCTGGAACGTGATGCAATGAGTGACGAGCTGGCGCTGGCTGAGCTTGAAAATGGAGATCATATTCGCAGGCATTGGCGCCTGGTTGCAACGCAAAGAGCGGAAGCGCTGCGTATGCGGTTATTTCTCCAGGATGCGCAGATTCGACTCCCGCGACCTATAACTGAGTTATAGCAATGGTTAGTGCTTTGCTCTGTAACTTACATGCTTTTCTATAACTAGATTATCGGCTGGCTTCCGCGAAATACCCCTCAATAGAAAACTGTCAGTAGCCGCGATTTGTGCTGTCCTGGTTTGGGTTTCGCGGCGAACCTCTAGGACATTTGACCTGTAGAAAGACTGGTTAGCTGCCTCATGACAGCAATCGCTACTCGATATTCAATCATCGTCAAGTTCCAACTTCCCGTGGCTGGAACGTTTTCCAAAAACCATCTTCCGCGTTGTGGCAATCGTGCGGACGCAATGGACCTAAAGAGACTCTCAGTCTCAATCGTTTCAAACACTTGTTCAATTTCAAAATTTGAGGAGGCACCAAGTATATGAAGCGTATTTCTCTTCTGTGTTTGTCGTTCTTGATGTTGTTAGGAACAGCGATCCTGAGTCCGAATCTGTCGGCCCAGGTTGCCAACAATACATCCTTGGTAGGCAATGTCGTGGATGCATCCGGCGCGCCGGTTACTGGCGCAAAGGTCACTGCGATTAACCATGACACCAAGGTTGTTTATCCCGGATCAACCAACGGGCAAGGCTACTATGCAATCACCTTTATCGCTCCTGGAACCTACGACATCACCGTTGAGGAATCGGGGTTTGCTTCCCTAACGCAGACGGGCAAGATTGTGCCCATCGATCAGGCGGTGCGTACTGACTTCAAATTGCAAGTCGGCTCCACGAGCACATCGATCGTTGTCTCCGCGAGTTCCCCTCCGATCTCGACCGATGATGCGACGCTTGGCGAAACCTTTGACACTAAAGCGGTCGAAGACCTTCCCCTGATCGGCCACAACGCGTTGGAGGTCGCAGCGACAGCCTCAAACGTGATGATTGGCCCATCGAGCAGCTACTCTGGCGTGCCTCCTGGCGAAGATTTTATCGGCGCCGGCCAACGCGAAATTCAGAACAGCCTGAGCCTCGATGGCGTATCGATCATGAACAACCTGATCAGCCTCGCGCCTGCTCGTCCCAGCTCGGACATGATCTCGGAAGTACAGATGCAGAGCGGCAATTATCCAGCGCAGTATGGTTCGTATCTTGGACTGCACATCAACATGGTCAGTAAATCGGGAACGAATGATATTCATGGTGCAGTTTATGATTACGTGCAAAATACTTCGTTAAATGCGCACCAATTCACCGATCCGGTGGACAGCCCCAAACAGATACAGCACTACAACCAATATGGTTTTGATGTTGGCGGGCCTGTTTTCATTCCGAAGGTGTATCGCGGTCGTGACAGAACATTCTTCTTTGGCTCATACGAAAAGATCAACCAGGTTCAACAGTCCTCTGGCATCTCTTCTACATTGACCTCCGCCGAACGAGCTGGTGACTTCTCCGCATTGGGCGGCTACAACACGACAACGGGAAAATGCGTACCCAACAACGGTGTGCAGATATGCCTGTTTGATCCAACGACTGGCGCTTACTATCCCAATAATGTAATTCCGGCAGCAGAACTGAATACCCCGGCTGGACTAATCGCCCAGAAGCTTGAAGGCTATATGTTGTCTCCAACGCCAAATCTCGCTGGAGCTACGCAGAATGGCACACAAAATAACATTCTCGAATACTTCCCCAACAATCTGACGATCTCGCAAACGTTGGATCGCGTTGATGAAAACATCGGGGAACATGTCCGGCTCTTCGTGCGCTATCACTGGCAGAATCTGAATGTCGTTGGTGGGTCGATCTTTCCGTCAAGTGCATCCTATGGCCCTACCAACACGCGCAACACTGCTATTGGTTATACGCATCTCATTACTCCGAACCTGATCAACGATTTTCGTATTGGTCTCAATACGGTGATCTCCAACAGCCTCGATTTTTTCGCAGTGAACAATCTTCCTGACGCTGGAACCAAGCTCGGTATTCCTGGCTTTGATTCCGACACCAAATACAACAACCCTGGTATTCCTACGTTCAACATCGACAGCTATAACGGGCTGGGAAATTCCAGTGCCAACTGGTATCAGGATGACCGCACACTCGATGGCTATGACGAGCTGAGCTATACCTTCGGTAAGCACAACCTGATGGCCGGCGTGGAGTTGCGCAAGTTAACGATCGGACGTGAAGCAGCGAACGATGCACGCGGCGTATTCAACTTCCAGCCTGGCGTAACTGGCACACAGGGCTCGACAAGTACCGGCTATGGCGCCGCCGATTTCGTGCTTGGTTACGCACAGAACTCGACGACTCCTATTTTCCCAACGAAGGGATCTGTCGGGGAATGGCGCGATGGATTTTTTGTGTTGGATAACTGGCGCCCATTCGAAAAACTGACGGTGAATTATGGCGTTCGATATGAGTTGCCTACAGTGCCTTACAGCTTGAATGGTTACGCGCGTATTTTGAATGCATCCGAAACTGCGCTGATTCCCTCAGGCACAGCTACAACCGCGGCAGGTTTCGTCCCGGCCAAAGGGTTCAAATTCAACGGACCGAACCACAACGACTGGGCGCCACGTATTGGTTTTGCCTATCGAGTGGAGCCTGGCACGGTTATCCGTGGTGGATTTGGCATGTACTACAACGCAAACCAACTGAACACCTACACGCTGACAACACAAAACTATCCGCTGTCAGCTACCGTGGGTTACAACACCATTGCGGGTAACCTGCTTTCACTTACAAATCCAACACCCGGTGCGGCCAGCGAATCGCCTGTTGCAGGCGTCCCCGGATCCTACGTCAACGCTGTAACGATGGGACCATACCTGCCCACGCAAACCCTTTATCAATGGAACCTAACCGTTGGCCGCGAACTGTGGCAAGGCGCGGGCATGGAATTGCAATATCTCGGATCTCATGGATTGCATCTCGATCGTGACTTCTACGACAACACTCCAACGCCGGGGCCTGGCGATATCAACTCTCGTCGCCCTAACCAGCTCTTTGGGCGTATTCGCAAAATCCAGAATGATGAGTATTCGCACTACAACGGATTTACTGCGATCCTTCGTCAACGGGCCAAGCATGGACTCTCAGGCATGTTGAGCTATACATGGAGCCACGATCTGGATATTTCCGACAACTCAAACAATGGCGGAACGACGATGGATCAATACAACATCGGCCTGGACTACGGCGATTCCAACTGGGATATCCGTAGCCGCCTCGTCGGCATTGCGACGTATGCCCTGCCCACCCTTCCTAAGGGCAATGCGATCGAGCGCGCAGCTCTGGGCGGATGGCAAGCGAACACCATCGTGACCCTGCAGACAGGTGAGCCTTTCAACGTTAACCTGGGCTTCGATCAAGCCAACATCAGCCTCCCCAATGGAAATACTCAGCGACCTAACTATGTTCATGCCGCTCGCGCAAGCTGCGGTCTGAGCCACTATATTTCAGGGAACCTGACGTCGTGCATCGATGCAACGGCCTTTTCGATTCCGGCTCCGTACACCTTTGGAAATTCGGAAAGAAATCCGCTGCATGGGCCTGGCATGAGCAACGTCAACTTCTCATTGTTCAAGAGCTTTCCAATCTGGGAGCGGATGAAGTTCCAATTCCGGGCTGAGGCAGCGAACCTGTTCAACCATCCCAGCGCATCCAATCCCAACTCAGAAATTGAACAGGGATTTGACCCCAACAATCCTGGAACCTACCAGGGTTTTGGTACTGTGACTGGAACACAATCCAGCTCTCGTGCTATTCAATTGGCTGGAAAATTGATTTTCTAGTTAGCCTAACCGGATGAATTGTTATACTCGCAGCCGTTACGAATATTCATCTCGTACGGCTGCATTTACTTTGAGATCCAAGTAGTAAAGCCATGATCGGGACGCGGCTTTCTCTACTTCCGATGCGTCTTAGCGTTGAGATGCATGAGAATAATTCATTAATCAACACTGGAGAATATCAATGCGGTTGAGTCAAATGCGGTTGCTGACAGCGACCATTGTCGGGAGTGTGGTTTTCGTTGCGGGTGTGGCTCAAGCACAGCAGTACGATTTGATCTTGAAAGGCGGACACGTCTTTGATCCTAAGAATCATGTCGATACTGTTGAAGACGTGGCGGTGAAGGATGGAAGGGTCGCTAACGTTGCACCGCATTTGAGCGAAAAAGATGCGATCAAAACGGTGAATGTCGCAGGCTATTACGTGACGCCCGGACTTATCGACATTCACGTGCATGCCTATGCCGGTACGGGCGAACGCGGTTCTTACGCAGGTGACAACAGCGTCTATCCTGATGGATTTACCCTTCGCTCCGGTGTGACAACCGTGGTGGATGCGGGCAGTTCCGGGTGGCGAAGCTTTCCTGATTTTAAAGACAGAGTGATCGATCGTTCGAAGACCCGCGTACTGGCGGAGCTCAACATCGTCGGCGCAGGCATGCGTGGTCCTAAGTATGAAGACAACCTCGACGACATGGATGGGGAAGCGACCGCGAAGGTGGCGTTGCAGTATCCGGGTGTTGTAGTTGGAATCAAGAGTGCTCACTTTACCGGTGGCGAGTGGAAGCCCTATGAGCAAGCTGTGAAGGCTGGGACGATTGCCAACATTCCGGTGATGATTGACTACGGTTCCAATCGGCCTGAGCGGCCGTTGTATGAGTTACTATCGCGGGTTTTGCGGCCAGGAGATATATACACTCACTGCTACTCCGGATTACGCGGAGAACAGGATCCTGTGACGAAGAAGGCCAGCAAAGCACTGCTAATCGGCAGGCAGCGTGGTATTTATTTTGACGTGGGCCACGGTGGCGGCTCGTTTGCGTGGAGTGTTGCGCTGCCTATATACAAAGGCGGTTTCGCGCCCGACTCCATCTCGACAGATCTGCACATCGACAGCATGAATGCGGGAATGAAGGACATGCTTAACGTTGCCGATAAGATGCTGGCCATGGGGCAGACTGTTCCGCAAGTGCTCACGGAGATGACCTGGAATCCGGCACGCGAGATCAAGCAGGAAGAGCTGGGCAATCTGTCGGTTGGCGCTCCTGCTGACATTGCTGTACTGAGCGTCGAGCACGGCAACTTTGGATTTGTGGACATGTTCGACAGGAAGCTGCTCGGAAAAGAAAAGTTGATCTGCCAATTGACGGTACGTGCGGGAAAAGTAGTTTATGACCTGAACGGCATCTCCGCGGACTTGTGGAATGTGCCCTCTACCAGCGATGATCGTTTGGCAAGGAAATGGACCGCTTTCTCTGAGCGGCCAAGACCTGCGAAGACTATCGACGCCGGAACTCAGCACTAGAACGAAGTGGCAAGCAGGTCAGAAATTACGAAGACGCTTCAAGCGTGAGAACAGTATGGAAATGGAGCTTGGATGTTAGTGGAGCGTCGCACGCGTGTTCGATATCTGCTTGCCATTTTGCTTTTTGTTTTAAGCGGCATTGCCTTTCTTGACCGCACCAATATCTCAATCGCTGGTTTGCAGATAAGTGCCGAGTATGGCCTTGGAAATCAGCATCTCGGCTGGATCTTTTCGGCGTTTTTGATTGGCTATGCGGGTTTTCAGATACCTGCCGGCTGGCTGGCGGCGCGTTATGGTCCGCGACGCGTGCTGGCGTTCGGAGTGCTGTGGTGGGGCGTAGCCACCGAATTAACCGCGCTGCTGCCTTCAAGCATGCCACATGCGGTGGCTGTGCTGATTGCGATTCGCTTTGCTCTTGGGGCTGGTGAGTCCGTTGTGTATCCGGCGGCCAATCAATTTGTGGCTCAATGGATTCCACTGCGAGAACGCGGCTTTGTAAACGGTTTGATCTTTGCCGGAGTAGGCGCAGGGAGTGGTTTGACGCCGCCGCTGCTTACCTGGTTGATCACGGGACATGGATGGCGAGCCGCGTTCTGGTTCAGCGCGGTAATCGGTGTTGTGGCGGGACTGGTCTGGTGGTTTACCGCTCGTGATACTCCAGAGGAACATCCGTGGGTTTCGCGTGGAGAGCTGCGCGTTATCGAAGAGGGCATCCGATCGACCCCATCCGAGACGATTGATGCCTCCGCGAACTCCAGCAAGGACAAGGCTCCGCATATATCGTGGGGTGCAATTTTTCGGCGACGTGATTTGCTGGCGCTGATGATCGGTTACTTCAGCTTTGGATATATCGCGTGGATCTACTTTAGCTGGTTCTTCCTGTATATGGCCCGAGTGCGGGGGCTGGATCTAAAGGCGAGCGCTCTTTTCACCATGCTTCCTTTCATCTCCATGACTGTCTTCTGCCTGCTCGGCGGAGCTCTAAGTGATCTACTGACGAGCCTTTACGGTCTGCGGATTGGCCGCTGCCTGCCGGCAGGGGTAGCAATGTTCTGCACGGCCGGCTTCCTCGTACTGGGGTCGCGTGTGCACAGTCCTGCACTAGCAGCAGTTATCCTCGCGGGCGGCGCTGGGGCGCTGTATCTTTCGCAGAGCTCGTTCTTCTCAGTGTCGGTGGATATTGCGGGGCGTAGCTCGGGAATTTTCTCCAGCATTGTGAATATGGGCGGACAGATCGGGGGCGCTGTAACAGCATCCCTGACCCCCTGGATTGCGCAAAGATTTGGATGGACAAGCTCTTTTGGAGTAGCAGCGACGCTTGCGGTTATTGGCGCATTTTTCTGGCTGATTGTCCATCCGGAGCGGCCGCTGGAAACAACCTAGAGCTGCGGGCGAGGGCGACTGGATTATTTTATTGAACACGAGTTTGTAATCGTCAATTAATATCTCAGTCAGCATGACCTCTCCCGTTCCAAGTCCGTGTTCGCGTGATCTCAGATGGTTGAGGAGAGGTTTTGCGCGGTTCCGGCTTCTTTGCGTATCCCTGATCGCAATGATATGCGGCACTTTAACCATCTTCGGAGCATCCCCCACCGCTCCTCCGCCAGTCCTGCGGCTCTCGGAGTTTCAGAAACAGAGCTGGCAGGTTGAAGATGGGCTTCCTGAAAACAACGTTCGAATGATTGACCAGCAGGCGGATGGACGCCTGCTTCTGGCCACGTCATCGGGGCTTTCGACATTTGATGGCCGCCGCTTTGAGAGCTTCCCTGTTCCACGCAGCTCCGATGGCGAAGCAGTGAATGCTTTTCTGCGAACCAAGGACGGCACGCTTTGGATCGGCACGGATGGTCGCGGCCTATTGCGTTATGGCGCTGACGGAACTCTCATCGACATCAGCGAACGCGCCGGGCACATGAATGAGCGCATCCGCAATCTCTACGAGGATGCCAAAGGAGCGCTGTGGATCGCCACGCAAAATGGCATCGAACGGTACCAGCATAACGAACTAAAAGCTTTTGAAAAAGCGGGCATGATTTCCGGCGATATCACCACGCCGTTTGCGGAAGACGATTACGGCGGCATGCTCTTTGTCACCTCCAACGGACTCTTTCAAATTGAGGGTGACACGTGGAAGCCGTATCCGTTACGCACTGTGGGCATGGGACGCCCCGTAGCCGTTTATCGCGATCTGCAGCATCGATTGTGGGTTGGCACGATGAATGGAATGGTGCAACTAAACCCACGCATTCACGGTGGTTATTCGGAGATTGTTGCTGCCCGCATTCCAAGCCCGGTAACTGTCATTCTCAGCGATGCAAACGGCAATATATGGGTAGGAACGCGGCATGGCGGAGTACGACGGATTCGCTCGAATGGCGCGAGTTTCAGCGTGGACTCGTGGAGTTCAAAAGATGGGCTGACAGATGACTCGATCTGCTCCATGTTTGTGGACCGGGAACAAAACCTGTGGATCGGCTCGCAGACGGGTGGGCTGAGTCGATGGCGAAAGGCCGCCTTCGCGCCGTATTCGGAACCAGAGAGCTTATCGGCGACTATTGCGGCTAACGTCTTCTCTGATAGTCATGGCGATATCTGGCTTGGCACGTGGGGCGCTGGCCTCTTTCGCGTTCATGATGGACGAACGCTCAATGCTACGCCGCCCGGCATGTCCGCTATGACGCCGATTCGCACCATTGCTGAAAACGGCCATGGGCAGATATGGATTGGCACCTGGTTCGATGGACTCTATCGCTATGACGGTCACGCATACCGCCATTATTTGCTTGGAACAGAATCGCCTGGTAATGCCGTCAGTTCTATCCTCGTGGATCGCAAAGGTGGGTTATGGATTGGCACTTACATCGGGCTTTTGTATTTTGCCGATGGAGAACCACAGGCTAAGCGATCTTTGTTTCTGGATACAAAGCTGATCACAAGCATGCTGGAAGATCAGGACGGATCGGTCCTTGTCGGAACCAGTACCGGCCTGTTTCGTGTGCGTGATGGCCGCTCAACGCAGATTACAAATCTGCCGAATGCGCATGTACTTTCGATTACCAGAGACAGCCTTGGCTATACGTGGATCGGCACCAAAGCAGGTGGCCTGTCTTTGCTTCGCGAAGATCACCTGCAGTCTTTGGGCGAAAAAAGCGAAGTGCCTATGCTCCCGATCAATACGGCTATTGAAGATGGCGATGGACATCTCTGGCTGGGCACGATTCGCGGCATTGTTCGCGTAAAAGTTGCAGCGCTGCATGATGTCGCGGATGGACGCGAGTCTTCGCTCGCACCCATATTCTTTGGTCGCGAAGATGGAATGCGTTCGAGTGAATGCGTCGGCACGTCTCTGCCAGCGGCGGCGCGAGCACCGGATGGCACCCTCTGGTTTGTCACCTCCAAAGGCTTTGTGCACACAACGGATGTGGCAGAAAACCTGGTGCATACGCATCCGATTCATCCCACGCTGGGCTGGACGCTGACCGATGATATGAATCCCGCGCATGCCCTGGAGGGCGATCACATTGTGATGAGCCCGTCGCAGCCGGATGCAACATTTCTATTCAATGTGATTGAACTTTCGAATCCGTCGCATATTGAGTTTCGCTATCGACTCAAAGGCTATGATGCCGATTGGATCACGACACATTCACGCAGTGTTCGCTATCGACGCCTGCCTTCAGGCAGTTATAGTTTTGCATTGCAGGCGCGCAGAAGCGGCGAGCCGTGGGAGGCGGTAACTACCACTGTGCAGGTGAGGCAGCGCAGCCACTTTTATCAGACGTGGTATTTCTATCTGGCTATGCTTCTTCTCGCGGGCATTCTCGCGATACAGGCCTTTCGGCAGCGTGTACGGTTCGTCAAAGGACAGATCGGCGTGGTTCTGGAGGAACGCAATCGCATTGCTCGGGAATGCCACGACACATTGATGGCGGGCTTTGCTGCGATCTCCTGGCAGCTTGAGGCAACATCCAAATTATTTCGCACGAGCGAGCTTACCGATACTCCCGCGGCACAATCATGCGAGCTTGCCCGCAGCATGGTTTCGCACTGCCAGGCCGAGGCGCGAAGAATTATCTGGGATCTGCGCGACACGGAAGAGATGACGAATATCCTTTCGCACGCTTTATCGCGAACCATCTCCGCGCATGATCCGGGAGACGGCATCCAGATCACGCTTCGCGTGGAAGGCGAAGAGATTCCGCTGGCGCCCGCATACGTGCATCATCTGATGTCGATCGGGCAAGAAGCAGTTTTGAATGCAATGAAGCATGCATCCCCTACACATATCGCAGTCCATCTGCGTTATGAGGCAAGCGCACTTCAGTTGCTCATTCGCGATGATGGCTGCGGTTTTCGTGGAGATACATCCAAGGTCGGGCACTTTGGAATCGCGGTAATGGAAGAACGTGCGCGCAAAGTAGGCGGCGTGTTGCGTGTGCAAAGCTCACTCAACGGTGGAACAGATGTCTCGGTGAATGTAACCTTTCATTCGCTCCAGATCATGACTCCGCAGACCATGAAAGCAGAAGGACGATACGTCGTGCCCTGGATTGGAATATGAAGCAGATACGAGTACTGCTGGTCGAAGACCATTTTCTGGCGCGCATGGCGTTGCATTCCGTGCTCTCAGGGCACGCGCAAATCCTCGTAGTGGGTGAAGCATCGGATGGCGAAGAAGGCCTGGCGATGTACAAATCGCTGCGGCCCGATGTCGTCGTGCTCGATTTGCGCCTGCCACGCGTGAGCGGATTTGAGGTACTGACGCGGCTGCGCGGCGAATTTGCGAATGTACGCGTCGTGGTGCTCTCAAACTACCAGGGTAGCGAAGATATTTATCGCGCGGTGCGTTCGGGCGCCATGGCCTACCTGACCAAAGACGCGAGCGGAGACGATCTGATCAATGCCATTCGCAATGTTGATCGTGGGTTAAGATTTCTGCCGCGAATTGCGCTGGACCGGCTGGCTGAACGCATTCCGGAGTCTGACCTGACACCCCGCGAGTCCGAGGTATTGGCGTGCATTGCGCAGGGGCAGTCGAACAGGGAGATCGGGGAAGCATTGCACATCGCAGAAAAAACGGTACGGATCCACGTGTCTGCCGTATTGGACAAACTTGGCGCGAGAGATCGAACCCAGGCAACGATCTACGCCTTTCAACGTGGGCTTGTGCATCTTGATTGAGATGAATTAGGTTAGTGCAGGAATTTTTTTACGGGAAGAGACATCTGCGTAGGTATTTTGTCCTAGAGCTATAGGCACTCCGCGACAGATGATTGTTGCAAGATAGCGGACGCAGTTGATGGGGGTAATCGTTTTGAGGCGATGGATAATTTCGTCCAGGCTTAGCCGTTTACTTGGATGCCTGGCAATCGTCGTAGGCAGTATCTTCACAGTTACGCGTTTGGTGAATGCCGATGCGCCAAAAACTGCAGATGACTATGCAAAAGATCCCGCGGGCATGGTTGAGGCATACCGCCATGTTGAAGCCGCTTCCGTCTCTGATGCCATAGAACAACTGCTGCACGAGAAGCGATATATGTCGCACCGGATGCAGTCGATCTTCCCTGCTAAATTTGCCGGCACCGCGCTGACAGTCAAGCTGATCAAGGATGAAAACCATGATCCCGACGCGCTCTCGGGCATGTTGAAAGCTATCGATTCCGGTGGGCCTGGAGCAGTCTACGTGATGACCGTGGAAGATGGCGCGGACATTGCAGGCATGGGTGGACTGATGGGAACGGCGATGTTTTCACGCGGGTTTGCAGGCGCAGTCGTCGATGGTGGCGTACGCGATCTGCCGCAATTGAAGAGGATTGGATTTCCCGTGTACTCGACCGGGCCTGTGCCTTCAACTTCCGTGAGCCATTATCGTTTCGGCGGAATCAACGTGCCAGTCGTTTGCGATGGCGTGAAAGTCGCCGCAAACGATATCATCGTGGCCGATCAGGATGGCGTGGTCGTGGTGCCTCGTGATAAAGCTGCGGAAATACTGGTGCTGGCGCAGCATCTGGACGAGAGCGAGCACTCAATGTATCCGTATATCGAAAAGTATCATTCGATTGTGGAAGCAGTGAAGCAATTCGGACGGATATAGGCGCGCGGCAACGCGCACACGTTCATTGAATGCGCAGGACTTCAATGAGCAGGACTTGAATGCGTGGACCTTCAATGGGTAAGACATTAAGGCAGGACATCAAGACAGGATATTGGTCCTGATAGTTTCCGGGAGTAAGACAGATGAGTATCTGTCTCAGCGGCCTGAATGAGTGTACTCTTCGACATCACCAACAGCAGCAGGAATCAACAGAGCTAAAGGAGCCAAGCAAAATGGAACAGACGTCCAGACGAGGTCTTCTTAAAAATGCAGCCATGGCTGCCGCAGCAGTAGGTGGAGCAGCGGTGCTGAGTGAAACGGCTTCGGCCAAGACAGCCAAGATGGAGAAGAAGAGCTATCCTCCACCGAAGGAAGGCGAAACTCCCTTGTTCAGTGGTGCCGTTTCCTTTGGCAACCTGCTGTTTCTGGCCGGTGTTGGAGCGCACTTTCAAGGCACGATTGAAGAGCACACCAAGCATGTACTGGATGAGTTGGAGAAGAATCTGACTGCAGCAGGATCGTCTATGGACAAAG
Source organism: Acidicapsa ligni (assembly GCF_025685655.1). Classification (NCBI taxonomy): domain Bacteria; kingdom Pseudomonadati; phylum Acidobacteriota; class Terriglobia; order Terriglobales; family Acidobacteriaceae; genus Acidicapsa; species Acidicapsa ligni. Next base: position 137,242 of record NZ_JAGSYG010000004.1, on the reverse strand, counting down.
TGCTCAAGGTCAATGTCTATCTGAATGACATCAAGGATTGGCCGCGTATGAACACCGTTTACAAAGGCCGCTGGGGCAGCATTCCTCCTGTGCGGACGACGATTGCCGCAGCCGGTGGAATCCCCGGTGATTCACTGGTGGAAATCGATCTGATCGCGTACATCTAAACGCGCATCGCTTACGAGCGTAAGTCAACTGGGCCGGAACTTGATTGCAATACCGGCCCTTTTCTCTTAAAGCAAGTGTCATCGCATTCAAGACAAATTGAGAGGCTGGTCCATGTCGCTTTTTCGCAGTGTTCGCCCTTCGCGGCGGGATGTTCTGAAGCAATCGGGAATGCTGACCGCTCTGTCGGCAGCTACTCCTTTGACCGCAATTTTAGGCTCCGGAACAGAAGCTGCGGCTCAATCGACAGACGGACCGGCCACCAGCAAAGGGATTAGCGGCGATAATCTCTTCACCAGGATTGGCGTGCGGCCGATTCTGAATGCGCGTGGAACATTCACCATCATCACCGGCTCAAGCTCACTGCCGCAGGTAAAACAAGCGATGATGGAGGCGTCTAACTACTTCGTCCATCTCGATGAGCTGATGCCTGCCGTCGGCGCTGAAATCGCGAAGCTTACCGGTGCTGAAGCGGCAATTGTAACCACAGGCTGCGAAGCAGCGATTGCGCTGGCGACTGTGGCCTGCGTTGCCGGAACAGACCCGGAACGTACACAGGCGCTACCCTATAAGAAGGCCAAGTCCCAGGTAATTATTCCGAAGCACTCGCGCAATCCCTATGATTTTGGCGTGCGCATGTGCGGCGTGGAAATTGTCGAAGTTGATTCTGAAGAAGAGCTGCACGCAAAGATTTCTGACCAGACGGCGATGATTTACATTCTCTCCAGTCCTTCTACAGAAAAAGGCCCACTCAGCATTCAAAATATTTGTTCGATAGCCAAAACAAAGGGCATTCCCGTCTTTGTGGACGCGGCTGCGGAAGAGCCGCTGGTACCCAACATTCATTTCGCACATGGCGCCACGCTGGTAGGTTACTCCGGCGGCAAGTGCATGCGAGGGCCACAAGCCGCAGGCTTGCTCCTGGGGCAAAAGGATCTTGTCGAAGCGGCCTGGTTCAATGCCGCTCCGCATCACAACTGGGGCCGTGCGTTTAAGGTTGGCAAAGAAGAGATCATGGGTATGCTCGCAGCAGTGCGCCAGTGGTATAAGCGCGATCATGAGGCGGAGCAACGCGAGTGGCGTTCATGGCTGGGGACGATCGAGAGCAAGGTGAAGGCTCTACCCTCCGTTAAAACGCAGTATCTTGAAGCGGAAGATCTATCCAATCGTTCCCCGCGCCTCGCGATCCATTGGGATGCGGAGAAGCTTGGCATTACTGGAACCGAGTTGGTAGACCGGCTGGATAAAGGCACACCGCGCATTCTTGTGGAGGGCGGCTCAGGACGACGGCCAGACCACATGCAAAGTTCGATATCCATCATGCCTTACATGATGGCTCCAGGCCAGGATCGCATCGTTGCCGACGCGATTTATGAGATACTCACGCATCCGGGACATTATGAAAATCCAGTTATTCCACAAGGCACAGTGGCACAGATTGCCGGGGATTGGGCAGTTTCAATTCACTACAGCCGAGGCACAGGGGAACAGCATTTCGCCTTAAGCCAGGATGGAGACAAGCTGAGTGGCACCCAGGTCGGCGAAAACTACAAAGCCGATCTTAAAGGCACGATGCATGCAGATCATGTGGAGCTGACGAGCAACATGCAAGTCTCAGGCAATGAAATTCCCTGGGCTTTCCACGGCGTTGTCTCCGGCAGCTCGATCAGCGGCACGGTGCATATGGGAGAGTACGGCGAAGCCACTTGGACTGCAGTCAAGAGCTAGACCTCTTACTTGCATACAACTCGATTGAAGTCATGAGATAGCTCTGAATCGGGAGTGCTATGGCAATCACAGTTACGCAGCAAGACGCACGCTACGAATCGCTGAAGAAAAGTCGCAACCTGCGCTGGCCTGCTTCACAGGACGAGTATGCGAGCCGTATCGTGCTATGCGAAAGCGTTGAGGATCTGGCGGAAGCATTGCAACGCACGGTTGATGCAGGCATGCGGCCAACTGTGCGTAGCGGCGGGCATTGCTATGAAGACTTTGTCGTCAACAATCCCGATGGAGTGATTCTCGACGTAAGTCTGCTTGCGCCCCGTCGCCGGCCAGGAGAAGGAAAGCCAATCTGGATTGGGCCCGGCGAGCATCTTGGCGATATCTATCTCGATTTATATAAGCGCTACGGAGTTACGATTCCCGCGGGCACATGTTATTCCGTCGGCGCGGGAGGACACATCAGCGGCGGTGGATACGGGCTGCTTTCGCGCCTGCATGGTGTGACTTCAGACTGGCTTACCGGGATCGATATCCTCACCGTTGATAACAAGGGAAAAGTAGTTACCCGGCACACCGATAAGGAACACGATCCGGATCTTTTCCGTGCATGTCGCGGCGCGGGCGGCGGCAACTTCGGCATCATTACCGGCTTTCATTTTGACAAGCTCCCGCAAGCCCCGAAAGACATCGTGCATACCGGATTGTCCTTTGACTGGGCGACGATGACCGAGGAGCGCTTCACCTCCATCCTGCAAACCTATGGCAACTACTGGGAGACGCGCGGGAAAGAAGCCGACACCTTTGGCCTCTTTGCGGTGCTGACGCTTTCGCATAAATCGTCGGAGCACTTTGGGATCGGAGTGCAGTTCTGCAATGTCGACGGCACTGCGACTGACCTTACTATCCTGCATGAGTTTCTGGACCGCTTCGCGCAGTGCAAGCCACGCCCGAATGATGCAATCAGGCCTGGAGACAGGTCGCATGTGCAGATAAAGGCGGCGCAGATTCCCTGTGCGGAGCCGCGCCCCATGCGCAGTAAACCTTATATCGAAGCTGCTGTAGACGAAGCTGGCGGCTCAGCCAGTGGGCGCGCCAAGTATAAGTCGACTTACATGAAGAAGAACTTTACCGTCGAAGAAGCCAAGTGTATCTATGACTATCTGACGCGTGATTTGCCTGACGTTGATCTTGGCGGCTTTGTCGTGGCCATCGACTCTTACGGGGGCGCAATCAATCAGAAACATCTGATGGATGAGACTGCTGTCTGGCAGCGGTCATCCATCATGAAGCTGCAATATCAGTTCTATTGGCAGCGGGCTGAAGAAGATGCAGCGCGCGTAAAGTGGCTGAAAGAGTTCTATAGCACCTTGTATTCAGGGACGAATGTCCCGGCGAAGTTTGCCGGTGCTCCATATCCTGGAGAGTTATATGAGGGGTGCTATATCAACTATCCCGATTCCGATATGCTGGAGCATTCTTTCTGGCCGCAACTGTACTTCGGCGATGGTGATCTATATCCGTTTTTGCAGGGCGTGAAGCGAAAGTACGATCCAGGAAACATCTTTCATCACGCAATGTCGATTCGCACATAACAGCAACGCCGGAGATGGGCTGCCGACGTCTTTATTCTTCGAGGAGCTTACATGAGTTTGCCAACGCGATGGAGCCGCAGAGCTTTTGTGCAAGGTGTGGGATACGCATCCGCAGCGAGTGCAGTCGGAACTCTGTTGCCCGCAAGCGCTGCGCTCTCATTGCATCAAGACGCGCCTGGCTTTGCGTATGTGGGATCTGCTGCGCATGGTGGCAAGTTACTCGTGTTCTCTGTAAGCGGCAATCGTTGGACATTGCAACAGCGCGTTGCGAGCCGTGTGCCTGCATCGTTGGCGCTTCATCCACATGGCCGGTTTCTTTACACTGTCAACCAGGTTGACGAGACCGATGGGCTTCCGCGAGGCAGCGTGGAGGCTTATGCGATTGCTTCCGATGGCCGGATTACATTGTTGAATCGTCAGCCACTGGCGCTCTCTGCGGTGCGTCCTCGACAACTCGCGATCTCTCCTGACGGAAGTTCTCTTGTCGTGGCCGTGCATGGCGGAGGCGCGTACAACCTGCTATCCATCAAAAAAGATGGGGCTCTTGAACCGGTACGCAGCCGATTGAAGGAAACGGGTTCAGGTCTTCATCCACAGCTTCAGGCTTCGGCACATCCTCATACTGCGATCTTCGATCCCACAGGACGATTCCTTTTTGCAACGGATGAGGGCTGTGATCGCTTGAGTGCGTTTGCAATTCACGAAGGTAAGCTGGCGCGTCGACAGCAGGTGCAGACCGCTGCCGGTAGCGGACCTGGGCATGCGGTGATACATGATTCAGGCTCACTGTTCTATGTTGCCAATGGGGCCGCCAACGGGCTGCAAGGCTCAATTGCGGGCTATCGAATAGATATCTCTACCGGGCGGATTGAGGGGCTTCTCAGCTCCGTAAATATGCCTTCCAGCAGCGTCGCAAATGGACTCCACCTGCGAGGAAATATCCTCTATGCCGCGAGCACGGATGGGGTTTCAGTATGGCAGATCAATCCTCAAACGGGCGGGCTGACGCAGACGCAACAGTGGTCCGATGGCTCTCCCGAAGCACTCGCCACCACCGCAGATGGCCGCGCCATGATTGCCCTTGATCGCACACGAAATCGCGTGATGCACGCAGTAGTTGCGCCCACGAGCGGGCGGCTCCTGGAAAGCTCAGCGGTAGCCGAGATCGATGCGCCCATCAGCATCGCATTAAGGGCATAGATTCGGATATATCCACCCAATCTAACTTCCAGCCTGCCTAGACCATAACCAGCACATAAAAAATGACTTGAGTTTCATTCGCACTACCCTGCGAATGGAAGCGCGGCGGCTACTATACCGTCTTCAGGAAGTTGGGACGTGCTTTCTTTTTTTGCTGGCAGCCGATCTCGCCGGATGCTAGAGTGGTTACTATTGGTTCAGAATCGTTGTTTAGATACCAATAGGACCCGATCATAGCCTGGACGAGACGGGAAGATTCGTTCCTGTTCGTCCGAATTCCTGTGCCCGCTAGGTAGGCTAGATCATGAGGAAGCAATGTCTGTTGAGCAAGTGACGAAGACGAAGTTGACCCCTAAATCCGCGATTCGAAGATTGATCACTCCCTTTTTATCATCGGCCACGCGGGAACTCAGGGCGTCGGCAGAAGCCACGCAACTGCTTATTGGAAAAGACATAAGCTTGCGTGTGCGATCTCTCAAGGTGATCTCCTCGTTGCAGGATGTTGAGTTCAAAGTCAGCTCCCAGTGGGGCGAGGACGGGATCATCGACTGGCTCATTGAGCGCGCCGCGATTCCTCAAGCAAACCACACCTTCATCGAGTTCGGCGTTGAGAAATACCGGGAGGCCAACACCCGCTTTCTGCTTCAGAATCGCAATTGGCGCGGGTTTATCATGGATGGACGTGGCGACGCGCGGCAGGCGGCCATCGAAGACGGCCTGTACTGGAAGTATGAACTCACAATGAAGCAGGCCTTCATCACGCGGGAAAATGTGAATCAACTTATAGCCAGCTCGGGATTCAGCGATGACCTGGGCTTGTTGAGCATCGACGTGGATGGGAACGACTACTGGATCTGGGAGGTCATCAATGTGATGCGCCCGATCCTCTGCATCTGCGAATTTAATGCCGTCTTTGGCGATCTGCATCCGATCTCGATCCCCTACAAAGCGGACTTCCACCGCACCGACGCGCATTTCAGCAACCTGTACTACGGTGCGTCCCTTGCCGCGCTCAAATCCCTTGCATTAAAGAAGGGGTATCGTTTTGTCGGGACCAACTCCGCCGGTAACAACGCTTTCTTCGTCCGCGAGGACTACGCGGAGCGATTCGTCGATACCTCGATCCTGAACATCCAGGAACTGCCTTCGACCGTACGCGAATCCATCGATCGTGCAGGCAGTTTGACCTACATTGGTGGCCTGGAGCGATGGAACGTGATTAAGGACATGCCCGTTGTGAACACAGAGACTGGAAAGACGGCGAGAATTTGCGACCTTGGACCTGTTTATAGCGACGATTGGCTGAAGCAAATCAATTTCGGCAAGAGCACCAACAGTTCCATGACGGAAGCTGCTGCCGGATAAACCGAATCGACCGTCATGATTCCTCGTTTGCCCTTCTTGCTTTCGCGACAATTTCTACTTGCGACGTGATCATGGATAGAGTCAGGATTCTGGGAACACGTGAATACGGACTCATTAAAGGACAAAACAGCCCCATTGAATAACGCGTCCTCTCGCATCAAGCGTACGATGAAACTGTTTCGCCTCCGGCCGTTTGAGACCGGTACGGCAGAAGGACGCTCGCAGGAGAGATACCGTCGTGCTGCCCTGACGGCAATCTCGTCTGGGATGGTGAAGGCCGTCATGGCGCTGACGCTTTTTGTGTCCGTTCCTCTGACGCTTCATTACCTGGGCACGGAACGGTACGGCCTTTGGATGACGATCAGTGCGGTGATCGGGGTTCTCGGCTTCTCCGACCTTGGCATCAATAACAGCCTGATGAATGGAATTGCCAAGGCGAATGGGAGAGACGATCAGCAACTGGCAAAGGAATATGTTTCCAGCGCGTTCTTTCTCCTGACCCTCGTAGCTCTTTGCCTAGGCATTGCCTTCGCCATTGCCTACCCATGGATTCCCTGGGGGACGTTTTTCCGCGTCCAGTCACCGCAAGCTTTGGCTGAGGCTGGTCCGGCAGTTGCCGTGTTCGCAGCCTGCTTTCTCCTGAGCATTCCCGCTGGAATTGTCAGTCGTGTGCAGGCTGGATATCAGGAGGGCCTTGCCGCCAACCTCTGGGCTGCTTTTGGAAGTATCTTCGCTCTCCTTTTTCTACTCGTTGTCATCCACCTTCGGGGCTCCCTGTCGTTTCTGGTTCTGGCTATGGCCGGTGCGCCGATTCTTGCTCTTGCGCTGAATAGCGTTGTCCAGTTTTGCATTCGACGTCCGTGGCTGTTCCCATCCTGGCGGAGCGTCAAGGCCGTGGTGCTGAAGAACCTCCTGCGGTTAGGTTTTCTTTTTCTGATATTGCAACTCGGGGGCGCGATCGCTTTTTCCTCGGATAACATTGTCATCGCGAGGATTCTGGGACCGGAAGCGGTGACACAGTACTCGGTGCCATCCAGGCTTTTTAGTCTGGTAACTCTGGCAAGTTCCTTTATCGTTGCGCCTCTATGGCCTGCCTACGGCGAGGCATTGGAGAGGCGCGACGATGCCTGGATTCGAAGAACCCTCCTTCGCTCCCTCCTCATCGTTACTGGCGTGTCCGTCGCGATAAGTGCAGTTCTGGTTACTTTTGGTAGCGTGATCATCCGTCTATGGGTTGGCCAAAGTATCCATCCATCCACATTTCTCCTGGTGGCGCTGGGACTGTGGGGGGTGCTGTCCTCTATAAGCTCAACCGTGGCCGTATTCCTGAACGGACTGTCTGTGGTGCGCTTCCAAGTGATCATTGCAGTCATAGGGGCTTTCATGAACATCGTCCTTTCCGTCTACCTAACCCGCAGAATCGGCATTCCGGGGGTTATCTGCGGATCTATTGTGAGTCAGGTTCTAGTAACCGGCTTCCCCTACTTTTGGTATGTGCAACGCTACATCAAGAACGGACTGCCCGCTCAGCGAGTTACGGTCGATGAAAAGTTTTGACTTTTATGACACGCTAGTTACCCGGTTGGTTGGAGATCCGGCGGACATATTTTCGCTGGTCGGCGAGCGACTGGGCATCCCAGAGTTTCGAGCGATGCGCATTGCAGCGGAAACCAAAGCTCGTGAAGCCCTTGGCGGTGAGGTTACGTATGCGGATATTTACGACCACCTATCTCTCCCCTCGCAACTGAAGGAGAAGGCACGCTTACTTGAACTCGAGTTCGAGCGCTCTTTGGTCGCACCCGTGACGGCAATAGCGTCTCAATTCCAAATGGGAGACTTGATCGTTTCAGACATGTATCACGACGAGCACCATTATCGTGGAGTGTTGGAGCAGTTCATCCCCGGCGTCGTGCCTGGCGCTGTACTCATTTCTGGTGCGACGGGCGTGAATAAATCGGGCGGGGGTCTATGGAAAAAAGTAACTACGGATTATCCGGAGCTGCGGTCGCATATTGGCGACAACCTATTTTCCGACGTTCGCCAAGCTCGCCGAAGTGGGCTGATCGCTGAACACTTCGCGCAAGCGGCATTGAACACATATGAGATGGCGTTGGCAAAGCAGGGCGGTGATGCATCGCTAATCGCTGGCGCAAGCCGTGCGACCCGCCTGTCCTTGATCCGTAGCGACAGCTCTCCAGCAGACAGGGCGAGCATCGAATCGTTTGCGTCTGTAATAGGTCCGCTTCTTCATTCGTTTGTGCATTGGATCATGCGATCATGCGAGAAGGCAGGAATCCATGACGTGTATTTTCTTGCTCGCGATGGGCAACTGCCTTTTAGGATTTGCTCAAGGCTGGTTGCAGAAAGCGGCCAGGAGCTTCGATGCCACTATATCTATGCATCGCGTCAGGCACTCCATCTTCCCGGATGCAAGACAGTTGATGATGCTGAGAGTTGGCTGCTTGAAGGCACTCCACAGCTAACCCTCCGAACGATCGCAGAACGAGCTGGCCTGACGCTGGATGTTGTCATGGGTGCTGCAGCCCAGCGCATTACAGTTGGACCTGATGATGACATTCCCCTACGAGAGCGCCAATTTCTCGCTGAGGTTATTCGGAGCCCGCTGTTTGCCGATGCGTTCACGGCAAGTATCAGGCGCGCATTCGAGCCTGCGAATGCTTACTACCTGCAAGAGGGCTTTGCAGCAAGGCGCGATGTTGCACTGGTGGACGTAGGCTGGAATGGGCGACTGCAGCGCTCCCTCGGAACCTTGCTGGATAAATCGGGACTCCGGCCGACGAGGATGCTAGGCCTTTATCTCTGTCTTTCTCGTCGCCTTAGTCAGGCGCAAGGCGACGACCTTCGGGGGTTCGTCGCTGCTCCAGAGCACCCGGAACTTGTGGCTTTCTTTGATCAATATCGCCATGTTTTCGAGGCGGCGCTCAGTGCAGATCATCCGACAACCACGGGATTTGAATTCTCGCATGGCGTGGCGCGCCCTCTTTTCGGCGAGGCATATCCGCCTGAGACTCGACAAAAGATCGCGCTACAACACGCAACGGTCGACGCGTTTCTTGAGAATATCGTCGCTCTTGGCCGAGCAGCCGGCCGCCCTGTTGTACCGTCCAGCGGAGTGGCGGTAGAAAATTTCAGGCGGTTTCTCAGCCGGCCCACCCGGGGAGACGGGCTTAGTTTCGAAGGTTTTTTGTTTGTGGATGGGCAAACTGGATCAGAAATGAAGCCGGTCGCTCGCAGCCTCAGACTGACGGATTGGCTTAGGCCGAGCAGCGATCTCGGCTATTGGACTGAGGGAACGTTGAGCGCAAGTGGACTAAGTCAGCTTGGCATCTTTACTCGGCTTCGAAGAGCGACTGGCCGCCTGCTGGCAAAAATCAAATAAAGGTAGCGCGACTTGGGTTGTTTTGAGCGCACCTTACGTTATCGCGTGTTGGCCAAAATTTCGAAATAACCGTAAGTGTTGAGAATATGGAGCACCGGATGGGATTTGAACCCATGAATACTGGTTTTGCAGACCAGCGCGTTAGCCACTTCGCCACCGGTGCTCAGGTTGCCATCGTGATTTTACTCACACATGGCGGGTAAGGCCTACTCTAAATAAAAATCCCACCTCGCTGGTGTTGCGGGTGGGGCGTTGAGTTTCGATTCTAACTCTGAATCTAGCCCCGGCAACACGCCCGCTCACCACTGCAACGACAGCAGCGGAGACAAGTTGCGATTTGGGCTGACATCTTCATTACGACCTCTAGTGACACCCGAAGCACCTTTTGCAGCGCGCTTCACGGATTATTCGTAGACTAGAGGCATTGCCCGGAGGTGTCAAGTCTTGAGTAAATCGACGGAAGCGATAGGAACTTTGGATTACTTTGTGCTGGATGTTTTCACGAAGACGCGATTGACTGGAAATCCACTCGCCGTTGTGCTCAATCCCGGCAACCTGACCACTGAACTGATGCAGGCAATCGCTCGCGAAACAAATCTCTCCGAGACCGCGTTTGTTGAACGCCGCGAACCCCGTGTGGAGCAGCGCGAAGGAGTGCGCGTCCGCATCTTTACCACCGAGGAGGAGTTGCCATTCGCAGGGCATCCCACGCTTGGCACGGCGAGCCTGTTACGCTCGATCGCTCCGGAATGCGTCTTGGCCAATACGGTCACACTGGCGTTGAATGTCGGAGCCGTTCCGGTTCGATTCGACGTGCAGGAGCCGGATGCGCCCGCGTGGCCGGTACGCGGCGAGATGACTCAAAAAGATCCCACCTTTGGCCAGGAACTGGATCACGCCGAAGTTGCCGCACTCACGGGCTTCGCGGTTGAGGACTTCGCCCCGGGCCGGCCCATTCAGGTTGTTTCAACCGGTACCGCTTTTGCCATCGTGCCATTGCGCTCTGCGGCGGGGTTAACGAAACTGCGCGTTCGACAACAGGAGTCTGCGGCTTATTTAAAGGCCCGTGGTGCGCGTTGGTTCTACGTGCTGGGCCCGGAAGACCCCATTGATCCCACAGCCTCGGGAAGCCCTGCGGAACTCGCCTGGCGGGCACGGCTACAGTTCAGCGGCGGAGAAGATCCTGCTACTGGTTCAGCGGCTGGATGTGCAATCAGCTATCTTGTGAAGCACGGCGTGGTGGCATCGGATCAAACCGTGCATCTGCGACAGGGAGTCGAGATGCAGCGACCAAGCCACATCTTTCTGCGAGCGAATAGGAATGTTGCGTCAAAAGAAATCCGTGTGACGGATGTACGCGTCGGCGGTAGCACTATTCTTGTTGCAAAGGGTCAGCTTTTCCTGCCGTGATACACATGCTTTCAACAGGCTGTCCACACGGCAAGTGCTTGCCAACATGGCATGTAACCCAGTTACCCAGAAATCCAGAAGTTTCTCACAGCCGATTTTCGCCTATTCTTCTCCATTGCACGCATGTGTCGCTACCCGTAATCTCGGAAACGTTGCAAGAGTTGAGCGGACACGAAGGCTGACCTTGCCAAGGTTCATAAACAAATTTTCAGTTACAAACTGACGTTGAGTAGACGAACACATACTCTGCTTGTCTCACGGTAAAAGCAGGCTGTGTCAGTGCAATCCTCATCAGAATGAAGCGGGACGACACTGGCAAAACTGCTTGGACCATAGGCAATTGTAGTTCTGTTTTTCTATTTGCCGCTGCCTTAAGCATCATGGGCTGGAACCATCCTCAGCCACAGGCTAAGCGAAACTGTGCCCACAGCGCAGACGGGAAAGCTATGTCTCGAAACATGCGACCCGCGCTCTTGTAACTGTGTACCATCCGCTCCCCATCGCCATGTGCGTGGATGCGATTGCAGATTTGCCAAACATGTTTCAGCCACGTAACGCGTAAAGCGCACCGACAAAAATCCAGAAACGTTCCCCCTAAGGAGACCCCCAACTCTCATGCGACCAAAGAAGACGATCCTCTGCGTTGACGACAACGAGCAAACCCTCTCCGTACGCAAGTTTCTACTGGAAACCCGTGGCTATCGTGTTTACACCGCGATCAACGGGCATGACGCAATCTCCGTTTTTTCCTCGACGCAGATCGATCTTGTCTTAACCGATCTGGGACTGCCCCAGATGGACGGCAACATGCTGATTGGCCGCTTGAAAGAGATCTCTCCTGAAGTGCCGATGATCCTGACCAGCGACACCGTTCGCGCAGGCGAACGTACACACCAGGCAGACGCATTCCTCGCCAAGGGCTGCTGCACTCCGGCGGAACTGATCGAACGCATCCGCGTGATGAGTGCTCGCAAGCGTGGGCCGCGCAAGGCTGTACAGCCCTTGCTCTCAAGCGCTGCGATGCAGCACCCGCTGACGGCATAAGGCCCGTAACGGCTGAGCCTACGCATATTCCCGCTACATGAAAAAGGCAACCGCTCGCAATCCTGACACGTGGATGTTTTGCCTTTAGACTTGAGATGGACTCTACCTCTGAGGATTTTCGATGCCTTTTTTTGACGGACTTTACAATCACGCTTCGACGTTAATTGAGGCATCCGTGCTGGTAATTGCAGCACTGTTTCCGATTGTGAATCCGATCGGGAGTGCAGCCGTGTTCCTTACGATGGTGGGCAGCTTCGATTTGGAGTTGCAGCGAAAGCTCACCAAGCGAATCGCGGTCTACAGCTTCGTGCTGCTCTTCGTATCGATGCTGTGCGGCGGCAAAATTCTCTCGTTCTTCGGAATCTCGCTCTACTCAGTGCAGATCGGCGGGGGAATTATCGTCGCTGCGAATGGTTGGCATTTGCTGACTAAGGACGCGCAGAAAGACAGCGCGGCCACGCCGAATCAGGAAGAAGTTTTGAATCAGGCCTTCTATCCCTATACGCTGCCGATCACAGTTGGCCCCGGCTCCATCTCTGTGGCCGTAGCACTGGGAGCGCATCTGCCGAACGAGCTCCACGCGGCCTCGTTTATCTCTCCTTATCTTCTCGCTGCATCTATCATCGGTTGCGCAGTGATCGCGCTGCTCGTGTATATCTGCTACCGCTGGGCGCGTACCGCTGCGGTCATGCTTGGCAAGTCCGGCACGACTGTCCTCATGCGGCTTTCGTCCTTCATCTCGTTTTGCATCGGAGTACAGATACTCGCCAGCGGTGTGCGGAATTATATTCAATCGCTCCACTAGGAGCTTTACACCTGCGCTTGATCTCCCAGCACTGATCTTTTCTTTTCGCTTATCGCAGCATGGCTTATCGCTACATGGCTCATTGCTACGTAGCTCATCGCGACATGGCTCATCCCGACATATCTAGGCGGCTATATCAGTGCGGCTTTGGAATGACACCGAAGATCGAACCGTTATCCAGATCGAATCGCCGGCTCAAAATCGCCTAACGTTATACGGGCACGGACGAGTTGAATCTTCGTCCGTGCCCGGTGTATTCAAGTTGGATAACTCACTTACTTACTTTGCTTCGCCAGCCGATGTTTCTCCCGTGGCTGCGGGCTACTTCAAGTACTCTTCAAAGTGCATCAGGATGCGGTTATACAGTTCCGGACGAACCTCAGTACCGGCAATGGAATGTGTCTTGCGCGGAAAAATCTGCAGGTCGTAAGGAATGTTGTTCACGATAAGTTGCTGCACAAACTGCACGGTGTTTTGCAGATGCACATTATCGTCGCCAGTGCCATGAATCATCAGCAGATGGCCTTTAAGATTCGCTGCGGAGTTAACGACGGAGAAGTCCTTATAGCCGGCCGGAAACTCTGCAGGCTGGCTCATGTAACGCTCCGTGTAGATAGAGTCATAGTTACGCCAGTCCGTCACCGGAGCTACAGAAACTCCAGCGCGGAAGCGGTCGGAATGCGTAAGTGCATACAACGTAAACGTACCGCCCCAGCTCCATCCCCACCAGCCTTGCCGCTTGGAATCGAGTTGTGGATATTTCGCCAGAACAGCGTCCGCTACGGTAAGTTGATCTTCAAACTGCACCGGTCCGAAGTTATGATATGCCGCCTGCGCAAATACCTTGCCTCGATGACCCGAGCCGCGGCCATCTGTATGCAATACGGCAAAGCCATGCTGCGTAAGTAACTCATCAAAGAGCTGGCCATCGCCGCCCCAATGATTCTGGACGTTCTGCGCACCTGGGCCGCCATACGGATTCAATATGAGCGGGACACTGGCCGGCGTTGTTACTCCCTCGGGAAGAAGCAGCGTTGCATAGAGAATGCTGCCGTCGCTGGCCTTGACCTGCAACTCTTCGGGAGCGCGCAGATGATAGGTATCCATGGCCTTCGTCGACCAGAAGAGATTGCACTTGCTGTCCAACTGGCAAAGGCTGACCTTCGTCGGCGTTGCGCGTGTGGAGTGGCGCTCCACATAGGCCCTGCCACTTGGTGCGAAGCTCGCAGTGTGAACTCCGGGTTCCATCGTCAACTGCTTGCGTTCCCCATCGAAACTTACCTGCCAGATCTGTGCATCGGTGGGATTGCCTTCGTTCGAAGAATAGTAAACCGCCTTGCGATCCTCATCGACGCGAAATACTTCCTCCACATCGAAGTCGCCTTTGGTCAACTGGCGCTCCAGCTTCGCAGCCCCTGCAAGCGGATTGGCCGCGTCATAGCTGTAGAGATAGAGATGCGTATGACCATCCTGCCAGTTCGTGAGAACAATCTGCTTGTCCGAAACATGGACGTCGTATTGCTCGTCGAAGAATTTCTCGTCGCTCTGTTCCAGCACAAGCTTCGATTGACCACTGGCGATATCGGCAAAGTACAAATTCAAATGCTTATGATCGCGAGTCAATGTCTCGACCCACACAACCCTGCTATTGACCCAGCCGAAGCGAGGGATGTAATCATCGCCAGGCTTGATCGGCAATTTGATCCAGTTTGTCTTGCCGCCATGCGCCGCTACGATGCCAACGCGAACGTCAGGATTCGGATCACCCGGCTGCGGAAACCGCTGCTTGTCGACGGTAGGATGTACGGGAATCCAATCGGTGATGGGATACTCGGGCACATGGGTCTCATCCATCTGCAAATACGCGAGATTCTTGGAGTCAGGCGCCCAGAAATAGTTGCTGCGTACGTCCAGCTCTTCTTCGTAGACCCAGTCGACTTTGCCATTCAAAACAGCAGGACTTGTCGATACCGCCGTTGCTACAACAGGGGTGCCCGGCTCGCGCAGGTGGATCACATAGAGGCCATGCTGCTTGTCATCCTCCTTGATGAAGGACAACAGCCTGCCATCCGGAGAAAATTTAGGGTCGTCGCCTGAACCAGTTCCACTGGACCCAATGTTGATGCCCGTGCCGGTCTTCAAGTCATAGAGCCAGAGGCTGCCGTTGGAGTCGAAGAGCAGATGAGCTGAGTCGGGCGCCCAGAGATAGCTCGCCATGCTGTAACGAGAGCGATGATCGCGATCCTTCTCGTTGCCCGTGTTGCTGGTGAGCGATGCCAGCTTTTCACGGCTGACCAGGGTACTTGGCTTGCCGGTAGCCGGGTCCAGGTCCAGTAGCTCTCCCCGCTCGATATAGGTCAGGTGCTGGCCATCCGGCGACCAGGTCAGGCCTTCTGGCGCGCCACCGGACAATGAGCCGTGAGCAAAAATCTCTTCGACCGTGAGCTTCTTCGTTGTGCTTTGGGCTGTGGTCTGGGTAGGGGTCTGCGCGTCAACATGCGGCGCAGTTACGGCACCGAGAGCAAGTGCGCCAAGGAGCGGAAAGGTGGAACGAAAACGGGCGGAAATCAACGCGGGGTTTCTCCTGAATCAACAATATAAAAACGCCTGCAGGCTGCACGTACGAGGCGGGATTTGAGGCAGCAAAGACAACCGAATCTGCCCGCCTGCCATGAGGGAAGTGTATCGCAGCGGAGTTGAGAGCTAGTGGACTCCGCCGCCGCGACCACCCTTTACCTTGGTCATGAAAAAGATGATCGGGATCATGCATCCCATGGCGATAGCAAAGCACTTGATGACATCCAGGTAGGCCAGCATCGTGGATTGAATGACGAGTTGCCGCATCACAGTGCCCTGCGCCATACTACGCCCCTGCATGAAGGAATACGCCATGCCTGCCCTGTCATGCAGATACCGGCCCATCAGGGACATTGAATTTTGAAACGCTCCAGTATTCGGCGTCAGATGATCGCCCAGCCGTTGCTGGTGAAATTGCGCCCGACGAGCAAGCACTGTAACCAGAAAGGCAGTGCCAACGCTGCCACCGATATTACGCGCCAGGTTTGTAAGCCCGCTGGCGTCATTGTTCTTATTCGGAGGTACTCCGGCAAACGATATGGTGCTGATCGGCACGAAAAGAAAAGCCAGGCCTGACGCCTGAAAGACTCGCAGCGTGGCCACGTAGCCATAGCTCACATCCAGGTTCAGATTAAGCATGGCAAAGAACGCAACCGAGCATGAGAAAAAGCCGTAAGCAACAAGGATGCGCGCATCTACCTTCGCCACCAGGAAGCCGACCAGCGGCATCAGCAGGATAATGCCCAACCCGCCCGGACTGATCACCAGCCCGGCCTGTTCCGCCGTATACCCAAGCAGCGACTGCACAAACTGCGGAATCAGGACAGTGCTGCCAAAGAGACAGAATCCAAGCACAAACATCAGCAGAAATGCGATGGAGAAGTTCCGCCCGCGAAACAGAGTCAGGTCGAGAATCGGCTTCTGGCCAGTGCGAATCTGGCGCATCTCCCACAGGATGAGTGTCACCAGCGAGGTCACGCAGGTGATAACAAAGAAAGTGATTATCCGGGAACCGAACCAATCGTCTTCCTGCCCCTTGTCGAGGACAAACTCCAGAGATCCGAATCCAATTGCCAACAGGAAAAAGCCGAGGAAGTCGAGGTTTAGCCCCTTCTTCTGCATCGCTTTCACTTCCTGAACAATATGCGGTGGATCTTCAACGATCCGATTGGTCAGAAACAGCGAGACAATGGCGACAGGGATGTTGATAAAGAAAATCCAGCGCCAGTCAAAGTTATCCGTGATGTAGCCGCCCAGCGTGGGTCCGATGGCAGGCGCGCAGACCACGGCAATGCCATACACAGCGAAAGCCTTGCCGCGATCCTTAGGCTCAAAGGTATCGGCCAGGATAGCCTGCTCGCTGGGCGCCAGACCTCCGCCACCCGCTCCCTGCAAAATACGAAAAAAGATGAGCAGCGGCAGCGATGGAGCCAGCCCGCAAAGCGCCGAGCTGATGCCGAACAACAGCACACAGATCATGTAAAAGCGCTTACGCCCTATGAATGTCGTCAGGTACGCCGAAGCAGGCAGGATCACCGCATTGGCCACCAGATAGCTCGTGAGCACCCATGTTGCTTCATCTGCCGAGGCGCCCAGGCCACCGGCGATATGAGGCAACGCGACATTCGCGATAGAGGTGTCGAGCACCTCCATAAATGTGGCCAGGGTGACCGTAAGCGCGATTGCCCAGCGATTGGCGCGGGGCTTCCAGACCGTCGTCGTGGATGGACTTGAGACGTTCACGGGCATCGGAGAGGTCTGAGAAGCTGCACTCATGGAAGACTCAATAATAGAGGTTGCATAAGCCTGATGCACAATCTACAGGAGTTCGCGCTCCGGTGCGGCGGAACCTATACCGAGCAGACGATCCACATTTCCATGAGCCAGCTTTGCCAGATCCTCGGATGACAGCATTTCCGACAGACTCTCAAGATAGGCACGGCCACGCGTGTTGGGGCTAAACGGATAATCTACCGAGAACATCAATCGGTCAATGCCGACGACATCCAACGCACAACGCAGCGGCGGCTGGCTAAAATAGCCGCTCGTCGTAAGGTGAATGTTCGACTTGAAATAGTCGGCCACTGGCCGCTGCAAATCGGGCGCGACGTGCGAAAGCACTCCGCTGGACCGGGCCAGCGCATAGGGCAACCCCTCGCCCATGTGGCCGATGATCAGTTGCAGCTCCGGCAGCTTGTCAAAAAGGCCGGAAACGATCAGGCGCAGCGTATGCAGGCCAGTCTCAGCATGCCAGCCCCAGCCGGCAATCGACAGAAAATAGCCAAGCTCGCCCGGCAATCCGGAAAAATAAGCTTGTCGCACCGGCTCAGGAGGTGGCGCAGGATGAAGATACACTGGAATGCCAAGGTGAACTGCCGCCTCGAAAACAGGCAGAAAACGGGCATCATCCAGAAAAAGGCCATCGGTTGTGCCGTCAATCAGCGCTCCCAGAAAGCCCAGCCGGTTCACGCATCGCTCCAGTTCGGCGGCAGCAGCCGTGGGATCTTTGAGCGCCAGAGTAGCAAATCCTCCCAACCGGGTTGGGTATGCTCGGGTGGCTTCGGCGAGTTCATCGTTGACGTCGGCTACCAGGGCAGTGGAGCTGGCTGCATCAAGCGAATCGATGCCCATCGACGCAAGCGAAAGTACCTGATAATCGATGCCCACTTCATCCATTGCGGCAACGCGCCCGGCCCCGAGATCCAGCAATTTGGCCTGCATCTGGACCATCTGCGCAGGTACGGGTGCGCTCAGGCCCTGGGCGCGAACGGCGCGCAAAAATGATTCGGTGACAAAGTGTTCTTCGAGGGTGACAGTTCGCATACAGAATGGGACGAATAAGGCGGGACAAAGGTTCTTTCCGGTTGCAGGTGCCTCAAAATGAATGCCGCATCGCTTCAAAATGAACGCAGCGTTGCCTGCCACATGCGGCGGCGGCTTCGTTTTGTTACACTTTGTGGCACTCATGAATGAAATTACAAAAGAGACAAAACAACTGGTTCGGTTACAGGCAGTGGAGCTCGAACGAGCCCGTCTGTCCACGGCGCTCAAGGCTCTCCCCGGCGAGGTAGCCACCGCCGAAAACATGCTGAAGGCGGCGCAAAAACAGGTTTCAGACGCCGAAGCAGGTCTCAAACGCGAGGAGCTTTCCCGAGCTTCCATTGAATTGGAAGTTGCCGGTCACAAATCCAAATCAGAGCGCTTTCGCAGCCAGTTAGACAGCGCCCAGAATACGACCCAGGCCCAGGCGCTGGAGCACCAGATCGCCTTCGCCGCCGCAGAGGTCAGCCGCCTAGAAGACAGCGAACTGGCCAGCATGGAGCACACCGAAGTGCTGGAAGCCGCCCTGGAAAAGGCGAAAATTCTCGCAGGCAAGCTGGCCGACACAGAAACCGGGACAGTTGGACTCATTCGCGCCCGTGTGGCCGAACAGGATCTGGAGTTTCGCGAACAATTAGCCGCCCTGAAGCTGGAGCGAGAAGCTTTACGAGCAGAGATCGCCAAATTCGACGACGGAGCCAGGCTGACGCACTTTGACCGCATCGCCGGGGCCAAAGGAACCGGGCTGGCGCGGGCCGCCGGTCAACAATGCGGCGGTTGCCGCATGGGCATTCGCCCCCAGGTCTGGAATCAGTTACGAGACGGAGCAGTTCTCCCCTGCGAATCCTGCAATCGCATTCTCTATTACGATCCCGCGATGGAGGCGGAGACAGCCTCGCCCAAGACTCCGCGGAGCGTGCTGATGGAAAATGCGCACGACGCTGCGATGGGCGGTAACAGCATCAAGCGAAAAGGAACGGGTGTCTAATTGCTCCGAATCTGTGTGGACATGGATGAAGTGATGGCCGATACACTCGGCGAGCATTTGCGGCGATATAACGCCGCATTCGGCGAGGCAATCGAGATAGACGATCTGCAAGGCAAGGGTCTGTGGGATGTAGTGGCGTACGATCGCCAGGGGCAGCTACGCGCCATTCTCGATGCGGAGGATTTTTTTGCTGACCTGCCGCTCTTTCCCGGAGCGCAGGAAGTTCTGCGCGATCTGGCTAACCGCTTCGAGGTCTACATCGCAACCTCCGCGATGTCTGTTCCAACATCGTTCAATGCGAAGTACCATTGGTTGCAACGCCACTTCCCTTTTCTGCCGCCTACGCATTACGTCTTTTGCGGAGACAAAGGAATTTTGCGCGCCGATTACCTGATCGACGATACACCCAAAAATCTGGCACGTTTTGAAGGCACAGGCATCCTCTTTTCCGCGCCCCACAACCTCGGGGTAAGTGGCTTTGCCCGCGTATCAAGCTGGGCGGAAGTAGCCACTTACTTCGAAAATCTCGGAAGATAAAAGAACTTTCGATTCAACCGCAAACAATCTCCGCGTGCCCTATTCTGATTCCCAGCCTGACGACTGGAAATCAGAAAACTACCGGCCCACAGTGCCCGGCGTAGTACCAGACGGAGTACCAGATGAAGTACCTAGCGGGGACGAGGCAGCCCTGACCGGTCCTCCGGAGGATGTTCCCGCTTGCGATCCTGATTGCATTCCGGGCTGCATTCCCGCTATGGATCTGGATGGAATCGAGGTCCCCATCGGGCGCAGATGCATCGCTGGCTGTGCCGGAGGCGGCTGGTGCATCGTCACGATCAACGCCATTGCTGCCACCTTGCCTGCGCAGATATATGCGTGCGGCGTACTGGCGTCAAAGTAAACCGTGTCTCCTGCCTCCAGCGTTGAGGCCTGATCTCCGTGACGAATCTCCAGTTCCCCCTGCAGGACATAGAGAAACTCGTACCCAGGATGCACATGCGGACGAATATCCTGGGCCTTTTTCAGCGGAACGAATTCAGCAAAATAGGGATCCATGTGGCGATCGGGCACCATGTACGCCAGACTCTCGAAGTAGTACGTAGGATCGTCAACGCCCGTCTGCGGTAGACGAACGCGTTCCTTGACGCGATGAACACGGAATAAGGATTGCGGCTCGCTTTCAAAAAAGTAGGAGAGATCCTTGGAAAAAACCATGGCGATGCGCGCCAGATTTCTCAACGTCGGTACCACGCGGCCCGTCTCCAACTGCGACAGGAAGCTGGCCGAAAGCGCCGTATGGCGGCCAAGTTCAACCAGGCCCATGGACTTCTTGAGCCTAAGCCGCTTGATACGTTCGCCGATATGTTTTTCCGCGATAAATTGTTCGGCAGTTGCCGAATCGACTTGGGTAGTAATAGGTTCCTGGCTGAGAGGATCCAGGCTTGGAGCTGCTTTGTCGGTCATGGCAGATAACTTCGCCTCCATAGAGTACGATGCAAAACGTAGAAATTCTGTTGCTGGAGTCAAAAAACTTTCCCATCTCACGCAATCGCCCCAAATCCCGCATGAGATCCAGCACTGCATCTTATGATGCATACGGAGGCGGAATGCCGAAAAGTGAAGAAACGCATGGCCGGATACTCCTCAGCGGGGCTTCCGGAATGCTCGGAGGCGCGATTTGCAAGGCGCTCATCCAGCAGGGACATTCGTTGCTCAAGCTGGTAAGGCGACAGCCCACCTCTGCCGACGAACTTGGCTGGAACCCCTCAAAGGACAAGACCATCCCAGACCTGACACGCCTTGATGGCCTGAAATGTCTGGGAGAACTGCCCGCCGCCATTCACCTTTCGGGGGCAAACGTCTCGTCCCAGCACTGGACGAAGGCCTACAAACAAGAGATGATCGAGAGCCGCGTCAACTCCACCAGGCTGCTGGCCGAGTCGTTGGCCCGCCTGCATCAACCGCCCGCAGTCCTGATCACGGCATCCGCAACAGGATTCTACGGCGATCGTGGAGATGAAATTCTGGATGAAAGTTCGTCGAGGGGCTCTGGATTTTTCCCTGAACTGTGCGCCGCCTGGGAAGCAGCGAGCCGCCCGGCATTGGACGCCGGAATTCGCGTCGTCCATCTGCGCTTTGGAGTAGCTATCGGCAAAGGCGGCATCGTCGCGCGATTAGCACCTTTATTCCGGCTTGGACTCGGCGGACCGCTGGGAAACGGCAGGCAATGGATGAGTTGGGTAAGCGAATCCGATGTCGTCGCCGCAGTTCTGTTCGCACTGAGAAACCCGGGCATCTCCGGCGCATTCAATACCGTCTCACCGCAGCCGGTAACCAACGCGGAGTTCACGCACGAACTCGCGCAGGCCTTGCGCCGACCCGCCATACTCGCAGCACCTGCCTTTGCGCTGCGCCTCGCCTTTGGCCAAATGGCTGACGAGGCGTTGCTTTCCAGCACCCGCGCCGTTCCCACCCGCCTGCTGGATGCTGGATTCGCCTTTCAACATCCCACGCTCAAAACCGCACTCGCTGCCGCTTTGCAGAAGGAATAGCGTCCAAAGTCCCGCAACATACACCCCCAGCCGGTTCCCTTCGATAAACTTAAGAATCACGAGATTGAAAAGCATGGGCTTAAAAATCATGGGGTTGAAAAGCGTGGGCTTAGAAATCACGGGACAGTTGCGTAAAACGGAAGCAGTGCGGGCGACTACCGTCCTGGCCTTTGGCATGGCCTGCATCAGTTTGACCTGTATCGGTTTGATTAGCGGATGCGGCACACCCGCTGCGCCTCAGCCTCCATCGCTCAAACTGCCCCAGCTCGTCGTCGATCTCTCCGCAGAGAGAGCCGGAAATACCGTGACCCTGCATTGGACGACACCCAAAAAAACCACCGACCGTCTCCTGATCCAGGGCCTGATTGAGACACATATCTGCCTCATAAATGAAGCCCCGGCCAAGCCCGATCCTCTGCCATCCCAGTGCCAGCAGGAGGGCGTTCTTTCCCTCGCACCTGGCTCGGCGGGAACATTCCAGCAAACGCTCGAAGGCAGCCTAATCACCGGAGCGCCGCGCACAATTCACTACTTCGTCGAACTAAAAAATCGTAAAGGACGCTCCGCCGGTCTCTCCAATGAAGCCGTCATACTGGCCGGTACCGCGCCGCCCGAGGTCACAGGGCTAAAAGCCGAGGTGCGGGCCGACGGAGTTGCCCTTCACTGGGATTCAATCGCAGTAGTCAGTACAGATGCTGGCAAGACCGCCATTCGCCTGCACCGCAAGCTGCTTACCCCGCAACCGAAAGAAAAGAAATCCGGCAGCGGCGGCCTGATGAGCACTCCGCCCGAGGCTCCCGAACGTGACCTGCTCGTCGAATCCCCGCAAACTGGGCAGAAATCCGGAGCCATCGACGCCACCGCCCAATTCGGCATGTCCTACGAATACACTGCGCAGCGAATAGATCGCCTGATTCTCAATGGGCACGCAGATGGTCACACAGACGGACATGCAGACGGGCACACAATTGAACTAGCGGGAGCAGTCTCATCCCCGGTCCGCGCCGATGTCGTGGACAATTTTCCTCCTGCCGTTCCATCCGGACTGGCAGCCGTCTTCGCAGGAGATGAAAAAGTTATCGATCTCTCATGGCAGCCCGATACCGAAGCCGACCTGGCAGGCTACATCGTTTACCGGGCCGACAAGGATGGCGCCTGGGAACGTATCTCCCCAGCGCAGCCACTCTCCGGGCCGTCCTATCGGGACATGACAGTCGAGTCGGGCCATACATACCGCTATGCCGTAAGCGCAATCGACATGACTGGCCACGAAAGCAGGCATTCAACCGAAACCACGGAGTCGGTGCCTAATCCGTAAGCTGCCAGCAACAGAAATTCAGCGGTAAAGATGAGGAGCAAGTCGTGAAGTATTGTCGGTTTGAGACAGAAAACGGACCACAGCTCGGTCAAGTTGAGCAGCGCAACGGCGAATTCTGGATCGTGGCCAATCTCTCCGCCATGCTTATCCAGAATGACGACGAAACGCTCGCGCCTTTTGAAGCGATAAAGATGAGCGAAGTCAATCTGCTGCCGCCGGTTACGCCGACCAAGATCATCTGCGTGGGCCGCAACTATCGCGACCACGCCAAGGAGCTGGGCAACGAAGTCCCGGCCGAACCACTCCTCTTTTTCAAGCCACTCTCTTCCCTGTTGCCGCCCGGCGGAGTCATCCGCATGCCCAAAGTGTCTGAGCGCGTGGACTTTGAGGGCGAACTGGCAGTCGTCATCGCCAAACGCGCTTACAAATTGCGCGCGAGCGATGATCGCAACCAATATGATCTCAACGAATACATCCACGGCTACACGCTCGCCAACGATGTAACTGCCCGCGACCTGCAGAAAAAAGATGGCCAGTGGACCCGTGCCAAGGGCTTCGACACCTTTTGCCCCGTCGGGCCCATCGTCGATACCGACTTGAAAATCAACAGCGAACTCACTATCGAAACCCGTGTCAACGGCGAACTGCGCCAGCACGGCTCGACCGCAGACTTCATCTTTTCTCTACCCGCGCTCCTCGAATACATCACCGCGGCCATCACGCTCGAGCCCGGCGACCTGCTGCTGACCGGAACTCCCGCAGGCGTGGGGCCGCTCGTCTCTGGCGATGTAGTTGAAGTGAGCATCCCCGGCCTCGGCATTCTTTCCAACTCGGTACAGCCAGATGAAAACTGATGCCGAAGCGTAAAGAAGTGCCACTTCGTCGCAGAAATTAGCGTCGAAAGAGGCGTACACTTGCAGGCAACGGGGCGATTTTTCGCCCCAATACGTTGCTTACAAAACGAAATACATCCCTGGAGGGTCTTATGTCGAAAAATTTATTGGAACAATTGCGCGAGATGACCGTGGTCGTAGCCGACACAGGCGACATGGAGGCGATGGAAAAATTTCGCCCCCAGGACGCAACAACGAATCCCTCGCTAATCACCGCTGCCTCGCAGATGCCCCAGTATCAGCCCATCGTGGACTCAGTACTGCAGGATGCCCGCAAGGAACTGGGCGATAACGCCAACGAAAAAGACGTGGCCAACCTCGCATTCAAAGAATTGGCCATCGCCTTCGGCAAGAAGATCCTGCAGATCGTTCCCGGCCGCGTCTCGACCGAAGTAGACGCCCGCCTCTCGTACAACACCGAAGCAACAGTCACCGTGGCTCGCGAAATCATCGCGCAGTATGACAAAGCCGGCATCGGCCGTGACCGCGTGCTGATCAAGATAGCTTCGACCTGGGAAGGCATCAAGGCCGTCGAAATCCTGGAAAAGGAAGGCATTCACTGCAACATGACCCTGCTTTTCGGCCTGCACCAGGCAATCGCCGCCGCTGAAGCGGGCGCAACGCTGATCTCGCCCTTCGTTGGCCGCATTCTCGACTGGTACAAGAAGGACACCGGCAAGGACTATCAGGGCGCAGAAGACCCCGGCGTTCAGTCTGTGACGACCATCTACAACTACTACAAAAAGTTCGGCTACAAAACAGTTGTGATGGGCGCCAGCTTCCGCAACATCGGCGAGATCAAGGAGATCGCCGGCTCCGATCTGCTGACGATTTCTCCGCAGCTACTCGGCGAACTGGCTGACACGCAAGGCGATCTGCCACGCAAGCTCGATCCAGAAAAAGCGAAGACTCTCGACATCCAGAAGATCACCGTGGACCACGATACCTTCGTCAAGATGCACGCAGAAGATCGCATGGCAACTGACAAGCTCAAGGAAGGCATCGATGGCTTCTCTGCCGCGCTCGAAAAGCTCGAAGGCCTGCTTGCCAAGCGCCTCACAGAACTCGAAGCCGTAGCCGCAAAGTAGTCGGCAGCTTTCAACTCAGGCATCGACAACTTACCCGGTAGCCCTATCCCTGTGCAGATTCATCGCACAGGGATGGGATACCGAATCCACTACAAAACCATCCGCAATAAACCCCGCCTAAGAAACCTTCTCCAGGATCAACGCTTCAATCCTCTCCCACACAAGAGGATCGTTTTCAATCATGATGTGCGGCCTCATAAACGCCCGCGCATACCAGGGATAGCCCACGCACGAAACCGGCTTTTGACGGTAGCTCGATTCGAAATTCCCCAGTACCATCGTCTTCGTCGGATCGCTGGCTACGATTAAACTGCGCCCGCGCAGCATCCCCTCAGTCTGATAAAAGTTCACCGCCTCCTGCACGTTTGGCGGAATTCGCGCATCATTCTGATTCCTCTTCTGCACACTGTCCACCTGGACTGTCAGCAACACCGGAATCCCAAGTCTGTTCAGTCGATCGGCAAGGGTGATCGTCTGCGACGCTCCCCAGCTATGCCCAAAAATCACGATCCGCGCAGCCCGCTTTTCTTCGTCACTCAGATGCCCATCCCCGTCCTGATCCAGCAATTGCAGCACCGAGCGGAGCGCGCGATCTCCATGTCGATTCGCAAAAATAGCAGCATGAATTGAGTCGGGATAATCAGCCTGAAGTTTCCGGGTAAGCAGAGCTTCGCGATGCACAAGATTGCCCGCACTCACATTGCCGCCCATGAAACCGATCACAATCAGCTTTGGCCTGAGCGCACGACGATTCTCGACAGTCACGCCATCCCCCGTTTCACCATTTTCCAGCGAACACGTTCCTCCTACCGGTTCATCCGTACACAGCAACCCGGCGCGCGCGATAGTCAGCGCGGCAATCTCCCGGGAATGAAAACCACAAACCGGTTGCATCGCGTTCGCCCGCACTGCAAAGATGAATGAAATCAAAAACATCCACGCGAGCCCGGCCAAAGCGAGGATGGGACGTCCTCGCACAAGTGCAAGACTCGTCGCACCGATCATGTCACTTGGATGCCTGGACATGTGCCCCGTCTTAATCTTTCCGTCTTATGTTCCTGTCTTATCTTTCCGTCAAAACCCTGCTACCAAACCAGCTTTGTCTGGATGGTAGTTGCACTAATTGCATGCGCCAAATTATAGGCCCAGCTCTACGCCACTGGTCTTTCTCTTGTTCTTTCACCTATTGTTTCGCCTGACCTTTCGCCCGAATCCACGTCAACTATTAACACCCGTGGCACCCGTACCTCTGAAGTGGCAGGGTACGCCGCAATATGCTATTGCCATTTCGCGGGATTCCGATACTCTCCTTGTTAATACAAGGTTAATCGGCGGTGACGGGCATCCCGTTTCTGATGCGGAATCCGGCACTGCACAACTTGCGAACCTTTGGTCTGAAACTTAGGTCTCAGATCACGGACACAACCCCAGATCGGTTCCGCGCCCAGCGGAGCAACAGGAGGCGTGTATGCAAGCTGAGACTCATCCACTCGAACCCTTCTTCCAGCAAATGGTCCGCAACAGCTATGCCGGAAAACTCGGCATACACGATGCATCGATCACCCGATACGTCGCGAATCTACTGTGCGAGTTCAGTGAAGCGAAGAAGCTGTACAAAGTTCGCGACGAACACGGTAAGCCCATCAACGCCATCGAAGAAATGGTGCGCGCCGCTGATCCAGTCCACGGCACGGCTGCCTCATTCGATGAAGAGCGCGCTGTGCGTAAACATATCGGAGACTATGCCCTGTTCGTATCCGGCATGTACCCCGAATCGATGGACCCGTATCGCAGAAGGCACGGTCAGCAAAGCTTTGAAGAGCTGGTCAAGGTTGGCAAGGAAAGTTACTACATTGTGAGCCAGTTCGACGTAGCGGAATACGCCGAAGAAGCGCCCATGTTCGCGCGCCTCTCCGACTGGTTCGATCGCTGCATCTACGGCCTGCAGTTAGTACGAGACGAGCTGACAGAACAAAAGCCCGGCTTCCTGCCTGCCCGTGTGAACTAGCTCCAGGTCAGAATCCTTCAGGTCAGATCGTTTGCATTTAGACATCAGCAAGTTTCCGCGTGCCCATCCTTATGCAGTCCTGTCGCATAAGGATGGGAGAAGCCAATGTTACCCCCAACACGCATCGGGTTCTATCCGATCATTCCCATTCAATTCGCCTAACGTGACCAGACAGCCAGCACATTTCCAACGCCGTCAGAAAAGTGAAACCGGCGCCCACCTGGAAACTCAAATGTCGGCACAGTAATACTCCCACCCGCAGCAACGATACCCTTCTCCGTCGCCGCAAGATCGTTGGAGTAAAGAATCACCAAGGGCCCGCCTGCCTTCACATCGCCCTTCGCGAAGCCGCCATCGATGCCCAGCCCTGTAAAGCTGATGTACTCCGGACCCCAATCCTCAAAGCTCCATCCAAAGACAGCAGAATAGAAGCTCTTCGTCTTTTCAATATCCGTCGAAGTGAACTCGATGTAGTTGATCTTGTGATGATTCTCAGGTGTCGACATGCATCTCTCCTTGCCCTGTTTGTGCCCCGTTTGCGACGGGGCGTGCTCGTTATGGGATGCGGAAAAGATGCCTTGCGGAGCGGCCGTGTAAGACTCGCGAATATTAAAACTCGGGTATGGCTGGACGCAGCAGCCACATCTTTTCCGGCGTGCTCTAGTTGCCCAGTCGAATCGAAACACCGCCGGTAATCGACCGCCCGGGCATCGCAACTCCAACAATCTCCTGGTATCCAGTATTGCTGAGATTTGCCAGCCGCAGGTAAGGCCGAATCCGCATCGTGTCATGTGCATCCGACTCATGCGTGAATGAAACATCCCATACCGGATAAGCCGTCTGCTGATACCGCTGCGCAACCTGCAATGAGTTACGCACAGTAAACCAGTGGCCAACAACCGAGGTCCATTCGAAATGCGCGTTCTGCACCGGATAGTTGAAGACATACTCCGACTGCAATCCATGCAAAGCATCCTGCGCGCCCACCAGCGAGGTCCACGCAATCCGGATGGTCTGCCTCTTCGTAGCCAGCCATGTCGCGGACGACTCCACACCACCGAAGTGCAAGCCACTGAGGTTCACCGCTGCCCACGGCAATTCGGGTGTGGCACGAACAAAGTCGATAGCATCGTGCTGCCGCGAATAAAATCCGGTAATCGACAGCGAAAGTCGCGAGTTGGCATTCCAATCCACTCCGCCATCGCCCGTCCACGCCGACTCCGCCTTTAAGTTAGGATTGCCGATCGTCGTTGGATCTGAATAATACAAATCCGTATACGTTGGAATTCTGTATCCATATCCGCCGCTGGCGCGAATCTTGAATGCATTCGCAATCCTCAGACTCCCGGCCAGATGCGGTGAGGCCACAAATTGGCCGCCTGAAAATCCCTCTTCGCGAACACCGGCAGAGAGATTCCAACGGCTCTTCGTTGGCCGCAGATCAATATCGAAATAACCCGCGCCACGATTGCGCGCATGCTGTCCGAGGTTATTGCTGTTGATACTGTCGCCATCCGCCTCAAGGCCCGCGAGCACCACGGACGAGCCCGCAAAAGATATCGTCCTGCGTAGCGAACCCTGCCATGAGCTATCGATGTGGTTGTTCTCGTAGACCGCCGGGTCGGTCCGAATCAGCACATAATCGTCCGTGTGCCGGCGATAAGCAAAGGCCGCCTGAGTCTCGCTGCCCAGCTCCTGCCGCAGTCCTGCAAACCATCCCTTCGTCCGCTCCCACGATGGATAGTCCCCATAAAATCCCGCAGCGCCAAAAGACCTGTCACTTGTTGCCAATAACAAATCACTCAGTCCAAGCCGCGAGCCAAGCCAGCTTTCATTTGCAGCAGTCTCATTGCGATAGTCGCGATCGGTGATAAATCCAGTCGAAAGATTATGGCTTCCCGTAAGCCGGTCACTCCATGCATGCCGTAACAACTCCGCCGTTAGCGCCTGCTCATTGCTGCCAAAGCTGCCAAAGCCCGAGTTGACCTCGATGGAATTTGCCTTGGGTGCAGCAGTTATAAAATCGACCACACCACTCAGAGCATCCGCTCCATGCAGCGTCGATCCCGCTCCGTGCAGCACCTGGATCGAATCCATCGCCGTAAGTGGAACGGGCAAGTCGAGATTATGATGTGCGGCCTGGCTATCGTTGATGCGGAAGCCGTTCAACAGCACCAGTGTCTGCTCATAACTGCCGCCGCGCAGAGTTACGTCCGTCTGCGCTCCACCAGCTCCACGCTGCTCCAAAAAGATAGACGAGTCGCTGCGCAACGGATCGAGCGGCGTTGCGAGAAACAGTTCATTCTGACGCAGCGGCAACACCAGCACTGCGCTGGGCGACTCCGCCAACGGCACCGGTACCGGCGATCCCAGCACCACCATCGTCTCCGCCGGATGCGGAAGTAGTACTGGCTGCGTAAGTACGGGATGCGAAGCTACCTCGGGTTGTGGAGCAGGTGTATCCTGCGCGGCGCATACTCGAACACCAGCCGCAAGCAGAAGAGCAAGAGTAAAACGAATTGGATTTCTCAATGTCAATATAGGCACTTAGTCATGGTGAACGCAAAGAATTAGAAGCGCAATGATGATTTGATGTGACGATGAATAGTTGAGCGTGTAAACTACTTTGAACAATCGAAGGGTAACAATCAGGAGCAACAGCAAGGAGCAACAGTTCATGCGCATCAATGCATTTCTCCAGCAGAGTCCGATGTTTGCAGTCAAGCGGGCGGCTCGGCGCTTTGAATCTCTAACTGCCCAGGTTCTAGCTGACGATAACCTGAGCTTTCTCGAAGGGCTGGTTCTTGCCGCCATGTTTTTCGAAGCGCCCAATCTCGTCAAGCCATCCTTGCTGGCTGAGACCTTTGGCACTACGCGCGGCAATGTAAGTCACTGCGTATCATCGCTTGAAGCGAAAGGATTGCTCCAACGCAAGATCGATCCTGAGGACGCGCGCGCCTATCTTCTAACATTGAAGCCACAGGGAAAGAAAAGCGCCCTGCGCGTCATCGGCACATTCGACAAACTACAAAAGGAATTTGAAGATACCGTTGGGAAAATAGCTCTCAGCAGGATGCTTGAGACACTGCGTACGCTCGAAGCGCTCAATATAGAAAAATAGAAATAGAAAAGTAAAAATAGAAGAATAAAACACCCGCATGAATCCTGTTTTTTTCTGACGAGCCGGTGCGACTCGTCAGAAAAGAGAACAGGGTAAATCCAGAAATCAGCCTACAGAATGTAGCGGCTAAGATCCTGATCCTTAACAATGGTTGCTACCATGTGCCGCACGTACTCCGGCGTAATCAGGAAGACCTTTTCCGTCCCGGTCTGCGTCTCACGCTCCTGGTACGGCAACGGTGTAGTGGACTCATCCTTGATGGCCTTGGCAATCGAGTCGGCTTGCTCCGAGTCCTTTGCCACGCGCGCAAGATCCGGCGCGAGGAAGCTGATCTCTTCCAGCACGCGCTCCATGATTGTGTGCAAACGCCGGGCGCCGATATTTTCCGTCGTCTCATTCACGCGGAAAGCGAACGCCGCCATCTCGCGCAACGCCTCCGGAGAGAACTCAAGCCGCACGCCCTCCGTCTCAAGCAGCGCGATGCATTGCTTGGTCAACGAAGTCTTGGGCTCCGTGAGGATGCGCAGAAAATCATCGACTGTCAGTGATTGCAACTCCACGCGGATTGGAAAACGTCCCTGCAACTCCGGGATCAAATCCGAAGGCTTCGAAACATGGAACGCTCCTGCGGCGATGAACAGGATGAAGTCTGTCCGCACCATGCCGTAGCGAGTGTTGACCGTCGTTCCTTCGACAATCGGCAGAATGTCGCGCTGCACGCCTTCACGCGAAACATCCGGGCCATGCCCGCCTTCGCGTCCGGCAATCTTGTCGATCTCATCCAGGAAGATAATGCCGCTGGTCTCCACACGCTCCACAGCCGCGCGCGTCACCTGATCCATATCGATGAGACGGCTTTCCTCTTCCTGAATGAGATATTCAAAGGCCTCATTCACCTTCATCTTGCGCTTCTTGCTGCTTCCGCCAAAGATGTTGGGCAACAGGTCCTTGAGACTCATATCCATGTCTTCGATGTTCTGGCTGGAGATGATTCCCAACTGCGGAGAGTTGCGCTCGCGTACATCCAACTCCACCTGGCGATCATCCAGCTTGCCTTCGCGGAACTGCTGACGCAGCTTCTCGCGCGACCGCTGGTAGCTATCCGATCCCGGCAGGCTAAGCTGGCCTTCCTGCACCGGCTGCTGGGCCTCAGGCGGCGGAGGCAACAGCAGATCAAGCAGCCGCTCTTCGGCGTTCATTTCCGCCTTATCTTCTACTTCTTCAAGACGCTCTTCGCGAACCATGTCGATAGCAATCTCAACGAGATCACGAATCATAGACTCCACATCGCGCCCGACATACCCTACCTCGGTGAATTTCGAAGCTTCCACCTTGAGAAACGGCGAGTCGGTAAGCTTTGCCAGGCGGCGAGCGATTTCCGTCTTGCCCACACCGGTAGGCCCAATCATGATGATGTTCTTGGGCATGATGTCTTCAGCGAGATCGGGCGGCAGCTTCTGGCGGCGCGTACGATTCCGCAGCGCAATCGCAACAGCACGCTTCGCGGCGCGCTGGCCGACAACATGTTTGTCCAGCTCGGCAACAATCTCGCGCGGAGTCAATTCATCCAGCGCGACATCCTGATCTTCGGCAGTTCCTGGGAGGTATATGGCCATAGGAAAAACGGGCAGGTGGCAGCTCGTGAGCCTTAAGCCTGCAACTCCTTTGTCGTCTCTTCTTTTGATTCCTGGTGCAGTTCCTCGACCGTGATGCGGTCATTGGTATAGATGCAGATTTCACCTGCGATCTTCATCGATTTCACCGCAACCTCGCGGGCGCTGAGATCCGTGTTCTCAAGCAACGCACGTGCAGCCGCTGTGGCATAGCTTCCACCAGAACCGATTGCAGCAATCGACTCATCCGGATCAATCACATCACCCGAACCAGAGATAAGAAAAGTCTGCCCGATATCGGCAACAATCAGCAGCGCCTCAAGATTGCGCAACATCTTGTCCGTACGCCAGTCACGCGCCAACTCAACAGCAGCGCGGCCCAGGTTACCGGCATACTGCTCCAGCTTTACCTCAAAGCGTGCGAAGAGTGAAAAAGCATCCGCGGTCGAGCCAGCGAAGCCAGCCAGAATCTTGTCCTGATACAGGCGGCGAATCTTCTTCGCGGAGTGTTTGAGCACGTGATCACCCAGCGTAACCTGCCCATCGGCAGCCATTACGACCGAGCCGTTGCGGCGAACACAGATAACCGTAGTAGAACGAATGCGGCCTGCGCGAGAGGCATCCGGCGCCGCAGGACTTGCAGTTTTTTTCGCGATGGTAGCGGTTTTCGAGGCCAAGAAACTATCCTTCTTGCCTGCCTTCAGCCCTCTATTCAGACAGGGCTCAAAAGACACGCAACCTTCAGTATAGCGCAGATAAAGGCGGCATCTGCAGCTTGCCTCAGACGCTTTGGAACGGATCTGCTGCTCCGCCATCGGCGACTAAGTAACAAGATCGCTATGATTGAAAGTGCTTCATTGCTGCATTTGCTCAAGCCGTTCCAGTTGCTCCAGCCCTTTTGCGACACGCTGCAACACCAGCCCCGTGGCCGCAATCTCAACCTCAATCATGGCAGCAATCTTGAAAGTGCTGCACAGAGCTAAGCGCTCACCGCCTCGATGCGCAATCCGCTCCGATCGGCCAATGACTTGCAATGCAACTTTTGCAGCTCCCCTCAGAATGGGATGCTGCGGTATTCTCTGAACGGGCGGTCCGGGGCTCGCCCATTCATCATGGTTCAGATTTCAGTTCGCGAATGGCAGATTGCGGCGGTGGCAGCTGGCATTGCACTGGCAGCGGCAGGTGGGCTCTGGTGGCTCAAACGCAACCGGCACTCTGCCGATGAGCTGGAGTATGAGCGACGGCAGGTACTCGCCAGCTACGGTCGCATCGTCGACGGATCCCTGCTCGACGGCTTCCAGGTAACCGCCGAAGACGGCACTACGCGCGACATGCTTCTCTACGGTTACGAGATCTCCGGGGTCATTTACGAGTGCTCGCAGGACATCACCCCTCTGCGCGAAATTCTCGACCCCGCCCAGGTCAAGCTCGGCATGCCCTGCTCCATCCGCTACCAGCCCGGCAGCCCGGAAAACAGCATCCTGGTTGCCGAGCGGTGGAGCGGATTGCGCGAAGGGTTACCCGACATCTGGTCCCCGCTTCAGGATGAGTTCAACCATCGCAGCCACCAGGTCGGCTAATCTACCCGGCTAGTCATGCAGAATGGTTGCCTATTGCTTTACTTCGCCCCGTTATTCGCTCCGTTTGCCACGAAAAACTCCAGGGTGCGCTTGCGAGCCAACGCCGCGTCCGTGGGATCGGAATCCGGGCGACCATCGTTGTTGAAACCATGCCCTGAATTTTCGTATATGTAGACCGGAACACCCGGCTGCGCTGCATGGATCGCAGCAGCAATGCCGTCGGCAGGAATATGCGGATCTTTCCGGCCAAAGTGGCAGATGATCGGGCATTTAGGTGCAAGATCGACAAATTGCGCGATCATACCGCCGTAGTAGCTGGAAACCGCGGCAATACCGTCAAGCCGTGCCGCCGCCTGCCATCCCATGCTTCCGCCATAGCAATAGCCAGTGATGAAAACCGGCCCGCGTGGCGCAAGGTAAGCGATACACGCAGCAAGATCGGCCAATGCATCTTCCACTTTGGCCTGGCCGTGCAGACTCACACCTTCCGTCAGGCCGGCAGAATCATGCTCCGCGACAAAACCTCGTTTCTGCCGATCGAACATCGAGGGCGCGAGGACTTCGAAGCCCAGCTTCGCCCAGCGGCTTACATCTTCGCTAATATAGTGATCGATTCCGAAAATCTCCTGGATAACGATCACGCCACCCCGGCGCTCTCCAACCGGCTGCGCATGTAGCGCACCGAACTCGAATCCATCTGCTGCTTCACTCTTGATCTGAATCATTTCTGACAAAATATTCTCCTTCGTTCTACTTGTTAGTCTTACTAGCTGGTTCTATTTGCTAGTTTTACCTACTAGTCCTACCTACTGGTTCTACCTGCTCGCAGACGTATTCTCTCGCAGATTTGTTTCAACTTAACGAAGACCACCTGGGGCTCTGTCCAGCGCCAACGCCGCGATAACTTTGCCCTTGTCTCACGGGGCGCATACACTGAGCATGTGCATGTCCACGCCACACCGTCGGGAAAAATGGGCAGGATCCTCTGGATCTCCATGCTGGCCACCCTGGCCTACGTTGCGCTCACACTGCTTGCCGGGCTGCGGGCGCATTCCCTGGCCCTGCTATCAGAAGCCGGGCACAACATGTCCGACTTTCTCGCACTCGCTCTGTCGTTTGTCGCGGTCTATTTCCAGAGCCGCCCACCGAACTCCCGCAA
Source organism: Acidicapsa ligni (assembly GCF_025685655.1). Lineage (NCBI taxonomy): Bacteria > Pseudomonadati > Acidobacteriota > Terriglobia > Terriglobales > Acidobacteriaceae > Acidicapsa > Acidicapsa ligni. Next base: position 102,819 of record NZ_JAGSYG010000004.1, on the reverse strand, counting down.
GACCTTTGGCTACCAGCGCGCAGGCGTTCTCGTAGCGTTTTTGAACGCGGCCACGTTGATCGTGATCGCGCTCTGGATTGCAATCGAAGCAGTCCATCGCCTGAGCGCGCCAGTCGTAGTCCAGCCACGGCTCATGATGTGGGTTGCCGCCGCTGGCGTCATCATGAACGGCGTAATCGCCGCCCTGCTCTGGAGCGTGGCCCGCGACGTCAACATGCGCAGCGCCTTCGTCCACATGGCAGGAGATACGCTCTCCACCGCCGCAGTCATCGCAGGTGGCGTCGGTATCCTGCTTACCGGCCAGAACTGGATCGATCCCGTCCTATCGCTCATCATTGCCGCGCTCATCCTCTGGAGCTCAGTCGATATCGTTCGCGAAACCATGAACATCCTTCTCGAAGGAACGCCGCGAGGACTTACGCTCGGGCAAATCAGTTCAGGAATGGAAGCAATTGAAGGCGTGATCAACGTGCATGACCTGCATGTCTGGAGCCTCGGATCACAATCCCATGCGCTCGCCTGCCATATACAGATCAACGACATTCCGCCCTCGGAGAGCAACTGCATCCTGCTTAAGATCAATGCCCTGGCCAAGGATAAGTTCCATATTCACCACACCACCATCCAGTTCGAGTGCGACGGCTGCGAAGTCACCCACGGATGCGTTGTACCCGTCAATGAGATGGCCGCAGACTCCGGCCACGATCATGCCCACAGCCACGCCGGTCACTCGCACTAAGCAAGAGCGAATCAATCCACTCGCTTTCCAGCATGCTAATCTGACCCCTGATCCGGAGGGTGCTTTTGCTTCAGAATTGGCTGGTCTCAACTTCTCTTCTCTTTGCCGCAGTCTCGTTGCCAACCCTGGCGCAAACGACTCAGTCTTCCCCTGTAACGCTCACCGCGTCGCAGCTTGATGCCGTCTCCGGCGAATATACCGACTCCACTGAGCCAGACACTCCGCTGAGCTTCTACGCAAAGGACGGCAAGCTCTACATCGAGAGCGAGCGGCGCATCCCGTCCGCCCTTACAGCCCTGTCTGCCTCAGAGTTCACCTCTCGCAATCCTCAAATTACCTACCGTTTTACCCCCTCTGCCAGCGCCGGAACACTCACCATCAGCACGCATGGCGACCTCGACGCAACGCTCACCCGCACCGGTGACGCCGTGCATCATCTCTTCCACCACTACGATCGCCGAGAAGAGATGATTCCCATGCGCGATGGAGTCAAGCTGCATGTCGTTATCCTCACGCCGACAGATATCTCCACTCCCGTTCCATTCCTGATGCAGCGCACCCCCTACGGTGTGGATGACTCCACCGAAGCCAGCTTTTTTGCTCAGCGGCCAGAACTGGCACGTGCAGGCTACATCTACGTCGGCGCAGATATCCGCGGCCGCTTCAAGTCCGAGGGCGAATTCAAAATGATGCGCCCTCTCGCCGACCACCACGATCCCAAGGCCATTGACGAAAGCACGGATACTTACGACACCATCGCGTGGCTGCTGAAGAACATCCCCAATAACAACGGCCGCGTAGGCGTAATCGGCACCAGCTATCCCGGCTTTCTATCCATGATGGCCGGCATCGACCCCCATCCAGCCGTCAAAGCTATCTCGCCACAAGCGCCCATGATCGATGTCTGGAAAGGTGACGATTTCTTTCACAACGGCGCCTTTCGCCAGACCTATGGTTACGACTACGCCTACAGTCTCGAATCCAGCAAAGAAATGACCGACGTGGAGTACAAAGACGCCAACGGCAAGACGCTGGATGGCTACGACTACTTCCTCCATCGCGGCTCGCTCATTGAAGACATCCGGCAGTCTGGTGTGAAAGAAAAACTGCCCACCTGGCAGGCCTTCCTCGAACACCCCGCCTACGATAGCTTCTGGCACTCTCGCGGCGTCGAATACCACCTTACCCAGGTGACCGTCCCCACCCTCACCGTCGGCGGCTACTACGATCAGGAAGACATGTATGGCCCACAGGAGGAATACGCCAGCCTCGAACCCCACGATACCGATCACAAGAACTTCCTCGTCCTCGGCCCCTGGCGTCATGGATCATGGTCGTCCTCATCGCGGCATCTCGGCGCGCTTCAGTACGGCCAATCCATCGGCAACGAATATCGCTCCCAGATCGAAGCCAAATTCTTCGCACACTACCTGAAAGACGAGCCCGGTTTCGATCTTGAAGATACCGCCAGCTTCCAGACCGGATCGAACACCTGGAAGCGCTACGCCCACTTCCCTCCCGCCGACGCGACGAAGACCAGCTTCTGCCTCAGCGGCACCGGAGTCATAGCCGCCGGATCGCCCTGCACCCCAGGCAAAATAAGCTACCTCTCCGACCCCGCCAATCCCGTTCCTTACCGCCACCGCCCTATCCAGCCGACCTACGGTTCCGGCTCCAAATGGTACACATGGATGCTCGAAGACCAGCGTTTCGCAACCGATAGAAAAGACGTCGCCGTCTGGAAGCTGCCAGTCCTCGATCATGACCTGACCATCACTGGCGAAGTAATCGCCGACATCTTCGCCTCCACCACCGGAAGCGATGGAGACTTCGTAGCCAAGCTCATCGACCAGTATCCCGACGACGACCCCGATCCCACCATGCGCGGCTTTCAACTCATGACCAACATGGAAATTTTCCGCGGCCGCTACCGTACAGGATTTGATAAGCCAAACGCGCTGAAACCCGGCGAAGTCAATGAATTCCAGTGGAGCCTGCACGACATAGATCACGTCTTCAAAAAAGGCCACACGCTAATCGTGGAGATCCAAAGTACTTGGTTCCCGCTCTACGACCGCAACCCGCAAACCTTCGTCGCCAACATCATGACCGCTAAACCTGAGGACTATAGACCAGCGACCGTAACCGTGTATTCGGACGAAAAACACAAATCTCAGCTAGTGCTGCCCATCGTGAAGTAACGCATCCTTAAATTTTGCCAGGCTTCACTAGATTTCAGAAACAGGAAACTCGAACGGCTGGAGATGAAATCCGACCGTAGAATCGACGGAATTGAAATCGTCAATCCATTTTTGAGCTAAAATAAAGGAGACCGATGGCTCTCCACCAGCCCATCCCGGCGCTTCTCTAGCGGCTCCCGCCGCCTATCTTGTGCTGCGCCCAATTTCCCAATCCAATCATCGAACTTTAAGCAGAGTGAGCCACATCGCGGCCGATAGTCGCACAAGTGGCCAAGAAATACGAGAGTGACCCATGTTTGACCGTCTAGAACAGATGCAGGATCGCTACCTGGCACTTGGCGAGCAGCTCGCATTGCCGGAGATCCAGAACGACCGCGAAGCGTATCACAAGACCTCAAAGGCTCATCGCGACCTCGAAGACCAGGTCGAGAAGTTCCGCGAATACACCCGCGTCAGCCAGGGCATCGCGGAAGCGCGTCTCATGCTCCAGGAAGTCGACGAAGAAATCCGCGCCATGGCAACCGAAGAGTTGCTCGCGCTCGAGCCACGCCTTGAAGAGATCGAGGCCGAGCTCAAAATCATGCTGTTACCCAAAGATCCCAACGACGAGAAGAACGTCATCGTCGAAATCCGCGCAGGCACCGGCGGCGATGAAGCCTCGCTCTTCGTAGCCGAGGTCTTCCGCATGTACCAGCGCTTCGCCGAACAGCATCGCTGGAAGATTGAAATTCTCTCCTCCTCTGAGTCAGCCGTAGGCGGCCTCAAGGAAGTTATCGCCCTCATCGAAGGCAACCGCGTTTACTCGCAGATGAAATACGAGAGCGGAGTTCATCGCGTACAACGCGTCCCCGCCACCGAAACACAAGGCCGCGTGCATACCTCAGCCATCACAGTAGCCGTGCTCCCTGAGGCCGAAGAAGTCGACGTCAAGGTCGAAGCCAAAGACCTCCGCATCGACACCTTCTGCTCCTCCGGCCCTGGTGGACAGTCCGTCAATACGACTTACTCCGCGATCCGCATCACGCATCTCCCCACCAACACAGTTGTAAGTTGCCAGGACGAAAAATCGCAGATCAAAAATCGCGAAAAGGCCATGCGCGTCCTCCGCTCCCGCCTCTACGAAGTCGAAATGCAGAGGCAGCATGACGCCCTCGCCAAAGAGCGCAAACAGCAGGTAGGCTCCGGTGATCGCAGCGAAAAAATCCGCACCTATAACTTCCCCCAGAACCGCCTCACCGATCACCGCATCGGCCTTACCCTGCACCAGCTTGACCTCATCATGGAAGGGCGCCTGCAATCCATCGTCGATGCACTGATCAGCCATTATCAGGCCGAGCAACTCAAAGCCGACTCCGCCCAGGCCGCGTAATGCAAACGCTGCGTCAGTCAGTCTCTCAAGCCGAGGCTCAGTTACTGACTAGCCCGCATCCAGACCGCGCCCGTCTGGATGCGGAGACACTTTTACTGCATCTTCTGCAACAAAACCGCGCATGGCTCCTCGCCCATTGGGACGATGAAATTTCGGCCACCAACACCGCCATCCTGAACGAATGGATAGCCCGCCGCAAAGCAGGCGAACCCCTCCAATACATTCTCGGCAAGGCAGAATTCTTCGGGCTATCCTTCACCGTCGCACCTGGCGTTCTCATCCCAAGACCAGAGACAGAGCACCTGGTCGAAGAAGTATTACGCCTGGCAAACGACCTCTCCAACCCAGAGATAGCAGACATCGGCACCGGCTCCGGAGCAATCGCGGTAGCCCTGGCACACGCCCTGCCTACCGCCCGAATCACTGCAACAGACCTCTCCGATGCCGCACTGAAGATAGCCCGCCAGAACGCCGCCGACAATCAAGTCGCCGACAGAATCAACTTTCTCGAAGGCGACCTGCTCACACCACTCGCCCAGCAGCGCTTCTCCATCATCGCCTCCAACCCGCCTTATATCCCATCGCTGGATCACGACTCGCTCTCCATCGAAGTGCGCCAACACGAGCCGCACTCGGCACTCTTCGCAGGCGAAGACGGCCTCGCAATCTACAAACGATTGATCCCCGATGCAAGAGCACAGCTACTCGCCGGCGGCTGGCTGGTAATGGAAATCGGCTATGGCCAGCAACCCGCCATCGAAGCATTACTCAAAGCCAGCAACTACGAAGAGATCCATTTCATTCCGGACTATCAAGGCATTCTCCGCGTAGCCGTGGCCCAGCATAACTAAAGCACTCTCAGTTCAGACACCCAAATTCCCTTGTTTTTAGAGCAAGGTTTTTAGGGCAAGAAAAAAGGGCCAGGCATAAGCCCGGCCCTTCAAGTATCAGCACCAATCAAGCTTTACGCCATAGCCTCGCGGCCCATGACTTCAAAGCTCAAATGGTTGCTCTCGCGATCCACGTTGATCCGCACGTGCGAGCCATGTTCGATCTCGCCGTTCAGTATCTTGATCGCCAGCGGATCCTGCACCATCCGCTGCAGCGCCCTCTTCAACGGACGAGCACCATAAGCCGCATCCAACCCAGTCGCGAGGATAAGCTGACTCGCCGCCTCCGTAAGCTCAAGCGAAATCGCCCGACCTTCCAGCAGCTTGCGCACCTCATCCAGACGCATATCCAGAATGCGATGCATCTGCGCCGAACCCAACGGCTTGTAGATAACAATGTCATCCACACGGTTCAGAAACTCCGGCCTGAAATGCTCGCGCAACACGCGCATCACCTGCTCCTGAGCCTTATCGTAATCATGCTCCGTCTTGATCAACTCAGGCTGGAGCAGATTCGCTCCCAGATTTGAAGTCATGATCAACACTGCATTTTTGAAGTCCACAGTACGGCCCTTGGAATCCGTCAATCGCCCGTCATCCATCACCTGCAGCAGCACATTGAACACATCCGGATGCGCCTTCTCGATCTCATCGAAAAGAATTACCGAGTAAGGCCTGCGACGCACAGCCTCCGTCAACTGCCCGCCCTCGTCATAACCGACATACCCCGGAGGCGCGCCAATCAACCGTGCAACAGCATGCTTCTCCATGTACTCGCTCATGTCGATGCGCACCATCGCCTGCTCATCGTCAAACAGGAACTCAGCCAAGGCACGAGCCGTCTCCGTCTTACCCACGCCCGTCGGACCAAGGAAAATGAAGCTGCCAATCGGCTTCTTTGGATCGGACAGCCCAGCGCGAGAACGACGAATAGCATTTGCCACAGTCGTCAAAGCAGCATCCTGCCCGACCACGCGCTCACGCAGACGTCCTTCCATCTGCACCAGCTTCTTCACTTCGCCTTCCAACATCTTCGAGACAGGAATCCCCGTCCACTTACTGATGATCCTGGCGATGTCCTCCTCGTCGACTTCTTCCTTCAACAAACGATTGTGCCCCGCAGCAGAATCCTGCAATGCACTCAGCTCTTTCAGCTCAGCTTCCATGCGTGGCAGGTCACCATACTGAATCTGCGCCGCACGATCGAGTTGCCCCTTGCGCGTCTGCTCTTCCGCTTCAAAGCGCAGCGCTTCCATGTTCTTTTTCAACTCGCTGATACGCGTGATCGCACCACGCTCCTGCTGCCATCGCGCCCGCAATCCATTGATCTGCTCTTTCAATGTGGATAGCTCGCGTTCAATCACCGCCAGTCGCGCAACGCTGTTCGCATCCGTCTCACGCTTCAGAGCCGCTCGCTCAATTTCAAGCGACGTGGCCTCACGCTCCAACTGGTCCACTTCCGTAGGCACACTGCCGATCTGGATAGCCAACGAAGCTGCAGCCTCATCGACAAGATCAATCGCCTTATCCGGCAAAAAGCGATCCGAAATATAACGATGCGACAACGTAGCCGCAGCCACGATCGCCGAGTCCTTGATGCGCACATTGTGATGCGCCTCATACCGCTCGCGAAGTCCACGCAAAATCGCAATCGTGTCCTCGACATTCGGCTCGCCCACATACACAATCTGGAAGCGCCGTTCCAGCGCAGTATCTTTCTCGATGTACTTGCGGTACTCATTCAGCGTAGTAGCACCAATGGCCCGCAATTCTCCGCGCGCCAGGGCAGGCTTCATCATGTTGCTGGCATCAATCGCGCCTTCCGCAGCGCCCGCGCCCACCAGCGTATGCAACTCGTCGATGAACAGAATGATCTGTCCGCCCGACTCGTCAATCTCCCGCAGCACAGCCTTCAAACGATCCTCAAACTCGCCACGAAACTTCGCGCCCGCCAGCATCGATCCGAGATCCAGTGAGATCACGCGCTTGTCCCGCAGCAGGTCCGGCACATCGCCAGAAACAATCCTCCGCGCCAGCCCTTCAACGATAGCTGTTTTACCAACGCCCGGTTCGCCAATCAGCACAGGATTGTTCTTCGTTCGCCGGCTCAGCACCTGGATCACGCGACGAATCTCCTCATCGCGCCCGATCACCGGGTCCAGCTTGCCGCGACGCGCCAGCTCCGTCAGGTCCTTGGCGTATTTTTCCAGCGCCTGGAACTTGCCCTCAGGATTCTGATCCGTCACACGCTGCGACCCGCGTACCGCCGTCAGCGCTTTCAGAATCGCGTCATGCGTCGCGCCTGCGCCCAACAACGCATCCACCGCTGGATCGCCCTTTTCGCGGGCCAGTCCCAGTAGCAAATGTTCCGTCGAGATGTACTCATCCTTGAAATTCGCAGCTTCTTTGAATGCCTGTTCGACAGCCTTGTTCAGCTTGTTCGACAGGTTCGGCTGCCCCTGCGTACCCGACACCCGAGGCAGTTTCTCCTCAATGGCGTGCAGTTCACTTTCCAGGCGCTCCGTTGGAACACCAATCTTCTCCAGCACCGGCAAAATCACGCCTTCGCGGTCAGCCATCAGCGCCAGCAGCACATGCACCGGCTGCAGTTCAGGATTCCCAAGTTCGGTAGCCTGCCCAATTGCCTGCTGCATTGCTTCCTGCGATTTAACAGTAAGTTTGTCCCAACGAATAGCCATTCTTCTCTTCGCCTCTTGCTTCTATTTAGATTCGATCATGCGGCCTTGCGCTTTGCTTCTCAAAAATTGCCGGGATCGGCAATCCCAGTTTCAGGTTTACCAATCCCAGACCAACGTTCTGTTTCAGTCCTTCAATAAGGCGATACCTGCCCCGTTTTTTAAGCAGCAACGCCAGCAGCAGCGCCGGCAGCAGCACCAACAACGGCGCCAATCTTGATCTGCCTCGGCTGCGCAGAGGCCTTTTTCTTCAACTCCAGCTTCAGCACGCCAGCCTCATATGTCGCACCGACATTCTCCGCGTCAACCGAGATCGGCAGGCTAAAGGAGCGATGGAAGCTGCCGTAATGGCGCTCCACCCTTTGGAAGTTCTCCTGCTTCTCCTCAGCCTCATATTTGCGCTCCCCACGAACGCTCAGCGTCTGGTTTTCGATGCGAATATCCACATCCTCTTCCTTCACGCCTGGGATTTCGAGCTTGAGCACTACCTTCTCACCGTTGTCATAAATATCGACGGCGGGAACAAACGTGCCAGCAACCTCTGAACCGTTCTCAGTCGCACTACCTTCCTTGGCGAGATCCTGAAAAAACGAATTAACGCGGCTCTGAAGCGCTGCATTTTCACGAATAGGGTACAAACGGCGAATAAACATAATTGGGAATTCCTCCAAGTGCTTGGTTTGTTGCGGGGCCTGAGAGTTGAGTCCCAGCCGCTCATACAATCTGATGAAACTATAGCACTATGGATTCATAAAACATGCGCGTCTTTCACTCATATTTTAAACATTTCGCAACTCGCTGACCCCAAAAGGCTTCCAAAGGCACACCAGAAAGCTCTACTGAAATTCAGCGCAAGTTCGCGCCGCAACGAACGGCATAGCATCGCAGGTTGCCATCTGGAAAATTGGAGAGATAGCACTCAGAAAAGGAGAAGTAAAAGAGGATAAATCTATTAAAATATGCAGTTTAGGGTCGCTGCCTCGGGAAGACAGCGACCCGTTCGTTCCGTCTTAAACAGTCGCGAGCGCAGCCGCCTGGTCAGGAAACAGCCCGGCGTATTTGGTAATTCCCACCATGGTGAAGACCTTCTGGAAATGCGGTGAAAGCCCAAACGCCAGCACTTTCTGCCCTGCGTTGGCTGCTTCCATCAGCAGTTGAATCACCAGCGCAATGCCGCTGGAGTTGATGTACTCGACCTTGGTGAAATCCAGCAGAACAGTCTTGACCGTCGCTTTCGAAAGGCCCTGGTAGGAACCGATGACGGCCTCCTTGGACGCGCTGGAGATGTCGCCTTCAAATCGAAGGACAGTCACTGGGTTGCCGGCTGGGGATCCGACCTGGTCAATTCGCGACTTGGTATCGGTTTGCACTGGAATTCTATCTCCGTATTTCTGGTTATGATTTCGGAATTTATGCTTCTTCTTTATCCAGGCGAATGACCAGCCGGACATAACTGCCTTTGCCGTTGGTGCCGACGACCCATTCCGCCTCGTCCACCAGCGCCTGAATTAAAAACATACCCATACCGCGTGGGTCTTCTTCGCCATGCATCTTGCGGTCAATATCCGGCTTGGTCGGACGCGCACCCATTCCCTTGCCGTCGTCCATCACCTTGATCTCAAGCGCATCTGTTCCTGCTGAGAGTACGACTCCCACAGACAGTTTTTCGTTTAGCCGATTGCCGTGTTCAATGGCATTAATACAGGCCTCGGCAATCGCCGTCTTGAGATCCTCAACCCGCTCTTCACGAAAACCCATCAGCTTGGCCACCGAAGCGGCTGTGCTCATGGCTACCTTTTCAAAGCCCAATCGTGAGGGCAAACGAACTTCGACTGTGGTCGTGCGGGGTGTCGCGCTCATGCGGATGCCTTCCCGTTCTGAGACTCGGCGCGTTCAGAGGTCGGCAGATGGCACAGCACAAGAGCCGTCATGTCGTCCTCCTGGGGTCCACCGCCAGCAAATCCGTGGATAGCTACCCACAGTGCATCGAGAATACCATCGGCATTGCCGGTTGGAGTATTAGAAAACTCCGCCAACAGCCGATCCTGACCAAATTCTTCTTCTTCCAGAAAGACTTCCGTCAATCCGTCCGTGTAGAAAAGCAGCCGGCTACCCTTGGCAAAACTCAATCGTTCGCTGTTGTAAGTCATCCCCGGCAACAGTCCCAGCGGAGTACCCGCTGCTTCTATCTGATGCTGTTTTCCGTCCGGAGTGATGACAAACCCCGGATTATGTCCGGCATTGACGATTTCAACCTCGCCGCGTTTCGGGTCCAGCCGCAGAAAGATCGCCGTCACATACCGTCGCCGCGCCTCTTCTCCCTCCAGCCAGTGATGCTGATTCATCCGCGTGGCCAGCAGATCGAGCGAGATGCCAGTGATAGCCATCGCCCGAAAGGCCGCGCGAAAGCTGGTCGCCATGATCGCCGACGCCAGCCCTTTTCCAGCCACATCCGCCACCGCCATGATGATTCCACCCTCAGGCATGGTGATGATGTCCACATAGTCCCCGCCAACCTCGTAGCAGGTCTGCGAACGAACCGCGACTGAAAATCCAGGCACCGACGGCATCTGTTGCGGCAGCAGGGATCGCTGAATCTGCCGCGCCGCGTCCAGATCCTGCTGCACACGCGCCCATTGCAGATTGCGTTCGTGGTTGCGGGCATTTTCCAGGGCTACCGCAGCCTGCAGCGCAAGCCCCTCCAGAAAGTCCACTTCATAGAGCGTAATTTCGCGACCGTCCGGAGGAGAGACGATCAGGTCGGTCATCCGCTTACCTTCTCTATCGTTCAGCGGATAGGTATAGATGCCGTGAAGACCGCTTTCCTCTGACTTCTGAGGAGCATCGCCATACGTCAGCTCTGTCCCTGAAAAAGCAGCGCCCGCCATCTCCAGCTCGCGAACCACGATACGCAGCACGCATTCCAGCACTTCCGACTCATGAACCGTCGAATGAACCTGGCGCGAAACCTCAAGCAACGCCTGCAATCGCGCCACTTGTTGCTGCAAATCCATCGTCTGCGTAGCTGTCTGGCCAGCTTCGCTTGTCTGGGCTGTTGCCGGGGTCATTCCCGTAGCCATGCAGCGAATCCTCCGTGGAAGACAAATGTAACATGACGACAACCGGGCGTCTTCGCCCATAGCCTGGAGAAGACCATCTTCTCCAGATGCATTCAAAAGCCTTTGTTTTGAAAGGGTGCGGCTTCAGCACGCCGAAAGAGAATCCAATCAATCGGCTTTAGCCGCCGGGGGAATGACTTCCCCCGGCAACGCCAGGTTAGAGAACGCCCGATTAGAGAGCGACAGGCGAGGTTTCTGAACTACCCGTAGGCTTGTGTCCGACAAGCCCATAAAAGGCGATATACAGATAGCAGACAACAGGCAGCGCCGCCGCGACGTAGAAGCCGTACTTGTCGATCAGGCCGCTAAGCACTACTGGCAGAATCGCGCCTCCAACAACCGCCGTCATGATCAGACCAGACCCCTTGCTCGTCATCGGCCCAAGTCCGGTAATACCCAGCGCAAAGATATTCGGGAACATGATCGAGTTCCAGAATCCGCACAGAATCAGGCTCCAGATAGCGACCTGCCCGGTGGTGTTCATCGAGATCAACAGGCAGATCGTCGCAGCGATGCCAAAGATGCCCAGCAGCTTGCCGGCCTTGACCTTGGTCATGATCCACGCACCCAACAGACGTCCAATGAGCGCCCCAAGCCAGTAGAACGTCGTCAACTTGGAAGCTTCCGCAAAGGAGAGCCCACCCACAGCCTGCAAACCGAAGTAGCCGACCATAAAGCTGGCCAGACCAACCTCCACGCCCACGTAAACAAAGATCCCGATAGCCGCCAGCACCGTATGCCGGTACGACCAGATGCTGCGATTCAGCAGCGCATCCCCATCCTTCGCCGGTCGAAAATCCCGCGTCGCAGTGATCGCCGGCAGATTCGCAAACGAAACCGCAATCGCCAGCAGCACCAGAGCCGCAGCAATAATGATGTACGGCAAACGTACCGTCTCGGCAATGCTGACCTTGTAGGCCATCTGCTGCTGCGCCGACATGAGCGCAACCTCGGCGGAGGAATGCAGCGTCTTGTGCTTCAGAATGAACTCGCCCGCGATCAGCGGAGCAATCATGCCGCCCGTCGAGTTAAATGCCTGGGCAAGATTCTGGCGAATTGGCGCCGAATGCTCCGGCCCAAGCGCCGACACATAAGGATTAGCCGAAGTCTGCAAGGCCGCGACGCCCGCACCCACCACAAATACCGCCGTCAGGAACAGCGGAAAGCTCGCACTCGAAGCCGCTGGAAGGAAAAGCAGCGCGCCCACCACCTGCAACAGCAACGAAACAACAATCGTCCGCTTGTAGCCGATCCGCTCGATCAGCATCGAGGTCGGCGTCGAAAAGACGAAATACGCTGTGAAGAATGCTCCCGTAGCAAACGCCGCTTCCAGCCAGGGCAAATCGAAAACTGACTTGAGATGCGGCACCAGAGACATATTCAGGTTGGTAATGAACCCGAAGATGAAATACAGAATCGTAATGGTAATAAACGGACCGACATAACTCGGAGCGCTGCTTGCCACCGTTTGCGTGGGCGATTTTGTGACCATGGTGAGTCGGTTCTCCGCTTCTAAGAAAAAGTGTGCCTAAAAAAAACAGGTTGCTTGACTAGTCTAGCGAGTCAGGCGGCCCCTGCGTCGAAACGAAAGACTACCGCCTATCTACTGACTGCACAGAACACTATACGTTAAAGATCACCGGGGGGAAATGCGCGGACACTCCTCTTTTGAGCTTCTAACGGATACAGCCCGATTTCAGCTATGCTGCAAGGAAGAATCAGGAGGAACCGTGGCGCTCGATCCCCGAAAGAACATCCGCGCCCGCAAGGTGCTGGCAGCACTCGAAGGCAACTGGCAGGCCGAAATGGAGGGCTACTACACCTACCTCGCCCTCGCCGACCGCGAAAACGACGCGGTACGCGCGCAAGTACTTCGCCACCTCGCCAGCGCCGAGCTCGAACACGCCGCGCTCTGGGGACAACGGTTGACCGAGCTGGGCGGCAAGCAGCCCGTCTACACCGGAAACCCGCACGGCAACGCCGACTCCCTCGCCAGCCGCGCCGGTGGACCGCTCATGGCCCTGCGCCGACTCGAAATCGAAGAGAGCCGCCACATAGCCAACTATGGCACCCAACTGAAAGACCTCGGCGACGAAGCCTCCATCTCCATCCTCGAACACGTCATCGAAGACGAAAAACATCACTATCGCGAACTGGGCTCACTGCTCCGCGGCCGCTCCCACGCCATCCAGGGTGGCAAGCAGATCGTCGACGCCAAGGGGATGCTGGAAGAGCTGCTCGCCAAACGCGACAAAGGCCGCGCCATCGGAGGCAGTTGGATCGGCGACGCCATCTACGGCGTCAATGACGGTCTCGGCGCCATCTTCGGCATCGTCTCCGGCGTCTCCGGCGCTACCGCTGGCAATGGGAAATACGTGCTGCTGGCAGGCCTCGCAGGCATGATCGCCAGCGCACTTTCGATGGGCTCCGGCGCCTACCTCGCAGCCAAAAGCGAACGCGAAATATACGAAGCTGAAGTCATCCGCGAACGCGAAGCCATCGCCATGAATCCCTCTGAAGCCCGCGAGCTGCTCTCACTCTACTACCAGGTCAAAGGCCTGCCCGAAGAAGACTCTCAGCGCGTAGTCGAACACATTGCTGGAGACACCAACCAGTTACTCAAAGCGCTGGCCGCCGAGCGCCTCAACACCAGCGAAGAAGGCCTGAAAGTCCCCTGGGTCTCCGCAACCTCCGGCGCACTCTCCACCGCCGTCGGAGCTATCATCCCCGTAATCCCGTTCTTCTTCATGAGCGGCACGCCGGCCGTGATCACCGCAGCTATCATCTCGCTGATTGCGCACTTCGCCGTCGGTGCAGCAAAATCCCTCATCACCGTCCGCTCCTGGTGGGCCAGCGGATTTGAAATGACCGCAGTTGGTGCCGTCGAAGGCGCAGTCACCTACGCGATTGGATTATGGCTGGGTCATCTGGGCGCGTAATTTTCGCAGGCAGCGACCAGCTCTGTCGCCGCCTGTCGCCCCAGCCGAATGCAGTCCGAAATTCCGATCCCGTCATAAGCATTGCCCACAAGATGCAGCCCCGGCAGCTCGTCCAGGCGTACTCGAATACGCCGCAATCGCGCCTTGTGCCCCACTGCGTATTGAGCCATCGCCCGACGCCAACGCCGCACCTGCACCAGCTCCGGCACAGCCGTAATGCTTAGAATCTGGCGCAACTCCTCGCGCACCAGGTTACCCAGCGCCTCATCCGATTCCGCTAGCAGTTCCTCGTTGTGAGCTCCGCCCAGAAAAGCCCGCAATACAGCTTTCCCCGGTGCAGTACGCCCGGAAAATTTGCGGTGAACAAAAGTACAAGCGAGCAGCGCACGCTTCTCCACCGCTGGCACGAGAAACCCGAAACCTTTCGGAAGCCGCCCGAGTTCTACTTCGTCATAAACAAGATTGACCGTGATCGACGAAGTGTATGGAATCTCGCCCAGCTCCCTGCCCAGCTCTCTATCGATCGGCTTCAACAATATCGCCGAAGCCCACGCCGGAGTAGCAACAATGACCGCGTCAAATCTCTCTGATCTGTCCAGGCTCTTTACCAGCCAACCATCGCCCTCGCGCTCAACCGCGACGATAGGGCTCTTCACATGCAGCCTGTCCGATTCCAGCCTCGCAGTCATCGCATCTACCATCTGCTGCAAACCGTGCCGAAGCGTCGTAAAGATCGGCTTCGCACCACCGGATTTTCCCTGCGCCGCACGCATCGCGCGTCGCCCTGCCAGCATGGCCCGCGTAAGTGAACCATAGCGTGCCTCCATCTCCACCAGGCGCGGCAACACCGATTGCGCACTTAGCTGGCTGGCATCTCCTCCATAAATTCCAGAGAGCAGCGGATCGGCAAGCCTGTCTACCGTCTCCTGCCCATAATGCCGCTTCACCAGAGCCGCCACGGATTCATCCTCACTATGCGACTTAGGCTGCAGCAGTAACTCCCGTGCCATACGTAGCTTTGTGCCCAGGCTGAATAGCCCCGTCAGCGCAGTAGGAATCAGCTTTGTAGGAATAAGAAACATCAGCCCATCTGGCAGAGCAACTAGCCGATTGCGCACCAGGATAAACGTCTTGCGCGAAGCATCATTCGAACTGATAAGATCCGCCTCAAGCCCAAGCTCGCGGCATAACTGCGCAGCCGCAGGCTTCTCCGTCAAAAACGAATCCGGCCCATGCTCCAGCACCGTGCCATCAATCGCCTCGGAAGAAAGCACGCCACCCAGCCGCGAATCTGCCTCGTATAACTCGTACTCAACAGCAGCGCCAGCCTGTTTCGCCTGCGCCAGATCATAAGCAGCAGATAACCCCGCAATACCGCCGCCAATGATTGCAATGCGCATCGAAACCTCAGCCCTCACTTCCTAAGTGTAAGCGACCGCCTCAAATTACTACATCATGGAACGCTTCGACTTACATCCCATATTGTGACTGGCATCACATGAATCTCTCGCAATAAGGTCCATAATGATCCTTCCGCCTGTTACGGAAATTGATACCGGAGAGTGGTACGAAGAGTGCAGCATCACCACGCTGCAAGATCTTCAGTAAGCAAAACTCAGATGCAGTCGCACGTTGCCGCCAACGCCCACCCGCTATCCGAACACTAAGTCATCGCGGCTACGAACGAGTCACTGACAAGGGGGCCTATGAATCAGGAAGTCATGCACCGCATCCAGTTCGCCTTCACCATCACCTATCACTATCTCTTTCCGCAACTCACCATGGGCCTGGCTCTGCTGATCGTAATTCTCAAGACAGTTGCCCTGCGCACCGGTGACCAATATTGGGATCAGGCAGCCCGTTTCTGGGGCCGTGTTTTCGGCATTAACTTCGTCTTCGGCGTCGTCACCGGCATCCCTATGGAGTTTGAATTCGGCACGAACTGGGCGCAGTTTTCGCGTGTCTCCGGCGGAGTCATCGGCCAGCCTCTTGCCATGGAAGGCGTCTTCTCTTTCTTTCTCGAATCCGCCTTTCTCGGTCTCTTTCTCTACGGCGAAAAGCGGCTCTCGAAAGTCATGCACTGGTTCTCCGCGCTGCTCGTCTTCCTCGGCTCATGGCTCTCCGGTTTCTTCATCATCGTCACCGACGCGTGGATGCAGCATCCCGTCGCTTACACCCTCACACAGCAAGGCCACTACGAAGTCACCAGCTTTACCGGATTGCTCCTCAACCCCTGGGCGCTTCTGCAATACATGCATAACATGTGCGGAGCAGTGATCACCGGCGCTTTCGTCATGACTGCAACTGGCGCATTCTATCTGCTCGAAAAACGCTTCGAGCACTACGCGCGCATCTACGTCAAAGTAGGAGTTATCGTAGGCCTGTTAGCCTCAATCGCCATCATCTTTCCCACCGGCGATCTGCACGGCAAATACCTCGCGCGCAATCAACCCGCAACTATGGCCGCCATGGAAGGACAATTCAAAACCGAGAGTGGAGCAGGCATCGTACTCATGGGTCAGCCCAACGAAGATACCGGCCTCATCGACAATCCAATCGTGGTCAATGATGTCTTAAGCTTCCTCATCTACGGCACCACCAAGGCTGAGGTCAAAGGACTCGATCAGTTCCCCCGCGATCAATGGCCAACCACCTTGCCGTTGTTGTTCTACGCATACCACATCATGGCTGGGCTAGGCACTTACTTCGTGCTGGTAATGGCTATCGCAGCATTTCTTCTTTGGAGAAAAAAGTTATATCGCGCTACATGGATTCTCTGGGCACTGTTACTCAGCTTTCCGCTTCCCTACATCGCCAACACCGCCGGGTGGATGACCGCCGAGATCGGCAGGCAGCCCTGGCTCATCTATGGACTCCTGCGAACCCAGCAAGGCTTCTCGCCAACTGTCTCCGCCAGCAATGCGCTCTTCACGCTACTCGGCTTCATGGGCCTCTACTCCCTGCTATCGATCCTGTTCATCGTCCTCATCTATCGCGAAATCAACACCGGCCCCGCTCACGCTCCCACCGCCGCTGCTGAGGCATTAGCCAGCTGACGTCTACGCCGATCTCGTATGTCGAAAGGAATGAATACAATGAACTTCCTATGGTTCTGGCTTGTAGCCATCATGATTACAGGCTATGTTGTTCTCGATGGCTTTGATCTAGGCGTGGGCATACTGCATCTCTTCCTCGCACGCGACGAGCAGGAGCGGCAAACCACCGTCCGCTCCATCGGCCCCGTGTGGGATGGAAACGAAGTCTGGCTTCTGGCAGCGGGCGGCACACTCTACTTCGCATTTCCCTGGCTCTACGCCTCGGCATTCAGCGGATTCTATCTGCCCCTGATGATCGTTCTCTGGCTGCTCATGCTGCGCGGCATCAGCCTTGAACTTCGCAATCATCTCGATCTCGGCGTATGGCGATCCCTGCTCGACGGCCTCTTCGGTCTCTCCAGTTTTCTGCTCACTATCTTCTACGGAGCAGCACTCGCCAACGTCGTTCGCGGCGTGCCGCTAGACGCTAACGGATACTTCTTTCTGCCTCTATGGACCAACTGGCAACCCGGTGTTCATCCCGGCATTCTCGACTGGTACACCGTCATCGGCGGCCTCGTCGCATGCGTCTCGCTCACACTTCACGGCGCACTCTGGCTCACGATCAAAACCTCAGGAGACCTTGAAGCACGCGCACGCCGCATCGTAAGGCCACTTTGGATTGTTCTCGTTCTACTCACCATCGTCAGTCTCTTCACCACCATGCACGTACGCCCCACCAGTCTCGCCAATTACTACAAATATCCAGTCACGTTTTTAATACCCGTTGGCGTACTAGCAGCACTCGCAGGCATCTGGATTTTGAATCGCGCAGGCAAACCGCTACGTGCCTTTCTCTGCTCCGGCTCATATCTCGCACTCATGCTTGTCGGTGCTTGCTGGGGACTCTTCCCGACCCTGCTGCCCGCCTCAACAGGAGCAAGCCGCGACATCACTCTGAACGGAGCCATCAGCGGCCCGTACGCGCTGCAGGTAGGACTGATCTGGTGGGGCCTGGGGATGGCTCTCGCCATCGGATACTTCACCCTCGTCTACTGGATGTTTCGCGGCAAAGTCAGAACGGACCAGCTGGGTCATTGATATTAAAGAATATTTGCAGCCGTGCTCAGTGCTTCGACAATGTACCGGCCGATGTCACCGGGCACGGCTTGCCCTCACACAGGGAAGCTGTAATACCCACGCCTTCCGTAATAATAAAAATCTGATCGACCGCAGGAATCTTCACTGACTCCTTAGCGCCCGATGGCCAGTGAATTTCCGCCACGCCCGCGTCAGTCGCATCGCCAAGACCAAAATGCAGCCGTTGATCGTTCGCCGAAACATAACTGCCGCTGCTCATCACATCTTCGCGTTGCCTGATGCCTTCCCGCTTTAAATAGACCGTGGCGCACATAGCATCACGCGGACTACCCGGACTCGTTGCAGTCTTGCCCCCGCCAATCAACTTCAACTCCACCCAATGATGATGGTCCGCATTGACGTCACGCAACAACACGGCAGGCCCATCAATAGGATTGATCACGACATCGATCTTGCCGTCATTGAATAAGTCCCCAAAAGCAGCCCCACGCGCCGGAATCACATCCGCAAGCCCCGTCCCAGTTACCGGCGGCACAACCTCAAACTTGCCGCCTTTTATATTGTGAAAGAGCAGAGGCCGCTCAGCATAACTCGTCCCCCAGTCATGATCACCGGCATACGGATACACATGCCCATTCACCATCATGAGGTCTTTCCAACCATCGTTGTCATAATCGAGAAAACCCGCGCCCCAACCCAGAAAAGGAATACCCGCCTGCGCAACATTCGCGCGATAACTCATATCCGTAAAGCTTGCATCTCCATCATTATGAAAAAGCACCTTGTAATCATCAGAAAAATCCGTGTCGATAATATCCAGTAAACCGTTGTTCTCGTAATCTCCAACACCAAGGCCCATCGAAGCAACCTCGCGACCATCCTTATTCACCGCGAAACCGGAAACATAACTCGCATCCTCAAACGTTCCATCTCCCTTATTGAGATACAAGTAATTGGCCACCGAGTCGTTCGCAACCAGCAAGTCAGGCTTGCCGTCACCATTGAGATCTACAAAGATCGACGTAAATCCATAAGCGCGGCCGGAATCGGAAACACCAGCCTTCACACTTACATCCGTAAAAGTCCCATCGCCGTTGTTATGAAAGAGATGGTCCGGTTCTCCCTGCAACCCGCGTGGGCCGCACATACCCACCACCCCGCGAAACTTGCACGCCGCATAACCCACAGCCTTGTTTCCACTGACGGGTAGATTGTTCCGATCAAAATGGATGTAACCTGAGATAAATAAGTCCAGGCGGCCATCCCCGTCATAATCTCCCCATGTAACTCCCGCAGACCAGTTACCCAGAGTTATCCCGGCCTTCTCCGCAACATCGGTAAAAGTTCCATCGTGATTGTTACGATAAAGCCGATTCTTCCCATAGTTAGCCACGGCTATGTCGGGCCAGCCATCGTTATCGAAATCCCCAACAGCCACGCCATAGCCCCAGCGGTCATTGGTTACTCCAGCCTTGGCCGCAACATCCGTAAAAGTCCCGTCGTGGTTGTTATGAAATAACGCGGCATGGGGCGAAGGTTCTTTCCCATCCAACGCATCGAATGTCGACCCGTTCACCAGGTAGATATCCAGCCAGCCATCGCCGTCGTAGTCAATCAATCCAACGCCAGATCCATTCGCATCCAGGATGTATTTTTTCTCCAGCGTCCCCATGACATGCTTCCATTTGGAGACTCCGGACTTATCCGAAATGTCGGCAAAAATGACCGGGCCTGTCGCAACGAATCCGCCCGCAGTAATAGGGCGATGCTGTGCGTCATACTCCGCCTTAGCCGCGGCTCCAGTCGAGTTGCCGCCCATACCTCCGCTCGTCTGCTCCTGCGCTGGCTGGGCATGCAAGCTGCCGCCAACCGCCGCCATCATCAGCACGGCGATATTCAAAACGGCTAGGCGTAAATATGGAATGCAAGACTGCGACGACGAAACTCTCACGTGGCAAAGTGTACCGTATGGACTAGATTGCTGGCTCCCTCCAGCCAAAACGCACTTGCGAAGAGTGCCCAGAGGCGATAGCTTTGTTGACATACAAAGAACATGCAAGACTTGCCAGGCCGCTTCGCCCCAGAACGAATCGCGCAAACATAGCACTCCACGTTCGCTTCACATAAGGGAGAACTGAACTACATGACCGCAACTGTCACAGCACCTGCGCCGAATCCTGTCCGGCGCCTCATATCGCTCGATGCGCTGCGTGGCATCACCATCGCCTTCATGATCATGGTCAACGACAACGGCGATGACCGCACCGCATGGCCATTTATGAAGCACGCCGACTGGAACGGCATGACAGCCACCGACCTCGTCTTCCCCACTTTTCTTTTTGTGGTCGGAGCATCCATAGTCTTCGCCTTCGAAGCACGACTCGCCAAAGGCGCAACCCGCACGCAGCTCGCCTGGCAGACCCTGCGCCGCGCCGCAATCCTCTTCCTCTTCGGAACCATCATCAATGGCTACGCAGAAGTACTCTTCCACTTCCCCCATATCCCGTGGGGAACATGGCGCATCTACGGCGTACTCCAGCGCATCGCCATCTGCTACCTGATCGCCTCTTTGCTCTACCTGTGGAACAGCAAACCAGCAAACAAGATTGCCATCATCGTCGGCGCACTGGTCGGCTACTGGATACTCATGCGCTGGGTGCCCGTCCCTGGCCTCGGTCTTCCCGGCCGTGACATCCCATTCCTCGATCGCGATGCCAACCTGGTCGCCTGGATCGATCGCCACGTCTTCCCACATCGCCTCTATGAAATCACGCGCGACCCCGAAGGTCTGCTCAGCACACTGCCCGCAATGGGTACCTGCCTGCTTGGCATGTTAGCTGGCATGTGGATGAGAACAAAGCACACGCTCACCGGCAAAGCTGCTGGACTGGCCGGTGCTGCCGCCGGGCTGATTGCCCTCGGATCTCTCTGGGCCATCTGGTTTCCGCTCAACAAAAAACTCTGGACCAGTTCCTACGTCCTCGTCGCCGCAGGCATCTCTACCGCTGCACTGGCGTTGCTTTTCTGGGTCATTGAAGTCAAAGACTGGCGCGGCAAATGGATCTGGCCCTGGATCGTTCTCGGCTCCAACGCTATCGCCGTCTACATGATCTCGGAGCTGCTTGGCACCACAATCAACGCTGTCGCTGGCTGGATTCATGGCAAGCCCTTCGACGCTACCGGGTGGGTCGACACGCATTGGTTTCTCCCCATCGGCCACGGTGGACTCGGCTCCTTTGCCTATTCGTTTGCCTATCTCGTCGTATGCTTCATTCCCATCTGGATCCTGTATCGCAAACGCATCTTCCTCAAAGTCTGAGCGCTTATCTCAAACAAAAACAAATCGGGGACTGCGAATCGCAGTCCCCGATTTGTTTGCTAGGAATAGAGCATCGGAATAGATTAACCGTTCCTTGCTGAACGTTTCTACTGAACGTTCCTCACTGAACCTCGAAGCTCGTCTCCTTCGAGGCAAGCGAACTGCCTCCAACAAACGCTTTGTACGTAGTCGGCTCAACAGTCCATTTGCTCTCCACGTTAACGAAGCTCAACTCCTTGAATCCCAGCGGAAAATCAACATGCTTCGTCTCGCCCGGCTTCAGCGTAACGCGCTCAAAGCCCTTCAATTCGCGCACCGGCTGCTCCACAGAAGCTGAAGTATTACGCAGATAAAGCTGCACAACTTCCGTCCCAGCCACGCTGCCCGTATTGCTCACATCCACGCCAACCGTGAGCGCAGCAGCATGTCCCTCCACAACATCGTGCAACGTAACCGTCGTCTTGTTGACTGTTGGCTGCGAATAACTGAAGCGCGTATAGCTCAATCCCCATCCGAACGGAAACAGCGCTGAATTTTCCTCATCCAGATAGCGTGACAGGAACTTTTCAGCCGCATTCGTCGGCAAGTGACTCAGATCGCCATGTGCAGGCCGACCCGTCGGCATCTGTGCGTAGTAAAGCGGCTCCTGACCAACTGAGCGCGGAAAACCGGCAGGCAGCTTGGCAGAAGGATTCACATCGCCAAACAAAACATCCGCCACCGCATGGCCGCCTTCCATCCCAGGGAACCACGCTTCAACAATCGCAGGCACATGCGCTCCAGCCCACTTGATCGTGCTCGGCCGCCCCGTAAACATCACCAGGATCACCGGCTTTCCAGTAGCCGCTACAGCCTCCAGCAACTCCTCCTGCCGACCTGGCAAGTTAAGATCTGCCCGGCTCGACGCTTCGCCCGTCATCCAATCCGCACTCTCACCCAGAGCAAGAATCGCCACGTCCGCCTTCTTCGCCGTCTCGACCGCTTCGGCTATCGACTTTGTATCGTCAATCGCGGGCTGTTCCTTGGCAGCAGAAGCCGCCTGCTGATCGATAAACGCAGCGTGGTGCAGCACTTCTTCATCCTTGCCCGTCAGCACTCCGCATCCCACCGCATAAAGCAGCCGGTCTCCCAGCCGTTCCGTCAATGCCGTGCGCAGTGAAACGGCATACTTCGGATCGCCCAGAGCCGCCCACGATCCCAGCATGTCCTTCGGCGAATCTGCCAGCGGCCCAATCAGCGCCACCGTCTTCGCAGCCTTGGCAATCGGCAGCAACGATCCCAGCCCTTCAACCGGATCGTTCTTCAGCAGCACAATCGTCTCATCGGCAACCGCCCGTGCCTGCGCCCGTTTCTCGGCAGTCGGCTCGTATGCCGGAGTCACCGCCGTATACGGATGCTCAAACAATCCCAGTGCAAATTTCACCCGCAAAATTCGTCGAGCCGCTTCATCCACCACCGACTCCGGAATCTTCCCCGAACGCACCTGCGCGGCAATTGTCGTGGCATAGAGATTGCCCTCCATGTCCATGTCCACGCCAGCCACAAGAGCCTTGCGCGCCACCGTGGAACCATCCGGACCAATCGCGTGATTCAACAGTTCCCCAACCGCTCCCCAATCCGAAACCACAAACCCATCGAAGCCCCACTCCTTGCGCAGAATCTGCGTCATCAGGTAAGGATTCGCCGTCGCAGGCACGCCATTCAACGAATTGAACGAACTCATCATCGTCGCCGCGCCTGCCTCAACCGCAGCACGGTACGGCTGCAAGTACACCTGCCTCAGCGTGATGTCGCTCATGTCCACTGCGTTGTAATCACGCCCCGCAATCGCTCCCCCATACGCGGCAAAATGTTTGACGCTGACCGCCACGGAATCCGGCTTGGTCAGGTCCCCTTGCTGGTATCCAGCCACCCATCCGCGAGCAATCGCCGCACCGAGATATGGGTCTTCACCAGAGGACTCGACAATGCGTCCCCAACGCGCATCCCGCGCAATATCCACCATCGGAGAGAACACCCAGCTAAGACCATCCGCGCGCGCCTCAACCGCCGATGTCCGCGCCACGCCCTCTACCAGCTTCGCGTCCCAGCTCGCAGCCAGGCCCAGCGGAACAGGAAACGTCGTATGGTCACCATGAATCACATCCATGCCAAAAATAATCGGGATGTGTAGCCGCGACTTCTCCATCGCAATGTGCTGATAGTGGTTCGTCTGCTCCGCGCCATTCACGTTCAGCATCGACCCCACCGCGCCATTCCTGGTCAGATCGTCATAGCTCACCTTCGCGCCCGCCGGTCCGGTGGCAAACCCCGCCGAATACTGCACCGTCTGGCCGATCTTTTCCTCCAGGGTCATCTTCTTCAGCAGCGCCTCAACCCGCGCATTCAGGTCGCGATTCGTCAGTTGCGCATTCGGCACATCATGCGTTCCAGACGATTGGGCCACGCAAAGCGAAGCGGGAAAAGTCATCATGCCGAGCAAAAGAACAGTCAGGAATTTGAAGTCAATCGTTTTTTTCATAGCGAAGTCATACTATACCCTCACATCCTGACCGCACCAGACGCCTAAAAAAATAAAGAATTCTCAATACGCAATCGATTGTGCATAATTCCATAAATTGACAATTCGCGGGATCTGTTTCCGGATCAGGGAAGCAATGCTATCCTTCCCACAAATGCACGGGCAGGAGGCCGGGATGATGAAAACAATCTGCGCTGCTGTTGCAACATTCGTTCTGTTTTTGCCTGGATTGACCACCGCACAGACAATCCAGATCAATCGGGAAAACAAGACGATTGCCATCAACACCTCGGACGAGGCATCTTCAACTGCAGACATCGCCGCCGTTAACATCGGCTTTGAAGTCTTCTCGCCGGACTCGCAAACCGCCTACGCAGAAGCCAGCCGCATCTCCCACGCTGTCATGGACGCCCTCAAAAAAGCAGGCGTGGATAGTAAAAGCATCGAGAGCAAGACCCAGACACTGAACCGCAATAACAACTTTGACGAACGGGATACAGCCGAAGACCGAGCTAAAAAACAATTTCACTTCCAGCAATCCTGGGAGGTAAGCGTAAGCCCGCAGAACGCCGCAAACGTTCTTCATCTGGCGGTTTCCGCCGGAGCAAATCAGGGCGGCGACATCGAGTGGCGTCTCTCCGGACGCAAAGATCTGCAGGCAAAAGCCGCAGCGAACGCCCTGGTGAAAGCTCGCGCAGTCGCCACTCAAATGGCAGAGGGTCTGCACGTCAGACTTGGCCCGCTCATCTACGCCAGCAACGAAACACCGAACGCAAAAATCTTCTTCGCCAGGCCTCGAAACATTCCGGAGATGTACTCCAGCGTATCAATGGCATCTGTAATCCCCAACACCCTCCCACTTGAAATTCGCCCCCAGTTGATCCGCGAAGAAGCCACAGTCTACGCCGTCTTTGCCATCGAATAACCTGAGTTTCCCGCCCCGCCATTCCTGCCGCTGCAATCCAGCGAAAACTGGGGATTCCAGCCCACTCCCGGGAATGCGATTTACCATCAGAGAACGCCAGCCATCGCAGGCGGAGGTCCCGAACCCACCCATGAGAATCAAATCCCTTTGCTTGCTCGTTCTCCTCGCCCTGTCGCCGCTTACATTTGCCGCCGCCCACGCGCAGCAAGGCACCAACGCCGGCACCGTGCCCACCTTTCAGCACACTATCGGCAGCAGTTCCTACACCCTCGTAGGCCGTGACCCTGCACAGGGAGGCACCACTGCCATCCCTACCGTGCTCGTCCCCATCACGCTCTCCTTCGAGGCAAAAAAGACCGCAGGCAAGCCCTTCGCAATGGACGCAGCCTCCGACGTGCCCGGCATCCTCAGCTCCCCCATCTTCACCAGATTCGCCTTCACCCCCGGCGAAAAAACGCAGTATGCCGACGCCCTGCTGCGCACCACCTTTCCCAGGCAGGGCGGGTGGCACACCCTGCTTGACAAGCCCGAAGTAAAGCCTCTGAAGATCACCATCCCCATCGGCTTCGGCTACGTTCTCACCTCGCAGAAAAGCGGCCAATCTCTCGCCGTAGTCGATGTTCAATTTCTTCAGAAGGAACTCTTCAAGCAGCTTCCCCGTCAGGATGGCAAGCTGGTCATCGCCGTCACCCATAACACCACGTATTATTCCGATGGAGACGCGACCGAGTGCTGCTCCTGGGGCACGCATGGCGTAGATTCCGCGACCGGAAACTCCTTCGTCCTCAGCTCTTATCTCCACGCGGCACCCTCTGTCGTCGAAGACAGCGACATACAGCCGCTAACCCAGCAGCTCGCCGAATTCATCAACGACCCGCTCCATGATCCGCTCCTCGAAGGCGGCTATCGCAGCCCCGGCGCCCCGGGCAATATCGTTCCCGCCTGGATGCGTCTCGCCCACGTCCCTGCTGGCGATCAAGGCCGATGCGGAGGCACACATATCGCCTCCTCCTACTTCCTGCTCGAACCCACCAATACCAACCCCAAAAACAATATCCCCGCGTCGAAGGGCTTCCTTGCCCATACCGCCACCACTACGTACCATCTGCAGAATGTAGCCCTGCTTCAGTGGTACACAGGTGCCTCGCAAGACCTCGGCAGCACATTCAGCTTCCCCGACGCAAACACACTTACCGAAGCCGCCCAGCCATGCCCCGCACGCGGACACAGAGGAGGAGACGATGAGGAACCCGCCGCTCCGCTGCCCGCAGTCGCAGCAAGCGGCCTCACTTCCGCAGGCAACGGTCACAAGCTCATCGGTTACTGGTCCGGTTATGGCCGCGCAGGCACAGCCTTTCCTCTTCGCGAAGTATCGCCGCAATGGGACATCATCCTCGTAGCCTTCGCCACTCCGGACAAAGACGCTCCTGAAGGCACCATGAAATTTCAAACGCCCGCAGGACTCGACCCAACTCAATTCAAGGCCGATATCGCCTATCTGAAGAGCAAGGGCAAAAAGGTCATGATCTCTCTCGGTGGCGGAGGTCAGCACTTCACACTCGCCGATCCCAACCGCGTTCCGAACTATGTTTCTTCCGTGACCCAGATCGTCTCCGAGTATGGCTTCGACGGCATCGACATCGACTTTGAAAGTCCCTCACTTTCCATCGACCCCGGCGACACCAACTTCCAGCATCCGACCACGCCGTCAATCGTGAATCTCATCTCAGCGCTGCATCAGCTTCACGATCACTTCGGCCCCAGCTTCATGATCAGCCTCGTGCCCGAAGGCACACAGATTCCCTCCGGCTACCCAAGCTACGGCGGACAGTTCGGTTCCTATCTCGCTATCACTTACGCCATCCGCGACATCCTTTCCTTCATCGATGTGCAGGACTACAACACTCCACCGCTTCAGGGCCTCGATGGCGAAATCTATCAGCCCGGTACGGTGAATTATCACGCCGCCATGACCGAGCTACTGCTCCACGGATTCAATGTCGGCGGCGATCCTAAACACTTCTTCCCACCTCTGCCGCCCAGCCAGGTAGCTGTCGGCTTCCTGACTCCCGACACCACGCCCACCATCGTCAACCAGGCAATGGATTACATCATCACCGGCAAAGCCCCCGCCGGAACCACTTACAAACTACGCAATCCCCACGGCTACCCCGGCATGATCGGCGCCATGTTCTGGACCATCGACGACGATCGTCGCAACAACTACGAGTACTCCAACACCGTCGGCCCTCAGCTCCACAACTACCCGGCTGCAAAATAAAGTTTGAAGACCTGGGATGTTCATAGAAATTCTTATGAACATCCCAGGTCGATAAAAAAATCTTACTGCTGCAAAAGTCTTTGTTTTGAAAGGGCGCAGCCTCAGCCGCGCCGCAAACTTTCTTGCCAAAAACATACTTGCGATATAGGATACGCATCCAAAGGGATGTCGAATTCAGAAAACCAGCCAATCCTCATGATTTGGCTCGTGAGCGAGAACAGCGCCGACTCACAGGAAGCACCAGCGAATTGTTAAATTGCTCTATTTGATTGCCTAAAGCGAAGCATCTCCAACAAGACAACGTCGTCACCAACAGGTTCATGGCTATCGTCCCCAGAGCATGTAATCGATTAGCGGCCATGAGTTGAAGGAGAAGCCTGTGAGCTTGCCTCAAAGAGCACGCCGGATCAATACCCCACTCGCTCTCACCACAGGATTGCTCATCTGCGCGCTCGCTATAGCTTTCGTCGTACATTCTTACTTATCCCCGCCGACTGCTATATCGGTCTATCCCACAGCAGATGAAGCCGGTGTCGATGCAACAACCCGCATCACGATAACCTTCAACCGAAAGATGTTGAGTGGAACGATCAATCCCTCGACCTTCCAGCTTCGTGACGACCGCAACCGAATTATCCCCACGATGGTTGCCTATGAGGATTCACCACCCAGGGCCGTGTTGTCTCCACTCACCGCTCTGAGCCCAGGCTCTACCTACCAGATCACGCTCACCGGCGGAGTACCGGGTGGAGGACAGGGTGGAGTGATGGACATTCGCCGCCATGCACTCGCAACCAATCGCACCTGGAAATTCACCACCGGAATCGCCCCCCCAGCCTCGCCAGCCGATGGACCAGGTGGTCCCATTCTCCTCGTCACCAGCTCCACCAACGGCTTCAGCCAGTACTATGCGGAGATACTGCGCAACGAAGGCTTCAACGAATTCGCCGTCACCGACATCGCACATCTCGACAGCGCCACGCTGAATAAATACGACCTCGTCCTGATGGGAGAATTTCCAATCACGAAGCCGCAGGTCCGTCTTCTAACAGACTGGGTCTCCGCAGGAGGCAATCTCATTGCAATGCGCCCCGAGAAACAGCTCGTCGAAAGCTTCGGATTGAGCCTGGCCGACCCCGCAGCCCTCCCGCCCTCCATACACGACGCGTACATCAAGATCGACTCGAAAACACCGATGGGCGCGGGCCTCGTAAAGCAGCCAATTCAATTTCACGGATCGGCGGATCTGTACGACCTCCACGAAGCCACCCCGCTTGCCCTGCTGTATCGCGACGCAAAGACTGCCACCCCATACCCGGCATCCTGTATGCGCAGCTTCGGACACGGCAATGTCGTCCTCTTCAGCTATGACCTCGCTCGCTCCATTGTCTATACCCGCCAGGGAAATCCACTCTGGTCCGGAATCGATCGCGATGGAATACCTCCAGTCCGCTCCGACGATCTTTTTTACGGAGCAAGCAAGACCGACCAGCAGCCGGATTGGGTCGATCCCGCCCAGATAGCCATTCCTCAGGCAGACGAGCAGCAGCGCCTGCTCGCAAACATCATCACCCTCACGAACGCAGAGAAAAAGCCCCTGCCTCACTTCTGGTATCTTCCACGCGGACTCAAAGCTGTAATCGTCATGACCGGAGACGACCACGGCAAAGGAGGAACAGTCGGCCGCTTTCGAAGTTACCTGAAGAAAAGCCCCCCCGGATGCTCTATCGAGAACTGGGAATGTGTTCGCGCAACGTCCAATATCTTCGTGGGATCCATCTCGCCCTCACAAGCCGCCACCTTCGCCGAACAAGGCTTTGAAATCGGGCTTCACGTATACACCGCCTGCACAGACTGGCCCACGAAGACAACCACCGCAGCCGATGGAACCATCTCTCGAAGTGTGATCCGGCAATCTGCGGATGCCCTGTACACGCAACAGCTCAAAGGCTTCGCGACTGAATATCCTGGCGTCCCAGCTCCTGTGAGTAACAGAACCGATTGCGTCACCTGGGGAGACTACGATACACAGCCGCAGGTTGAGCTGATCCACGGCATCCGCTTCGATACCAACTACTATTACTGGCCGCCGAAATGGGTGCAGAATCGTCCCGGCATGTTTACCGGATCGGGGATGCCCATGCGCTTCGCCCGTCAGGACGGCACACTCGTGGATGTCTACCAGGCCACGACGCAGATGACGGATGAGTCCAGTCAGATATATCCATACACTGTGGATTCACTGCTTTCCAATGCCCTGGGAAGCTCGGAATACTACGGTGTTTTCACCGCGAACATGCACAATGACTGGCCCAAATCTCAAGGAGCAGACGCCATCCTATCCTCAGCTCTCGCGCGCCACGTACCCATCGTGACGGCATCACAAATGCTGAAGTGGCTCGATGGCCGCAATGCATCCGCGTTTCGAAATCTGACATGGAGCCAGGGACAGCTCAGCTTCGCGACCGCCATAGGCACCGGAGGCAACGGCGTTCAGGTACTTCTTCCAATGGCATCGAGCGCAGGTAATTTAACCAGTCTGTCACTAAACGGACATGAAATCCGCCATGGAACACGCACCATCGCAGGCCTGACCTACGCCGCCTTTCCCGCAGCTCCGGGCAAGTTTGTGGCCACATACCGCACCTCCCAAAACGCAACCGCCAGCCGATAACAAAAAGTCCGCTCCAAAGCGGACAATGCAGATAGGCCAGCCGTATCGAAAAGCCGCAAAGTTGCCCACCCCGCATCCTTTCCCGCCGGTGTATCGTCGTATGTGTATGGCCGAACTCACAAACGCTCCGACCGATAAGCAAGCTCGCATCCCACAACCTCTCCCCGAAGCAGAGGAGGTCTACCGTCGCTGGCTCGGCTACCTCGATGAAGAGTTCACGCGTCATCAGGCGGCAGAGCGTCGCGCCGAGATCGTCCGCGACCAGCTCTTCCAGCTCTATCTGGGACGACCGCACGGGGGCAAACTCAACTTCACCCTCACCAGCGAACTTCCCCTCAACGTCCTCCAGCTCTCACTCGACCCCGGCAACATCACCCTCGAAGCCGAGCACCATCCCGACGTCGATCAGGAGCGCTTTGCCGCCAGCAAGCCCCTGCTCTGGTTCTGGATCATGTTTGACCGCTCGCCCATCGGCCTCAATCACTGGCTGGGCATCCGCTTCCGCTGCATGCTGGGCCATCATCTCTTCGCCAAAATGGGCAAAGGCGTACGCATCGACCACGGCGTCGAACTGACCTACGGCTACAACCTCACCATCGACGATGGAGTCATCGTCCGCCAGCGCGCCCTGCTCGACGATCGCGCCGCCATTCACCTCGGCGAGGGAGCAGTCATCGGCAACTACGCCCGCATCTACACCCACACCCACGATAACGACGACTACGACAAACTGATCTTTGCCGAAACCACCATCGGCGCCCGCGCCCGCGTCGGCGCTCACACCACCGTTCTAGCTGGAACCAAAATGGGCGACGGCGAAATCGTCGGTCCACACGGCACTGCGAAGTAACGGTATCGTCGCGTAATCATCCACAGCGCTAGCCGGGCTATAGGAACACATTAGCCCGGCATAAAGATTACATCTGGAATCAGGAAAGCCCCCGTGTCACCGTGCTAATCTGAGCTTTCCCGATCACCGGAGAAATTAGCAGCAAATATGAGTATTCAGTTTGTAATTGCGCTGTACGAGTTTGTAATTCTTCTTTTTTCACTTTCGTTTCACGAGTGCGCACACGGATGGATGGCCTCTCGCCTGGGCGATCAGACAGCCCGGATGCAGGGTCAGATCACCATGAACCCCGTCCGCCACATCGACCCCTTCGGAACCGTTCTCTTTCCCCTGCTCATGGCCTTCGGTCCACTCATCGGCTTCGGTGGCGGCCTTGTCTTCGGCTGGGCCAAGCCGACGCCAATCATCAGTCGCAATTTCAAACACATCCGCCGCGATGAAAACCTCGTCGCCGCCGCTGGCCCAATCGCTAATCTGATTCTCGTCGCCGGGGCATTCCTGCTGCTCGTCGTGCTGATGAAGCTCATTCCAGGCGGCGCACCCGCCGTTTACGCCGCAATGCATTTCGGCGTCATTCTCGGCACAACATCGGTTCCGCAGGCGCTGGCGCTGCTCGGTTACCTCACCATCGTTGTCAACCTGGCACTCTTCTTCTTCAATTTTCTGCCAATTCCGCCACTCGACGCCGGTACGGTCCTCCGCAACATGCTGCCCTATAACTCACTCAATACCTACGACACCATCGCCCGTTTTGGATTCATCCTCATCTTCATCCTCGGTCGCATCGTAGTGAGCTTCTTCATCGGTCCGGCACTGGGTGTAGTGAACGGCCTGCTCGCCCTTTTTCTGCGCGCCTAGAGTTCCGGCAGACCTGTTCCAGTTACTTTTCCTACCCCGTCAGCCAATCCGACTAGTGCGCTCCTCCGCGCCTGCGGTACTCTTCGAGAGACAACTATGGGCGTCCGCAGCCGACATCTTCGCAGCGCAGTACGGCAGGCGTGGCAAAACGACGTGGTGAATACCGCGAAGGCCGCCGCCTACTCCGGCATGTTGATGCTGTTTCCCGCTTTTCTCGTGCTCACCACCCTGCTGGCGCTCGTCCCGCAAGGCAACGCTCTTCTGGATGTCATCCGCACCACCGCCGAACAGTTCCTGCCGGCCGACACCATGTCCCTGTTGCAGTCCTACTTCGTCACCCGCCGAGCCTATTCCCTCCAGGTCATGCTCTCCGCAACCTCCCTCAGCAGCCTGGCCGGACTCGGCATGATGCTCACCATCATGGAAGGCTTTCGCCGCGCCTATCGCCTGCCCCGCGACTCCTGGTGCTTCTGGAAACGACAGCTCCGCGCCCTCATGCTTCTCCCGATAGCGTTCGTTCCCCTCTCGCTGGCCACGCTTCTGCTCATCTTCGGGCACTCCTTTGAAATCTGGATGATCAACAATTCCGATCATGAAATACTCATCCTCGTCGTGCTGTTCTGGCGCTTCGCACGCTGGACCCTCGCCGCTCTAACCAGCATTACCGTTCTCGGAACCCTCTACCATTTCGGAACCCGCAGCAAAGAGCACTGGCACTGCATCATCCCCGGCGCCATCGCCGCCACCCTGCTCTGGTTCCCCGCCACCCTGGCCTTTGGCTGGTACGTCACTCGCATCGCTGACTATTCCATGCTCTACGGCTCCCTCGGAACCGGCATCGCCACCCTCGTCTGGCTCTACATCACCTCATTCAGCGTCCTGCTCGGAGCCGAACTTAACGGCGTTCTCTACCGCGAACGGCAAGCCGTATGGGACAAGAAACTCCCCGGACAAACGCCCCTCATATAGCCCAATTCCCTCGCCGATCGGCCTCCGTAACCACGTCCGAATCCTCCACCCACATTGCATTTGGATGAATACCAACGCAGTCCGGGCGGCATCGACGCAGACCACGCTCCTGTACAATTGAGCGGGCTGGAGCCAATACGGAAGAGCCTTCGATAAACCGTTTTTCTGCATGGACAGGCGCATGCTCATTCCTGCCCTGCCCTGCACAATAATGACTCTGAGCAGTTGTGGAATGCACTCTTCTGCGCAGTATGCTGTATCAACTTGCTTTTTGAATTCTGGAGTATTGCTGATGTCCACGTCTGACCTTAGTTTTAATGATTCGGTGCTTCACAGAAATGCCAAAATCGTCGCCACCCTCGGCCCCGCATCCAACACCGAACCCGTTTTTCGCGAATTGGTCCGCGCCGGACTGGATGTAGCCCGTCTTAATTTTTCGCACGGATCCCATGAGGACAAACTCTCCCTCATCCAGATGATTCGCAAAGTCGGCCGCGAAGAGCACAAGCCGCTCTGCATCCTCGCCGACCTGCAAGGCCCCAAGATCCGCACCTCCAGGCTCGTTGACCACAAGCCGGTCCTGCTTGTAGCCGGTGAAAAAATCACCATCACCCCTCGCGAAGTCGATGGCACCGCAGCCCTCGTCGGCACCACCTTCAAGACTCTCGCTGAAAACGTTGAAAAAGGCTCCCGCATCCTGCTCTCCGACGGGCTCATCGAACTCCGCGTCCATGAAGTCAACGACGGCGATGTCGTCTGCGAAATCGTCAACGGCGGCAAGCTCGGCGAGAACAAAGGAATCAACCTTCCCGGCGTCGCCGTCCGCGTACCCGCGCTCACCGAAAAAGACGATATCGATCTCGAATTTGCCCTGCGCGCCGGAGTCGATGCCGTCGCCATCTCCTTCGTCCGCACCGCCGAAGACATCACCTTGGTCCGCGAGCGCGTTGCCTACTACGGCGGAGCAACCTGGATCATCGCCAAACTCGAAAAGCCCCAGGCCATCGATAACCTTGAAGCCATCCTCGCCGTTACCGACGGCATCATGGTCGCTCGCGGCGACCTCGGCGTTGAAGTTCCTCCCGAAAAAGTTCCCGCCATCCAGAAACACATCATTCGCCGCGCTGCCGACCTCCGCAAGCCGGTCATCACCGCCACCCACATGCTTGAGTCGATGATCGACAACCCGCGCCCCACGCGCGCCGAGGTTTCCGACGTTGCCAACGCCATCTACGACGGCTCCGACGCAGTCATGCTCTCCGGCGAATCCGCCATGGGCGCCTATCCCGTCGAAGCAGTCAAAATGATGGCCCGCATTGTCGCCGATGCCGAGCAGAATATCGCTACCGACAAATCCGATGGCTCCCTGATCACCGCCCCGCGCCACAAGACGCTCTCCGTAGCCGAAACCATCTGCGAAGCCACCGCCCACGCAGCCCAGGACCTCGACCTACGCGGTATCGCTATCTTCACCGAAACCGGCGCCACAGCCATCAAGCTGTCGAAGTACCAGCCCGCCGCTCCCATCTACGCCTTCAGCTCCGTCGATGTAACCATCAACCGCCTCAACCTGCTCTGGGGAGTCATCCCCATCCGTTGCTCCAAGGTCCACACGACTGAAGCAATGGTTGAGCTGGCCGAGACCCTCCTGGAGCAGAACCACTACGCCACCAAGGGCGAAATCGTAGCCATCATCGCCGGCACCGGCACCAAATCCGGCAGTACCAACTTCCTGCGCCTCCATAAACTAGGCGACCGCGTCTACCGCCAGACAGAAGAATCCGAAGCCACCACCGTAGACGCCTAAACGAAAACGCAATCCGAAAGACCACCCCGGTCTTTCCCTAAAATTGGAACAAATCCCGGTTATCCACCCTTCCTGCATCCTCAGCAGGAAGGGTGGGATAACAAATTTTCACCACCGCCTAAACAAAAAGCGGTTGCCCATCAGCGGACGCCCCATACCTGCCGCTCCATATTTGCAGCGCCCTCACCGCGGCAAAGGTATACTTCTTCACATCCAGATCATGAAGCGCCACGTCCTCATCTTCGGCCTCGTCGGCGGCCTCCTCATCGCCACCCTCCAATACACCGAATACCGCTTCGTCATCATCGAACACTCCGTCGAGATCTACAGCGCGCTCGTCGCCATCCTCTTCGCGACCTTCGGCATCTGGCTCGGCCTCCGCATCACGCGTAGTCGCGAAACTATACGTGAAACAGTCGTGGTGAAAGAAGTACTCGTCCCTACGGAATCCCCTGCGGATGCCCCCGCTAGATTCATTGCCAATGCCGCCTTCGCACCCAATACCGCCCAGCAGCAGACCCTCGGCATCACGGCCCGCGAGCTGGAAATCCTCACCCTGGTCGCCGGCGGCTTCAGCAATCGCGAGATCGCCACGCAGCTTTTCATCTCCGAAAATACTGTCAAGACACACTGCGCCCGCGCCTTCGACAAGCTAGGAGCAGCCCGGCGCACCCAGGCCGTCCAGCGCAGCAAAGAACTAGGCCTCTTGCCCTGACAGCGTCGCCCGGCACGCCAGCGTCATCAAAAAGCAGGATTTTCACTCCATTCCTGCAAAATCACTCAAAAGGATGACGACATCCAGCCCCGTTACACTGCATCGTGACATCATCCTCATCGGTACCAGGAGCCTCACAATGAAGAAAACCGTCCTCACCTTCGGCCTCATCGCTGGCGTCATCATCTGTGTCCTTATGGGCGGCTCACTTCTCATCGCCGACAAGATCGGCTCGGGCCACAGCATGATTCTCGGCTACACCATGATGGTGGCGTCGTTCCTGCTCGTCTACTTCGGCATCCGCAGCTACCGCGACAACACACTGGCAGGCCAAATCTCCTTCGGCCGCGCCTTCACCTGCGGCATCCTGATCACCCTCATCACCACCATCTGCTACGTCGCCATGTGGGAGATCGTCTACTTCAACTTCATGCCCCACTTTATGGACAGCTACTTCGCCGCGCAGATTCACAAGGTGCAATCCTCGGGACTCGACCCCGCCACCACCGCCGCGCAGGTCGCTGCCATACAGCACTCTCAGCAGCTCTACCAGAATCCCCTCATCAACATGGCCTACACCTTCATCGAGCCCCTGCCCGTCGGCCTGATCATTACTCTCATCTCCGCTGCCATCCTCCGCCGCAAAATTCCTGTTGAACCCGCCGCCGCTCCCGCAGTTATGATGAGATAGTCAAAAAGGCCTTCCACCCCAAACACGTAGGTTTGAACAACCGTTTCCTATAGGAGATTGCATGGCTTCAATCACTGGCTTTGGCGGAATATTCTTGCGAACGGATGATCCAAAAACGCTGTATCAATGGTACGAACAGCATCTCGGCCTGGTAAAGTCCGAAGCTGGCTCCTTCTCGTTCCCTGCTCCGACCCAACACCCCGAAGTTGTGTTCTCCTTCTTCAAACAGGACAACGCCTACTTCCCCCCGGCCCAGAAAGCAATGATCAATCTCCAGGTGGACGACCTCGATGGAGTACTGGACCGTTTGATAGAAGAAGGTGTCACAGTCGACCCGAAACGCGAAAGCTACGATTTCGGAAAGTTCGGCTGGCTCACCGACCCGGCAGGAAATCGCATCGAGCTCTGGCAGCCAATCACAGCGGAATAATGCCTGGTCCGCCCAGATTGCTCCTCAGAAACTGACCCACAGAAATCGTCTCGTATCGAGTGATCATCCCCTGCCGTCCGAAACGCCGGCCTTTTGTCCACTGCCAAAGGACCGATTTCGTAACGATCTCACTGCTCCATAATGCGACGAACTTCAA
This sequence comes from Acidicapsa ligni, assembly GCF_025685655.1. Classification (NCBI taxonomy): domain Bacteria; kingdom Pseudomonadati; phylum Acidobacteriota; class Terriglobia; order Terriglobales; family Acidobacteriaceae; genus Acidicapsa; species Acidicapsa ligni. The sequence goes on along the minus strand of NZ_JAGSYG010000004.1, from coordinate 66,533 downwards.
TCACTCGAATTCTGGATCCATTCAGCCGCGTTTTCAGCCGCTGAATGGCTTCCTCCTGAGCTTGATTGGCGAGAGCATTCCTTCGGGCAGCCTCTAAGACTAAGTCTGGGTGCTCACTCGGAACATTGATCACTTGAATCTTTGGGCCACTTGCGTTCATGTTCTGCACTTGGATAGCCTTCTTCGGAGCCTGATTGGCGCTAACATCTTTCGACTGGAGTGGATCATCTCCGGTGCGGTTCAAAATGAATGCCAAGATTGTGTAGTCGATCTGTGCCGGAGTAGCCAGATCGTTGCGCGGGATATCTGGAATCATGGATAGAGCTTCGCGCAGCGAGGGACGGACTTTATATTTGGGGTTCAGGTCCGGTTCTGGGATTACCTGAGGAAGCGCATCGATCACCTTCACATTTAATTCGGAGGAATCGCTGAAATAGAGAGGCACACCCGCCGACGAGTATATGTCGAGGGTAGGATAGGTCGATTGGTAACTCCTACTAACCTGTTTATTACCCGGGAGTTGCCCTCTAGTAACAACAACCTGTGTTGCCAACTCGGGATGTTTCATTAGCCACTGCAATTCGCGTCTTCCAAACTCATAGGAAGAAATCTTTACACTTACGAAATTTGGGCTTTCAGCAGCCGGGGACGTGGACTGAGTGAAAATCTGTTCCGCCGGGAAAAACAGAAGTACGAAGAACAGGATTTTTCCTAGCGTAACAAGCCGCATTCTATTCTCCTTTTGCAAGGGGTATCCCATCTGTCAAAGTGTCTCCACGGATGAGAGTGAAAGAATTGTTCATTTAAAATCAGTTAACACAGATACCACAGGCCCAAGTGCTCAGGCAACTACGGTTATGATCACTGGTACTTGACATGAGAGTACATCCAGATGCCGCTGTAACTGTACATAACGATGGAGCAGGATACAGCGTATACGATTGTTTTGAGCAGGTGTGGACGTACACCCCGCTCGCCGCGCTGCGCCCATCACGCCCCAGAAAGCGAGATATTGCAGACTCGAAACAGGCTAGAGGGTAGAATTTGGTTTCCGCATCGATGACTATATCCTCTCGAATAACACAAGACTTCGGCATGTCAGCAGCACGAAACGACTTGCTCTCAGAGGTGCTGACCCTGATCCGCCTACGCGGGGAATTGGTGTACACCGCATTCCTCGGTGAGCCGTGGGGGCTCCAATTCCAACCCGGGGCAGCCCACTTTCACTTCGTCAAGGCAGGAACTGCGTGGGTGACTCCAACCGGTGGAAAGCCGACACGAGTTTCTGAAGGGGATTTAGTTCTATTGCCTCTGGGAAAAGGCCATGTTCTTACAGACGTCCTGGGCTCTCCTGTTGAAAAGATTGAAGCCATCGCTGCGGAACATTTTGACCGCGAGAAACTTATATTAAGGCACGGCGGGGATAGCAACACAACTCAAATAATCGGTGGCTTTTTCAGTTTTGAAGGCAGTCCTCTGCCAGTAGTGATGTCGGCCCTCCCGCCCATTATCCATATCCCTTGCGGTGACGCCGGTACTCCCGCTTGGCTCGAAGCGGTATCGCATTTCCTTGTTTCAGAGGCACAACAGGCTGATCCGGGTTCCTCCCTAATGATCTCTCGTTTGATTGACCTGATAGTGATACGAACATTGCGCAGTTGGGCGGCAACCGAAACAAATCGTGTGGGGTGGCTCGGAGGCTTGAGTGAAGAGGGTATTGGACGTGTGTTGAACGCCATGCACGCTGATCCCTTTTGTCACTGGACAGTTCGAGCATTCGCCAAGATCGCAGGAATGTCACGCTCTATCTTTGCCGAACGTTTCACAAGGGCTGTCGGAGAGCCGCCACTTCGATACCTGTCTCAATGGCGGCTCACTCTGGCAGCCGACCTGCTCCGCAGCAGTCGTTTAAAAGTGACGGAAGTGGCATACAAGACCGGCTATACTTCGGATGCGGCTTTCAGCCGAGCATTTAAGGCGCACTTCGGATATGCCCCGAGCGAAGCAAAAAAACGGCAGGCGGCGCTATGATAGCTCCGCCTGCTTTGATTCTCTTCTTCTGCGTTTGATCGACAGCGCCTTATTACTGGGCGGCTCGCTCGATAGCATCGGCCAAGCCATTGGGATCGGTGAGGAAGGGTGTGTGCCCCGTCTGAAGGGTGTACTCCGTACGTACCGGAGTGGTGGCCACCATCTGCGCCTGGAACGAGGGGCTAATTACCTGATCAAGAGCTGTGTGGATATAGACCTTGTCCACTTTGCCAAAGTTCGCGGCGGTGACCTTCACTGGAGTCGCGAGCGGTGCCAGCGGTTCATCGAGAATCAGGTCTGGAATCGCCTGCCGCAGCGCCTCGGGACCGCCGTTCGCAAAGAGGTCAGCGCGTGAGGAATATTCAATCGAGGCGATCCCTTTTTCCTTTTGAATTTGCAGATGCGGACCGATCTTGGCATCGGCATCTTTCTGCGCCATGGAAACGAGTGAATCTCCGTCTTGCGGCAGGTAGGCGGCCAGATAGACAAGTGTCTTAACCTTCTTCGGTACTCGTTCAGCAGCGGCAGAGATAACAATGCCGCCGAAGCTATGGCCTACAACAACCGCTGGGCCTTTTGTGGTGCCCAGTACCTTGACGACAGTGTCCCGGTATAGATCGAGGCTGACCTTGTCAGGAGCCATCGGATTACTCGGGCGTCCGGGCAGATCAACAACCACGACTTTATAGCCATCCGCTTCAAGCTTTGGGGTCACGTGACCCCAAACCTGCGAATCCTCGAAAGCACCATGAACGAGCACGATGGTCGGCTTTTGTGCAGCCTTGGCAATCGGGCTAAAGGCGAATATTGATGAAGCAAGAGTGGCGATAAGTATTTTCATTTCGGGAAAAAATCCTTTTGTTTATGGGCACCATTGCGATGCTTGTGAATTCAAAAGTAGACTTCAAGCAGAAAATAGCCCATACCGCAGGCTCCGGATTTCATGATTGAAAATCCGAATCTCGCTCTTCCGGCTGGTCGCATTTGCCAAACCTCTCTTCATTCAAAAGTCTCCGCGATTGAGAGAAGACGCCTGAGAGTCGGCGGTGTGTGACCGAGACGTCACACGGATTAGTACCGGGAAGTCAGCATGTGATGAGCGATCATCAACGGCCCCTCTCCTACACCGGCTCAGCGGGCAAGCATGTAACAGCAAGTGCAAAAGACACTCAAACGAATGCCAACCTGAACACCCAGAAAAAATCCCCCGATACATCATCCCTTCACACTCTGCTCCTACACTCATTCGCTGGAGGGCAAAGCAACTCATGGCCATCGAAATTTCCGAATTGGACGAGATGCAAACCAACTACAAGGCTGCCGTCGATGAATGGGTAGCCTCCATCCGGCACGAAGAAGCACTCGCATCCATAGCCGATCACTCCCTCGCCGAGATCGACGAATGGGAAAACGCAGCCGACGCCGAAGACGAAGCTCGCGAAAAGGCCAGGGAAGCCAAAAAGGTTTACGAAGACGCTTTGCGCGAAAAATTCTTCCACTTTTAAATTTGCCCCAAATACCCGCGCGATAAATCGCAGGCATTGCCGTGCGCAATTAACGTTAGAAATCTCGCAATGAATCCAAACCGTCCCGCAATTTATTTAGATTAAGTTCCGCAAACAAGATAAGAAATCAGGCAATCAACGTTGCATGGAATCCGGTAAACAACGTTGATTGCCTCGTAATCCTCCATCTGCCTCCCCTTGCGATATTCTGAAATGCTATGGGCCGCATTCGAATTCTCCCCGACCACGTGGCCAACCAGATCGCCGCAGGCGAAGTGGTCGACCGTCCAGCCTCCGTAGTCAAAGAACTGTTGGAAAACTCCCTCGACGCCGGAGCCACACGCATCCGCGTCGAAGTAGAAGCTGGTGGCCGCAAACTGATCCGCATCACCGATGACGGCCACGGTATGAACCGCGATGACGCCCTGCTTGCCTTCGAACGCCACGGCACCTCCAAGCTCCGAACTGCAGACGATCTCCTTTCGATTGCCACTCTTGGTTTCCGCGGCGAGGCTCTTCCATCCATCGCTTCCGTCGCCCGGGTCCTGCTCGAAACCGCCACAGTCGAAGACCCCGCCGGCACCCGCCTGGAGATCGCCGGAGGCAAAATCCTCCGTGTCGAAGACGCAGCCGTTCCGGTCGGCACCAGCATCTGCATTCAGGATCTCTTCTTCAACACCCCAGCCCGACGCAAATTTCTTCGCGCTGAATCTACGGAGCTTAGTCACGTAACAGCTCTCGTAACCCACTACGCGCTTGTCCATCCGGAGAAGCATTTCGAGCTTTTTTCCGCCACCCATACGCTCCTGATGGCCCCGCCCGTAGCCCGCCCCGCCGAGCGGATTTACCAGATCTTCGGCGCAGAAACGCTCGGCCAATTACTGCCCGTAGCCGCAGAATCCGCGCTGGAGCGAGCCGGATTACCCGAGCCGCCGCCCTGGAAACGTAACCCTGACGAACCCAAACGCGACCCCGGCTTTCTACGCATCAGCGGCTTTTACTCCAAACCAGAGCTGCAAAAGCTCAATCGCAACTCAATCTATATCTTTATAAATAAAAGGCTTATTCGCGATCGCCTGTTGCTGCACGCCATCAGCGAAGCCTATCGCAACATCATTCCGCCAACCTCTTTTCCAGTTGTTCTGCTCTTTCTGGAAATGCCTCCCGAGGAAGTTGACGTCAACGTACATCCGGCGAAAACGGAGGTCCGCTTTCGCCAGCAAAACCTGATCCACGACTTCGTTCGCGACAGCCTGCGAGCTGCTCTCGTGAAATCACGTCCAACCGCAGGCTTTTTAGCCGCTCTGGACAACACTGTGCTTGCCTCACCAACCCTGATGCCGCCGCCCATATCGCACCTGCCGGGTCAGCCAGACGATGCCCTCGCGCAGCCCTCCGAGCTTGATTCTGAAGGTATTTACCCCGCGGATTCGGCCTTCCAGCTCGTCCCGCCAGCTCCCTCGCCGGGCATGGGAAACCTGCCGTTTCTACCCCATGAAAGTCCCGGGCGCTTCGACCCGCAGCAACAGAACTGGCAGGCCGCAGCCGCCGCTCTATTCAGCCCAATGGCAGAAGCGCTGATCCCTGCCCAGGGCGAGGACAATGTCACCCAATCTCAGACCCAAATGTCTGATACATCGCAACTTACCACCAGCGTCGAAGTACACCGCGAGCAGTCGAACCTGAACAGCCTGTCCACGCTTCGCCCCCTCGGGCAGCTTCGCGATTCCTTCATCCTGGCCGTAAACGACGAGGGATTATGGATTATCGACCAGCACGTGGCTCACGAACGCGTCCTTTTCGAAAAAATCCTCGCCAGCCGGGACGTTGAATCTGTGCAGCGCCAACGGCTTCTGATGCCGTTGCTGGTGGATCTGCAACCCTGGCAAATGGCCGTCTTTGCCAACATCGCCGACGAACTGGATCGAAATGGCTTTGAAGCCGAACCATTTGGACCACGCACCCTGGCCGTAAAAGCAGCCCCGGTCGGTCTGGAAGGCCGCGAATTGGAGCGGATGCTCACCGAAGTAATCGAGCAGGCCGGTGGCGAAGCCGAGGTTACCGGGCGCCAGGAGGACATGTCCACTTTGCGCCGACGCATCGCCGCTTCGATCGCCTGCCACTCCGCAATCAAGGTAAATACCCCCCTGGAATCCCAAAAAATGGATTGGTTGCTAAAAGAATTATCAAAAACTGAACATCCGACCAGTTGTCCGCATGGACGTCCAATCGCTTTGAGGTATTCTTGGAAAGAGATCCAGCGGGCCTTTCAGAGAATCTAACGATTCATGAGAGGTGGCGCTCCTGCTCCCAAGGGAGAGGGGTAGCCCGGCAAGTACGCCAGATCGTTTCTGTTGTCGCTTTACCGATGTCCGGCATTTCTTTGCTGATCCCGTTCAGAGAAATGATTTATCCGGGTACATCGGCAAGGCAGATTACAACCGAAGCGGTTCAGCCTGGAAATGAGGTAAGTCTTTGACAGTAGAGCAGTTGGAAGCAGCGCGCGCCGAAAGGATGCGTCAAAACGGACATGGTGCCATTACGCTTGAGGATGTCCGCACCTGGATCGAGGAGACGGGACTTTGTATCTTCCTCCCTCGTTCTGCGCAGGCAGGATTTACCGCTCCTACCTTTGTCGAGGCCGTTGCAGGCCAGCGAACCACCGAACCCACGTTGGAACTGATCACGACCGCAGAGAACCTTTTGGTTCGTCTGGAAGCAGATGGAGTCGCTGTTCGGCTCAATCTCGCTGGTCTGCCAGGCGATCAGCCCGATTATGTGGTTGCCGGATGGGTTCTGCCCTATATTTATGCTCTGCGAGGGGACCGCGACTGGCGTCGTTCGCCACAGCTGACCGGTTCACGGCAGGTTTCGCAGTTGGCTGTACACGCAGCCAAACAGTTGGACTCCGCCAATATGAATGCGGCGCAGATTCGCGACGCACTTGGCCGCGAAGTAACTGAATCTGCTGTGCTTCGCGCTCTTCATGAACTCTGGAAACAACTGCGCATCATCCCCGTTGTTCCTGAAGTCGGCCAGCCCGCTCTATGGCAGCCCCTGCGTCAGCGCTTCCAAAAAGCGATTGCCGAAGGCGCATCGACCTCGCAGGTGACCGCGATTTCGGTCCTCGCTTCGATTTATCTACAAGCCGTGATTGCCGGCTCCATGGAAGACGTCGAACTGTTCCTGTCCCCGCTGACCTCGCGCAGCAAGATTCGCGAAGTCGTTCGCGGCCTGGCCGCGACTCGCCAGGTCCACAGCACCACCATGGGCCACTCTCCCATGTTCTACGTGGCTGGAACTCTGCCCGAGTTCCCCACCGCGCTCAGCTACCAGATCAGCAACGGCTTCCCAGCCTATCCCGGCCAAGTCCGCGATGAAGATGAGCTGGATTCCGTAGAAGATTTCGTCGTCAACCTGGCGTCAAACCGGGTTGAGGAAGTAGCTGCAGTCGCAGCGCCTTTGGCATCTCTGCCCGAGGCACCCGCGGCTACGGTTCGTCCGCCGCTGCCTGCTACCCCATCAATAGCGCAACCAACAGCTCAGCCAATGGCTCAATCAATAGCCCAATCCATAGTTCGCCCTGCGGCTCGCATTGCTACGCGTCCCGCCGGCAGCAATCCTTCTTCTTCCAAATCTCCAGCACCGCGCCCGCGTCCTTCGCGAAGTGCAAATGCACCTCATCCTCGCGAGCGTAGTCACGGTGGAAGCAGCAATTCTCACGACTCCCGTTCAAGCGCGCCCGCGGATCGTCGCAGGGCCCCAGCGGCACGCGGAACTTCAGCGAACGGTAACGCTTCGCGGAGCGCCGCTGCACCGCGTAGCTCGAATAGCTCTCAAACGAGTTCGGGCCGCCCGGCTCCAAGCCACAACGGCAGCGGAACCGCAGCTCGATTCGCGAAACCACTCAATGGCAACAATGGTTCTGGACACGGAAAACCTGCGCACGGGAAGCCGACGCATGGCAAGCCGGTAGCAGCAGGACAGCGCTCCAATAATGGACCCAGCCGGACCGGCTCTGCCAGTAATGGCTCTACCGGCAATAACTCGGCAGGCAATGGTGCGCGAGGCACGGTTGCAGCACGTCCCGCGAATGCTCGTCCAACTGCCAGACCCGATACCAGGCCAAGCGCCCGGTCCGGCAGCGAATCCGGAGCCCGGCCAACCTCACGGTCTGCTTCCGGTTTCAGCTCTGGAAACAGCGCACCCCGGGGCACAGGCACAGCCAAGAACGCCAAGCCTGCGGCAAACGGAGCCAAAGCCAGCGCAGCCAAGCGGTATAGCTTTACCGGACAGGCGAAGCAAGCCCCTAAACCTGCGGCAAAAGCTGGTTCAAAGCCTGCTGCCAAAACGCAGACAGCAACACGCTCCAGATCGGCAAGCGCTTCTTCACGGCCTGCTGCAGCAAAGCGGCGGGGATAACTAAAACCTGTGATTGCTGAGCAAATGAACCCCGCTCCTGAAGACAACCCAGCCACCACCACAACCCGCCGGCCCATCATCGCAATCGATGGGCCGGCGGGCGCGGGTAAAAGCACAATTGCCCGCCACATTGCCCAATATTTTGGCCTCCTGAATCTGGAAACAGGTGCGATGTACCGTGCCTTCGCGCTTAAAGCCCTTGGCGAAAACATCTCCCTTGAAGATCTGCCGAGTCTCGCGGCGCTATCGACAAAAACCACGATTCATCTGGAACCCGGAGAAGAAGGCAACCGCGTTTTTCTGGATGGAGTGGATGTCACCGGTAAACTACGCGATCCGGCAGTAACGGATGGTGCTTCGCGCGTCAGTGTGCATCCTCAGATTCGCGCCTGGATGGTGCGACTGCAACAGGAGCTTGGCGCATCTGGCGGCGTAGTAATGGAAGGGCGCGACATCGGAACAGTCGTCTTTCCCCATGCCGATGTGAAGATCTTTCTGGACGCGGCACCCGAGGTTCGCGGCCTGCGCCGCTATGACCAGATGGGGCAGACGGGCACTGAAGTTACAGTAGCTGCTGCCGAAGTAGTACAGGAGATGCACGCACGCGACGAACGTGACCGCAACCGTATCGATTCTCCGCTGAAGCCTGCGGAAGACGCGGTACTGCTGGATTCAACGCACCTGACACTGGACGAAGTCGTAGCCAGGGCGGAAGAAATCGTTACCGAAAAAATTCACTTGCAGGCCAGGGCTTGATCCTCATAAAGTTCTCTTAAGCCGCTTCAAAACAAAATGCCGAAGTCTCCCCTATGGGAAACTTCGGCATTTATTTTGCATTTAGAACTACTGCGATACAGGCTGTTCGGTTTGTCCCTTGGGCGTTTTGAGATGAGGCACTCCCGGTTGCGAGGGTGCCCTTGGAGCATTGGGAGCCCTGGGAGCCGCAGGTGCTCCGGTTACTCCGACAACAGGCGGCAGCGGTGGGGCATCTGAGCCTTTCCGCAGATGGAGGTCTCCGTTCTGCGTGGACAAGGTCAGTTGCGGGCCGCCTTTGCCTATATTGCCTGCAATCGTTTTGTTGTCGTCGCCGCTGATGACCAGGGGGAAATCCGCAACGATGTCTCCGTTGTGGGTACGACCATCGACAGTCACCGCGGCATCCGCAGGTAAGGAGACTTCGATATCGCCCTTGTTGTTTTTCACATCCACTGGATAGGAACCAGCCATATCGACCTCGACGCGCGCATCCTTGTCTTCGATGTGCGTATCGCCGTAGACCTGGCTCATCTCGATATCCTTGGAGTGGGTAACGACGCGGACCGGCCCTGCAACCTGCGTAACGTGAAGCGCGTCGAGCGACATGGACATATCTCCAGGGAGACGTCCGAGTTCAAGATCCGTTCGAGAAGAATGGAAGACGACTTCCTGGTCCACTCGTTCGAGATGAATATCGCCGCTGTACTCGCCCTGCAAAGTGACCTTGCCCCGCACATCGGAGATGGTGAGGTTGGAGCCGTTGCCCTCAAGCGTAATGTCTCCCTTGATGTCATGAGCTGAGAAATCGCCCTGACGGGAAAGATGCGCATGAACGCGGCCGGTGATTCCAGTCGCCTCCATATCGCCGTGATCCAGCGCTGCATCCACGTTGCCGGTAAGCCCGGCAATGGTGACGCCGCCGCGTTCGGATTTCACGTTGATGCTGGCCGTGCGAGGGACAGTGATCGTGAGGTTGGTGCGTCCCTTGGCGCTGCCATCCACTTTTACCAGAACCGCGCCTCCAGTTACGGTGACGTGGGCCTGCTGCTGGTCGAAGATCTTCTTCGCGTCGCTGTCCGAGTTGGCGTAGGCCACCTGGTGAGCGCTCACTACGATCTTTGGATCATCGCCTGCGGCTATGCTGACATCGCCGTGAGGGTTCTGAATCTCAACCTGAGCATTAGCCGGAATCTGCGTGCTCAAAACCTGCTGGTCGATATCGTGCTGCGGCTGACGAAACGGGTTAAAGCTGTCGCTGTCGTCATTGTCGTCAAACTGAGACTGCAACGGCCCCCAGATATGATGAATTCCAGAGGTGCTCGTGCCGACGATAACCAGCAGCACCACAAACCAGATATAGCCGCCAAAACGGCGGGAACGCGGCTGATCGCTACGCAGATCGATAGCCCATTCGGCAAGCGCAATTAAGCCGACGCCGATGAGCAGGACAGGCCAGTACCGTGCGAACCAATCCCAGAAGACATTCGATTCGAGACGCCCGGTAATCATCAGCAAAGCCACAATGCCTACGCCGATGAGAATGATAGGGCCAGCGACAGACGGAGTTCGGCTAGCCCTGCTCTGGGCGCGTAGAACATCTCGCTGTGCGCGCCATGCATCCCGCTGAACACGCCAGGCTGCACGATTCGTTTCCTTCTGATAACGCCAGTAGTCGCGTGGGTCGCCGCCAAACGGCGGTCCATAAGGAGGACGGCCCGGAGGTGGTGGAGGAGTGCCGGGGGGCGGTGGAGGCATGCTGGCCATTAGCGTCTCTCCTCTTCGTCATTTCGCAAAATGCTGAGATCGTTGTGTGCCGGGACTATTTGGCTGGATTGCTCCGGCTGAGCCGCAGGCGTCTGGCCAGAATATGGACCTGGATACGGACCAGTAGATGTACCCGGGTATGGACCCGGATAAGCTCCACCCGCTGGCGGATAGCCCGCCCCTGGGTAGGGATAACCCTCAGCCGGATAACCCGCGCCGTAAGGATAGTCTGGTGGCGGCTGGGAGGCATAAGACGCTCGCTCGGCCAAAGCCAGGACTCCCAGGAGAATTAAATAGAGTGGCCAGGCGTGCCCCCAGCTGAGAATATCTGCCTGATCCAGTAGAGCAATGATGCCCGTCAGTAGAAGCAGGGCAGGCCAGCGCAGCCGGGAAATAATAAGATAGCGGTTCATTTGGAACCTCCTTGAGTGTGGCCCAGCCGGCGAATAATCATCCACACTCCGGCACCAATCAGCAGCACCGGCCATGCGTAGTGAACAACGTGGTCAACGAATCCGAGACTCTGCAGTAAAAACAACACTCCCAGCGCGATCAGAACGATTGCCCACACAGGCTCCCGGCGACGCCACCAGATCGGTGGAACAGGCGGAATCGGAGGAATAGGCGGAGTATAGCCAGGCGGATACTGACCACCGGGAGGATATTGACCCGGGGCATACGATCCCCCGAACGGTTGCGTGTAGGGCGGCTCCGGGTAGGGTGGTTGCGTGTAGGCCGATTGCGACGGCGGATATCCGCTGCCCGACCAACTGCTGGTGTACGGCGCGTTGTATGGAGGCAAATCCGCTGGCCCAGCCGACGCAGTCTGATCCATCGGATTAGCCGCAGCCTGCCCCGCGCTCGATGCTGCCGGATCAACTCCAGGCGCAGGCGCAGGCGGAGGCGTAGCGGTATATCCCGCAGAATGTACATCCGCATTGCGGGCATGGCCACCCAGATTCAGCCAGCTTCCAAGCTCATTGAGTCCAAAAGGGTCCGGCAATGGCATACCGTCACGGCGAGCCTTGGCAGTATGAAAAGCCTCAAAGGATTGATAGAGAATCCAGGCAGCAATGAACAACCCAAAGATCGGATAGTGATCCGTGATCGAGACCAGCACGGCAAAGATTACGACATGGATCAGTCCCTTGAAGAGCTGTCCGTTGTACATGGCGCCCACGCCTGGGATAAGCCCCAGCATGGCAGCCGCAGCCGGATTCGGCGACCCCGGTGGTGGTACTCCATAAGCAGCGGCAGCAGCCTGCCAGTAAGTCTGGTTTGGATCGCCACCGGGAGCAGACGCAGCCGTTGCGAAGCAGCTTTCGCAGAGGATTTGCCCGCGGGCTGTGGCGCGTACACAGCTTGCACAGAGTGGCTTGCCGCAGTTCTGGCAATAGGATTGAACATCGACTCCAGGGTGATTTATGCAATGCATATGCTGCTCCGGTCCGGCATTGCCAACTCGCTTGTCTCTGAGGAACCAGATGCTTCGGTTGGTTTGTGATAGCCCGTCATTTTGTTTGATTGGGGCTGCAGACGCGCTGGCAGTTCGAGACGCGCCTGCAGTGGTTCGTCGCTCCATAGCGTGGACGGCGGGTTCACCGTCTGCAGTGGAGCCTGGTTAGGGTCCGATGATTTTGGGTCCAGGAGCGATCCGCCATCTTTCTTGTGCGATTCGCCTTCCCCGCCGGTGGGCTGTGTCCGGCTCTTGGGCTGACTCTGCTGCTGGATTTCATTAGCGCGGCGCAGCTCGCGCATGCGGGACTCTACTTCATACACAAAACGAAGGTGGTCATAATAGCGAACGATGGGGGTAGACGCAGTCATAATGCGCTTCTCCACCATGGAGCGAACGGAAGTGGGGCGAATATCGGCCATGCTGATACTACTGATGCGCACACCGGTCAGGCTTATCGTAAGCGCGATGGAGAAAAAAGCCATAGCGGCAGTCATGAGCAGCCGGGGTTCGGCAAAACGGCGCACGCTGGATGTAAAACCCGGGCGCTGCCAGACCGGCGGAATCGCGATGACGTTACTGCCGGCTACAGCTTCTCCGCCAGCGACAGCCAGGTTGGCGGCATCCATCTTTCCGTGGCCGGTTTCGATCAGGATGCGATCCAGCAGATAGGCCGGAACCTCCGGCTCGGGAGCCAGAAATTCCAGCCATTCCCGGCCCCTGCGGACCTGTTCAAACATTGCCGTGCAAGCCGAACAGGTAGCCATGTGGTTGGAAAATACAGCCTCGTCCTCGGGTCTCAGAAGCCCGTCCAGTGCATCGACGAGCAGCGTTTCCCACTGACCGCAGGCGGGAGAGTTCGGAATATGGGTGCGGGTATTCTCTCGCTCTGCCATGACTACATCACCTCCTTCTTATTACGTTCCAGCAACCGTGCAAGTTCCGCGCGGCCACGGCTGATGCGGGACTTGACAGTCCCCTCAGGAATGCCCAGAACCTGGGCAATCTCTTTATAATCCATATCTTGCAGGTCACGCAGTATGACCGCTTCACGCAGCTCCGAGGAGACTTGTGCGAGTGCCTGCTGTACCATTTTCTCAAGCTCCCGCCGTGTTGCCTGATCGTGTTGCGTTGGCCCTTTGCTTTCCAGCCGATCGATTGCGATCATGGGCCGGTCATCGCCGCTCTGTTCCCAGCCCTCATCGAGAGAGCCGGTAATTCGTAGATTCCGCGTGCGACGGAAATGATCCACTAACAGGTTGCGGGTAAGGGTAGTAATCCATACCTGGAGGCTGCCGCGAGCCACATCAAAACTCGTCAGGTTGGAGTAGATCTTGAGAAAGACATCCTGGGTCAGGTCTTCGGCCTCTGTACCAGAGCCGGTAAAGCGATAGCACAAAGCGTAGACGCGGCGATGATGAGCCCGAACCAGCTCAGTCCAGGCGGGCGAGTCTCCGGAGAGGCACCGGCGAACAACTTCAGACCAGTCGGGTTCCACTAGCGAACGAACCTCCAAAGACTGCTCATGTCCGAGTCCACCTTTGCTGCTGACTCCGCCTGCCGTCCCGGGCGCCAGGTCCATGGCAGCCTTCCGCGGAGTCGATGTTCGCGCCTCGGATACGCCCACGAGACTGAAAGGAGTCTTCGCAGCCATCCTGGGACTATATTCGATCCCGGAAGTGAACCAATTCATTGTACCTACGTGCGCCATGTATATCTGTACGGAGCATCTGCGTAGTTGGTTCCGTGATCGATGGAATGAGGCAAAGAGCCGCCTCTGCCTATTTCATGCAATGAAAAACGGGAGAGCCCGGCTTGCGCTCCCCCGCTTGTTCTTTTCGTGACCGAACTGGATGTTAGTACCGCTCTTGAAACTCCGGCTCGACTGGATTTTCAAAGAGCGAACGGTCGCGAGTGACAATCGTCAGTCCAGATGGGGTGACGAAATAGCGGCGTTTATCCTCCACCGGGTCGTAACCGATAATCGTGCCTTCAGGAATCTGCACATCGCGGTCGATAATCGCTCGCCGGATGCGGCAATGGCGACCAATATTGACATGGCTGAAGATGATGCTCGAATCGACCTCAGAGTAAGAGTTGACGCGCACATCCTGCGAAAGAACGGAATTCATCACTTCGGCGCCCGAAATGATGACACCGGCAGTAATGACCGAATTAACCGCTTTGCCCGTCCTGCCCGGTTCCCCAAAGACAAACTTCGCAGGCGGATACTGACGCACACGGGTCCGAATCGGCCAGTGCTTGTCGTACAGATTGAAGGTCGGCGAAACGGCGCACAGATCCAGATTGGCGTCGTAGTATGCGTCGAGTGTGCCCACGTCGCGCCAATAGAGCGCCTGCTGACGGTTCTCGTCGACAAAGTTATAGGCAACCATCTTCTTTTTGCCCAGCAGGTTCGGCAAAATGTTGTGGCCGAAGTCGTGCTTGGAGTGAGGATCTTCCGCGTCGGCGATCAGTTCCTTGAGGAGCGTCTCGGTATTGAAGATATAAATACCCATCGATGCATCCACTGCATTGGGATTGAATGGCGATCGAAAGGTAGTGGATTTGGGTTTCTCTTCAAAGCCGAGAATCTCTCCGCCCTGGCCAACCTCCACCACGCCGAAGCGCGAAACCTCATCTGGAGCGATAGGCAACGTGGCAAGTGTGACTTCCGCACCGGAGTCCTTGTGCGCTTCCAGCATGCGGCTGTAGTCCATTTTGTAGATGTGATCGCCGGAGAGAATGATGACGTATTTGGGTTGTTCAGAGCCGATGGAATAGATGTTTTGATAAACAGCGTCGGCCGTTCCCATATACCAGTTGGCGCCGGTGCGCTGCATGGGCGGCATGATCTCGAAGAACTCTCCAAGCTCCTGCGCAACGATGCCTGTCCAGCCTTCGCGAATGTGCCGGTTGAGAGAAAGCGCCTTGTACTGAGTCATGATGAAGACTTTGCGCAGGCCGGAGTTGATGCAATTGGAAAGAGTGATATCGATAATGCGGTAATGGCCGCCGAATGGAACAGCGGGCTTGGCGCGGTCACGCGTGAGAGGAAAGAGACGTTCTCCAGCGCCACCTGCTAACAGGACTCCAAGTGTGTCTTTCATATATGTGCAAATTCTCCTGTTTTCCCGCCCTCGTCCAGTTGAACCATGCGGTATCTCTGCTGCTGAAACTGCATTTCGCCTTCTGAGACGACAGCCTCTCCGATAACTTCAATTCAAAATGAGTTACCAGACGGGCGAGAATATCACAGCCGCGTAACAGTAGTAGACCTCAAAATATACAGCCTGTGTTCAGGTAGATTAGATGCGCAGATAAAGGCAAAGCGATGAAGATCGGCACGCCAGTTCGGACCGCAGAACGAGTTGAGGCAGAACCAGCTTAGACAAAATTAGCCTGGAAAGAACGAGCCTGACTGAATGCGTAAAGAGACTGCCGACCTATGCGGACCGCAGTCTGGCTTTCAGATCCGGCTTTCAGGCCTGACCTTCAGATCTGGCATTCACCGCTGGCTTTCGTTTTCTCCCTCATCCTCAACTCCGCCATCTTCCTTTTCGCCTTCAATGGAGATACGAAGAGACTTGAGAAAGTTCACATCGTGCGAAGTAAAAGGACCGCCTTCATCCCCGGCAGCATTTCCCTCGACGATGGATTCCGCGGAGCCTTCAGCTTCAACGTCATTGAGACCAATGGTCGCCTCAAGCATGAGCATCACGTCAAAGCCGTGACGGCGGATATTCTGCACAACGCCCGCAATCTGTTCGGACTCGATTACGGATTCGTGAATGGCCTCTCCAAGCTGCTGGATCAGGTCGCGCAAGCGTGGATTCATACTTCCCTCCGGCATGGACTGCGCCCCCTCTGCGAGCATCTGGCACGTGCTCGGTTACGGCCAGGATTCTTCTACCTTACTTCTGACGCCGATTGTCGGCAACTCGGAAGCAGCCAGAATGTGGGAAAACGGGTCCCAATTGGAAGATATTGGGATCGTTCTCTCACTGCGACCCGGCGTCTGGGCGGATTCGCAGGTGAAGTTTTCGCCGAGAAACGACCGCTCCGCATTCTGGCAGAACAAGAAGTTAAGAGCGAAATGCTCTACACTTCAGATGCGAATGAATCCGAACGAGTTTGGCAAAAAACTGGGCATTGGAGTACGCGTTGCCGGGCGAATCGCCCAGCAGCGAGCCCAGGACCGTACTTCAAATCCGGACCGTACCCCGAATCAGGTACCCTCACAGCCGAACAACCCGGCTTCCATGCCCAGCTCTGTGCCCAAATACGCTGCCAAAGCCCGCGATATTCGCAAGAAAGCCCCAGGAATGACGCGCGCAGCCGGGCGCGGAATCGGCGGATTCCTGCGCCCATTCACCCGCGTCGGCGGAATCCTGTGGCTCGAAGTAACAGGATTTTTCTTTGGCCTATTCGGAACCTATTTTGCGACAGACATATGGAAGGCCAGGGCCAGCTACGCCCACGGCCCGGAACATACGCGGTTCGTAGTTGCCGTGATCGCTACGGCGATTTTTGGCTATCTATGCGTAAGTTCCTTCTGGCGAGCACGACGAAAGTAACGCATTCGTTGATAGGTGGATTTCTATCCACTACCCTGGCACGGGTTCTGCGGCCCGTATCTCTCAACTGGTAAACTCGGATTTCGCTGGAGAGCTATCGCTTGCCTGAGGAACTAAAGCCGGTTTACACCACTGCTGATCGGAACGCCGGGGCTGCAGACAATTCGCTGCCCGGCGAGTATCCGTATACGCGCGGCATCCAACCGACGATGTATCGTGGCCGCCTTTGGACGATGCGCCAGTATGCAGGCATGGGCGATGCGGAGGAGTCGAACCGGCGATATCGATTCCTTCTCGCGCACGGCACCAGTGGCCTCAGCGTCGCATTTGATTTGCCGACGCAGACCGGCTATGACTCCGATTCTCCAATGGCGCTTGGCGAGGTAGGACGCACCGGCGTGGCCATTAGTTCGCTTGAAGATATGGAGCGGCTCTTCGCAGGCATCGCGCTCGATAAAGTTTCGACATCGATGACTATCAATGCCACGGCCAGCACGCTGCTGGCGATGTATGTGGCCGCTGCCCGCCGCGCCGGTGCGGATACACGCAAGTTATCCGGCACCGTGCAAAACGACATTCTGAAGGAATACATCGCACGCGGGACATACATCTATCCGGTGCTGCCAGCCATGCGCCTGACGACGAATCTCATTGCCTGGGCTGGCGAGGAAATCCCCGAGTGGAACACCATTTCAATCAGCGGATATCACATGCGCGAAGCCGGCTGTACGGCCGCGCAGGAGATCGCGTTTACACTCGCCAATGGGCGCGCCTATGTGGATGCCGCGCTGGCCGCGGGCCTGAGCATCGATAGCTTTGCTCCGCGGCTTAGCTTCTTCTTCAACGCGCATTCCAATCTCTTTGAAGAAGTCGCCAAGTTTCGCGCAGCGCGGCGCATCTGGGCCCGTTGGATGCGCGAGGAATACAAGGCTGCGAATCCCCGCTCGTGGACGCTTCGTTTTCATACGCAGACAGCAGGCTCAACATTGACCGCGCAGCAGCCGGAGAACA
Source organism: Acidicapsa ligni (assembly GCF_025685655.1). Taxonomy (NCBI): domain Bacteria; kingdom Pseudomonadati; phylum Acidobacteriota; class Terriglobia; order Terriglobales; family Acidobacteriaceae; genus Acidicapsa; species Acidicapsa ligni. The sequence continues at coordinate 49,011 of NZ_JAGSYG010000004.1, read as the reverse complement.
ACATCGTTCGCACTACTCTGGAAGCGCTGGCAGCGGTGATGGGCGGTACGCAAAGCCTGCACACCAATGGATTTGACGAAGCACTGGCCTTGCCCACAGAAAACGCCGCACGCATTGCATTGCGCACGCAGCAGATTCTTGCTCATGAAAGCGGCGTGCCACAGGTCGCCGATCCTCTGGGTGGCTCGTATTACGTCGAAGCTCTGACCGATCAACTAGAGGCCGAGGCACAGGATTATTTTGCGCGCATCGATCAGTTGGGCGGAGAGCTGAGAGCTGTCGAATCCGGCTGGGTGCAGCAGCAGATACAGCAGGCAGCCTACGTCTGGCAGCGCAAGGTGGACTCAGGCGAGACGGTCATTGTAGGTGTAAACAAATTCGCCAGCGACCGCGGCGGAGACGAGCCAGAGATGCCTCTACAGCGCCTCGACGAGGACCTGGAACGTCGCCAGGTTGAGCGACTACGCGCCCTGAGAACACGGCGCGACCATGCCAGTTGGAAGCAGGCGCTTCAGCAACTGAAGGATGCCGCAATCGACTCCGGCGCAGAGAAAACAAACCTCATGCCGCACATCGTTCAGGCCGTCGAAGCACTGGCCACAGTGGGAGAGATTGCAGACACACTCCGCGCAGTCTTTGGCGAGTATCGCGAAACGATTACGGTCTGACAATACGGTCTGGCAAGCGAGTCAGGCGAGTTATGCAGTGTTCTTGCCGCTGCGCTGGATCGCCCAGACAAGCACACCGGCAAAGCCGAGGCCAACCAGCAGAAGTACGAATTCCGCGTTGCCATGTGCGCCGCCGAAGCGGTGTCCGCGTAAGAGAATAAAAGCCAAAGGGCTGAGAGTTGTCATCGGAGTCTCCTTCGCACTTCGCGCCTAGAACGGACATCAGGCAAGCGAATACACCTATTGAGACACGAATTGTCGCAGCAAAGTTGCGAAAAATCGAAGCCTTTGCACGCTATTTTCTCCCGTGCGCGTGACTGGCCACGCCGTCAGCCCAATCGCTTTCCCCAACGCGGAGCGATTGCGTAGTTCAATTGCACCAGCACGATCCACCCCATGCTCACGTAATTGTTGATGATGCAGAGCAATGCTCCGAAGGCATACAGGCTTTGCGAAATCAGTATGCGGCGGCAGATCGCTCCGCGTACTTCGTCGTCTGTATCTTCTTTGACCAATCCGTGATGCATGACATAGTTCCAGCTCCAATAAAGAATCACGCCCGGCACGAGAATATTGAGCCAATAGAACACCAGCGCAGCGCGATAGGTGATGAACTCCGCCAGCAGGCGTGTCGAGAGCGGCAGCATAGTCAGCGTGAAGAGAAACGCGAGGTGAATCCAGGTAAGATCGCGGCTGCCTTCGCGAATGTGGTTCAACTGCGTCTGCTGTCCAGCCCAGAAGATGCCAAGCGTGAGAAAGCTCATCACATACGCGGCTCCCTGCGGAGCAAGCTCCGTGAGCGCATGCAGCAGATCCATCTCGGAATGAATGCCTGCTGCTGCCGGAATATGGATGTCCAGTACCAGCAGGGTCATCGCAACCGCAAAGATGCCATCGCTGAGAGCGGCGAGCCGCTCCAGACTGCGTCCTTGAATCACGTTGTAAAGGGTAGCCATTCCCGTGAGCCTCCCGCAGGCAGAGTTACTTCAAGAGCGCATCGGATGGGTCAACTGTCTTTCGTTGCAGGCGCCAGCTTCCCAGCGCAATCAACAACAGGCCGGCAAACACCTCCAGCCACATGTGCCAATCCCGTAAATTTTTCTGGTAGAGATCATAGGCCTGGTAGAGGGCAAATAGTCCAACCAATATGGCAATCGAACCCCGAATCTTGTTCGTCATAAGTGCAATTCTCTTTCTGCATCAGTTTCGCAGCGGAGCAGGTTAAGTCCAGTTGATTTTTATGGCGGTTTGACCGCGCACGGCGGGAATCCCTATCTTCACATAAGGTACAGGATTTTGATCTGCGATCAAGCCCGTCCCCTACGAGGTCAATTACCGATGTCTACATCCGCTCCCACACCTGCCACTGAATCCACGCCACTCAAGCAGACCGCTCTCAATGCAACCCATCGCGCGCTCAAAGCCAAGATGGTCGATTTTGGCGGCTGGGATATGCCCGTCGAGTATTCCGGTTTGATGGCGGAGCATCTGGCGGTACGCACGGGTGTTGGCCTGTTCGACGTGAGCCACATGGGCGAAATTCAGTTTCGCGGACCCAACTCGCTCGCGGCAGTGCAGCGCATCACGATGAACGACGCATCGCGGCTCCAGGATGGGCAGGCCCAGTACTCCGCCCTGCTGACCCCCGAAGGCACATTCATCGACGACATCCTGGTTCACAAGCTGGGCGATAACGACTATCTGCTGGTAGTAAACGCAAGCACCAAGGACAAGGATTACGCCTGGATCCGCAAGCAGGTCGGCGCGATGCCCGGCGTACATATCAACGACTATTCGCCACACTACTCGCAGTTGGCCATTCAAGGACCACGCGCATTGGAGACGCTCCAGAAACTGACCAAGGTCGATCTGGGCGGGATCAAAAATTACTGGTTCACATGGGGTCAGGTCGCTGGCGTTTACAACGTGCTGATCGCACGTACCGGCTACTCCGGCGAGGACGGCTTCGAGGTCTACGTTCCCTCCGATGTTGCGACCACCGAGAAGGTCTGGAACGCAATTCTCGAAGCAGGAGCGGAGTTCGGCATTCTGCCCTGTGGATTGGGGGCGCGTAATACGCTGCGGCTGGAAGCAGGAATGCCGCTCTATGGGCATGAGATTACCGACGAAACAACCGTCCTCGAAACCGGCCTGGACCGCTGGCTCAAGCTGGAGAAGGATTCCGATTTCCTCGGACGTGAAACACTGCTCGCCCTCAAAGAAAAAGGCGGCCCTGCAAAGAAACTGATCGGCCTGGAAATGGTTGACCGGGGCATCGCTCGCGATGGCTATTCTGTGCTTAATGAAGCTGGCGAGCAGATCGGTATTGTAACGAGCGGATCGCCTGCACCATTTCTGAAGACCAACATTGCCTACGCATACGTTCCGTCTGCAATTGCGGAAAGCAAAGAAGACGTCTTTGTGCAGGTGCGCGCCAATAAAGTACGTGCGAAGCAGGTTCCTACACCGTTCTACAAGCGGCCTAAGAAGTAAAGCATTAGCCCAGGCATCGAGGCCCTTGCGTCGGAGCGTCGCGTCGGGGCTCTCACTCGATACAATATCCTCATGCAATTTCTTTCGTTAAGCCGTCGCCTTGTCGATAAGTTTCCACCCGAAGCCTTTACGCCCGAACTGGGCCGCCTTGAGACTGCCCGGGTGCGGGAACTATACGCAGCCGGGATTCTGCGCCAGGTCTGGAAGCGTGCCGACGTTCCCGGCGCCAGCATTCTCTGGGAGGCGGCATCCGAGACGGACGTCCGTGCAGCCCTTGAGAGTCTGCCTATCTTCCGGGCCGGCATGTTGGAGATTGTGGCGCTGATACCGCTGGAGCCGTATCCTGGCTTCGGACCTGCTGTTTAATCCAAACGCAACACCACGTCTGCAGATTTTGCCCCGATCCAGCCTGTTTTTTCAGGCCGTTTTCCGTGTGGGCGTGGAAGGTCTTACACTAAAGAGTCCGCTGGATTTCCGCACTGTTTTCGAGATCCCCGCAGTCCAACCCGTGATCTGAAGAACCGGGTCGATATTCGATCCACGAAAGGAAGCTCCATGCCCTATCCCACTAACTACAAGTACACCAAAGAGCATGAATGGATTGACGTTAGCGGCAATACCGGCTCCATCGGTATTACCGACTACGCGCAAAACACGCTGGGCGATATCGTCTTCGTAGAACTGCCCAAGGTCGGCGACCCGGTCAAGGCCCACACCACCTTTGGCTCGGTCGAGAGCGTAAAGGCAGTCAGCGATCTCTATTCGCCGGTGAGTGGAACAGTTACGGCGATCAACGAAGAACTGAACTCTTCACCCGACAAGGTGAACGAGGATGCTCATACCGCGTGGATCATCAAGGTTGAGCTCTCCGATCCTACAGAGCTGTCCGGTTTGCTGGATGCAGCCGCATACGAAAAGTTCATTTCAGAAGAAACTGGCCACTAGAGCATTTCTCCTACAGGTATATTCTGAGCAGCGGCTGATTGTGTGGCTTTTCATCAAGAAAAGCCACACTTCGCGAACCCCGGCTGGTGCATTGCAATAGGAGAAATGCTCTAGAAAGCCGCCTTTAGCCTCTGGCAACAGCTTTTTGCTAAGGCTGAAGCGGGCTTTCTGGAGCCGAGTCTTGGACTCAATCCGCAACAAGCAGGAAATGAGGCTTTTAGCTAAACGCTAAAGGTCAGGAGTTGGAACTAAACATGCGTTATTTGCCTAAATCCCCCGCTGAGCGTGTTGAAATGCTCGGCCAGATCGGCGCCCAGTCGATCAATGATCTGTTTACGGTGATTCCTGCGGAGTACCGTCTGGAGCGCGACCTCAACGTGCCGCGCCAGTTCGCAGAGAGCGAAATCATCGATTATTTCCGCAAGGCCGGTTCGCAGAATGCCGTCGGCTACGCCAGCTTTCTCGGCGCGGGCTGCTACCGGCACTACAAGCCTGTGGTGATCGATTCGCTGGTGCAGCGCGGTGAGTTTCTGACCAGCTACACGCCTTATCAGGCTGAGATCACGCAGGGCACCTTGCAGGCTATCTTCGAGTTTCAGACGATGATCTGCGAGTTGACCGGCATGGACGTGGCCAACGCCAGCATGTATGACGGATCGACCGGTGCCGCGGAAGCGGTAATGATGGCCTCCCGCATCACTGGCCGTTCAAACTCCGTGGTTGCCGCAACCGTGCATCCCGAATATCGCGAAGTGATGGCGACCTATGCGCAACATCAGGGTCTGCCAACGTCTCTGGTCGGCTACGACGCCGTAACAGGCCGCGTAGACCTCGAAGCGCTGGATGCAGCAATTACTTCAGAGACAGCCTGCGTGCTGGTGCAATCACCCAACTTCTTTGGCGTTATCGAAGACATTCCAGCCATTGCCGATCTGGCTCATGCCAAGGGCGCTTTGCTGATCGTGTCGATTGCCGAGGCTATCTCGCTCGGCGTCGTAAAGCCCCCTGTCGAAGCAGATATCGTTTCGATGGAAGCGCAGTCGTTTGGCGTGGCGCTCAGCTACGGCGGCCCATTCTGCGGCGTGATTGCGACCAAGGAAAATTATCTGCGCCAGATGCCGGGCCGTCTTGCCGGAGAGACGAAAGACGCCGACGGCAATCGCGGATTTGTGCTGACACTCTCCACCCGCGAGCAGCATATTCGCCGTGAAAAGGCCACATCCAACATCTGCACCAACCAGGCGCTGGTAGCCCTGATGGCGACGATTTTCCTCACCGTGTACGGCAAGGAAGGCATTCGCGAGCTGGCGACCCACAACCTGGCCAAGACCGATTTTGCAGCCAAAACACTCTCCGCCCATATCGGGGCGAAGTTGCTGTTCCCAGGCAGCCCGCGTTTCCACGAGTTCATCCTGCAAACGACTGAAACGCCGACGGCTTTGAATGCGCGTCTGCTGGATCAGAAGATTGTCGGCGGACTCGACCTGGCCAGGTGGTATCCCGAACTGGGCAATGCCACGCTATGGTGCGCTACCGAGCTCAACACACGCGAACAGATTGAAGCCGCTGCTGGAGTTCTGACCAGCGCAGCCGTCACGGTTTAGGAACAGAGGCATAGGAACATGGCAACCGATATCGCAGTAAAATCTGCCGCAACACCGCGCGTTACGACCGGCAAGGTCCGCGCACATCAGACACAAAACGAAGGCCTGATCTTCGAGAAGTCCTCGCCAGGCAAGCGGGCTTACAAGATGCCTCCTCTCGACGTGCCGGAGGTTGACCCCGCGGTATTGCTGGGCAATCTGCATCGCGAAAGCACAGGCAATCTACCCGAGCTGAGTGAGATCGAGATCATTCGCCACTTTACGCGGCTCTCAACATGGAACTATGCCATCGACCTCGGCATGTATCCGCTCGGCTCCTGCACGATGAAGTACAACCCGCGCGTGAACGAGCTGGTTGCCCGCATTGAGGGTCTCGCCGAAGCGCATCCCTATCAGCCGGAATCGCTGGCGCAGGGTTCGCTTGAGATCGTTTCTCTGCTGGAGCAATGCCTGATTGAGATCACCGGCATGGACTCCATCACCATGCAGCCCGCCGCTGGAGCGCATGGGGAATTCACCGGAATTCTGCTGGTTCGCGCCTATCACGAGTCCAGGGGCAATGCTCGCCGCAAGGTGCTCATCCCTGACTCCGCGCATGGAACTAACCCGGCAACCGCTGCAATCTGCGGCTACGAAGTGCAGAACATCAAGTCAAATGCGCTGGGCGGAATCGACATCGAAGAGTTGGAGCGCATCGTCGATGAAAACACTGCTGCGCTGATGCTCACCAATCCCTCGACCATCGGCGTCTTCGAGAGCGAGATTCACAAGATCGCTGACATCCTCCATGCCAAGGGCGCACTGCTCTACATGGATGGCGCAAACATGAACGCCCTGGTCGGCAAGGCTCGTCCCGGCGACTTTGGCGTGGACGTGATGCACCTCAACCTGCACAAAACCTTCTCCACGCCTCATGGCGGCGGTGGTCCCGGATCTGGCCCGGTAGCGTGCAAGGCGATTCTTGAGCCATTCCTGCCGACGCCTGTGCTGGCTCGCAAAGGTGACGGCAAACTGGGCTGGAACTTCGATCGTCCGCAGTCCGTGGGACGCGTACGCGCCTTCTACGGCAACTACGGCATGTTCATCCGTGCGTTGGCTTACATCATGGCCAATGGTCCGGATGGCCTGCGCCAGACAACCGAAGATGCCGTGCTCAACGCCAACTACATCCGCTCCGGGCTGCAGGGCTTATACGAACTGCCGTACACCACCGCGTCGATGCACGAGGTAGTCTTCAGCGATAAGCGGCAGGCAGCCAAGGGCATTCGCACCGGAGACATCGCCAAGCGCCTGATCGACTATGGCTTCCATCCGTACACGGTTTCCTTCCCCATGATCGTTTCCGGTGCTCTGATGATCGAGCCCACCGAGAGCGAATCCAAAGAAGAGCTCGATCTGTTCATCAACGCCATGCGGGCCATTGCCGCTGAGGTCGATAGCAATCCTGAGCTGGTGAAGAATGCCCCGCATTCGACCCGGGTTTCTCGTCTGGATGAAGTAACAGCAGCGAGAAAGCCCATACTGCGCTGGAAGCCTTCAAACATCTAGCCCATCTAATCAGTCTAACTATCGATTGCAACAAAACCAGCGGGTGCGAATTCTGAGAATTCGCACCCGCTTCTATCTTCAGCCGGGATGCTGTTCGTCAACTTTTATATACCCGCGTCGGATAGCTGGCGTCCGATTGATGAACGCATTCAAATGGCTACCCTTCAGCGCCAGTTGCTTCATCTGTTCAATGTTTGCGCCCCCGGCGGATTCATAGTTATAGAGATATCGTCCACCGCGTGCGTACTCGATCAGAATCCAGTCGTTGCCAATCTCGAACGCCCGCACACCAGATGTGCCGCTGAAATTTCTGTATCGCTGCATCCCTACCTCGATCGCATGGCCTGCACGAAAATCATAGGCCAGCAGCAATCAAAAGGACAGGCAGGAAAGCTAGAGCGAGAAAACCGCCCCCAAAAAAAATGCTCCACCCCCGGCACGAATACCTTGACGGGTACCGGGTAAATTGGAGCACCTTCAGTTTGAAAGACGCATCGCTTCAGTGATCTCTCTGAATCAATGATTAATCTGCGCAAAGGTAGCTATCTGCTTCTCACTAACGCCGCCAGCATATAGAAACTTAGCCCCTGCCACCTTCAGCTCATCCTCATCGGAAGCCAACTCTTCCATCGCCGCGTTGATAAACGCTGGCAACGGCATCGGGCTCATCCCCTCATGCGCAGCTCGCTCCGGATGCGATGCATCCAGGTCTGTGCCTACCCACGGCGGGGCCAGTTCCACAACGCGCACAGATGTGTCCTTGAGTTGCAGACGCAAGCTCATGCTGAACGAGTGCACAAACGCCTTCGTAGCGGAGTAAACCGGATAGCGCGCCATCGGCACAAACGCCAGCCCCGACGATATATTCACGATTGTCGCCGAAGCCTTCGTCCTGAGATGCGGCAGAAAAGCCGCTGCCATACGCAGTACGCCGCTGATATTGGTGCTGATCTCTTCCTGTGCGGCGGCATCGTCGTAGCCTGCGGCGAAGTCGATCACGCGCTGCACTCCCGCGTTGTTGATCACCACATTCAGGTCAGGATATTGGCTCGTGAGCTTCGCCGCGGCTGCCTGGATGCTTCCGGCATTGGACGTGTCGAGGACAGCGTATTCCATGCCCGGATTGGCCTTGGCTGTCTCCTGCAATACCGATTCGCGCCGCCCCGCGATGATGATCTTGTTGCCTTGCTTTTGAAGCGCTTCAGCCAGCCCTCGGCCAATGCCGGAACCGCCACCCGTAATCAGAATCGTGTTGCCTTGAATATTCATTGCCGTTTCCTTTCGTGCGTTGGTTCAGGTATTGATTCGTGTGTTGATAGATCGCTTTCACTCCCGCGCCCGGGGTCGATTTTCATATTAGAACCAACGCTCTCTTTTTGTAAGTAGGCACCTTTTTGATCTATACTTACCAAGAGGAGAGTAAACCTTGGCTACGCAGCAATTGCCCGACCTGACATGGAAACCCGACCCGAAAATCGAGGCGCTCGTCGGCGAAATCATTGGCCGCGTTGCCGACAAGTGGACGATGCTCGTGCTCGATACCCTTGCCGAGCGCGGGGAACTGCGTTTCACTCGAATCTCGGACCTGATCCCCGAAGTGAGCCAGAAGATGTTGACCAAGACGCTTCGCCAGATGGAGCGCGACGGATTGCTCATTCGGACGATCCACCCAGTCATCCCGCCAAAAGTTGAATACAGGCTGACTCCGATCGGGCTCAGTCTCGGAGAAGCATTCTGCGGAGTATGGATCTGGGTGGAAAAGCACTATGAGCAAGTGGTGAAGGCGCGAGAGAGCTTTGATCACGGAAAGCTTTAATTGCCGGGCTTTAACCATCAGGGATCTGCAAAGACCGTTGCAGGTTGAAGCGAAGCAGCGCCCTGAAGTATCCAACATAAGCAGCGCCAACAGACGCAGAGTAAGGATGAGGAGCAGAAAGACCGGATGAATATCTTTGACGAAAAACACAACGAACTGGAGCACTACGAATTCATGATGGGCGCCGAGCGCGGACGGCTGGCTGTAGCCCTAGACCTGCTGACCGACTCGCTCATTCTCACCGGGCAGCACGGTGTTTATTGCGTTTCCAACCGCAACCCTTCAAAACCTCGTCTGGACCTGCAAGCGGTCCTGGCAGGTATCGAGGGTGCAAAGGAACTGATCCAGTCGGTAATGAAAAACCTGGAGCTGCGCCGGGAGCAGGACGCCCACGCGGCGCAGCCCGGCATTACTTCTGGGCAGTAATCTGGACGGATGCGTCCACGCCAGCCCATTTGAGGTGCAGCTCTGTCGTCTGCCCTACAGTCTTTTCAAAATCGATGACGAACGTCTCAACCGGCATGGAGTTCGATCCCGTCTCCATAGCCACGCGGCCAAGATCCTGAGACTTGTCATAGACCGTTCCCCATTGACCCGTCTGCTTGTTCACCACCAGCTTCCAACCATCCTGCGAAGGAAGGCTGTAGAGCGTATAAGTGCCCGTAGGAAGGGTCAGACCGCCAATCTGCAGGGTTCCGGTCGTCTTGAGCGTGGTGGCCGCGTTGGCGCCAGTACGCCAGACTTCACCGTAGGGCACCAGACCGCCGAAGACGGTACGGCCATGTGCGGAAGGCGCACTGTAATCAACCGTAATGGTCGCGTTAGGCAGGATCACGTCAGCCTTCGCCGGCTGGCTTACATACTTGGGCTTGGGCGCATCGGTGCTGCCCTGCGCAGGAGCAGTCTGAGCAAAAGCGGTATGGAACGAGCCAACTGCAATGACAACGAGACAACAGAATGTGGGAATCGATGGCAAACGCATAGAACACCTCAGGCCAGAGTGTAGCAAAGCAAGATAACCCGGGGTTAATTCCGATACAATCCCCGCATACCATGGGAACTGACGGCCTCACCCAGACACAAACCCCTGCCCTTCCCACTGGATCGAACAGTTCGGGAAGCCGCCCCTGGTTAGCTCTGGCGCTTACGTTTTTCTTTCTCGGCATCGGCTACGCTCTGCCATTCCCGCTGGCGCCCGCCTCGCCACCCGGCCTCTGGCATGGTTCAATCGCTCCTGAAGTCCTAAACCTCTATTCGCTGACAGTCTTCGCCGGTTGGGCCCATTTCTTTTATGCATGGAGAGGGCAATTCCGAGGCACAGCACGCCTGCCCAAATCCCGGCATTACGGTTTCTGGATCTCTGTTGTAATTTCATTTGGCATTCTCGCCTCCGTTCGCTCGCTGCTTGGGGTTGCTCTCTTCAGCGCATTGGTCTGGATCTGGTTTATTGCTCACTTCGTCAAAGCCGAGCTTTTTTTCGCAGGCTCGCAGGCCAAAGCCCGCTTCCGTGAGAAACGCTTTGCTTCGTGGCAACCAGTGGCGGCTTTTGCATGGCTTACTCTCGTCCTTTTCAATGTTGCGGGTATTCAAAGCCGCCATTGGCTTCTCTTTCTTGGCTGCGTAGCTCTCGGACTGGCAACACTGCTCACGGGTGGCTGGCAACAACTCGCGCAAGGAACTTCATTCCTCCCGATGTTGGCATTGTTCTTCGATGGCGAAGCCTTCGTCTGGGGGACCTACGGCAAATACATGCACCCGGCCTTTCAGGTCGGCGTTTATGTCTTCCATGTCGCAGGGGCAAGCTTCTTCCACTACCTTGGCAGTTATTCTTATGGCAATGGATACAGGCGTACCGACCGCTGGTTGCAAATTGGCTGGATAGTCACGATGAACGTGGTATTCCTCTGCGTCGGCTATGCCGTGGCATGGCTGCCCAGCTTAGGTTGGCTCACGCCGGTAATAGGTCTGGAATGGTTCACTTTCTGGGTAGCCGCACATCTTGCAGCCAGCGACCTGCTTCCCATCTGGAAGCATCGCGCCCCTGCCCCAGCATCGCATTGACGACTGTTGCGAATTTCCACCTAAAATGGAGTATTCTTACAAAGAGCGCACCCGTAGCTCAGCTGGATAGAGCGAACGCCTCCGAAGCGTTAGGTCGCAAGTTCGAATCTTGCCGGGTGCACCATATTTTGCTTCCCTTCCCGTTTAGCCCCATACAAGTTCCGCTTGGTCCGATTGACATACAACCCGCCCATTGACGCTGCGATACTTGGGCTTGCGCTCCGGAAGCTGGCTTTTGCCTGCGAATCCGGAAGAAGTGAAGGATTTCCATGCATTTAACAATTCCAGAGATTCTCTGGGCACTGGTTCTGGCCGGGCACCTCATGCTTCTGATCATTCTCATGGGGCGGGACCGCATCCGCAGCTTCCCCTGGTTTACGGCTGCGATTGCAGTCTCCACGACCCGCCTGCTGGCCGACCACCTGCTGCATGGCAAGATCACGACTCTCGCCTTTTACTGGCAGAGCTACTCCTCTATGGCAGTCGACGCCATCATCGGCGTCCTCGTCCTGGTGGAGCTGACGCGACGCGTATTTTCCAGCGGAAAAGCCGGCTTGCTGCTAAAGCCAAAGGGCTGGCTGGGATGGACGCTCATCACCTTTGTGATTTCAATCGCAGCAGTGTGGGCATGGGGACCGTGGCCTAGCTGGAAGGCGCTCAATGCCGACCCGCAGCAACTTCCGCTACTGCTCGTTGTCCTGACCGCGCTCAAAGGACAGCTCTTTCTGGCGCTCCTGACTGTTCAGGTCGCCATCCTGATGCGCCTCTTCGGCCCTCGCTTCGGGTTTGGATGGAAGAGTCACGCCCAGCAGATTGCCCTCGGCCTCTCCACCAACGCGCTCGGGCTACTTGTCGTACAAGGAATCACGGACACCATCAAGCGCAACGTACATCTCACCACCCGAGAGCAGTACGAACACGTCGTTCGTCTGGTGACCAATATCGACAATGCGCATTTCGCCCTGTGGTTTATCGTGCTGCTCTGGCTGATCGTATGGATGTGGCGCGATGAGCCCGGTCCCTCTTCGACCGCAATGACGCCCATTCCCGTCGAAGAACTGCCGGGAGAACCATTGATCCCATTGACGCTGGAAGGCACCGAGCCCGGGATCGCCACCTAATCAAAAGCTGTAAAAGCAATCAAAATCTTTTCTTGACTACTATTACTCTATAAAATAGAGTACTCCTTATCGGGGAACGCTCTGCCAATCAAACGAGCCTTCCGAAGGAGATTCAAATGAACGAGAAGATGGAAGATCTGGAATTGAAAAGCAGGCTCAACCTCATTGAGGCCATGATCGCAGAAGGCCGCCAGACAACCGAAAGCTGGGGATGGACCTTCGTCCTGTGGGGAATAGCCTATTACGTCGCCATTGCCTGGTCTGCCTTGGGTCAAAGTAATCTGGCGTGGCCGGTGACGATGATCGGCACAAGCATCCTGACGGCGGTTATTGCCTCACTCAAAGGCCGACGCGAACCAGAGACAACCATTGGGAGAGCGATCAGCGCCATTTGGATCGGAGTCGGAGTTTCTCTCTTCACCTTCTGCCTGTGCGCGAGTATCGCCAGGCGGATCGATGTCCAAACCTTCATCGCAGTCGTGACAGCCATGCTCGGCGCGGCCAACGCCATCTCCAGCATCATTCTCAAATGGAAAGCCCAATTTGCCTGCGCCCTGATCTGGTGGACAGCATCCGCGCTCTCCTGCTTTGGTACCGTCAAACAGAGTTCGATCCTTGGCCTGGTAGCAATCTTCCTCGGCCAGATTGTTTTCGGGAGCTACATGATGATCTCTGAAGCTCGCGAGCGAAGGGCCAATCAAAGAAAATCCGGTGCAGCCCATGCCTGAGTCCGTACCGGAGTCCGCTACCGATCTACCCGAACTGAACCCGATCGTCCACGGAAAGCTGCGACTCGCCCTGCTGAGCCTGCTCTCGACAGTAGAAGAAGCGGAATTTATCTGGCTGCGCGCAAAGACAGGCTCAACCGATGGCAATCTCGGAGCGCAGTTGCTGAAGCTGGAAGAGGCTGGCTATGTAGCAATGGAGAAGAAATTCGTCCTGCGCAAACCGCAGACTCTCTATCGCATGACAGCGTCGGGCCGCACAGCTTTAACCGACTATGTTCAGGCTCTGAAACGACTGCTCGGCGCTGCAATCAACACTTAGCCAGGGTAGCTCAAAAGAAGGTCTTACAAGCAATAGTCCCCTCAAAATCAACCCCGCTTCAAGCGCGTCCCCGTCCTGACGCAGTTGAAAGCGGGGCCGATAGATGTCATTTTCTAACGGTTTAGATGTGGCAACTGGCCAGACCGCGCTTTTCCAGGTAGCGCTGGTGATATTCCTCGGCACGCCAGAACGTTTGAGCGGGCTCTATCCGAGTCACCATTTTTCGCGGTGTGAATTTGCCCTCAGCCGTAAGCTCGGCAATCTTGACTTCTGCTGCGGCCTTCTGCTCAGCGGAGTGATAGAAGATAGCGGAACGATATTGCGTGCCCCAGTCCGGCCCCTGGCGATTAAGCTGGGTCGGATCGTGAAGAGCAAAGAAGTTATCCAGAATGGTGCGATAACTCACCCTATCCGGGTCAAAGTCCAGCTCCACTACCTCAGCATGCCCGGTAGCGTCCGTACACACGTCTTTGTATGTAGGCCCCTGCGTCTTGCCGCCTTCGTAACCGACTGCCGTCGCTGTAACCCCGGGAATATTCGCAAATGCAACTTCTACGCCCCAAAAACAACCCGCTCCAAACGTTGCTTTCTCCATGATGACCCTCTGGTTTCTTTAGATGGTCAGGCGCAGGTTCGGTCGCAAGGCGCCCGGAAGCCTTTCGCTACAAACTCCCGGACGCCAGCCGTTATTTAGTCTTCGCTTTTGGGCTTCGGCTTTGGACGGCCCTTGTTCTTGCCCGTAAAGGAGTCGCGAGCGCGAACCTTCACACGGGGCTGTCCGTCTGGCCCCAACTTGCCCGAGGGCTTGCTGTTGCTTCCACCGGGAGCAGGCTTCGGGCTATCGAACTTCCGTGCGCCAAAGCTCTTGCCCGCGCCGAATTTTCCCGGGCCGCTCGGTCTCTTATCGCCGCCAAAGCTTCTCGGCTCCCGTGGACGGAACTCCCGAGGCGCTTCACCTCCATCGAAAGAGGACCGCCGTGCCGGAGGCCCATCCGATCGGGGAGTAAATCTCGAAGGACGTGAATCCGAACCAGAATAAGAAGAACCAGTCCGCGAAGAGCCGCTGCGTGACGAACCAGGACGGGAAGAACCGCCGCCCGCCCCGGATGCACTTCTGCCAAACGAAGGACGTCCGCCCGCAGAAGGTCCATCCGTACGAGGCCGGAACGGCCTGCTACCGCTCGATGAAGGACCATCTCCCCGCCCCTGGAAAGGCTTCGGGCGGAATGGCGGTCTGGACTCTCCCGAAGGACGATCTGTCCGCGGACGAAATGGCCTTTCGCCAGTTTGTGCGCCTTCTGTGCGAGGACGGAACGGTCTGTCTCCCGAAGGAGGACGCGACCCGGTCGGACGAGCGCCAGCAGGACGGAACGGTTTGCCACCGCCTGCAAATCCCTCGCCACGATCACCGCGCGGCTGGAAGGGCTTGCCAAAAGGCTTCCCTCCCGGAGACGGACGCGAAGAACGTGCCTCACGAGGGCGCTCAGTCACAGGTTCGATCCCGATACGGCTTGGCTTGCGCGGCTCGCTCGGGGTGAAATCCGCTTCGTCCGATGGCGCAGGACGGAACGATGACGGCCGTTCTGCACGGGTTTCGTCGGTGCGAGCACGGCTGGGCCTGTCGCGATCAAAGCTAGGCCTTCCGCCGCCTGAACCCGGCCGGGAGCCATCCGCTCCAAAACGCTTTTGTGGGCCACCAGCAGAAAATCCGGGCTTGCCGCCTGTGCGGAAGCCTGGTTTGTAATCCGGATTGAAAGCACCCTTGCCACCGAGACTCGGCTCATCAAAATCATCAGGAATCGCCTTGCGTGGCACCACAAAATCAGTAACCGGCGGTTCGAACTCGCGAGGCTTGCCCTTGAATCCACCCTTGCCGCCGCCCGGCTTTTTGAAGCCCGGCTTATCGAACGCAGGCTTGCCATAAGCTGGCTTGTCAAAGCTCGGCCTCGGTGAACCGGACTTCACAAAGCTGGGCCGCACTGGATTCGGCGCAGCATGATCCGCTCTGTCCAGAGTGGGTCTGTTCGCCGTGGGACGAGCTTGCCTGGGGTTCTCAACAGGAGGCCTGTCTTTGAGTGGAATTCCGTAATTCGGCTTTTCGTATCCTGGCCTGCCGTCGGCCTTTTTAAAGCGCACTGTCCTGCCTGCTTCCCGTGATAATTGTGCGGGAGCAGGACCACGCCTGCGCCGGTTTTTAAGTTTTCCAGCCGCCGTCAAACGAAGTTGCTCTACCTCTTCCGGCTCCAACTCGCGTAGCTTTCCCGGCTCAAGATCGAGGACCAGCGGACCATAACCGACGCGGCGAATCTTCTCCACGTGGTGGCCGATCTCTTCAAACATCTTGCGCAATTCGCGGTTGCGGCCCTCAATGATGATCACTTCGTACCAGGGGTTATCGCCCTGGCGAACCTGACGAATCTGCGCCGGAGCCGTCCGGACACGCCCCGAACCTGTGCCAGGACGCCCTTTCTCGATGACCACGCCTGCGCGCAAAACATCGAGCATATCTTCCGTCGGCTGCCCGGCGACTTTCACCAGATAGGTCTTTTCTACTCCCGACGACGCCTTGGTAAGCTTGTTGGCCAGATCGCCATCGTTAGTCACCAGCAACAAGCCTTCGCTGAGGTAATCCAGGCGGCCGACCGGATAAAGGCGCTCATTTTCGCGCTCAAAAAACTGCATTACCGTGGGGCGGCCTTCGGGATCGCTCACCGTGGTCACATACCCCTTGGGCTTGTTCAATACAAAGTAACGGATGCGCTCCGGCCCCTGCAGCAGCTTGCCATCCACGCGGACATGGTCACGCGCCGGATCAGCCTTGGTGCCCAGCTCCATCACGACTTTGCCGTTGATCTGCACCTGCCCACCCAGGATCAGTTCCTCCGCCTTGCGACGCGATGAAATTCCGGCGCGGGCCAGAATCTTCTGCAAACGCTCCAGCTTTGGCTCCGGACCAGCGGGGATCTCTTCCTCTGCATCTGGCTCTGCAACGATTGCCTTCTTCGCAGCGGCCTTCTTTCCCACAAACTTCTTGATTGCCTTGACGACAGGCTCAGTCTTGATGACGGGCTCGGCCTCGATGACCGGCTCAGTCTCGGTCACAGCTTCTGCTGCAACTTCCTCTGTTGCAATTTCCTCTGCAGCTTCTTCCGCAGGCAGTTCTGGAACTGCGGCCTTCTTGGTCGCAACTTTCTTAGCCGCTTTCTTCTTCGCTTCCGGCTCCGGAGTAATTACTTCCTCGGCTACCAGATTCTTCGCAGCAGTTTTTTTCGTGGCTGTCTTTTTGGCAGCCGACTTTTCTACTGCGGACTCTTTCGCCGCTTTCGCTTTCTTGGCTTTCGGTTTAGGTTCTTCGGTTACATCAGTTTCAATAGGATCGGACTTCATGGTTCTGCCTCAATTTCTTCGGCGTCCTGTCTCTCGACGGGCGCATGTGCTTCCGCTGCCTCCTGGGAGGGCTCTGCGGTAGGAGTGGATGTTTCTGTAGCTTCCGGTTCATGTCTCACCGGATCAGAGGTTTCGCTTTCTTCTTTCCCAGATTCCTGCCCGGATTCCCGACCGGACTCATGATCAGATTCCGGCGCGTCTTCCGATGATTCCGCTTCGGCAAAAAGATTGCCGGATTCGGCCGATAAATCCGTGTCGTCCGTCTCGCTCAGCTCAATCGCCGCCATCTTCTCGAACTCTTCCATCGAAGGCAATTCGGCGACATCCTTGAGTCCAAAGCGGAGCAAAAATTCCTTGGTGGTCTTGTACAGCATCGGGCGGCCGACAACCTGCTTGCGGCCAGCCGTGGAGATAAGTTTGCGGCTGATCAGGGAGCCAAGCACGCCAGCAGAGTCCACGCCGCGAATTTCACCTACCTCAGGCGCAGTAATGGGCTGCTTGTACGCAATGACGGCAAGGGTCTCCAACGCTGGCAGCGAGAGCTTGAGCGGCGGCTTAAGGCTCTTAACAAAGGCGCGAACCGCGTCGTGGCACTCCGGCTTAGTAGCCATGCGATAGCCCCCGGCTATTTCGCGAATCTCAATGCCGCGTGGAGCACTGGCATACTCCGCCAGCAGTTCGTCAAGCAAACCGCGTAGGATCTCGCGAATCTCGCGATCGCGTAACCGGGCGAGGCGCTTGGCCTCTAGCTCCGGATCCACAACAACTGCGGCAGCGGCTTCGGACAGAGTTTCACTCGACGCAGCCGAATCGACTAAATCGCCCAAATCGACCTGATCTGGCGCGACCGTTAAATCTGACGAGACTAACGAGGCAGCCGAATCTGAGACCTCCAGCGAACCCATCGAGACAGCGGCCTCTTCAGTCACCGTTGCAGGTTCAGCAGCAGATTCGATCACCGCGTCCAACTCAGCAGGCGGACCCAGATCGAGTTGCGCTTCGGCATTCTCCTCGGCGCGCTGGGCAGCAAGTTCTGCCTTCCATTCGAGCGCTTCGTCGGCAAACAAAACGGCCATCTGCGCGAGGGTTATGGGCTCCTCGGCAGCGTAGATTACGGCTTCAAGCTTGGCTTTCAGACTCATCTTTTTAAATAGGCACCTTAGGTATCGTACCGGAAGCTGGGAATCCTTGCGGAATTTAGCCACAAATAGAAAGGGCGCCCAGATTCTGGACGCCCTTTGGATGGTTGATTAAGACTCGATTATGGTTAGCTGACGGTCCAATTCCCCTCAAATTGCCTTAGGAGAACATCCGGAAGATCCAAAATAGGCCACCCGAGAGCAATGCCGCCGCCGGGAGAGTGCAAACCCAGGCCATAGCAATGCTGCGCAGAGTAGACCACTGGAGGCCGCTGCCGTTCGCAACCATCGTACCGGCGATACCCGAGCTGAGCACATGCGTCGTGCTCACCGGCAGGCCAAAGTTGTCGGCGGCAATGATGGTTCCCATTGCGATCAGTTCGGCCGTGGCGCCCTGTGCATAAGTCAGGTGCTCCTTGCCGATCTTTTCGCCAACGGTAACCACAATCCGCTTCCAGCCCACCATCGTGCCCATACCGAGCGCGAGCGCTACGGCAATTTTTACCCAGAGCGGAATGAACTTCGTCGAGCGATCCAGGCTCTTCTGATAGTTGCCCAGGATCTTGTCTTCGTCATCGCTGAAGGCCGGGGTATGGCTCTTGTGAATCATGGTCAGCGCCGCGCTGGCCACGTACATATCGTTACGGACGTTCTGTTGATCCCGCGCCGGAACCGCCTTCAGTTCCTTGTAAAGACCAACTTCGTGGCTGATGTCCTGCACCAGTTCGCGCAGGGCGACCATGGTGTTAGGCGTGAACTTCTTGGTGCTGATGAACTGAGTCACATCGGCGCGTGGATCGCCCATGAGCGCGTTCTTGTCCACATGGTTGTCGAGCACTTTGGTCGCCTGATCAGATACAGCGACGAAGGTGACAACATCCTTGGGGCCAATCGTGTGATTCAGTGCGTAAGCGGTAGGAACCGTTCCGATGAGGATGAGCATGATCAAGCCCATGCCCTTCTGGCCATCGTTCGAACCATGTCCAAAGCTGACACCGGTGCAGGTGAGAACCAACAATGCGCGAATCAGGAATGGCGGCGGCTCGTCTCCTGTGGGGGCAGTGAAGAGCGCCGGATACTTGATCAGCTTCTTGGTGATCAACATCAGCAGGAACGCGAGGCCGAAACCAACCAGCGGCGAGATGAGAAGTACGCGGAAGACCTTGATTACCTGGTCCCAATCGACGCCAGCAGTTCCGCTGTGCGCGCTCATCAACTGATTGGCTACGCCTACGCCAATGATGGAACCAACCATGGTATGCGAACTGGAAGCCGGCAGTCCAAGCCACCAGGTGCTGAGGTTCCACAAAATGGCTGCGATCAACAACGCAAAGACCATGGCGAAACCAGCGCCCGAGCTGACCTGCAGAATGAGTTCAACTGGCAGCAGCGAAACAACCGCGAAAGCCACCGCTCCACTCGACGTAAGCACGCCAATCAAATTCCACATGCCGGACCAGACCACGGCCACATGCGGTTCGAGTGAGTGTGTATAGATCACAGTTGCAACTGCGTTTGCTGTGTCGTGAAATCCGTTAACAAATTCAAAGCCGAGTGCAATCAACAGCGCAACCGCAAGCAGGACATAAGGCCAGACGCTGACCACTGCTACATGTCCTACATCGCTAGCGATATTGAAACCGCAATAGCCCAAACCGCCAAGAATCACGGCTGCGAAGATAATTCCACCCAGAAGCCCTGGGCCTTTTTTCATTTTCTTATCCAGAAGCGACGTGCCTGCATCTGGTGTAGCTATCGTAGCCATGCAAAATCCCCCCAAAGTGCAACATTCGGAAGCTAACAGGGCAACGATTGCCAGAATGTGAATTCAAAGGAGGCATTTTTATGAATATTTAATGAATAGGGGATAATTGCACAGTTTAGAGTGCAACTATTCCCGATTAGGAACAATCTCAGCAGAGTTATCTATCGCCAATCATCGTGCGCACGGCTGGCAAGCTCGTTTACGACGTTTTCAAACTCGGTATTCTTCTTGATAAAGATGTCAGAGAAAAGCTGGTCCTGGTTGAGCAGAATGGCCTGCAGGCGCACCAGCTCCAGCAGCGCCAGAAACATCGCCACAAGCGCCCGATGAGAACGGCTGTTCCCCAGCAGGCGGCGCAGCGATACGGGCCTGTCTTCCATCGTCAGACGTCGGCCTAGGAACTGAATCATCTGGCCCACCGTGACGGAATCCTCTTCGACATTGAGCACAGGCCGGGTGCGGACGCGCTCTAGTATGTCTCTGAAAATACGCACCAGATCGACCGTGTCTGCGGCAATTTCAGGCTCGGCAGCGGCATCTTCGCGAAACTCGCGCATACCCGGATTGGTCCACGAAGCAGCTTCCAGCATTTGTTTCTGCTGCAGCATCTGCGCAGCGTTCTTGAAGCGCTCATGCTCCAGCAGCCGCTCCACCAGCTCGCGGCGAGGATCGTCGGCATGGGGATCGTCCGGCCCGGCAGGCGCGCGCGGCAGCAGCATCTTGCTCTTGATATGGATGAGCAGCGAAGCCATATAAATAAACTCGCCCGCAACATCCACATCCGTGGATTTGAGTTTTTCGACATACCCCAGAAACTGCGCCGTGATACGCGCAATCGGAATGTCATATATATCGATGTCCTGCTTGCGGATCAGGTCCAGCAGCAAGTCCATCGGGCCGTCATAGACCTTGCCCACGGTAACCGAGAACGGAAACGCCTGCGGATCTTCCGGCTGGGCTTTCTGCTTCGACGCATGCTTTTCATCTGGTGGATTGAACGGATCAAACTTGGCCTGGGCAACAGGCTTGGGCGTCAGGACAAGCACCGGCGTGGCTTTTGTCTCGTCGGAAGTAACTTTCGGGTTGGCGGGTTGTTCGGTCAATTCAATTTCTTCTTCCATTGCAATCTGGCCCTAGCCGATAGGCATCTGCATTGCATCATCCACTTCCCGCATGGTCTCCGCGGCGCGACGTCGAGCTCGAATAGAGCCTTCCTCGATGATCTCGATGGCTTGACTGGCAGTGAACCGAGCACGCCGCTCCTGAATTGGAGCAAGTATCTGCACTAACGAGTCGGCTGCCCAGCCTTTGCATTGAATACAGCCGATCCCCGCCGTCCGGCAGCCCTCGTAAACCTCGAGCAATTTGTCGGACGAGGAAAATACCTTGTGCAAATCCCCGACAGGGCACTTATCCGGATCGCCAGGATCGGTGCGGCGAACTCTTGCCGGATCGGTGACCATCGTCTTCAGTTTCTGACGAACCTCGGCCTCGGAGTCCGTGAGTTGAATCGTATTCCCGTAGCTCTTGGACATCTTGCGTCCATCTGTCCCAGGCAGCTTGGGCGAAGGCGTCAACAACACCTTCGGCTCCGGCAACACAGTCTCCAGGATTCGAGCATCTCCGGATTGGCCGGGAGCATGATCTCCGAGTGGCTTCGGATAGAAAAAATTAAACCGCCGGGCGATCTCCCGCGTCAGTTCCACATGAACAACCTGATCCTGGCCTACCGGGACAAACTCCGGCTGGTAGAGAAGAATATCCGCTGCCTGCAAGAGCGGATAGCCAAGGAATCCGTACGTCGTCAGATCCTTCCCTGTCAGGTTTTCCTGCTGTTCCTTGTACGTGGGCACGCGTTCCAGCCAACTGAGAGGCGTAATCATGCTGAAAAGCAGGAACAGCTTGCCATGTTCCGGCACTTTGCTCTGCAGAAAGAGGACACATTTCTCCGGATCAAGCCCAGCGCCGAGCCAGTCGAGTGCAACCTCTTCGATATTCGTCTTTACCTTGGAGGTATCGGCGTAATCCGTCGTCAGCGCATGCCAGTCTGCGATGAAAAAGTAGCACTCGTAGTCATCCTGGAGCTTGACCCAGTTGGCCAGTGCGCCCATGTAGTTGCCGAGGTGGAGCTTGCCGGTGGGGCGCATCCCACTCAGGACGCGCGGACGTGCATTAGAGGCCATTGCTGTATCGATTCCAGTACTGCGATCTCGGAGACGTGTCTCTCCCGTATTGTACCGGGAGCCTGTGGGAGATTCGAAACTCAGGAACGGCTCCCGTATTTCGCTCCGAATCCGCGTAGTTTCTGCAAAGTAACCGCCGCCATTCCAGAATCGATAGCCTCCGCACCCTGGGCCACGCCCTCCTTCAGATCATTGGCGAGCCCGGCTGCAACCAGCGCGGCAGCCGCATTCAGCAGCACAATCTCCCGCTTCGGCCCGGGAATGCCGGTGATGATGTCGTAAAGAATGCTGGCGTTCTCATCCGCATCGCCGCCCGACAACTCAGCCAGCGTCGCAAGTTCAACCCCCGCCATATCGGGAGTTATACGCGCTGCCTTGATGGATGGCTCCGCCGCCGGCTCAACGCGGACAACAATCGACTCGCCCGTCAGAGTAAGCTCGTCCAACCCGTCCAGCCCGTGAACCACGAAGGCCCGCCTCGTCGTCTGGAGTTCCAGCAATGTCCGCGCCATAAGCAATGCCCGGCTCGGCGCCAGCACTCCGATTACCTGCGCACGCGCCCTCGCCGGATTGGTCAGCGGCCCGCAAAGATTGAAGATCGTGCGAAAACCCAGCGCGCGCCGCAGCGGAGCCACCGCTTTCATCGCCGGATGCAGCATTGGAGCAAAGAGAAAGACAAATCCTGTTTCGCGCAGACACTCCGCGGCCAGATCGGGCGGCAGTGTAATCGGAACGCCAAGCGATTCCAGCACGTCCGCCGACCCACAGCGCGATGTCACAGCGCGATTGCCGTGTTTGGCCACCAGCGCTCCGGCTGCGGCCGCTACCAATGCCGCGCCGGTCGAAATATTGAAAGTTGCTGGCCCCCCGCCACCCGTGCCGCAGGTATCCACAAGCAGATCGCGCTCTTCGTCCGTGAGCGGAATCGGAGTCGCACGCTCTCGCATCTCCTCCACAAACCCGGCCAGTTCCGGAGCCAGTTCGCCACGTGTCGCGAGCGCCGTCAGCATGGCTGTGGTTTCGACATCCGAGACATCCCCGTCGAGAATCTCCACAAGCGCAGCACGCGCCTGCTCTTTTGTAAGGGCAGCGCCATCCTCAGTGAGGGGCTTAAGCAATTCTTTCAGTATTCCCAAAACGATGAACCTCTTCCCTTTATCGTAACGGGTCGCGGCAGAACGGCGGGCAACAGGAAAATCATGGAATGACGGCTCGTTTCATACTGTGCCGATCCCGTTTGCCGCATCTTTGCTGCGTTCGGTACTATTTGAGTGCCGCAGAAGCACCCACACGATCCTCATCCAATCAAAGACAGACGGACGAGAGTACGGGAAAACCCTTCTGTCGCTAGCGAGTGAGCCCTACAAACGATGAAAATTCACGAGTACCAAGCAAAGACGATCCTGGCGAAGTACGGCGTGCCCGTGCCCAGGGGTGAGGTAGCCAATCTGCTACCGGAAGCGGCTGAAGCCGCGAGAACCCTGTTGGCCAATGGGGCCTCAGGCGTGGTGGTCAAGGCTCAGATTCACGCCGGTGGCCGTGGCAAGGGTGGTGGAGTCAAGGTTGTCCGCAACCTGGCGGACGCCGAAGCGGCTGCCAAGTCCATCCTCGGAATGCAGCTTGTGACGCATCAGACTGGCCCCGTCGGACAAAAGGTCCAGCGCCTGCTGGTCGAAGAGACAGCCGCCATCGACCGCGAACTCTACCTCGGCATCGTCCTCGATCGCGCTACCGGCAAGCTGGTCTTCATGGCCTCGCAGGCAGGCGGCATGGAAATCGAAGAAGTAGCAGCCAAAGACCCCGACGCTATCTACAAGGAAGAGATCGATCCATCGATTGGCCTCGCCGCCTATCAAGGACGCAAGATTGCTTTCGCTCTCGGCCTCAAGCCGACGCAGGTCAATCAGGCCGTCACCTTCTTCCAGAGCCTCTACAAGGCCTTCGTCGAGACAGACGCATCTCTGCTGGAAATCAATCCTTTCATCACCACCAAGGACGACAAGCTGTTTGCGCTCGACGCCAAGATGACCTTTGACGACAACGCGCTCTTCCGCCATCCCGAGATCAAGGCTCTCCGCGATGTCGCCGAAGAAGATCCGCTTGAGGTCGAGGCCAGCAAGTACGCCCTGAACTACATCAAGCTCGATGGCTCCATCGCCTGCATGGTCAACGGCGCAGGTTTGGCAATGGCCACGATGGACATCATTCAATACGCTGGCGGCAGCCCAGCCAACTTCCTCGACGTAGGCGGCGGCGCCACTCAGGAGCAGATCGAACATGCATTCGAAATTCTGCTCTCGGACAAGAACGTCAAGGCAATCTTCATCAACATCTTCGGAGGCATTCTACGCGTAGACCGCCTGGCTACAGGAGTAGTCGCAGCCGCGCGAAACCTCAACGTAACCGTGCCCATCGTGCTCCGTCTCGAAGGCACAAACGTTGAAGAAGGACGCCAGATTCTCAAGGACTCGGGCCTCAACTTCCAGGTAGGCGCAACGATGAAAGAAGCTGCCGATCTGGTTGTCGCAGCAGCAAAGGCAGGTGCATAAATGTCCGTACTCGTTGATAAAAACACACGATTGATAGTTCAGGGAATCACCGGCAAAGAAGGAACGTTTCACGCCAAGGGCGCTGCTGAATATGGCACCGTCGTGGTCGGTGGCGTAACTCCCGGCAAGGGCGGAACCACACACGAAGGCTGGCCAGTCTTCAATACCGTTGCTGAAGCCGTCGAAAAGACCGGCGCCAATGCAACCGTAATCTTCGTGCCCCCACCGTTTGCAGCCGACGCAATTCTTGAAGCCGAAGACGCCGGTATTCCGCTGATCGTAGCCATCACCGAAGGCATTCCAACTCTGGACATGATCAAGGTATGGGGCAAGATCAAGAACTCCGCATCGCGGCTCATCGGGCCAAATTGCCCAGGCGTAATTTCGCCCGGTAAAGCCAAGATCGGCATCATGCCCGCCCGCATTCATCTTGAAGGCTCCGTGGGCATCGTCTCCAAGTCGGGAACACTGACCTATGAGGCCGTACATCAGCTCACGCAGCGCGGAATCGGCCAGTCAACCGCCATCGGCATCGGCGGCGATCCAATCATCGGCACCACTCACATCGACGCATTGAAGCTGCTCAACGAAGATCCCGACACCGAAGCCATCATCATGATTGGCGAGATCGGCGGATCGGCAGAAGAGGCCGCAGCGGCTTACGTAAAGCAGTATGTGAAGAAGCCGGTCGTTGGCTTCATCGCCGGACAAACAGCGCCTCCTGGCCGCCGCATGGGCCATGCTGGCGCCATCATCTCCGGCGGTCAAGGCACAGCAGCCGAAAAGATGAAGGCCATGACCGACGCGGGCATCCACGTCGTCGTCTCTCCCGCAGATATCGGCGCCAAACTCGCCGAGGTTATCGGTAGATAGTCAGGCTACGTCAGCAAAGCGAAAAGCCCACCAGATGGTGGGCTTTTTTGCTGTCTCAGGAAAAACCTCTCACCAAACACGGCAAGGCTTGGCCGCAACCATCCTTGACGACGCCTTGCACGAAAAGCTCTTCGCGAACTCCGGCAAATCCTGAAGAATGGCATTCGTGCGCCATTCATCCGGAGCATGCGGATCAGTCTGCGCCGCAGTACGCAAAGCCTCCGGTCGAGTCTGCGTGCACCATTGCTGCGCGTAAGCAATCCAGAAGCGCTGCTCTGGCGTGTAGCCATCCGTCTTGGCTTCCATGTCCAGATGGGCCTCGCGAGCCTTATCCAGCCATGCGAGCCACGCCAGCCATGTGCCCCCAAGATCCGCGAGGTTTTCACCGAGTGTCAGCTTGCCATTCAGATGCACACCGGGAACCGACTCGATCGCATCGTACTGCTTCACAACGCAATCCGAGCGGTCGCCAAACTTGAGCTCGTCGTCCTTGGTCCACCAATTCTTCAGGTTGCCGTTGGCATCGAACTGCCGTCCCTCATCGTCGAAACCATGCGTCAACTCATGGCCAATCGTGGATCCCATATCGCCATAGTTCGCCGCGTCATCTTCCTTGCCGCTGAAGAACGGTGGCTGCAGATATCCCGCGGGAAAATTGACATTGTTCTGCTGCGGATCGTAGTAGGCATTCACCGTCGGCGGAGTCATACCCCACTCGCCGCGATCAACCGGCTTGCCGATCTTGGCAAGGTCACGCGCATGATCAAACTCCTGCACGCGCATCTGATTACCCAGCGCATCGCCGCGAACAATCGTGAGCTTGGAATAATCGCGCCACTTATCGGGATAGCCGATCTTGTTCATGACGCCATGCAGCTTCTCCTTGGCGCGAACCTTGGTTTCAGGGCTCATCCAGTCAAGCGAATCGATGTCTTTGCTCATGGCCTGCTCGATCGCCAGGGTCATATCGAGCGTGCGCTGCTTCTCTTCAGCCGAAAAGTATTGCGCCACATAGACCTGCCCCAAGGCTTCGCCAAGTTCACTATCAACGCGGCTCGTGCAACGCTTCCAGCGATCCTGCTCCTTCTCTGCCCCATTGAGCGTATGCGCGTAGAAGTTCCAGTTCTCCTCATCGAAACGCTGAGGCAGGCTCTCGCCAGCAAAGGCATGCAGCAGATGCCAGCGCAGGTAAGCTCGAATCTGATCGAGCGGCGTCTCTTCGATAAGCGTATTGAAACCGGCAAAGAACTTCGGTTCCATATCATTGACCTTGCCCGATGAGGGAGCATGATCGGCGGCTATATACGACGCCAGAGAGAAATGCGTAAGCTCCTTCTCCATCGTTGTCACGTCCGTTGGATGATTCAGATTCTGCGGATCGCGCTGTTCCACATTCGTAAGCGACACCTTGGCCAGACCCATCTCGATAGCCAGCACGGTATTTGCATCCTTCGCCGCCTGCGCCTCGGGCTCTCCAGCCAACGCCAGAATCTTCTTCACATGCGCGACATACTGCTGGCGCTGCTCAACCGACTTGGCATCGGTGCGGGTGTAATAATCGCGATCCGGCAGACCAAGGCCCGCAGCGCTGTAAAAAGAGATCACCGAAGCGGAGTCGGCATAATCCTGGTTGGAACCCATCCCGAAAAAGACATTCACCCCAATGCTGTGCAGATGAGCGATAAGCGCTGGCAATTCCGCCTTGCTCTTCAGCCCGGCGATACGATCCAACTCCGGCTGCAGTGAGGCCAAGCCCTTCTGGTCAATCGCAGCAACATCCATGCAGCTTGCGTACTCATCGCCGATTTTCTGCTCATTCGCTGTCCGGGTAGCGCCCGGCACCGCGGAAGCTTCAAGGATCTGCTTCAAATGCAGCCGATTCAGCTCATATAGCTCAGTAAAGCGTCCGTAAGAAATCTGATCTGCAGGCAACGGATTGCGCTTGAACCAGCCCTTGCACGAGTACTGGTAAAAGTTCTCGCAGGCATCGACTGACGTATCGACCAAAGAAGGGTCAAAAACCCGAAGCTCAGCAGCACCAGACGCCGAGGGAGTCAATGGCGCAGCCGTAGAAGTCTGTGCGAGGCCGGCACAGGCAGGCAAACAGACCAGTAAAGCCGCACTATGCCGGACAAAAGAGGGAAAGTACAATTTCGGAAACATGCTTGAAACTCTAGCAGACGGGACCCATATCAACCATGCATATACATTGGCCAATTACAATAAAGGAGAATCGCAATTCTGTGTAAGGGAGTATCACCCGTGTCGCAACGTACTTTCAGCATTATCAAGCCGGACGCAGTTCGCAAAGGCTATACCGCCGCTATTTTGTCAGAGATCGAAAAGGCTGGCTTCAAGATTGTTTCCATCAAGAAGCAGTCCATCTCCAAGCCGCAGGCTGAGGGCTTCTACGCCGTTCACAGCGCCCGCCCATTCTTCGACTCGCTCACCACGTTCATGTCCAATGGACCAATCGTGCTGCTCGTTCTGGAGAAAGACAACGCGATCGTCGATCTGCGCAAACTGATGGGAGCAACAAACCCGTCCAACGCAGAAGAAGGCACCATCCGCAAGAAGTTCGCCGGATCCATCGAGGAAAACGCGATCCACGGTTCGGATGCCCCTGAAACCGCAGCCTTTGAAATCGGCTACTGGTTTGCCGGTTACGAACTGGTCTAACCCATCCTGCATCAGCACATACCAATGCGGAAAACAGGTGCGGGAGACCGGCAGAGCAAGAAC
The DNA here is from genome assembly GCF_025685655.1 of Acidicapsa ligni. Lineage (NCBI taxonomy): Bacteria > Pseudomonadati > Acidobacteriota > Terriglobia > Terriglobales > Acidobacteriaceae > Acidicapsa > Acidicapsa ligni. The sequence goes on along the minus strand of NZ_JAGSYG010000004.1, from coordinate 21,070 downwards.
GCTGTCTCCCGCGCTGAATATATAGACAAACTTATCCATCGATCAAGTTAGCTGCGAGTAAGTACATCCGAGATAGCTTCAACACAGGCGTTCACGGATTGATTCGCGACATAGCATCGATGAGCGTCCGTGGCGATTGTCTGTAACTGCTCCTCTGGAACCACGCCATCCGCAGTAGCAAGCCGGGACAATGCCTCGCACGAAACATACGGAAGATATGCCGGCTCCGGCGTAAGTCTCTTTTGCAGCGGCACTAGAATTGGCACAAGTGCATGAGCCTGGTATGCAGCGATTACTCCGGACTTTTCCCATATATCCGGCGCATAACAAACCAGCCCCGCGATACTGTCGGACATCAACACGCTCACCTGCTGTTCATCCATCCAGCCGCCGCGTTTGACTTCAGCTCCGGCCACCGTACTCGGAATGCTCGGACTCTGCCCCGATCCAACATCGACAACAGTTTGAATACGAAGTAACTTGCAAACATCTTCCAGTAACTGGCGATGCTTCTCATAAATCCTGATTCGATTGGAAAATTGTCCAAAGATAACTAACTGTCTCGCTCTTTCTTTCAAAGGACGAGGGTCTGTTGGTTCGCCTACATTCGAGATAACTGGCGCCTTCGTGATCACTGCTCCGGGAACTTTGAATCGCTCCAGGGTCTTTACATATTCCGAGTTTGAGGTGAAAGACACTTTGGCACAGCGCACCAGTCCCATCGCGGTCTTTCGCTGCTCCGGAAAGGTCCAGAATGCCCGCTTCCAGGGCATCGCCGTTGCTTGAACTTCATGGAAAAAGATCGAAACAGGCATCTTCTTAGCAAGCTCTTCGATGACCTTTCCGAACTCCGCCGGCTTGCCTTCTCGCGAATATGCGTAAGCTCCGTAATGAACCAATGCGTTATCAAATTTGCGCTGTGCGCATAGCTCCACCAGATGCTCTGATAACTCAGCAGGCGTTGACTCATCCAAATAGGAGATAGTATTGGGAAGAATCTCCTGTGGATCAAAGGACTTGTTTGGACGGCGGTAGACGACGAAGTGCGACTGTATCGACTTCTTCTGCCATAACGCCTCGCCAATCAGCCGTGCAAAGTCTCCCATGCCATCGACATTTGGCTTGAATCCCGACACGATTTGAAGCAGTGACGTCTCCGGCATGTCTTCCTTTTCCTTGGATGCACAAGCATCGGCTCATCAGATTCTCTGTGAGGATTTGCATTTCGAATCTGTATTCATCAGAAACAAACCAGGCATCGTGATGAACGAGTCCGCTGGACATAATCAGCAGATCACTTCATCAACACGTTCCTTCATCAACACGTTCCTTCATCAGCACGTCATTTGGCTTCAACATTCAGCTTGGTGAGAGAAGTGGTGCGGCTCACATATATCGGGTCATTCCACGTATGGCAATAAAGTCTACCGGCATCGCATTTCGATTCCAGGCTGTATCGAACACGGCTACGGCAGGGATGGCATGGCGCAAGAGAATGCAATATCTGATCGTCCGGATAACTCGGCGCTACTACCATCTCAGCCTTTTGTTGCGACATCAATACATAGCAGTCATCCCGCCAGGTCTGCGCCAGATGAGATGGAAAACTATCCGTGGCATATACAGTTCGCGCATTTGCGATGAGCGTGAAGATATCCTGCGGAGATTCAAAGTACACAACATTCAGGCCTAGATTGAGGAACTCCGCAGCAAATCCATCCTTGCGATGAAAAGCAAATTGCGCATCTCGAAAATAGGCCGCGCCGAAATCAGGCGGCATAATCTGATGGGCCGTTCCGGATGGAAATACCAACTCCGCGGATCGCATTGCCTGCGGAGGAAACAACGACTGCACACGCACGCGCAGCTTCTCCAGAACAGCAGGCGCAGCACTGTCAAATTGCGCAGGCGTCACAGAGCGAAAGGGTTTTAATCCTTGAATCTCCATAAATCCCTGGTACTTGAATGCATATTTCGAATTAGGCAAAGACAGTCGCGTTACAACGCTCGCCGCTAGAAAAGCAACATCGTTGATTCTATCCTTGAGTTCGGTCCTGGGTCTTCTGAAGCGAAGCAGCCAATAAAACGGAGAGTAATAAGCCTCTCCCTTGAGCAGGCCGGGAAGCAGACGGCGCAGCCCATGATGCAGCATCGTTACATCCGCAGGGCCACTTTCCTGAACATCAAACCAGGGCTCAAAGATCTGTGCGGCTAGAGGAACGAGAGCCTTGGATGGATATACAACATGGCGCGTCGTCGGATCTATCTCCGCCATGATTGCCAGCGCGATAAAGCGCATCCAGGCATCCCCAAAACCGCTAATGCGAAAGTCGATCCTCATACTGGGAGAATATCGGTCCCATCTTTGAATTGCAATGGAACGGTACGGACGCGAGATCTCTCATTCAAAACAGAAAGGCCCAAGGTTGAGTGCTGTTTGCACACCTTGGGCCTTCCTGATCTCAAAAACGATTTATCGCTTTTTCTTGAATTTATATTGTGCGCCGACCGAGATGCCAAAGTTCCACTGCGTATGCGGATACTGGCTCGTGCCATCGTAGGTGGTCAGGATAGCGTCCGGTGTTACACGGAAGACCCAGTGCGGGGAACGGTTGAGATCGATGTGGCCACCAAATGCGCCGCCCAGGCCAACCTGGTTGTCATAAAAGGCCGCTGGACCCGTTGGACCAACTGCCGATCCCTGCCTGCCGAGATCCCGGTTGAAATCGCCGTATGCTCCGCCTACAAGCGCATGAAGCACAATCGCGCCGTGCTTGTTGTGTGGTCCCAGATATTCAGGTCCGGCGAGAAACATGTACTGCGCAATGAAGACACCGCTCTCACCCAGTACGCTTGCTGCGGGAGTAGTGCCGCTGGTGCCGAGATAGCCGCGTCCGCTGCCCTCAACGCCCCAATGCTTGGTGAGCCAGTAGCTGGCGGAGACATCCAGGCCGCCGAGGTTTGCACCCTCGCGCAGATTCGGACCCGCATGCGTATGCGCGTAAGCCATAGCGACAGATATATCCCAGCGGTTGTCATACCGCACACCGGCCAATGGGTCGGTGGAGATATAAGTTCCGTTGCCGGAGACGATCGGCTGCGGCGTGGTCGGTGCCTGAGTCGGTGCTGGGGTTGGAGCCTGTGCATTGGCATGCAATGTGGCGGCGAAAACGGCCGCAGTTGCAGCGGCGATCAGGAAACGGGTCGGTCGGATTACAAAACGCATCACTCTTGCATGGTAAATGGCTGGGCTACGCTGGAACAAACGGGTACTCAATAATCCAGGCTTAAATCGCATAGTTTATTAGACCTGCGAGCACGGATTTGGGTGTCTGCATGCCGTGTGTTACCTGCGAGAACCTGAGAACTTGTCAACCTGCGCGCCCATCAACCTCCGCGCCCATCAGGGTGTGCAGCTCTCGAGCCATCGCGCCCAGATAAGATAGCGCGCGGTCTTGATGGTTTCCACGACCTCCGCCGCATCGCTATAAAAGGCTGGAACGAGCGAATCCGATGCTGCGTGCATACGCCACTCCAACTTCTCGCCAGGTAAATACGAGAAGATCATCGAAGCTCTCGGAAGATGCGATGCGGAACTCACCACCTCTGCGGAATGCCAGCCGTGAGCATGAAGAATTTGACGGCTGTAGCAGGCATTCTGGATCGTGTCCTGCGCCTGTGTTTCCTGGAGAATCGCGGAAGATGGAACGCCCTGTGCATGGGCGATACGAGCCATGACCTCGGCCTCTACAAATCGATTGTGAGCCGCTCCACCAGTCATGATCAATCGTGGAGCTACGCCGCGCTCGTACTCGTGTACTCCCTCCGTGATGCGCGCCTGCTGCTCCGGTGTTGGATTTCCATCCGAATCCGCTGGTGTACCCAGCACGATAATTGCATCGAAATCTTTGCGCGTTGAGTTAGCCATCGGTGCAATGCTGCGAGCTACGATAGCCCACACCAGTAGAGCCCCCAGCAAACTGCCGCACCCAAGAAACACGCGTAGTCGCAGCGAGATGGAGCGCCTGCGTCTCGGGCCTTTGCCGCGATACAGGACAGGCTTTCGATGGGCCTTTTGACGGGTGATTTGTTTCGAGACTGCCAAGTGAACTCCCGCCTCCACTGTATCGCGAAGACGGGAGTGTTTCGCAAGGCCTAGAACTCGAATGGAGTATCGAGAGCAGTGAGAGCGATGTGGCTGAGCGGCTTGCGTTCGCGGGGCGCGATCTCCCGCTGCTGCATCTGCTCGTTGGAAAGAGCGGAAGGCTCATCCTGATAGCCGACGGCGATCACGGCGCCGAGAGCGTAATCGTCGGTGAGATTGAATGCCCGCCGTATTGCTTCGTGATCAAAGCCACCCATGGAATGCGTTGCCAGGCCAAGCGCGGACGCCTGATCGACCAGATCGGACGCTGCCTGCCCCAGGTCGTAGAGTGCATAGCGATTGGGATTACCTTTGCTGTCTTTCTGCAGTGCAAAGCCGAGTATCAGAATGTGCGGCTTGCCTGCCCAGCCCTGGTTGAACCCGACAAGCGTCTCGAATATCTTCGTGTGCGTTTCCGATCCTTTGATTCCGACGAGAAAACGCCAGGGTTGTTCGTTGCTGGAGGATGGAGCCCAGCGCGCGGCTTCGAGGATGATCTTGAGATCGTTGTCCGACACGGCTTTGGTCTGAAAGGAGCGCGGGCTCCAGCGCTGTGCCAGTGCGGGAAGCAATCCTTCGACAGGTATCTTCTTCAGCTTGTTTACTTCTTCGATAGAAAGGGACATTCGGTGTGACTCCTGAAATGAGCTTGCTTTTCGAATTGGATGCGCGGAAAGTTGTTTCTCTCAACAATCTTGTGTGACTCAAGCACTTTCCCAAAAACGATCTACCCGATAACGACGCGCGCAATGGACGTATTCAGAATTTCACGCGTGAAGACCAGTTCACTGGCCTCTTTTGTACGGCGACGAAAGAGCGCGGCGGTCTCGCAGAGGACGACGATATCCTCGACTTCCGCTGGATTCATGGCCTCGGCGAGAATCAGGTTACAGAACTCCGGCTCCGTCATGCCATGCACCTCGAAGCCGCGCCGCTTGCCTTCTTCAAGGTAGAAACGCGCTACTTCGGCCATCATCGGCTGTACGTCCGCGGGGATTTCGCGCCGGTTTACGCCGATTACTTCCGCGCCGGGCAGAGCCAATTTGATGCCGAAGAGATTGTCGAGATCGCTATCAGGTTCAAAGCTGACTGCGGTGGCAATGACGAGCACATTCTGCCGTTCCGAAGTGCTCTCGATCAATGCATCCAACTGGGTCAACGCTTCGCGATCGCTCTCTTTGTAGGCGAGATCGATGCGGGGCAGCAGAAGCATGACTTTCTTGCGCTTGTAGCTTCGAACAAGACTCTTGGCTTTGGCCAGGGCGTCGGAATCGCGCGGGTTGTAGACCGTCACCAGCCGTTCCATGCCGGTGGCTTTGGCGATAGTCTGCGCGAGCGATTTCTTGCCGCTTTGGCTTGGGCCGATGATCAGGACTTCGTTGCCGATCTTTAAATCCTGATAGGCGGCTGGGAATCGCGCGCGGTCTACCAGATCTTCGATCGACTTGAGCAGATCATCCATTCCTGCGAGGCGGGGATGAAGCTGATCGACCGCTTCGTCTTCTAGCGAAAGATCGATTCGCTCCTTGCGCTTGCGGACACCGGAGATGAATTCAATAAACGAGGGTAGCGCCGCGACCGAGCCAATAATGGTCGCAAAGACCAGCAACTGCTCGGTAAACAGAAGTGCTGTGTCGCTGCCTGCTGCCGGGTCGAACATATTCGCAGGATATCAGTAGGTTGACTTGGAACTTTTAAATGTGTTCGCTGCGAGCCTGGGAAGGCGAATAAAAGGGGAATTTTGATGGGGGTGGGGGCTATGTAGGTGTTTTCTGGGGGTGGTTAGGGCGGATTTGCTTTTGGGAATTGCAGATAGAACGGCAAGGGCAGAAGCAGATTCCCTTCGGGAATGACAGACAGAAAGGCAAGGGCAAAGACGGAAACTGCAAAGGCAATTGCAAAGACGGAAAGGCTTGGGCAAAAGCAGAAGGTTAGGGCAACAACAAGAAGCCCGGCGCTTGGCCGGGCTTCTTGTTGTTGCTTTTGTTTTTGCGAGCTGTGCGAGCGGCTGCCCGCACGGCAGGTGCCTATTCGGCGGCCATTTCTTCGGCTTCGCCTTCCTGACGCATCATTTCGAGTTCGCGTTCCTGGGCTTCGAACTCGGCGGTGACTTCCTGCTTGACGCGCTCTGCCGCTTCTTCCAACTCGGGTGAGAGCTGGACGCTGCGGTAGTAGTCGAGTCCTGTTCCGGCAGGGATCAGGCGGCCGACGATGACGTTCTCCTTGAGGCCACGCAGTCCGTCGATGGCTCCGTTGATGGAAGCCTCGGTGAGGACGCGGGTGGTCTCCTGGAAGCTGGCGGCCGAGATGAAGCTGTCGGTCGAGAGCGACGCCTTGGTGATGCCGAGGAGCAGCGGACGACCGATGGACGGACGCTGACCGAGGGCGAGGACACGCTCGTTCTCTTCGTTGAAGCGGAAGCGATCCACCTGCTGCTCGAGCAGGAAGTTGGTGTCGCCCACGTCTTCAATGCGAACCCAGCGAAGCATCTGACGAACGATGACTTCGATGTGCTTATCCGAGATCGTCACACCCTGTAAGCGGTAGACTTCCTGGATTTCGTTGACGAGGTAAGCCTGAAGCAGCTTCTCGCCAAGTACGGCCAGAATGTCGTGCGGATTCAGCGGGCCATCCATCAAAGGATCGCCAGCGGAAAGACGCTCGCCTTCCTGGATGTTGACGTGAACGCCGCGAGGAACGCTGTATTCCTTCTCCTCGCCGTTGTCGGCTGTGACGTAGATCTTGCGCTGTCCCTTGGCAACTTCGCCAAAGCGAACGACACCGTCGATCTCCGAGATGATGGCTGTTTCACGCGGCTTGCGGGCTTCGAAGAGCTCTACGACGCGTGGCAGACCACCGGTGATGTCCTTGGTGCGGGTGGATTCGCGTGGGATCTTGGCGAGAATGTCGCCCGGTCCAACGGTGTCTCCATCCAGAACCATAAGGTGAGCGCGGCTAGGCATGAGATACCGCTTCTTGCCCTTGGCCCCGTTGATCCAGATTGCCGGCTGACGCTTTTCATCGGGAGCATCCGCAACCACCAGGCGCGAGAGGCCGGTGACTTCGTCCACTTCTTCATTAAGCGTGATGCCTTCCTGGAGATCCTTGAACTGCACGGCGCCACCGATTTCGGTAAGCACTGCGTAGGTGTAGGGATCCCACTCGGCCAACTGATCGCCCAGCGAGACTTTCTGACCGTCTTCCACGCGGAGACGCGCGCCATAAACGACCTGGTAGCGTTCCTTTTCGCGGCCACGATCATCAACGATGGCTACCGATCCGGAGCGATTCATGGCGACGAGCATGCCATCCTTCTCGGACTTAACGGTATTGAGGTTGATGAAGTGGACGGTGCCGTTGTTCTTGGCATCGAGACGGCTCTTGTCGGAGACGCGTGAGGCGGTTCCGCCGACGTGGAAGGTACGCATGGTGAGCTGCGTGCCGGGTTCGCCGATGGACTGTGCTGCGATGACGCCGCAGGTTTCGCCGAGCTCAACCATGCGGCCGGAGCCGAGGTTGCGGCCGTAGCAGAGTGCGCAGACGCCGCGACGGGATTCGCAGGTGAGCACCGAGCGGATCTTGACGCGCTCGACACCGGCACCCTGAATCGCCGAAGCGATTTCTTCGTCGATCTGCTGGTTCACATCGATTACGACGTTGCCATCGAAATCCTTGATGCGTTCGAGGGAAACGCGGCCAATGATGCGGTCGCGCAAGGGCTCGATGATTTCGCCGGACTCGACGATCGGGCTTACGTAAATACCCTCGACAGTTCCGCAATCCATCTCGGTGACGATAACGTCCTGCGCCACGTCGACGAGACGACGGGTGAGGTAGCCGGAGTCAGCGGTCTTGAGCGCGGTATCGGCGAGACCCTTACGTGCGCCGTGGGTCGAGATGAAGTACTCCAGCACGGTGAGACCTTCGCGGAAGTTTGCCGTGATGGGCGTTTCGATGACTTCGCCGGAAGGCTTGGCCATCAGTCCGCGCATACCGGAGAGCTGACGGATCTGCTGCTTGGAACCACGAGCACCGGAGTCGGCCATGATGTAGATCGGGTTCATGACGCCGTCTTTATCGGCCTGCTTCATGTTGCCGAACATCTCATCGGCGACCTGTTCGGTAACTGCCGACCAGATCTGGATGACCTTGTTGGAGCGCTCGCCGTTGGTGATGGCTCCGTCCAGGTACTGCTGCTGAACCTCGATGACCTTGTGGTCAGCGTCGGAGACAGTGGTGTACTTGGATGCGGGGATAACCATGTCATCGAGGCCGACGGAGAGACCAGAACGCGTGGCGTACTGGAAGCCGAGTTCCTTGATGCGATCGAGCATGCGCACGGTGATTTCGAGGCCGAGGTTCTGGTTGCAATAGCTGACCAGTTGTCCAATGCCCTTTTTCTTGAGCAGGCCATTGATGAACGGCATGCCTTCCGGCAGTGCGTCGTTCAGAATGGTGCGCCCGACGGTGGTGGAGATGAACTGCTTGTTGAACTCGACCGGATCGGTGTGCATCAGGTCTTGATCGTCATAGGCAGTGGTCATATCCAGCACTGTGCCGGAGTAGCGCAGACGGATCGGCGAGAGCGTCTCGACTTCTGCTGCTTCGAGGGCCATGAGAACCTCTTCAGCGTTGGCAAAAGTGCGACCTTCGCCCTTGGCGCCAGCCTTGGACTTCGTCAGGTAATAGAGGCCGAGCACGAGATCCTGCGTAGGAACCGTGATGGGCTGACCGGATGCGGGCGACAGAATGTTGTGCGCGGCGAGCATGAGCACGCTGGCTTCAATCTGCGCTTCGGGCGACAGCGGGATGTGAACAGCCATCTGATCGCCGTCGAAGTCCGCGTTGAAAGCGGTACAGACGAGCGGGTGAATCTTGATGGCCTTGCCCTCGACGAGCACCGGCTCAAACGCTTGAATACCGAGACGGTGAAGCGTAGGAGCGCGGTTCAGCAGGATGGGGTGATCCTTGATGACTTCTTCGAGGATGTCCCAGACCACGGGCTCCTGCATTTCAACCATCTCTTTGGCCTGCTTGATGGTGGTGCAGTGGCCGGTCTGTTCGAGGCGGTGATAGATGAAGGGCTTGAAGAGTTCGAGCGCCATCTTCTTGGGAAGACCGCACTGGTGCAGCTTCAGCTCGGGGCCGACGACGATGACCGAACGGCCGGAGTAGTCGACGCGCTTGCCGAGGAGGTTCTGACGGAAGCGGCCCTGCTTGCCCTTGAGGGTATCGGAGAGCGACTTGAGCGGACGGTTGTTGGCACCGCGCAGAACGCGGCCGCGACGGCCGTTGTCAAACAGCGCATCGACAGCTTCCTGCAACATGCGCTTTTCGTTGCGCACGATGACTTCGGGAGCGTGCAGGTCCATCAGCTTCTTCAACCGGTTGTTGCGGTTGATGACGCGGCGATAGAGGTCGTTCAGATCGGAGGTCGCAAAACGGCCGCCGTCAAGTGGAACGAGTGGGCGTAATTCGGGAGGAATTACGGGCAGTACGTCGAGGATCATCCACTGCGGCTTGTTGCCGGACTTGCGGAAGGCTTCGACGACTTTGAGGCGCTTGGAGTACTTGATCTTCTTCTGAACCGAGGTTTCGGTCTTCATCTTTTCGCGCATCTCGACGGAAAGTTCGTCGGAGTTGACGCGCTTGAGAAGCTCCTTGATGGCCTCGGCGCCCATCATGGCTTTGAAGCCAGTGGGGCGATATTGCTGGTCGAGCTCGCGGAAACGATTCTCGTCCTTGATGACTTCGCGCTCTTTGACCGGCGCGTCGCCTGGATCGACGACAACGTAGGACTCGAAGTAGAGAATGCTTTCGAGGTCACGCAGCGAGATGTCGAGCAGGTGACCGATACGCGAAGGCAGTCCCTTGAAGAACCAGACATGCGAGCAGGGCGATGCCAGCTCGATGTGGCCCATGCGCTCGCGGCGCACCTTGGAGACGGTGACTTCGACGCCGCACTTGTCGCAGATGACGCCGCGGTGCTTCATGCGCTTGTACTTGCCGCAGAGGCATTCCCAGTCCGTCACGGGTCCAAAGATACGGGCGCAGAAGAGGCCGTCGCGCTCTGGCTTGAAGGTACGGTAGTTGATCGTCTCCGGCTTGGTGACTTCGCCATGCGACCAGCTGCGGATCTTCTCGGGAGAAGCCAGCATGATGCGGATTGCGTCAAAGTCCTTAATCGGCGTGGTGAGTTCGAATGGATTGGAACGGAACAAGGCGACCCTCCTTGGCATGCCTTACGGCAGTGACCGTCGCTGTTTCCCAGGGAATAGACTGCAGGAGTTTGTCCGCCCTGGGGAGTGGCTTAAGCCACTCTGGACATCTCCGTGATACGAAGACAGAAATCGCAGGAGCGAGTCAGGCCCGGTCTTGTTTAAGAGACCGGGCTTGCACGCTTAGTCAGCTACGGCTACGTCGATCAACTCCGGTGCCGGCAGCTTTTTCAGATCAGCGCGCTTGATCAGCTCGACATCCAGGCAAAGCGCCTGAAGCTCGCGGATCAACACGTTGAACGATTCGGGCACGCCTGGCTCGATCGCTGCTTCGCCCTTGACGATGGCCTCGTAGATCTTGGTACGGCCATAGACGTCATCGGACTTGGCAGTCAACAGTTCCTGCAGGATGTAAGCGGCGCCGTATGCTTCGAGGGCCCATACTTCCATCTCACCGAAGCGCTGTCCGCCGAACTGCGCCTTACCACCCAGCGGCTGCTGCGTGATGAGCGAGTACGGTCCGATGGAGCGAGCGTGAATCTTGTCGTCCACCAGATGCGAGAGCTTGAGCATGTAGATGTAACCCACCGTTACCGGCTGCTCGAACTGATCGCCCGTCATACCGTCGAAGAGCGCTGTCTTGCCCGAACTGGGCAGACCGGCAGCATGCAGAAGAGCCTTGATTTCGCTTTCCTGCGCGCCGTCGAATACCGCCGTGCCGAACCAGATACCGCGCTTCATGCCCTTGGCTACACGAATCAACATCGTGTCGTCGAGGTCGAGAAGCAGTTGCAGCGCTGCTGTGTCCTTGAAACTGACCTTGATCTGCTCGCGCAGAGCGTTGGCTTCGCTATTGGCTTCGACGAGAGCGGCAATCTTCTTGCCGAGCTCGGCAGCGGCCCAGCCGAGATGCGTTTCCAGAATCTGACCGACGTTCATACGCGAAGGTACACCGAGTGGATTGAGTACGATCTCCACTGGAGTTCCATCGGGCAGGTACGGCATGTCTTCTTCCGGAAGAATGCGCGCGATCACACCCTTGTTACCGTGACGACCGGCCATCTTATCGCCGACCGACAGCTTGCGCTTCATCGCGATGTACACCTTGACCATCTTGATGACGCCAGGCGAAAGTTCATCGCCCTTCTGCAGCTTGGCAACCTTCTCGTTGGTGATCTTGCGCAGCACTTCGATCTGACGCGAAGTCATTTCTTCGATCTCATCGATCTGCTCATTCACGCGAGGATCTTTGTCCGCGAAGCGAATGCGCTTGAGATTCTTGGTCGAGATGCGCTCGATGGTTTCGCGATCAAGGATGTTGCCCTTGGTGAGGAGACGCTTGTTGGTGCGCTCGTCATGCAGGTCAGCCAGCACTTCCTTGTTGCCGAGGATCGCGTCGAGACGCTTCAGGCGCTCGTCGGTAAGAATGCGGATTTCGTCGCCCAGGTTCTTTTCGAGCTTCGAGGTATTCTCCGCTTCAATCTGCTTGGCGCGCTCGTCCTTTTCCTGACCCTTGCGGGAGAAGATGCGGACGTCGACTACCGTGCCTTCGATACCTGGAGGGCATGTCAGCGAAGCATCGCGAACATCGCCGGCCTTTTCACCGAAGATGGCGCGAAGCAGCTTCTCTTCCGGCGTCAACTGGGTCTCGCCCTTGGGCGTTACCTTGCCGACGAGGATGTCGCCATGCTTGATCTGGGCGCCGATGCGGATGATGCCGCTCTCGTCCAGGTCGCGCAATGCAGACTCTGAGACGTTGGGGATATCACGGGTGATTTCCTCTGGTCCCAGCTTCGTATCGCGTGCTTCGATTTCGAACTCTTCGATGTGAACCGAAGTGTAGTAGTCCTCGCGAACCAGCTTTTCGCTGATCAGGATCGCGTCCTCGAAGTTGTAACCGCGCCAGGGCATGAAGGCCACGAGCACGTTACGTCCGAGCGCCAATTCTCCCTGCTCTGTGCAGGGACCGTCGGCGATGACCTGGCCCTTGATCACACGCTCACCCTCGCGTACAACCGGCTTCTGGTTGATGCAGGTGTTCTGGTTGGAGCGCTTGAACTTGATGAGCTGATAGATGTCCGAACCAACCTCACGCGACAACTGCGTGGGGTGATGCTCTCCTTCTACGCGGATGATGATGCGCTCGGAATCGACGGAATCGACAATACCGTTACGCTTGGCCAGAATGACTGCACCGGAATCGCGAGCAGTGACGCCTTCCATGCCGGTACCGACCAGGGGTGCTTCGGCGACGAGCAGAGGAACAGACTGGCGCTGCATGTTCGCACCCATGAGTGCGCGGTTCGCGTCATCGTGCTCGAGGAATGGCACCAGCGAGGCAGCGACCGAAACAAGCTGCTTCGGGCTGACGTCGATGAAGTCGACCTCGGCGCGGTTGACCAGCACGAAGTTCCCTTGACGACGCGCATTCACCAGTTCTTCGGTGATGACGCCCTCTTCGTTGAACTTGATGTTGGCCTGCGCGATGGTGTGACGATCCTCTTCCCAGGCGGACTGGTAGAAGCTGAACGGCATCCAATCGATCTTGCGCTTGCCGGCTGCTTCCAGATCGGCGATGAGCTGAAATGCTTCCTTCTTTTCGAGATGATCGCCGACACGCATACCGCTGTCACCGGCGTTCACAACCTCAACGTAGTCGAGGATGCGGCCTTCCTTGACCTTGCGGTAAGGAGACTCAATGAAGCCGTACTCATTGATGCGGGCAAAGCAGCTCAACGAGCTGATCAAACCGATGTTCGGACCTTCAGGCGTTTCAATCGGGCAGATACGTCCGTAGTGAGTCGGATGGACGTCGCGTACTTCGAAGCCTGCGCGCTCACGCGACAGACCACCGGGCCCAAGGGCGGAGAGACGCCGCTTGTGCGTGATCTCCGAGAGGGGGTTGGTCTGATCCATGAACTGTGACAGCTGCGAAGAACCGAAGAACTCGCGAATCGCGGCCATAACCGGCTTGGCGTTGATCAGGTCGTGCGGCATGGCCGTCGACAGCTCCTGATAAACGCTCATCTTTTCCTTGATGGCGCGCTCCATGCGAACGAGGCCGATGCGGAACTGATTCTCCATCAGCTCGCCGACCGCGCGGACGCGGCGATTGCCGAGATGATCGATGTCGTCCACATTGCCGATGTTCTTACGCAGCTTGAGCAGGTAGCGAATGGTCGCGTAAAAATCTTCGGGAGTCAGGGTGCGCTTGTCGAGGCCGCTGGGGTCCTGATTCTCGTAGAGCTTGATGTTGAACTTCAACCGGCCTACGCGCGAGAAATCGTACTTGCGCTGATCGAAGAACATGCCTTCGAACAATGCAGTCGCGGTATCGAGCGTCGGCGGGTCGCCTGGCCGCAGCTTGCGGTAGATCTCGATCAACGCTTCTTCCGGCTTGCGCACGGAGTCACGACGGAGCGTGTTGGTGATGATGTTGCCCACGTCGTCGCGCTCGGGGAAGAAGACCTCAATGGTCGTCGCGCCGCTGGCGCCAATCTTGTGCAGACGGTCGGCGGTCAGCTCGGTGTTGGCCTCGACGATTACTTCGCCGGTGGTGAGATCGATCACGTCGGCAGCGGTCAGCGTGCCGTCGAGCTCGGTAGCTTCAATCTCGATCTGCTGTACGCCGTTGGCGCGCAGGGCCTTGAGAACAGAGGCCGTGACCTTGCGACCGGAGTGCGCGATCTCTTCGCCATTGGCGAGGATTGCGTGTGCCGGCTTTGCGCCTTGCAGATGCGTCGTTACGCCAGCCTCAGGAACGGTCCACATCAGCTTGCCATCGACGAGCTGAATCTTATCGACCGTGTAGAAGGTCTTCAAAATCTCTTCGTCGGAACGCAGGCCGAGGGCGCGCAGGAAGATGGTGCCGAGGAACTTGCGCTTGCGATCGATACGCACGTAGAGCGTGTTCTTCTGGTCGTATTCGAACTCGACCCAGGAACCGCGATACGGAATGATCTTGCCGAGGAAGTAGCTGCGGTTGTTCGCCGTCTCAAAGAAGACGCCTGGCGAACGGTGGAGCTGCGATACGATGACACGTTCCGTCCCGTTCACGATGAAGGTGCCATTGGCCGTCATCAGCGGAATATCGCCGAAGAAGACTTCCTGCTCCTTGATGTCGCGAATGGTCTTCGAACCCGTTTCGGGATCCTTGTCGTAAATCGTCAGGCGAACAGTCACCTTGAGCGGCGCAGAGAAGGTCATGCCGCGCTCTTCGCACTCCTGCTGGTCGTACTTCAATTGCAGGCCCACAGGGTCGCCGCACTTGTTGCAGAAGTCAGGCGTGTTCTTGTTGTACGTGCCGCAATGCTGGCAAAGTACGTCGCCCGGATGGAAGGGGTCGGTGATGACCATGGATCCGCAGTTCACGCAAGCCGTGCGCAGGTGATGCAGACCTTTGAGGTGACCGCACTTGCACTCCCAGTTACCGATCGAGAAGTCCACAAAGTCGAGCTGGGAGATGTTGCGGAAGTCCGTGATCGGGAATACCGACGTAAAGACCGACTGCAAACCATTATCGTCCCGCTCGTTGGGGAGCTTATCCATCTGCAGAAACCGCTCGTAGGAGCGACGCTGCACTTCGATCAGGTTAGGAATCTGGATGGCGGTAGGAATCTTGGAAAAATCGAGTCGGCTGCGAATGGCGCGATTCTCGTTCGGCATGCTTCACTCCTGAGGCTCGTATCCCCGAGGTCCCGACCCCTTTTGAGGGCCAGAGTACCGACAGCCCGAGTCTCACGGCTATCGGCGTACATCGGAATGATGTTTCGTGCGGTACTGCATCCCCGCAATTCGTTTCGGATCCAGTTCGGATTCCGTCAAGCAAATCGCTTCTGCAAATGCCCTTTGCACGACGCGATTGAATTTCGCAAGCAACCTGCTAAGGACAACAAACAACCAACCTAACAACCGGAAGCCCGGAAACACTGCGGAAGAAAAATTGCACTTGCCGTATGCACTACCTGGGGCTAAACTCCCGAATATCGGAGTTAAGACCGAGGCGAATCAGCAGGCGAAAGGTAAAGTGGAATCAGAATCAGTCGAAAAGACCGTGGAAAGATAAGCAAAAACCTGACCAGACGCAGATAAGTGCTCGCGAAGACAAGATGTCTCACGAGCGCAGCTACTGTTCTGAGCCCTTTTGCCGAATTTGTATCCCACGTTTGCCGATCCCAAAGCTCGCTTCTACCGCAACCCGCCAGTTCCAGATACCCGCCGGCAACCGCTCCGCAAGCAGCTACCAACCCTCATGACATCAACCATATAGAGGTTGTACAGCGCAGTTTTCGCGACCAGGGGGCTTGGTATTCCCCGGACATGAAACCCGCATATGCCACTTTTTCGTGTTTTCCAGACCACGCATTTGATCTCGCCCAGCTCCATAGACTAGAGCAATGCAAAAAGAGACGGGAAGACGCGCAACTTTTAATGTAGCGCGTCTTCGCCGCAATTGCAAATGCGTGTTACCGAATTGCTGATTACTTGATTTCGACGGTGGCGATACCTTCAAACTTCTTCTTGATGGTCTCTGCCTCTTCCTTGCTCGCGTTCTCCTTGAGTGCCTTGGGAGCGCTGTCGACCAAGTCCTTTGCTTCCTTCAGACCGAGCGCGGTTACTTCACGCACAGCCTTGATGGTGCTGATCTTGTTCGCGCCGGCATCCTTGAGGATAACCTGGAACTCGGTCTGCTCAACGACTTCTGCTGCTGCCGCTGCGCCGCCGCCACCAGCCACAGCCACGGGGGCCGCTGCTGCTGCCGAAACGCCAAGACGCGTTTCCAATGCCTTCACCAAAGCTGCCGCTTCCAGCAAGCTCAGGCTAACGATCTGCTCTTCCAACTGATTCAAATCCGCCATTTTGTTCTCCAATCCAGACTCTTTTTGAAATTTTCTACTGCACCGCTCATCCAAACTGCGAGGTTTCCGACGTGCCCAGACCCGCACCCCTCGCCGCTGTCAAGCGGGAAACTTGATGATTACTCAGCCGCAGGCGCTTCAGAAACAACCGCACCTTCAACCGGCGCTTCATTAACGGCTGCTTCAGCCTGCGTTTCGATCTCTGCAACCGGGGCAACAGGCTCAGCCACTGCTTCGGCTGGCGCTGCTTCGACCGTGGATGCTTCGACTGGAGCTGCTTCCGCGACCGGCTCCGCAGCCTTGGCCGCTGGAGCAGCTCCGCCTGAGAACTTTTCGCCCTTGACCGCTTCGTTGATCACTACGGCCAGATCGCGACCCGTAGCGTTGACCACGGTAGCAAGGCGCTGCGCAGGCGAGTTGATAAGGAACAGCAGCTTCGAGAAGAGCTCTTCCTTGCCCGGCATGGTGGCCAGAGCCTTAACTTCGTCCACGCTGATCAGCTTGCCGTCAACGATGCCCAGCTTGAAAGTGAACTCGGCATTGTCGCCGACCCACTTCGAGAAAACCTTGGCCAGCTCTACCGGATCGCCGGAGGTAAATGCCGCAGCACTTACACCCTTCAGACCCTTGAGCGCTTCTTCAACCGCGGTGCCTTCGCTCGCCTTGGCAGCCAGCTTGTTCTTGAGAACGCGATACTTGCCGCCTGCGCCGCGAATCAGCTTGCGCAGTTCAAAATCCTGAGAAACGGTCATCTTGGCAAAGGTGCCAATGATTGCCGTCGTGGAGGTCTCCAGCTCTTTTGCCAGAACCTTAACCTTTTTCGTCTTGCTCGCCCTTGTCAATGCCATCTGATCGCTCCTGCCCTCTGGCCCGCTTTGCCCGCCGCCCCGATTCCGGGCCGCATATCTCGTCTTTCCTGTTGCTATCGAATCACTCAGGATTCTCTGCGCCAGAGGCCAAAAGAAGAGAACGGGATAATTTCTTAAGTCTGCCTATTTACCGGCAGCGTCTGCCACGGCGCCGTCAATCGGAACACCTGGGCCCATCGTCGAGCTCAGCGTGATTCCCTTGACATACTTGCCCTTGGCTGCCGAAGGCTTGGCGCGCATTACGCTGGCCAGAACCGTGGTCGCATTCTCAACCAGCTTCTCCGGAGGGAAGCTCAGCTTACCCACGGGAACATGCACCAGAGCGGTCTTGTCGGCGCGAAACTCAACCTTACCAGCCTTGATTTCCTTGATTGCGGCGGCAACATCCTGCGTTACCGTGCCGGTCTTGGGGTTTGGCATCAGGCCGCGAGGTCCGAGCACCTTACCGAGGCGACCGACAGACTTCATCATGTCCGGCGTGGCGATCAGGGCATCAAAGCCTGTCCAGCCTTCCTTTTGAATCTTCTCAACCAGCTCTTCGCCGCCGACAAAATCTGCACCGGCTGCCTCGGCATCCTTCAAACGATCGCCGGAAGCAATGACTGCAACGGTTTTCGTCTTACCGAGGCCGTGGGGCAGAACAACGGTTCCGCGGACCATCTGATCGGCATGGCGGGTATCAACACCCAAACGCAGAGTCAGGTCGACAGTTTCGTCGAACTTGGCAAACTTGACCTTCTGCAGGAGTCCTACTGCCTCTGGCAACAGGTAATTGCGGGGCTCAACAGCCGCACGCGACTTCGTAATATTCTTGCTGGCTTTCTTGGCCATTCTTCCCTCATCTCCCACCGCAATTGCCAGTCCCGCTTTGCGGGAAGCCCCGAAGGGACGCTGCCGATGCAAGCTGACTGCGCCATCTCAACCGAGCCCAAATGCCGTGGTACTGGTGATGGTCTCCTCACGAAGAAGAGACGCATGTATGCAGTATCGCAAAATATCCAGCCTCGCGCAACTGCTTCGGGCGTTCTTTCTTGGCTATTTTGCCTGATTCTGTCACGCAAAGCCATGGAACCTCACTACCTTTCAGCGGCAAAAATGCCAGCTCCTTAGAAAATGCCGACTCCCGGCACGGAGAAGAAAGGAATTCATCATGTGTGATTGTGAAAAAGGGAAAAAACGCAAATCCAACGAACACCCGGAGCATTCTGGCGTGTCTGGTAATTTTGAGTCGGATGGCCGCAGAGCTTTCCTGTCATCCGTTCGCAACTCGGCTAGAAAGGCTATCGCCTCGCTGCCGGATAGCTCGCAAGTGGAAAAGCTCGACAAGTTTTCCCGGCGCTATATTGAAGGCGTCTCCGCCCTGATTGAGAGAGGACTTAAGGCCTCCGATTGGGAAGATGAGGAGATTGCCCACTTCGCGCAGGAGATATCCTGGGCCACTCTGGCGGCACAGCTCGGGAACATTTCGGTCTATCTCGACAACGGAAATGGCGACTCGGGCGGGGGAACCTGCGTTAGCCGATGCGCCGATGAATACCAGCAGTGCTACGACGAAAATAGCTGCGAAGATCACTGGTACGGCTGTCTTTGCTGCGTGCCGTGCAGCCTGCAATACATGGGCTGCATTGCGCGGTGCGTCGGCTTTAGCGGTGGATTCGGAGGCGGCGGGGTCGTTATCGCCTGAGCCATTACTGGTGATGCAGCTTCTGACGGATGTGGCTGGCGCGCCTGAAAAAGGGCGGCCAGATGCAGCAAAGCCCTCCCAATTGGGAGGGCTTTGCTGACACAACGGTAAGACAAACAACAAATCTAGGCAACGACCTCGATACCCATCGAACGAGCTGTTCCCTTGATGCTCTTGATTGCCGCTTCGACGGAAGCTGCATTCAGATCGGGCATCTTGGTTTCGGCGATCTCGCGGACCTGCTTCTCAGTTACCTTGCCCACCTTGTCCTTGTTCGGAACAGCGGCGCCCTTGGGGATACCTGCAGCGCGGAGCAGCAGATTCGATGCCGGAGGCGTCTTGGTGACGAAGGTAAAGGTGCGATCGGCATAAACGCTGATCACCACGGGGATGGTCAGACCGGCCATCTCCTTGGTCTGGGTGCGAGCGTTGAACTGCTTGCAGAACTCCATGATGTTGACCTGCGCCTGACCGAGCGCGGGGCCGACTGGAGGTGCCGGGGTTGCTTTGCCGGCTTCAATCTGAAGCTTGACGTATCCTGTGATCTTCTTCGGGGGTGCCATGTGGGTTCCTTTGGAACCCAGCTACTAGCTCCTAGCTTTCAGCTACTAGCTGGATGTTTCCTTGTTCATATTTTGGTGATGCCGCCGCCGCATTCGCTCACAACCGGGACCCGCTAGGAGGGCAACCCGGCTAGAAGCTGGAAGCTAGTAGCTGGAAGCTGCATTACTCAATCTTTTCGACTTTGCCGAACTCAAGCTCAACCGGTGTGGAGCGACCGAAGATTGTAACCATCACCTTGAGGGTTTCGCGATCTTCGTTAATCTCATCCACGATGCCATTGAAGTTGGCAAACGGTCCATCGGTAATCCGGACGGACTCATTCTTCTCAAACCTGATCTTCTGCCGGGGCTTCTCTTTGCCCTCATCGGTACGATTGAGCAGCGAACTAATCTCTTCTTCGCTCAACGCGACCGGCTTGTCGCCTGTTCCAAGGAAGCCTGTAACTCGCGGCGTTTCCTTGATGATGTGCCAGATCTGGTTATCCAGCTCCATCTCGATCAGCACGTAGCCAGGCAGGAATACCCGCTCAATCGTGCGCTTTTTGCCGTTGACCGTCTCCGTAACCGGCTCGGTCGGAATCATGATGCGGCCAAACTTGCTCTCCAGGCCAAACGCCTGAATGCGGCTCTCCAAGGATTCCTTGACCTTGCGCTCAAAGCCCGAATACGCGTGCAGAATATACCACTTGAAGTTTTCGTTCCGTGGCGCCTCGACGGGCTGCTCTGCAACTGCTTCCTGTCCGGGTTCCTGCTCCAGTTCGTCTGTCATTCCTGATCTCTCTCGCGTCTCTTTTGCGCGACGTACTACTGTCCAGCGAGCTTGCTCAACAGCAGCTTCACTCCGTTGGAAAAAATGCCATCCACTATCCAGAAATAGAAGGAGAAGACAAAAACCGTGACCAACACAACCGTCGTGGTCGCCTGCACTTCTTTGCGCGAGGGCGTTACTACCTTGCGCATCTCGTTGCGCACGTCACTCAGAAAGCTACGAGCGCGCTCATAGCTGTTCGTGGTGTGATGCACCAGCGGATTCGGTTTGTTTTCGGTTCCGCTGTCCGCTACTAATGCTGTCTTCGCCATGCTTCTACTTCCTTTTGCATCCGGAATCTAACCGGAGTTACCGCACTTAATCTGGCAGGGGCGCTCGGATTCGAACCGAGAAGTTCGGTTTTGGAGACCGACAGTTTAACCGTTGAGCTTACGCCCCTGTACTGCCGCCTCTAGCTACTGGCTTTAGCCCTGGCTCGCTTTCGGAGGGTAAATAGCTCATCCCGACCGATATACAAGCTTTAAAACTGGCAACCAGCAGCTCAGAGCTGCTTACTTAGTTTCCCGGTGCTTCTTGTGGCAACGGCAACGCTTGCAGAACTTTTCGAATTCCAGACGGCCGGTGGTCGTCTTTTTGTTCTTGGTCGTTGTGTAGTTGCGCTCTTTGCACTCGGTGCACTGCAATGTCACGATTTCCCGCATTTGCTTATCCTATCCGATTCGGGGCCCAGCCGTTTTGCTAACCCTCAAAATCCCTAAACTGATTTGGAGTCGGGCGGCAGGATTCTTCCTTCAAATCCTGCTGCCCGGCTCCCGTACCTACAACTTCTTAAGCGATAATCTCGCTGATGGCGCCCGCGCCGACTGTCCTGCCGCCTTCGCGAATCGCGAAGCGCAGTCCCTTTTCCATCGCAACTGGAGTGTGCAGCTCAATCTCCAACTGGATGTTGTCGCCTGGCATAACCA